>CAITVX010000001.1 GCA_903895995.1 uncultured Actinomycetes bacterium
AACTTCATCACCACGAAGCATCCGCCAACCAACCGTTGGGTCGTTGATTGCAGCAGCACACCGATCAGCATCGGGATCATTTGCGATCACAATATCTGCATCAATCTTCCTAGCTAAGGCAAGAGATAGATCTATAGCCCCCGGCTCTTCTGGATTAGGAAATGCGACTGTAGGGAATGCTGGATCTGGCATCCGTTGCTCTTCGACATAATAAAGCTCTGAGAATCCAGCTCTCTTAAATACCGCATCAATGCTCTCAGAGCCGACGCCATGCATCGCAGAGTAGACAACTTTCAATGGATGCTTTGATCGCGCAAGCGCTGCAGTTTTGGCCACGTAATCGTTAAATTCGGTTTCACCTAGAACAGTCCAGCCTAATTTCTTCGGTGCTAGTTCACGAATCTTGGAGATCTCTGCTGCGATCTGAATATCTGCGGGGGAGACGATTTGTGATCCTGCGTAGCGAATAGCATCTACAACCCCACCGAGATAGACCTTGTAGCCATTATCTTGAGGTGGGTTATGGCTTGCTGTAACCATGATGCCGACATCTGCTTTGAGCGCAGTTGTTGCATATGCCAGCACGGGAGTTGCCATAGGACGTGGGAGAACGAAAACTTCCATACCAGCGCCGGTCAATACTTCAGCGCTCTCTTGCGTGAAATCTTCAGATCCATAACGAGCATCGCGCCCAATAACTACACGAGTAAGCCCGCGTTCTTTCATATAAGCAGCGATTCCAGCTGCGGTGCGATGAACAACCGCTCGATTCATACACGAGGGCCCTGGGCCAATCGGTCCGCGTAGACCCGCGGTGCCAAATTGTAGGAATCCATTGAAGCAGTGGCGAAGGTCACTTTCATTTCCTTCGTCGAGCCACTTCTGAAGAAGTGCTGCATCTGTTGGTGATGGGTCAAGCGCAATCCACTCCGCTACTTCAGCGACGAGTGATTGATCAAGGCTCATAGTTGTGGCAGGACCGTTGCGAGTAACTCACCCATACGACCGGCTGCAGCTTTACCCGCGGCGATGACTTCCTCATGATTGAGTTTTTCGCCAGTGACGCCAGCAGCTGCATTTGTCACAAGTGAGATTCCAAGAACTTCTGCGCCGAGTGCATGTGCTGCAATCGCTTCTGGGACTGTAGACATTCCAACGAGATCAGCACCGATAGTTCGTAACATAGTGATTTCAGCGGGAGTCTCATATGCAGGTCCGCGCAAGTGGACATAGACGCCCTCTGCAAGGGAGCTATCTGCTTTCTGCACGATTGCACGAATGCGCTTGCTATATACATCAGTGAGGTCTACAAAGTTTGCACCGATCAGTGGGCTCACTGCTGTCAACGAGATATGGTCACGAATAATTACTGGTTGACCAACGGAATATTCGAGGTTGATTCCACCACATGCATTAGTGAGAACGACAACTTTGCAGCCGGCCTTTACTGCCGTACGTGCACCATGAACAACAGGTTCGATTCCCTTACCTTCATAGAGATGCGTACGTCCAAGGAAGACGAGCGCGTGGATAATTCCAGATGGGCCCTGAAGGTCATATGAGCGAATTACTCCGCCGTGACCTGCAACAGTGGGAGCTAAAAATCCAGGGAGATCAGTGGCAGGAAATTCATGTGTTGGAGTACCGAGCGCATCAGCTGCTGTGATCCAGCCTGACCCCATAACGAGTGCTACTTGGTGTGAACTCTTGCCAGTGATTGCTGCAAGCTTGCTCGCTGCCAGTTCTGCAGTGCCGATTGGGTCTGTATATAGATCGCTCATACGAGCAATTTAGTCTGCATCCTCGATAACGCACAATGTCGCACCACTTGTAACAGTCTGCCCGACACCAACAGTCAGTTTTTCAATAACACCATCTCGATGGGCAACAAGTGGCTGCTCCATCTTCATCGCTTCAAGGACCACAATCAGATCCCCAGCCTTCACTCTCTCACCATTACCTCGAAGGACCTTCACAACTGTGCCTTGCATAGGGGAGTTGAGCGTATTTCCAGAAGAGCCACTGAGAACGTTCGATTTGATCTTGTGGCGGCGGTTCTGCTCTTCCTCGGAGTGCACGACTACTTCAAAGCGCTTGCCATTAACTTCAGTGACGATCTTCTGTGATGTGACCTTTGTGGTGGCTACCCCAGCTTTATATGAGAAGGCAGGAATCTGGTTATCAAATTCATTCTCGATGTAACTCGTATAAACCTTGAAATCTTCGGCAAAGTTTGGATCTTCAAGGATTGCTCTGTGGAATGGGAGCGCCGTTGCGAGGCCACCGATCTGAAATTCTGCAAGCGCTCTCTTGGCACGAGCAATCGCTTCCTCACGCGTTGCAGCAGTAACGATTAATTTTGCAAGTAGTGAGTCAAAGTGCGATCCAATGGTGTGGCCGTAGTCAAAGCCAGCATCGATGCGAACTCCGGGTCCAGATGGAACTTCCCAGTTGGTGATGGTTCCAAGAGAGGGTAAGAATCCATTTCCTGGATCTTCACCATTGATGCGGAATTCAATGGAGTGGCCACGAATAATCGGATCAACAGGGTTAATCGCTTCACCTGATGCGATACGGAATTGTTCACGCACAAGATCTATCCCAGTAACTTCTTCAGAGACCGGATGCTCTACTTGTAGGCGAGTATTCACCTCAAGGAATGAGATGGTTCCATCTACGCCAATTAAGAATTCACATGTCCCGGCACCGACATAGCCAGCCTTCTTCATGATCGCTTTACTCGATGTATAGAGCTGCTCTTCTTGTGCGGCAGTTAAGAATGGAGCAGGAGCTTCTTCAACGAGCTTCTGATGGCGACGTTGCAAAGAACAATCTCGAGTAGATACAACAACGGCATTACCGTGGCTATCAACTAAGACCTGGGTCTCAACGTGGCGAGGCTTATCTAGGTAGCGTTCTACAAAACATTCTCCGCGGCCAAAGCCTGTGATCGCTTCACGGACTGCAGAGGCAAATAATTCTGGGATCTCCTCGATTGTGTGCGCAACCTTGAGTCCACGCCCACCGCCACCATGGGCTGCTTTGATCGCAACTGGAAGTCCATGCTTCTTCGCAAAATCCACAATCTCTTGAGGATCATCGACTGGGTCAATGGTTCCTGCAACGAGCGGTGCTCCAACTTCTGCGGCAATCTTTCGCGCTGAAACTTTATCGCCGAGTAGACGAATCGCATCAGGGGATGGCCCGATCCAGATAAGACCCGCATCGAGAACCTTCTGAGCAAAATCTGCATTCTCGGAGAGGAATCCATAGCCTGGGTGGACTGCATCAGCACCAGCCTTTTTAGCAATGGCAATGATCTTTGCCTGATCAAGATAACTTTCAGCAGCAGATAGGCCGTTGAGTGCGAAGGCGACATCTGCGATCTCAACGTGCAGAGCAGCGCGATCTTCATCGCTATAAATTGCAATTGATGTAATGCCATGATCGCGGGCGGCACGAGCAACGCGAACTGCAATCTCACCACGGTTTGCTATGAGGACTGCTGAGATTTTCTTGCTCATAGTAAGTCACCCCATTCCAAACCAAGGTTGATCATGATCTTGCGCAAAGTGGGTAGTGATAATCCGATAATTCCGCTTGGGTCTCCATCGATATGCGAGATAAAGGGGGCTGAACGTCCATCAAGCGTAAATCCACCTGCTACTTGCAGAGGTTCTCCACTATCAACGTAATCTTCAATCTCACGATCAGTCATATCAACGAATGTAACCTTAGAAGTGGAGATATCGGATACTTCAATATCTTGGGCTGTATCTATGACGCTATGACCTGTATGAAGGTAACCGCTCTTTCCGCGCATAGCTTTGGCTCGGGCAATCGCTGCATCACGAGTGAGAGGCTTACCTAAGTTCGCACCTTCGAATTCAAATGTTGAGTCGCACCCGATAACCAGTGCATTATCGCCAACTGGGTGAGCGTTACGAACGGTATGAGCTTTCATAATGGCAAGTGCGATGACCATCTCAGATGGTGTCAGAGCTAAGAGAGCTGGATCTTCTTCATCCACTCCGCTCACCAATATTTCAGGGGAGATACCAGCAGACTCGAGAAGACGCTTTCGAGACGGTGATGCAGAGGCGAGAATGACGCGGCGTTTACTCATGAGGGAGTCGTGCCCCATTTACGTGGAAGCGAGTTCTTAATCTTTACACGAGCCCACGATGTCGCAAACTTCTTCTCTGGGTTCTCTTGCTTCTGGATCTCACGAATAGCGCGCGAGATAGCAACATACTCTTCACGAGTTGGGTCACCAGTAACAATTGTGATGCGTTTGCCTTGAAGCATTACAGAGGGATATTTCCGTGTTTGCGAGTTGGCAGATCTACTCTCTTATTGCGCAGTGCACGTAGCGCTATGGTGATCTGACGTCGTGTTTGATGCGGTTCGATCACTGCATCGATGAGACCCTTTTCGGCTGCAATATATGGATTAAGTAGCTCATCCTCATACTTCTTGATGAGTCCAGCAGCAACAGAAGGATCAGCTGCAATTTCACGGCGATGCAAGACGTTTACTGCGCCTTGTGCGCCCATGACAGCAATTTGAGCGGATGGCCAAGCAAGGTTGATATCTGCGCCAAGTTGTTTGGATCCCATAACAATATAAGCGCCGCCATATGCCTTACGAGTAATCACTGTAATAAGTGGAACTGATGCTTCACCGTAGGCGTAGATCAGCTTTGCACCGCGACGGATGATTCCATCCCACTCTTGTTCGGTACCGGGTAAGAATCCGGGTACATCAACGAGTGTGATGACAGGTATTCCAAATGCATCACAGAGTCTGACAAATCGAGCAGCCTTCTCAGAGGCATCGATATCGAGAGTTCCAGCGAATTGAGAAGGTTGGTTTGCGATGATTCCTACTGAGCGACCTTCAATGCGACCAAAGCCAACAAGGATATTTGGCGCAAAGAGTGCATGAACCTCGAGGAAATCTGATTCATCCAGGAGTGCTTCAACCAAGATGCGCATGTCATATGGCTTGTTAGCATTATCTGGAATCAATGAATCAAGCGCGCGATCTGATGGGGCGATATCCATCGACTCGGTTGCTTGGAATACAGGAGCATCATCGAGGTTATTTGATGGCAGGAATGAGAGGAGGGCCTTTACATAATCAAGGGCATCATCTTCATTTTCAGCAAGGTAATGTGAATTTCCAGTCTTTGAGCTATGTGTGAGACCTCCGCCGAGATCTTCCATTGCCACTTCTTCACCGGTAACTGCCTTAATAACATCAGGGCCGGTAATAAACATATTTGAGGTCTTATTCACCATGATGACAAAGTCGGTAAGCGCAGGAGAGTAGACAGCGCCACCTGCAGATGGCCCCATGATGACTGAGATCTGTGGAATAACACCTGATGCACGGACATTGCGCTTAAAGATTTCTCCATATTGGCTCAGTGCAACAACGCCCTCTTGAATACGAGCACCGCCTGAATCATTGAGTCCAACAAGTGGAACACCACTCTTAAGAGCGAACTCCATTACCTTGACGATCTTCTTACCGGTCATCTCGCCAAGGCTTCCGCCTTTGACTAAGAAATCTTGTGAGTAGAGAGCGATAGTCCGACCATCAACGGTTGCGTAACCGGTGATCACACCATCTTCGATCTGCTGATCAATTTCAACGAATGAGCCAACATCAACTAATTGATCGATACGTTCGCGCGCAGTCTTCTTGCCCTCTGCATGGCGTTTTGCAATTCTCTCGTCAGTCACGGTTGTAGGGTACTACGGTGGAGCTTGATCAATCGAATATCAATCACGCGTTAAGCGATGGTTACTGGTCGGTAAAAGTCGTTGAGACAATTGATTCAACCCAAACTGCACTCAAATTAGCGTCGCCTCAACACGGCGATGTCATAGTCACTAACTATCAAAGTGCAGGCCGTGGTCGTTTAGATAGAAGCTTTGAAGCAGATAAAGGAAGTGCACTTCTCTTCTCTGCATATGTAACACCACAACGCGACAGAAGTGAGTGGGGATTTATTCCTTTGCTTGTTGGGTTATCTGTTGCAGAAGTTTTAGGAATCGAATTCTTTACAAAATGGCCAAATGATATTTTAAGTGATCTCGGAAAAGTTGGTGGCATCCTCTGCGAAGTTCAAGGAGATGGAATCATTATAGGAATCGGTCTTAATGTTTCTATGACGCACGAGCAACTTCCCGTCCCAACTGCTTCATCTGTTCTTCTCACTCTTGGAAGCGCACCAGATCGCAATCATCTCTTGCCTGCTATCTTGAAGGAGATCGCATTTAATCTTGCAGGGTGGGAATCTGGTGAAGATCTCATCGATGATTATCTCGATTCAAGTGCGACTATGGGTAAGAGCGTCTCAGTTCAACTTCCTGATGGCACCACCCTTTCCGGAGTGGCCGCTGGAATATCGAGTAATGGCGAACTCTTGCTCGATAGCGGTGAGATCATCAGCGTAGGCGACGTTCTGCACCTCTCGCTAAGTTAGATAAACTTCCATCATGAGTTTTCCCACTGTCGGTGTAATTGGTGCGGGACAACTCGCGCGCATGATGGTGGCACCAGCGACAGAATTGGGAATTACCTTAAAAGTTTTTGCCGCAATCCCAAATGATTCGGCTGCACAGGTCTGTGACTTCGTTCTTGGTGATTACACCGATTCACAAGCAGTCCTTGAATTTGCAAAGAGCGTTGATGTTGTGACATTTGAACATGAGCAAGTTCCTCAATCGGTCATTCGAAACCTTGAGGCTAATGGCATACGCGTCTATCCGCGCTCAGATTCTTTTATCTACTCTCAAGATAAGTTAGCAATGCGCGAGAAGATGAGTGAGCTTGGTCTGCCAAATCCGCGCTATGAAAAATATGTAGGTGGATCCCCAACTCTTAATTTCCCACTGATTGCTAAAGCCCCAACTGGTGGTTATGACGGCCGTGGCGTCTGGGTTGTTAATACCCAAGCAGAGTTGGATGCCCTTCCTACTCCTTTACTTCTTGAAGAGAAACTTAACTTCACGCGTGAGATTGCAATAATGGTTGCACGATCTCCTCACGGCCAAGCTGCAACATGGTCACCAACGTGGACAGTTCAACGAGACGGAATCTGCACAACGACTGTTACACCTGTACCAGATTTAAGTGATGAACTCTCGATCGCGGCAAGCGCTATCGCACTGAAGATTGCTGAAGGAATTAATCTTGTCGGCGTCATGGCTGTCGAACTCTTCCAGGTTGATGATCACTTCATTATCAACGAGCTCGCTCTTCGCCCGCACAATTCTGGCCACTGGACTATTGAGGGGGCTAAGACATCTCAATTCGAACAACACCTTCGTGCAGTACTGGATCTGCCACTCGGAGATACATCTCGAACGAATGACTGGGCTGTTATGGGGAATATTCTCGGAGGCGAGAAGACAGATATGTATCGCCCTTATCTGCACCTGATGGCCCGCACGCCAGGGTTGAAATTTCATCACTATCGCAAGGAAGCGAAGCCAGGCCGGAAGCTCGGCCATGTGACGTTACTCGGGGATGGCGATCATCTCGTAGAATTAATCCAAGAAGTCGACCATGCAATTGATTATCTGAGCGGAGCGATCGATGAGTAAGCCAGTAGCTATTGTTATGGGATCTGACTCTGATTGGCCGATTATGCAAGAGGCGGCAACTGTTCTCGATGAATGTGGGATCGAATACGAAGTGAGCGTTGTGAGCGCACACCGCACACCCGATGAGATGCTCACCTTTGCTCACTCTGCAGTCAGCTCTGGATTTAAAGTCATCATCGCTGGCGCAGGCGGAGCAGCTCACCTTCCAGGCATGATTGCAGCGGCAACAACGCTTCCCGTAATCGGCGTTCCAGTCCCACTTAAATATTTAGATGGCATGGATTCATTACTTTCAATCGTTCAGATGCCAGCTGGAATCCCCGTTGCAACCGTCGGCGTCGGCAATGCTAAGAATGCAGGCCTTCTCGCTGCGCGCATACTCGGAACATCAGATGCCGGTATCTCTGTAAAGGTAGCGGGACTAATGGAACGAGCACGCGTAGAGTCACTCCAAAAAGGTCAAGCACTCAACGCTAAGCGCAATCAGAAGACTGGTTTTTAATTCACCTTCTGTTTACTAGTCAGATCTCTACTGCCTGGCGTATTGTTTAGTTATGACCTCCAAGGAAGAGTTAGCAGCACTTCGTACTGAACAGGTCGATGAAAAATTTGCCCTACTTGATGTTATGACCGTGGGCGAACTTCTCCAAGTCATGAACGAGAGTGATACAGAAGTTCCCAAGGCAATCACTCAAGTACTCCCCACAATCAAAATTGTTATTGATGGCGTTATTGACCGCAAGCTTCAAGGCGGGCGCTTAATTTATATGGGCGCTGGTACTTCAGGCCGCCTTGGAGTTCTCGATGCTGCAGAACTTGGACCAACCTTCTCTGTTGCGCCAACTGAAGTTATCGCATTTATTGCAGGCGGTGATGTTGCACTTCGCCAAGCAGTTGAGGCGGCAGAAGATAACAGCGAACTGAGTGTTGCCGAACTTAAGAAGATTAATCTCACAGCCCAAGATATTGTGATCGGAATAGCTGCAAGTGGTCGAACTCCTTATGTGATCTCGGCTTTGAAATATGCAAATGAGATTGGCGCTCTCTCTGTCGGCCTCACCAGTAATCCTGGATCAGAGATTACAAAGGTCGCTCAACATGCGATTGCAGTGGATACCGGCCCAGAGCTATTAGCTGGTTCAACACGTCTTAAATCTGGAACCGCCCAAAAACTTGTCCTCAATATGATCTCGACGATTACGATGATTCGTCTAGGAAAGACATTTGGAAATCTGATGGTGGATCTACAGATCACCAATGAGAAGTTGATGGACCGAGCGGTCCGAATCATCCAAAATGCAACCGGCGCTGATCGAGCGACTTCAAGCACTGCGCTTGAAGATTCTGGGCATCGGGTCAAGGTCGCAATCTTGATGATCTTGCTCCATGTTGATGCCACAGAGGCAGAAGCTCGCCTTAAAACGGCTTCGAACCATATCCGCCAAGCGCTCGATAATAAATAGGATCACTTTTTGTTATAAAGCGAGGAAATACTGCGATTTTCCCTGAAAATGTTACCTATTTGTGATGGCGACTCATCCCTTATAACCCTTGACACTGTTGGTAAAGACGGCCAAGATTTTCATAAGCCAAGGGAACTATTGAAAATAATTTCCACTTGGGCGAGGTGAGAAACTTTCTCGCTTCACAGAAAGGGGTTCTTCTAAGGATGGTTACTCTTAATAAAAAGAAGCGCATCCAACTTCTCGCAATTGTTGCTGCTACTGCTATGGCAACTTCGGGCGTTGGAATGTCTGCATCTCATGCAGCTGCGCAAACAGTCAATATCGGTATCAGTGCCGATATGGATAAATTAGATCCACATACCTCAACCAACTTTGCAACAGTTCGTATTCTCGGTTTGGTTTACTCCGAACTCGTTGAAAGCACAACTGATCTACAGATCGTTCCAGGTCTCGCTAAGTCTTGGTACTGGAACTCATCGAGCACTCAGCTCACCATGTATATGCGTACTGGTGTGAAGTTCCATGATGGAACAACATTCACGGCCGCAGATGCAAAGGCATCACTTGAGCGCATCAAAGCCTCAGGATCAGCAGCAGGTAACTTAGGCTTGGTTACTTCGATCCGTGCAGCTGGCGCCCAATTGACAATTAATTTCTCTGCCCCGAATGCACCATTCTTGGCTGCCCTTGATGGCGTCAATATGGCTATGGTTTCGAAGGCCGATATCGATGCTGGCTTGATCGGTAAGAAAGTTAATGGAACTGGACCTTATAAGTATGTTTCTTGGACCCCTGGCCAATCTGTAAAACTTTCTACTAATGATAGTTATTACAAATCTGTTCCAAAGGTAGCTGGACTCAATTTCCAAATTATTCCAGCAGAGTCTTCTATTCTTGCTGCCCTCAATGCAGGAACTGTTGATTTTGCCTATATTGGAAACCCACTCATTGCTAAGCAGGTTGGCTCAGGCCTCACCTTGCAAACTCAACCAGCACTGGCTTATCACGTGTTGCAACTCAACGCGCGAAAGGCGCCTTTCGACAATGTGAATGTTCGTTTGGCTATTCAATGTGCGATTGATCGTCAGCAGGTTGTTGATACAGCCGCTCTCGGCCAAGGATCTATAACAGGCCCATTCACAATGCCTGCTTATAAGTCCAGCCTTACTGATCGCCCATGCCCAACAGCTGATGCCGCAAAGGCGAAGAAGTATCTTGCTGCTGCTGGCTATCCAAATGGCTTGACGATTCAGGTAATGACCGAAGGTGGCGAGTACGCGCTCGCAACTCCAATCGCTCAGAGCGTTCAGTCACAATTGGCAAAGGCTGGAATTACAGTTCAGCTTCAGCCTCTTGATGCTGCAACCTATATTCCAAAGTGGCTCGCCGGTGATTTCGGTGCAGCTGTAGCGAATAATGGTGGAAAAGTTGATCCAGATACTATGTATACCCGCTACTTCACCTCAGGTGGAAACCTGAACAAGGTTGCAGGATATTCATCAGCATCGTTGGATTCCCTCTTCCTTCAAGGTAAGGCAACAGGCAATCCAGCCCGTCGCTTGGCGATCTACAACAAGATCACTCATGAGCTTGAAAATCAAGCTGTATGGGTCTGGTTGTTTGCTCCTTACGATTACTACATCTCTTCAAAGAAACTCACTGGATTTACACCAAATCCAAATGGTTCGATGCTTGAGCTTCGCAACGTACAGTTAGGCTAACTTTTAACTGAAGTAGCGAAATAGCTGTGAAAGAACGTGCAGTTGAAAAACTGCACGTTCTTTTCAAATAGGTCACAAATATTTTCCGTGAATTGATACCGCTGGGAGTCTCATTATTATGTTGCGAGTCATTAGTTCTCGCTTCCGCAGCAAAGTTGTATCTGTTTGCACAACACTTTTTGGAATCTCAGTCTTTGTCTTTGTCGTCCTGAGGGTAATCCCCGGCGATGCTATTACTTCTTCATTTGGGCAAGATACGAGTAATTTAACGCCTGCAACTATTAAGGCCCTCAAATCCTATTACGGGATTGATAAACCGCTTCTGCTTCAATATCTAAACTGGTTAAAGGGATTTGTCACTGGCAACCTCGGCTTTGCTTTTCATACTGGAACTCCAGTGACGACACTTACCGCAAACTCTTTCCCTGTAACTCTTGAACTTGCTCTATTTGCTTCAATTATTGGAGTAACCCTTGGAACGCTCATGGGAATATATAGCGCCACACAGCCTGGCGGACGTCGAGATTTCTTTGGCCAGATATTTGGTCTATTTGCCCTCGCAGTACCGAGCTTCGTACTGAGTACATTGATCGTCGCAGTCTCAGCTAACAAGTTCCATTATTTCCCTAATGGATACGAGTACTCCAAACCTTGGCAGAACCTATCTTTAAATCTCCAACAGATGATGTATCCGAGCATCGTGCTTGGAATTGCAGTAGCAGCTCCAGTGATGAGAACTGCGAGGTCTTCATTTATAGAGACCCAAGAGAAAGATTTTGTGAGAACAGCTATTGGAAAAGGCGTGAACGAGAGACGAGTTCGCTTCGTACACGTTTTGCGAAACTCTATGAATCCAATTGTCACGATGACAGGTATCCAGTTTGGCTATCTACTTGGTGGAGCAGTTATTGTGGAACAAATTTTCTCACTGCCAGGAATGGGTAGACAAATTCTGGATGGCATTATGAAGCGCGAATATGCAACCGTACAGAGCTCAGTGATGATCGTGGCCATCTCCTTTGTGGTGATAAATCTGGTGACAGATCTGATTTATCGCAAGATTGATCCGAGGATTCGTTGATATGAAAATTAAACGCGAAACCAAACCATGGTTCTATTACTATTTTAAGAGCCTGAATGGAATTATTGGGATCATCATTTTATCCTTACTTTCTATTGGAGCCTTGGTCGCGCTCTTCCATGCGACACCATATGATCCTGTCGCTCAAGATGTGGCTGCAATATTGAAACCCCCATCAGGGCATCATATTTTCGGCACAGATCAATTTGGTAGAGATATTTTCTCACGGGTCTTAGATGGAGTGCGTCGTTCGCTCGCTGTCTCAATTCTCTCTGTTGCTATTGCATCCATTGCTGGATCGCTCCTTGGTGTTGCTGGGGGCTATTTCGGAACTATTCTCGACACCATCGTGACTCGCATGAGCGATGTTTTCTTTGCATTCCCAGCTATCTTGATGGCTTTGGCAATCGTCTCCTCACTTGGCCACTCGTGGCTGGATACTGCGATTGCTATTGGCATTGTTTACACCCCGATATTTGTCAGAGTCACTCGCGGACCTGTGCTCTCTCTTAAAGAGACTGACTATGTAAAGTCGGGTCGTGTCCTTGGTTTTTCCACACCGCGGATTCTCTTCAAGCACTTATTGCCGAATGTGATGCCCATTGTTCTTGTACAAATTGCGCTCTCGCTATCCTGGGCGATACTTACTGAATCAGGACTAAGTTTCCTGGGTCTTGGTACTCAAGCACCTGATGCTTCACTTGGTTTAATGGTCTCAGAAGCCCAGGCGCTGGCCGCCTTTGCCTGGTGGACCTTGGCCGGCCCTTCTCTTGCACTTATTTTTGCCGTCGTATCTCTCAACTTAGTGGGCGATGGTTTACGAGATTCATTAGATCCGACCCGGAGATCGATATGACATCCTTACTCTCAGTTAAGAATCTGACTCTCTCAACAACGCTGGATAAGAAGTTGCTTGTAGATAATGTTAACTTTGAAATTTTAGAGGGTGAATCTGTTGGAATTGTTGGTGAGAGTGGTTCAGGCAAGACTCTTACGGCACTCTCTATTTTAGGCTTGCTTCCCAAGGGCGTCAGTCAAGATTCTGGTGAGATTATCTTTCAAGGCAAAGAGATCTCCCAAGCTGACAAAGCTGCACTTCAAGATGTTCGTGGCAATCGAATTTCTATGATCTATCAAGACCCAATGACCTCGTTGAATCCGATGATGAAGATAGGTAGGCAGATACAGGAAGCTGCTCGTGCCCACAATGCCAACGATGATGAAGCGAACGTTCTCAAGGCCCTTCAGGATGTCGGAATACCATCCCCTGAGAGCTGTTTTTCATCCTATCCACATGAATTCTCTGGTGGCATGAGGCAGCGAGTGATGATTGCGATGAGTCTTCTATTGAGACCTAATCTGCTGATAGCCGATGAACCAACGACTGCTCTTGATGTAACGATTCAACGTCAAATCCTCAATCTTGTAGATGAACAACGCCGTAACAATGCGATGTCTCTACTCTGGATTTCGCACGACTTAAGTGTCGTCGCTGAGCTAGTGGACAAGGTAATAGTCATGTATGCCGGACGCATCGCTGAGATCGGTAGCGTGGAAGAAATTTTTGAGAACCCAAAACACCCGTATACAGCAGGATTAATTGGATCGTTGGTAAAGAGAAAGCATCAACAAAAGTTGATTTCAATCCCGGGTAATCCTCCTAAGCCATGGACTGTTGCGAATCAATGTGGCTTTGCAGACCGATGTGCACATGTGACCCAAGAATGCCGAACATCAAAACCTGAATTGGTGGGCGAAGGTAATCGCTCGTTTGCCTGCTTCAATCCCATGAAGGGAGCGCTCTTATGAAGCTAGAAGTTCGCAATGTCACCAAGGTCTATGAATCCAACAGTAAAGAGCGCACTGTCCAGGCCCTTAATGGAGTCTCTTTCAGTGTAGAAGAAGGATCAATTTTAGGAATAGTCGGAGAGAGTGGTTGTGGAAAATCTACTCTCTCACGCATCGTTGCTGGGTTGGAGGAACCAACCTCTGGTGAGGTTCTTATCTCTGGGCTTCCACGTAAAGGCATCGCAAAATTTATACGTAAGAGTTCAAAGCGACCTATACAGCTTGTCTTTCAAGATCCTTACTCTTCACTCAATCCACGGCAGACCGTTTACCACGCAATCGAAGAAGTAGTCAAAATCTATGACCACGAGCTCGATGCCGCTGATACGCAGACTCGCATCTTTGAACTTCTCAGCAGTGTGGGTATCGGTAAAGATTTGTCGCATCGCTACCCCCATCAGTTCTCTGGTGGGCAACGCCAGCGAATTTGTATTGCTCGATCACTTGCAGCAAAACCTGAGATTTTAGTACTTGATGAACCGGTATCGGCGCTGGATGTTTCGGTCAGTGCAGATATCATCAATTTACTTTTAGATCTCCAGCGAGAGTTCAATCTGACATATATCTTTGTTAGTCATGATCTAGGTATCGTCAAGCATGTCAGTGACTCAATTATCGTCATGCTTGCTGGTGAGATCGTTGAATTCGGAAGTTGGACACAAGTAATGGACAGTCCGAAGCACGAATATACAAAGCGTTTGATTGCGGCAATTCCAAGTCTAGAGAATTTAAAGATCAAGGAGACAGGTGCATAGTGATTATATTAGGAATGATTTCAGGGACTTCTTATGATGGCATCGACTGCTCGATTGGAGATTTCAATGTTGATGGAGATGCTGTATCACTGAAGCCGCTCTATACAGAGACTTTCAAATATCCAGTTGAAACGTACGAGATGATTGATGCTTCCATGCCACCTTCAATGATTGAACTCCAACGAGTATGTGAGCTGGACACCAAGATTGGGCAGGCATTCGCAGAAGCTGCTCAAAAAGCTATTCGAGCATCGGGCGCAACACCTGAATTAATCGTTTCCCACGGCCAGACGATGTATCACTGGGTTTCTCCAGCGGGTGCTGCACTTGGTACATTACAACTAGGCGACCCATCAATTATTTCTGAGGCGACCGGAATTAGTGTCCTCTCTCATCCACGCTCTCGTGACGTCGCGGCCGGGGGACAAGGCGCACCCTTTGCGAGCTTGGTGGACCATATGCTCCTGAATGGAACTGGTAAGAAAGCAGCAGCGCTCAATCTAGGCGGAATATCTAACATAACCATTGTCTCTCCTAATGCTCAGACGATTGCCTACGACGTAGGGCCTGCGAATGCTTTGATTGATGCGGCCATTCGAATTCATACAAAGGGGCTCTCTCATTTTGACGAAGGCGGGGCCTTTGCTGCCACTGGTTCGGTGAATGCTGAGATGCTGAGCGAATTACTATCAGATCCTTATTACTCTCTGACCTACCCAAAATCGACTGGCAAAGAGTTATTCAATCACACGTATTTGCTACCGATTCTCAAGAAATATTCGCATCTATCGATGCCAGATATTGTTGCAACCCTGACAGAGCTGACTGCCGTCACAATTTCAAACGAACTGAATAAATTCGGTGTTGATTCGGTTTATGTATCTGGTGGTGGGATCCATAATAAAACTATGATGCAGTTGCTCCGTGACAAATCTGGGTCAATTGAATTTCTTCCTTATGAAAAATTGGGTCTCAGCTCAGATGGTAAAGAAGCGTTTATCTTTGCCTTGATTGGATTTTTGAGCATGCACAATCAACCTGGCAATATTCCTTCCAGTACCGGCGCGCAAGGCCCAAGAATTCTTGGCGATCTGACCCCAGGAAAAATGGGTTTCCCAATACCTCAAAAGGTATCGAAGCCTATGACTGCGTTAAATATTCTTCCGCTCTAGTTGGATTTGCTCTGCTTTCCATTCTTCCTCAACTCGCGTAACTCCAGTTGGATGGAATCCAAAACTTGCATAAAGGGAGATCGCAGCTTCATTCTGTGCAAATACCCAAAGTTGGATCCGAGAAAATCCGTGTAGCTCAGAGATGATCGCTTCGAGTAATTTTCGACCGATACCTTGCCTTGCTTGTGAAGGTGATACATACAGACTCGAGAGAAACCCAATGGATGGGTCCTCCGCAGAAGGACCGTATTTTCCAAAGCCAACAAGTCTGTGATCTAGAAGAGCCCCAATAAATTTATGTGGTGCGAAATTGGTTGTGCTTCGAAGCCACAGATTGCTCGACTTTTCTAATGTGAACCCATCAATTACGTCTGCTGGCAGTATTCCGACATATTGAATTTTGAGGCAGCTGAGAAAAATCTCGGCCATTTCGCCGCTATTTTCCGATCCTATTTCTTCTAATTCGAGCAGCATAGGTTTAGTGTAGATGGGTGAGTTCAAAAATTGCCGAAATTCTCAGTTCAGCTGGGCCGGGCGAAGTAGCCCCACCTGATTATGTAATTGGACTCTTAGATGGTGATGAAATCCGCTATCTCAGCTCTTTAGATTCACAAGTGCCTCAGGAATCACTTTTTGATATGGGCTCTCTGACAAAAATTGTGGTCACAACGAGTTTGATCATGAAAGCTGTTGAAGAAGGCAAGCTGACTTTAAATACAGCCATTGAAGATATATTCCCAAGTCAGAATTTTCGACGAGTTACCATCAGGCAATTATTAAACCATCGAGCTGGTTTAAGGGAGTGGGCACCGCTTTATGCTCTCCTTGAGAGTTCTGATTCACTCATAGATTACATGTGCTCAGAGGGATTCGTTTATGAGCAAAACACAGAGCGCCATTATTCTGATTTCGGATTTATGCTCTTAGGAAAAATATTAGAAAGCGTTTATTCCCAAAGTTTAGACCAGCTCTTTTCACAGAATATCTCTTTACCACTTCAACTATCGAGGACGAGTTTTGGGCCTGTATCTAAGAATCTGGCCGTAGTCCCATCATCGTTTGGAGATCGTGCCGAGCAAGAGATGGTTCGAACTGGCAAGCCTTATGCAGTCGACACCAAGGCACATTCCTTTGATAAATGGCGAATGCACACTCTGGTTGGTGAGGTAAATGATGGGAATTCTTTTCATCTACTAGGTGGAATAGCAGGACATGCAGGACTCTTTTCATCCGCAGAAGATTTAGTCAGCTACCTCAAGGAAATTTTGCGCTCACTTAAGGGTGAGGGATTTTTCGACAGAGTCACCCTCAATGAATTTTTGGCGGAGTCTTCAGATGAGCAGCAAGCTCTCGGTTTTGCGCGTTATTCCATCCCTTATCAAGGCCGGACTGTTCAAGCCTACGGTCATACAGGTTATCCAGGTGTAGGGATCGCTCTCATCCCAGAGTTAGATAAAGGGTTGGTGATGCTGACTAATCGATTGCTCGTTGAGGGTAAGCCGATTGAGACAAGAAGCTATCTCGTGGCGCTCATTGAGGCTCACGTAAGCAGTCAAACCTAACGTTTTCGTTATCTTGCGGTTCTTGACCTTACCCATTCAAGGCGATATTTTTCATGTCAGAAAGCTTAATGTGAAACTATTTTTCAACTTTGGGCAAAATGGCAAGGAGGGATCGGAATGGCTAAGCCCTCCTCTCGCGGAGCCCTCAATCAATATAAGGATCTCATTGGAGAGATCAGAAGTTCTTTCGCATCTTTTCACGCTACAGAAAAGTTAATAGCGCAGACTGTTGTAGATAGCCCTATGGATGTTGCTCGGATGAATATTTCACAACTCGCAGCAGAAAGTTCGACATCTGTTGCTTCGGTCGTTCGTTTCTCGAAAGCGATGGGCTTCAAGGGTTATCCAGAATTTCGCATGGCCTTAGTTGGTGAAGTTAGCCGAATGGCCGCACCGGACTCTCCTCATAGCGATCTTGACGGTGGCATCACCTTAGAAGATGGCCCAGAAGAAGTAATCCGCAAAATTGCTGCGGCCGATGCACTTGCTATTCGGACAACTGCTGAACGCCTGGATGCAAAGACTTTTGTGCAGGTTGTTGATACATGGGAGAAGGCATCGACAATCGCGACATTTGGCCTTGCATCAAGTGGTTATGTGGCGATGGACTTACAACTTAAACTCAATCGCTTGGGCAGAGCTTCAGTTGCATGGAGAGATGCACATACTGCTCTCACTTCTATCTCACTTCTGAAAAAGGGTGACGTACTCGTTGCCATTAGCCATTCCGGAACAACACTTGATGTCATCGATGTGATGAATGAATTTAAAGAGCGTGGAGTAAAGATTGTTTTAATTACAAATGGTCTACGTAGCCCAGCGGCTTCGATCGCTGATTTAGTTCTCTTTACCTCTGCTCGGGAAACCACCTTCCGAAGCGGAGCGACTGCGAGTCGTATCGCGCAGCTAACGGTGGTTGATTGTCTCTGTGTTGCTTTGGCACAGAGAAGCTGGAGTGGTACCAAAGCTGCTCTAGAAGAATCTAGGGCGGCTATTTCCAGTCGTTCTGGTAAGAAGGAAACTGATTCTGATAAGAGTCAGTCTCAACCTAAATCCCGTACCCGAGGAGGAAATAAGTGAAGAAAGCAAACCGCCACATTCGTGGTCTTGTTGCTGCAATGATTGCAGTTTCAGCAATTGCTGTTCCTGTAGTTGCAGCTTCTTCTGCCAACGCTGCTGTAGAACTCTCGTTCTGGAGCTGGCGTCCAGAGGACACCGCTTTTTGGACAGCTCAAGCAGCTAAGTTCAAAGACGCAACAGGCATCACTGTTAAATACACACCATATGTAGCAACTGACTACAACGCTACTTTGGCTACTGCTCTTACTGCTGGTAAGGGTCCAGATGTCATGCTTATCCGCGCTTACGGCGGAATGGCAAACCTTTCAGATGCTGGCAACTTCATGCCGCTGACTACAAAAGATGTTCCTTTGCTTGCAAAGATGGCACCAGGAACTCTTGCAGGAGCTCAGGGTTATGCTGATAAGCATCAATTTGGCGTCCCTTACTCAACTTCAGTCTTAGGTGTTCTTTACAACCCAGAGATTTTGGCGAAGGTTGGCGTTGCCGCAAATCCAACAAGCTGGGCTTCATTGCTCTCAGCAATGGATCGCGTCAAGCGCGCTGGTTACACCGCACTAGCTGTTGGAACTGGTTACGCACCAGGACTTGAGCAGATGTGGGGCGCGATTGCTCCTGCCTTCTATGGTGGAACATCGTTCTACAACCAGATTGTCTCAGGAAGTACAAACTTCAATGATCCAGCATTTGTTCGTTCACTAAAGGCTGAGACAGAGTTGTATCCATATATGCCTGCTGGTGCAAGTGGTCTTGACTACAACACCCAGCGTGCACTCTTTGCTAATGGCAAGGCAGCTTTCTATATCGGTGGAAACTATGAAATTTCATACTTCCGCTCATTGAACCCAACTGCTCCAATCGGTTGGTTCCCAGCACCAGCTGCCACCCAAGGTGGACCACGTTATGTCACCAACTGGGCAGATGGCGCATTTGCTATCAATGCAAAGACAACACATAAGGCTGAAGCTCTGAAGTTCATGAACTTCATCGCAAGTAAGTCATTCATGCAACAAGGCGCTGACCAACTTGGTTGGATTCCGCCAATCGCAGGAATCAACTTGACCGAGCCTGCAATTGCTGCGATGGCTCGCAAGATCCCACAAATGGGAACTCCGTTCCTCACTCTCGTTGGATTCCGTTACGGAGCTCCAACAAGCTCATCAATTATGCAACCAGGATTCCAGAAGGTTGCTAGCGGAGCTCAAACAGTGACGGATCTAGCTAAGGCAATCCAAGATGGCGTAGCGACTTGGTACGCGCCATTTAAGAAGTAAAACCAGCACAAGTAATACAAGTAAGCAGCAATTCCTAATCGGATTGAGCGCAGAGGCAAAGTCGCTTCTGCGCTCAATCGATTTACTAATGTAGAGAATTTGAGGAAGAATCCATTCATGGCTAAGCAAGGGCTGAAACGCCAGCAAAATCGCATGGCCGTTATTTTGCTCGCACCAGCGATGGCGACAATCCTGATCTTTACAACGATCCCAGCCTTTACAACGTTAAGTTATGCCTTCTTCCACTGGAAGGGTTTCCAAAGAGGCTCATTCGCTGGCTTTGAAAATTTCTCGCGCCTCTTTCACTTTCCCTTTAGAGATCAATTTCTCATGGCACTTCGCCACAACCTGCTCGTCTTTGTGGGTATTTTTACGATTCAGACATCGGTTGGAATATTTCTTGCCTACGCTCTCTTTAAAATTCGGCGTGGACAACGCTTTCATAGAACGGTCGCATTCTTTCCCGTTATCTTCTCGCTAGTCATCGTGGGCTACACCTGGCAGATTATTCTTAACCCATTCTTTGGGCCGGTGAACTACTTCTTCCACTCCATCCACCTTGATGGCCTTGCACTCACCTGGCTTGGTGAAACGAAGACAGCATTGCCAACTCTGGTCTTTATTAATTTATGGCGGTGGGTTGGATTCCCAACAATCATCTTCCTTGCGGGGCTCAACGC
>CAITVX010000002.1 GCA_903895995.1 uncultured Actinomycetes bacterium
GGTGCAAAGAATGGGGAGATAAATTTCTGGTATCCGCGCAGAATTGCGATGAGAATATATTTCACTTCGCAGCTCCTAACCGGGATGCAATCTTTGTGATCGTTTGTTGTAGCTCGCCTGGGTAATCCTCACTCGCACCAATCACGCGGATCACGAGTTGTGAGTGTTGTGGGATGAGCGGTAAGAGGTTGCGGCTTGCGTGGCGAAGTTTTCGTGCAACGCTATGGCGGATGACGGATCCTCCGATAGCTTTCGAGACGATTAAACCGATTTGAGGTTCTGGTTGAAAACTTTGATCATTTTTGAGGTAGAGGACGAGTGAGGCAGTTGTTGCGCGGTGACCAGTTTTGGTGACGCGCGCGAAATCTTTACTTGAACGAAGACGGTTCTGTGTAGAGAGCACTGGTGTGGCTTCTACTAATTACTACGCAGAGATGCGGGTACGGCCTTTGGCGCGACGTGATGCGAGGACAGCGCGTCCTCCACGGGTTGCCATGCGGGCGCGGAAGCCATGCTTCTTGGCGCGCTTGCGAACGTTAGGTTGGAAGGTGCGCTTTGTCATGATGAACTCCAATTTCTCCGGTAGAGCATGCTCTGGACCGGGCCACAGCGGGGTAGAGGAGCAGGGTACAGAGAGCTGTTGATAAGGGTCAAACGGCGGCCCTTAAAAAGGGCCTTACTAGGTGAGATTTTGTGGATAACCACTTGTTTTTTCTCCCTCAGGGCCATACTTTCTCCCTCTATCCACAGGGTGGGGCTCTTAGGGGAGTCTCAACCTCGGGTTTAGACCACAGGCTGTGGATATCTTTGGGGAAAACCCTACGAGGCTCAGCCGCCCCTTTTTAGGGCTCTTTAACAAGGTTGTTAATAGGTGTGGCTCTACGAAAAAGGCTCTTGCGGAGCCAGATTGAGAACTGAGATGTCTTTATTGGAGAGCGGCGCTGTAAGTAATAGTGCTGAAACAAGTGCAGCTTTGGATGTTGTTGAAGTGTGGCACTCTGTTATCGAAGAGTTAAGCGCGCAATCTCCCCAGAATCGTGGATTCCTCAACACAACACAAGCGCTTGGTTTGTTGCAGCGCGAGAACGGTGCAAGTTTCTTACTTGAAGCCCCTAACCAATTTACAAAAGATTATCTTGAGGTAAAGATCAAAGCCTCTCTCAATGAAATCCTCTCGACAAAATTTAATCAGAATATTTCTATCGCTGTTCAAGTGAATGAAGCGCTTGAGGTTCCCACGACAGAGCGTCTTGAAGCTGACCCAACAACTCCTGTGGTTGAGACACATCGTCAAGGCACTGGCCGTGGCGCAGATTCCAAGACACCACAAGAGCCATCACAACTCAACCCTCGTTATATTTTTGAAACTTTTGTTATTGGTGCATCAAACCGTTTTGCGCATGCAGCGGCTGTTGCGGTTGCAGAGGCACCAGCAAAGGCTTACAACCCACTCTTTATTTATGGTGAATCTGGATTAGGTAAAACACACTTACTTCACGCTATTGGTGCATATGCAAAAGAGTTATATGGATCAGTGCGTGTTCGTTATGTTTCATCTGAAGAGTTCACAAATGATTTTATTAACTCGATCCGTGATGATAAAGCAGCTGTATTTAAACAACGTTACCGCGATTTAGATATTTTGCTTGTTGATGATATTCAATTCTTAGAGAACAAAGAAGCTACCCAGGAAGAGTTCTTCCATACATTTAATACTCTTTACAATGCCAACAAACAGATTGTTATATCAAGTGACCGTCCTCCAAAACAGTTAACGACTTTGGAAGATCGTCTTCGTTCTCGTTTTGAATGGGGTTTGATTACAGATATCCAACCTCCTGAACTAGAGACACGTATTGCGATCCTTCGTAAGAAGGCGGCTCAAGATAAATTGAATGCACCGGATGATGTTTTGGAATATATCGCTTCAAAGATCTCATCCAATATTCGCGAACTTGAGGGCGCTTTGATTCGTGTGACTGCTTTTGCATCTTTGAATCGCCAACCAGTTGATCTTGGTTTAGCTGAGATTGTTCTCAAAGATTTAATCCCAGATCAGGTTGGACCAGAGATCACTGCTGGAACGATCATGGCTCAGACCGCGACCTATTTCAGCCTCTCGATTGAAGACCTCTGTGGAAGTAACCGCAGCCGGGTCTTGGTGAACGCCCGCCAGATCGCCATGTACTTGTGCCGCGAACTCACAGAGTTAAGCCTTCCAAAGATTGGGCAGAGCTTTGGCGGCCGAGACCATACGACTGTGATGCACGCCGACCGAAAGATCCGCCAGTTGATGGCTGAGCGCCGGTCGATCTATAACCAAGTCACTGAGCTCACCAACCGGATCAAGCAACAGACTAAAAACTAAATAGTTCCAACCAGGAGGAGTTACCCCCAATTTCCTGTGGGTAACGTGTGGATAACTGTGGATAAATGGCTCTTTTCGGTGGGAAAGTCCCGTCGCTTCTCTTTTAACCCTCTTTCAAAGGGTTGGGGAGGGGTTCATCCACAAGAGTTCCCACACCCCGTGGAGAGTCTTTTCCCGCTCATCACCTGCCTCTTTGCCCCTTTTCCACAAAAAAGGCTCTGGTTATTACGAATACCTATATTAAAGAGATTTCGATTGAGGATAGAGAGAACCTGTGAAAGGCTCTCGTTAATGTATAACGGAGGAAGAGAATGAAGTTTGTTGTTGAAAGAGAAGAGCTGGTCGATGCCGTGAACTGGGTCGCCCGTAGCCTCTCAACAAGACCTATCAAACCAGAGCTGCTTGGGATTATGATCGATGTCGACACCTCCATCACTCTTACCGGTTCAGATTTAGAGACATCAACTAAAGCAATCCTTAAAGCTGAGATCACCAGTAAAGGAAAAGTTTTAGTCCCAGGTCGTCTTCTCGCTGAGATCTCACGATCCCTCCCTGCGAAACCAATTACCTTTAATTTAGAAGGAACAAGAGTCTTAGTAACTGCAGGGGCAGCGAAATTCACCCTTCCCACTCTCTCCACACTTGAGTATCCAAACCTTCCAGAAGTTCCGGAGACCGCAGGACTTATTGCAAGTGATGTATTTGCAACAGCGGTGAACCAAGTAGCAATAGCCGCAGGTAAAGATGATTCATTACCAACACTCACTGGTGTTCATATTGAAATCAATAAAAACCACATCACCCTTGCAGCGACAGATCGATACCGCTTAGCTGTTCGTGAACTCTCATGGCAAGCAAAGAATGCAGATATCGAAGCAACAACACTGTTGCGTGCACGCACACTTTCAGATGCCGCTAAATCTTTAACAGCAACACATACCCAGGTAACACTAGCGCTATCACCAACCGGATCTCATGAGCGCTTAGTGGGTTTTGTCTCAGAGTTAAAAACAATGACATCTCGCACACTCGATGGCACCTTCCCACCGTTCCGCCATTTACTTCCTTCAGAATCTGTAGCACAAGCAACTATTAGTGTTGCTGAGTTCTTAGACTCTGTTCGCCGAGTAGCTCTCGTTACAGATAAGACAGTTCCACTGCGCCTTGATTTCGGAAATGGAATCTTGCGCCTTGAAGCTGGCGCCGGCGAGGAAGCACAGGCAACAGAAGAGATTGAGATCGCCTATACAGGTGAGCCAATCGCTATTGCATTTAACCCTCAATACCTGACTGATGGCCTACAAGCCCTCGGAACACCATTTGTAGAGATTGATTTCACTGGCGCATCAAAACCTGCCGTGCTTGTTGGTAAGCACGAAGCAAATGGTGCAAAAGATGAGTCCTACAAATACTTGCTTATGCCTATGCGTTACAGCTCTTAATCTGATCTGAAAACGATTTAATAGAATGCACCTTAACCACCTCTCGCTGAAGAACTATCGTTCTTATCTAGAGTTGGAGCTCCTTTTAGAAAAAGGAATTACGATCTTTATCGGTCGTAACGGTGAAGGCAAAACAAATATCGTTGAATCCATTCTCTATCTCGCTTTTCTCTCGTCTCACCGAACAAGTAGCGATCAACCATTAGTACAACTTGGAAATAATTCTGCATACATCCGCGGAAAGATCGATAATGGTGAACGAGAAGTCCTTGTTGAATTAGAGATCAATACAGATAAAGCGAACCGCGCACGAATTAATCAGAACCCAGTGCGTAGCCAGAAAGAACTTTATGGAATTTTGCAAGCAATCTACTTCTCCCCTGAAGATCTTGATCTTGTTCGAGGTGACCCATCTGAACGTAGAAGATTTATCGATCAACTTTTAATTTTGCGATCACCTCGAATGGCAGGTGTTATTGCAGATTATGACCGAGCTGTTCGCCAAAGAAACTCACTCTTAAAAACACGCTCCAATTTATCGTCGCTAGAATCCTGGGATCAACAAGTAGCAACCTTTGGCGGTGAGATCATCGCGGCTCGAATCACCACCCTCAATGAATTAATGCCGATCTTCTCTGATGTGTATAAAGAGATCTCCCCAGAAAAACGTGCCTACATTACATATAAATCAAGTATTGAGAGTTCATCAACAACCCCCCAAGAGAACACCACAGCAATTCTTGAGAAATTTAAGGAAGTTCGAAACCAAGAGGTAGATCGCGGATTAACCCTCGTAGGTCCACACCGAGATGATCTTTTATTGATGCTTGGAGACCACTTTGTAAAAGGGTATGCATCCCATGGTGAATCTTGGTCGATTGCGCTCTCTTTAAAACTAGCGAGCTACCAACTCTTACAAGATGATGGACTTCAACCTATCTTGATCTTGGATGATGTCTTCTCAGAGCTTGATGAAGAGCGCCGCCATCGCTTGATCTCGTTAGCAAATAGTGCCGAGCAAACCTTTATAACTGTTGCTGTTCAATCAGATCTCCCACCTGAACTCACCGGAAAGTTCTATACAGTGAAATCCGGAAGCGTGAAACCCTTATGAGCCGGGACTTAGCGAGAGAGATGTACCGTGCGTGGAGAAATCAAATTCGTAAAAACAAAACCACAGAGTCGAATGAGTCACGAGAGCGGGTGGATGATCCACTCAAACTCAACTCAGTACTTGATGAGATTGTTGCAAAACGTGATTGGAAACAAGGGATTGCAGAAGGTGCGCTCTTTACTGAGTGGGCATCGCTTGTTGGAGATGAGCTTGGTGAGCACTCCACACCGCTCTCACTTGTTGACGGTCTATTAATTATTCAAACAAAATCAACAGCATGGGCTGTACAACTCAACACCATGAAAACAGAGCTTCTAAAAACCATCTCGGCCAGCGCCCCAGGAGCCCTTGTTGAAGAGCTCACCATCCTTGGGCCCAATGCCCCATCTTGGAAAAAAGGCTTGCGGACGATCAAAGGCGCACGAGGCCCCCGCGACACCTATAACTAGATTTCCCCTATCACCTACTACTCACCCACAACTTCTCAGAGTTTGAGCCTTAGACCCACCACCTAGCCTTGTTTTCGGCTATCCAATGTCAGGTAATCCGACTAGGATTACAGGCTGAAGAAGTGAAATCGGGCCCAGGATCCATTCTGGGCGGGTTACAAGGTAAGGAGCTCGGGTGCCAACGAAGGATTACGACGCCAGTGCTATTACCGTTCTTGAAGGCTTAGATGCCGTCCGTAAGCGCCCTGGCATGTATATCGGCTCCACAGGTGAGCGAGGCCTTCACCACCTGGTCTATGAGGTCGTAGATAACTCTGTCGATGAGGCCCTAGCCGGCTACTGCACCGAGATCTTGGTAACCATGACCGCCGACGGTGGAATCCGCGTGATCGATAACGGGCGCGGTATCCCAGTTAATCTCCACCCCACTGAGAAAAAGTCAGCTCTTGAAATTGTTCTCACTGTTTTACACGCCGGTGGAAAGTTCGGCGATGGTGGCTACTCAGTATCTGGTGGCTTACATGGCGTTGGTATCTCTGTTGTGAATGCGCTCTCCACTGATCTTGAAGTTGTTGTACAGCGCGATGGTTTCTATTGGTATCAAGAGTACAAACTTGGGGTACCTCAAGCACCAGTACGTAAAGGTGATGCAACAACTGGCCGTGGTACCCAAACAACTTTCTGGCCATCTGCCGAAATCTTTGAGACAACCGACTTCTCATTTGAAACACTCTCGGTTCGTTTTAGAGAGATGGCATTTCTTAATAAAGGTTTGATCCTTGTATTAAATGATGAACGCCCTGGCCATGTTGATGAGACCGGAAACCCAGTCTCTGTTCGCTACCACTATATGGGCGGCATTTTAGATTTCGTTAAACATCTCAACCTCACCAAAGGCGAGCATCACAAATCAATTATTGATATTAAAGCCGAAGATAAGAAACAACACATGTCTCTTGAAATTGCGATGCAATGGAACACAACCTTTACTGAGTCCGTCTACACATTTGCAAACACTATTAATACACACGAGGGCGGAACCCATGAAGAAGGTTTCCGTACCGCACTTACATCGATTGTTAATAAGTTCGGTGAAGAATGGGGATTCATCCGCAAGAAAGAAGATCGCCTTACTGGTGATGATGTCCGTGAAGGTTTAACTGCGATCATCTCCATCAAAATTGGTGATCCGCAATTTGAAGGCCAGACAAAGACAAAACTTGGTAATACCGAAGCAAAATCTTTCGTCCAAAAATCTATGAATGATGCGCTCACTGAATGGTTTGAGAAGAACCCAGGTGAAGGTAAAGAGATTGTCCGCAAATCTATCGACGCAGCAGCAGCACGAACCGCTGCCCGCAAAGCCCGTGACCTATCACGTAGCCGCAAAGGACTCCTCGAAGGCCGTGGAATGCCTGGCAAGCTCGCTGATTGCCAATGGACCGATCCTGAAAAGTGCGAGCTTTATATTGTTGAGGGTGACTCTGCTGGTGGCTCCACTAAAGGCGGACGCGACTCACGTTATCAAGCGGTGCTTCCAATTCGCGGAAAGATTCTTAATGTTGAGAAAGCACGCATCGACCGTGTACTTCAAAACAATGAAGTACAAGCTCTCATCACAGCGCTCGGTACAGGTATTCATGATGAATTCGATGTTGCAAAACTTCGCTACCATAAAATTATCTTGATGGCAGATGCTGATGTCGATGGCCAACACATTCGTACATTGCTTCTCACACTTCTCTTCCGTTTTATGCGCCCACTGATTGAAAATGGTTATGTCTACCTTGCACAGCCACCTCTCTATAAATTGAAGTGGTCTGGAAAAGATCAGACTCAATATGTCTTCAGTGATAAAGAGCGCGATGCATTTATCAAGATCGGTACCGAAGCAGGAAAGCGTCTTTCAAAGGAAGATGGAATCCAACGCTTCAAAGGACTTGGTGAGATGCCTGCTAAAGAGTTATGGGATACAACCATGGATCCTGCACACCGCGTCTTGATCCGTGTAACACTCGATGATGCAGCTGCTGCTGATGATCTCTTCTCTGTCTTGATGGGTGAAGATGTCGAACAACGTCGTAGTTTTATTCAACGCAACGCTAAAGATGTTAGGTTCTTGGATATCTAATGGCTGACTTATCAAATGAGACAACTGGCCACGGCCAAGTTGACCGACAAGAGACTATTGATCTCCAAGTTGAGATGGCGCGCAGCTATCTCGATTACGCAATGTCTGTCATTGTTGGTCGCGCACTTCCTGATATCCGCGATGGCCTAAAGCCTGTCCACCGCCGCGTCTTATATGCAATGTATGACGCTGGTTATCGCCCTGATAAGGGTTACTACAAATCTTCTCGTATCGTCGGCGATGTCATGGGTAACTACCACCCACATGGCGACGGTGCGATCTACGATGCAGTTGTTCGTTTAGCTCAGTTCTGGTCACTTCGTTATCCATTGATCGATGGAAACGGAAACTTCGGTAGCCCTGGTAATGATCCAGCTGCTGCAATGCGTTATACCGAAGCCCGGCTAGCGCCACTAGCTATGGAGATGATGCGCGATATCGATGAAGATACCGTCGATTTCATCCCTAACTACGATGGTCGCTCACAAGAGCCGACCGTTCTCCCGGCGCGTTTCCCAAATCTCTTAGTCAATGGCTCGTCAGGTATCGCTGTCGGAATGGCCACAAATATTCCGCCACATAACTTGGGTGAAGTTATTGAAGGAACATGTTGGGCCCTTGAAAACCCAGATGCATCACCGCAAGAGACACTCGAGAAACTTCTCACCATTGTTAAAGGTCCTGACTTTCCTACCAAGGCGCTCATTGTTGGCCGCGAAGGAATCGAGCAGGCTTATCGCACAGGTCGTGGATCAGTCACGATGCGCGCAGTTGTTGAAGTCGAAGAGATCAACAAACGCACATGCCTTGTTGTTACCGAACTTCCTTACCAAGTAAACCCAGATAATTTAGCTCTTAAGATCGCAGAGCTCGTTAAAGATGGAAAGATCAAAGGCATCGCTGATGTTCGCGATGAAGGTAACGAACGTCTAGGCCAACGCCTTGTAATTGTTCTTCGCCAAGATGCCACCCCAAAAGTCGTTCTCAATAACCTTTACAAGCAGACGCAACTTCAAGATTCATTTGGCGCCAATATGTTGGCACTAGTTGATGGCGTACCTCGCACACTTCGATTAGATGAGTTCATTCGTTATTACATCGATCACCAGATCGAAGTTATAGTCCGCCGCACTAAATATCGATTAGCAGAACGCGAAAAGCGTGCACATATCTTGAAGGGTTACCTCAAAGCACTCGATGCACTCGATGCAGTTATCGCTTTGATCCGTGCCTCAACAACACCTGAAGAAGCTCGCACTGGGTTGATGAAACTTCTTGATGTTGATGAGATTCAAGCTAATGCAATTTTAGATATGCAGTTGCGTCGTATTGCAGCTCTTGAACGTCAGAAGATCAACGATGAGTACGAAGGCCTTATGACCGATATCGTCGTACTCAATGAGATCTTGGCCTCTCCTGCAAAACAGCGCGAAATCATCAAAACCGAGCTCCAAGAGCTAGGTGAGAAGCATGGCAATGTCCGCCGCACACAATTTGTCGCAACTGATGGCGATTTCTCTGTTGAAGATTTAATCCCAGATCAAGATGTTGTCGTCACTATTACCCGCGGCGGCTATTCAAAACGAACACGTGCTGATCTGTACCGTGCACAACGTCGCGGTGGAAAAGGTGTGAAGGGTGCACAACTCAAACAAGATGATCTCGTCGATCACTTCTTTATCGCATCTACCCATGATTGGTTGTTGTTCTTCACCAACAAGGGCCGGGTCTACCGCGCAAAGGTTCATGAGCTTCCAGATGCAGGTCGTGATGCACGCGGTCAACACGTTGCAAACCTTCTAGCATTTAAACCTGATGAATCAATTGCACAAGTTATCGCGATCGATTCCTATGCATCACATCCAAATCTTGTTATTGCAACGCGTTCTGGAATGGTGAAGAAGTCACCTCTCTCAGAGTATGACTCACCACGTTCTGGTGGATTGATTGCAATCAACCTGAAAGATAACGACGAAGTTGTATCAGCATCATTAGTCAAAGAAGAAGATGAACTTCTCCTAGTCTCTCGCAAAGGAATGTCACTTCGTTTTAGCGCCAATGATGAATCACTTCGCGCAATGGGCCGATCAACCGCTGGTGTTATTGGAATAAAATTCCGTGCCGATGATCAACTCCTCACCATGGCTGCAGTTGCCGGAGATTCACCTGATCAATTTGTCTTCACCGCAACCGATGGTGGATATGCAAAACGAACAGCGCTCAACGAGTATCGCCAACAAGGTCGTGGTGGTATCGGCGTGAAAGCTGCAAAGATCGATGAAGATTCAAGGGGCTCACTCGTTGGAGCGATGATCGTGACTGCCGGTGATGAGATCCTTGCGATCACATCATCTGGTGTTGTGATGCGCACACCTGTTGAAGAAGTCCGTGAGACCTCGCGAGATACATTGGGAGTAAGGCTTGTAAACCTTGATGAAGGCGCCTCAGTTGTCTCTATTACCCAAGTGAAGGATGTTCCGGCGCTCACAGAATCAGCTACCGAGTAAGTGGTTTTGGGCTCCTGAGCTCATTCGGGTAACCTTTGCCCTTCACGGTGAGCGATCACTGCGAAAGATGGGCCTATAGCTCAGCCTGGTTAGAGCGCTTCCCTGATAAGGAAGAGGTCGGTGGTTCGAGTCCACCTAGGCCCACCATCGATCTAGTTCTAGTTTATGAGGATGACTCAAAAACTATTACTATTCGGTGCTCCGGTAAAATGGGGGACCTAGCTCAATTGGTAGAGCACCGCCTTTGCAAGGCGGGGGTTAGGGGTTCGATTCCCCTGGTCTCCACAATCACTCTTCATCTTTTACCTACTTCAAAAAACAGGAGCACCCATGTCAACAGCAACACTGCACACAAACCACGGCGACATCATTGTTGAACTCTTCCCAAATCATGCGCCAAAGACAGTTGCTAACTTTGTTGAGCTTGCAACAGGTGCGCGCGAATGGGTAGATCCACGCACTGGCACAAAATCAACTGCAAATCTCTTTGATGGAACAGTCTTCCACCGTGTCATCTCTAACTTCATGATCCAAGGTGGAGATCCACTTGGTACTGGTACTGGCGGACCTGGTTATCGCTTCGCTGATGAGTTCCACCCAGAACTTAACTTCGATCGTCCTTATCTACTTGCAATGGCTAACTCAGGACCAGGAACAAATGGTTCACAATTCTTTATCACTGTTGCACCAACCGCTTGGTTAAATCGCAAGCATTCAATCTTCGGTGAAGTAAAAGATGCGACATCACAAGCAGTTGTCGACAAGATCGCAACAACAAAGACTGGTGCTGGCGATCGCCCAGTACAAGCTGTTGTGATTGAATCTGTAACTATCGCTGAATAAGTATTACCGTGCATAAGCGCAACTCATTAACAACGATATTAATCTTTGTTATTACTGGTGCTTACGTCATTGCTAATTACTTCGGAAATTTAATTCCAGGTCTCCCACTTCAAGAGCGCCTCTTCTTAATTAAACTCGCACTCTTAAGCGATGGGCTCCCCCATGGAATCCAAACTGGCGAGTGGTATCGATATTTCACCGTCGCACTCACCCACGCTAATTTCACACATATTCTCTTCAATATGCTCGCGCTCTACTCATTGGGCACTGCAGTCGAGAACTACTTTGGCCGAGTTAAATACAGCGTGATTCTCTTAGTTTCCCTCTTTGGAGCTTCCTATATCTCTAACTACTTTGCTCTAACAAACAGAGCAGCAGTTGGCGCATCAGGAATGATCTTTGGTCTATTTGGAGCAATCCTTATTACAGGTCGTCGCATGGGTGTTGATTACAGGCAGACCCTCGGAGTTATCGTCGTCAATATCTTGATTACCTTTATTCCAGGAGCCAATATTGATTGGCACGCTCACCTTGGCGGATTCCTATCCGGCATAGTGATTACGCTAATTATTAGCGGGCTTCACCGTCCGAAGCAGCGCCTGCGCAACATCTAGTACTTCAATATCGGATTGGCGAGCAGATACGCCATCAGAGACCATCACTCGGCAGAATGGGCAACCAACTGCAACTTCTTCCACCCCGGTAGCAATTGCTTCATCAACACGGTTGAGATTGATACGTGTACCAAGTTTCTCTTCTTGCCACATTCTTGCGCCGCCCGCGCCACAACAAAATGATCGCTCTTTATTACGTGGCATCTCTGTCACAACAGAACCAGTTGCTTCTAAGAGTTCACGTGGTGGTGAATAAATCTGATTGTGACGACCCAAGTAACAAGGATCGTGGTAGGTCAGAGATTTTGGTTGCACAGGCGCAACAGGAACCAAGCGCTTCTCTTTCACTAATTGATTGAGTAATTGAGTGTGGTGGAGCATCTCAAGTTCAAAGCCCTGCTGCTTGTAATCACGGCCAATTGTTGTGAAGCAATGAGGGCATGTAACGACTACCTTCTTAACCCCACGGGTACCAAAGGTCGCTTGAAGAGTCTCGATATTTTCGCGAGCCAAGATTTGATACAAGAATTCATTTCCAGCCCGGCGTGCAGGATCACCTGTGCATGTCTCTTTCTTACCAAGCACAGCGAATTTCACACCAGCCATATAGAGAAGTTCTGCAACAGCCTTTGTTGTCTTCTTCGCGCGATCTTCGAAAGCACCAGCGCAACCAACCCAGAAGAGATACTCAACATCTTCAGGGATTTCACCATCGATAACAGCCACAGGGAAGTCGACTTCAGAGATCCATGCATCACGATCAGCACGGTTGGCTCCCCACGGATTACCGGCCTTCTCAAGATTTCTAAAGGTATTACCAAGCTCTGAGGGAAATTCAGATTCCACAAGCACTTGATAGCGGCGCATATTCATAATGTGATCGACATGCTCGATATCAATTGGACACTCTTCTACACAAGCACCACATGATGTACAAGACCATAAAACATCAGGATTAATAGCGTTTTCGTGTGCATTACCAACTATAGGTACATCGTTAGGGACCTTTGTTAACGCATGATCTCGCATCGCCATGATGAGCATCTTGGGAGAGAGTGGCTTATCTGTATGCCATGCAGGACATTGTGATTGGCAGCGACCACATTCGGTACAGCTCGACATATCGAGCAGACCCTTCCATGAGATATCTGCAGCTTTACCAATACCAAAGACATCATCTTCTTGCGGATCTTCAAAGTTAATTGGCTTACCGTGTGAGAGCATCTCAGGGATCGCACCCAACGAATTTGTATGATCGCTATTGCGTTTGAAGTAGATATTAAATGGGGCTAAGAAACGGTGCCACGCGACACCCATTGTTAAATTAAGTGCAAGGACAATGAACCATGCCATCGAAACAATAATCTTGATTGCAGCAGTCACTTTAATAACAGTGTCGTTGTGGCTAAGTTGCAAGATAAAGACACAGGCAACAATTGCAACTATTGTGAGCTCTACATAAACCCCGCGTAAAGTCCCAGAACCTTGGAAACGATTTGCGCGATCTTTTCTAACCCACATATTCCAGAAGCGGACCTTCATCAGAACAATAATTCCAACTCCAGTGAGTCCAGCAATCAACATCACAAATGCGCGATAGACGATCCAATTGCCAATCAGAGGCAATGTAAAAGTCGGCGAAAGAACTTCGCCATATGCCTGAACGAGTGAACCAAAGAGCGCAACGAAACCGATCATCACAAACCAGTGTGCGATTCCAGATGGCGTGAACTTCTTCATCTTTGTATGCAAGAGAACTTGGGAGACCATCGTGCGAGCACGCTCTGCCGGATTACCGCCACGAGTTGGATCAGGTTGGCCCGATTTAATAATGCGGTAAATCTGCCTGGCCTTGAAAGTGATGAGCGCGAGGGCTACGGCGGTGATCCCATAAGAGAGGACGGCCAGAAGGGTGGTCATATGCGAAAGGTTAAGCCCACTCACGCCTTCCCGCCCCCTAACTGGGGAATAAAGCCCGAGCGACCCCTGTTACATAGATAACTTGAACTTGAGTCGATCGGACTCAATCTTTTGACAAGATTGGACTCAAGGGCGAGAATTCAGGCATAGCTCAAGCCTGGACCCGGCAAAAATGAGCTGATAACGACCCCAAAGAAGGAGCACCACAATGGCCAAGGCCGTAGGAATTGATCTAGGAACCACCAATAGCTGCGTATCTGTACTCGAAGGCGGCGAGGCAACAGTTATCGCCAATGCCGAGGGAGCGCGCACCACTCCATCGATCGTCGCATTCGCAAAGAATGGCGAGGTCCTTGTCGGAGAAGTCGCAAAGCGTCAATCAGTTACAAACGTTGATCGCACGATCCGTTCTGTAAAGCGCCACATCGGCACCAACTGGACATTCCCAGAAGGTGGCGGAGATATCGATGGCAAGAAGTACACACCACAAGAAATTTCTGCACGTATCTTGATGAAGCTCAAGCGCGATGCTGAGGCATACCTTGGTGACACCGTCACTGAAGCTGTTATCACTGTCCCTGCTTACTTCAACGATGCACAACGTCAAGCAACGAAAGAAGCCGGTGAGATCGCAGGTCTTAAGGTGCTTCGCATAGTTAACGAGCCAACAGCTGCTGCGCTCGCTTACGGATTAGATAAAGGCGATAAAGAACAAACGATTTTGGTATTCGACCTTGGTGGCGGAACATTTGACGTATCACTTCTTGAAATCGGTGATGGTGTTGTCGAAGTGAAAGCAACCAACGGAGATAACCATCTCGGTGGAGATGACTGGGATCAGGCAGTTGTTGATTATCTTGTTAAGACATTCCAATCTAAAAATGGAATTGATCTTGGTAAAGATAAGATGGCGATGCAACGTGTTCGTGAAGCTGCTGAAAAAGCAAAGATCGAACTCTCTGCTTCACAATCAACCTCGATCAATCTTCCTTACATCACAGTTGATGCCGAGAAGAATCCATTGTTCTTAGATGAGACTCTCACACGTGCACAATTCACAACCATGACAGCAGATCTTCTAGAGCGCACAAAGAAGCCTTTCCTTGCAGTACTTAAAGATGCGGGTATCCCAATTGCAGATATCGATCACGTAGTACTTGTTGGTGGATCAACCCGTATGCCTGCAGTTGTGGATCTCGTTCGCGAGCTCACAGGCGGAAAAGAGCCAAATAAAGGCGTAAATCCAGATGAAGTCGTTGCAGTTGGTGCAGCGCTACAAGCTGGTGTTCTTAAGGGTGAAGTAAAAGATGTTCTTCTCCTTGATGTAACTCCACTCTCACTTGGTATCGAAACCAAGGGTGGCGTTATGACAAAGCTCATCGAGCGCAACACCACAATCCCAACAAAACGTTCTGAAATCTTCACAACAGCTGATGACAACCAACCAGCAGTGCAGATCGTTGCCTTCCAAGGCGAACGTGAGATGGCTGCTTACAACAAGCGCCTCGGAATGTTCGAACTTACTGGAATCGCACCAGCACCACGCGGAGTCCCACAGATCGAAGTCACATTCGATATTGATGCGAACGGAATCGTTCACGTATCAGCGAAAGATCTTGGTACCGGTAAAGAGCAGAAGATGACCATCACTGGTGGATCCGCGCTCTCCAAGGAAGAGATCGATCGCATGATGAAGGATGCAGAAGCACATGCTGAAGAAGATAAGCAACGTCGCGACGAAGCAGAAGTTCGTAACTTGGGTGACTCCCTCGTCTACCAGACAGAGAAGTTCTTGAAAGAGAATGAAGATAAGTTCACCGAAGGTGAATCAGCAGAGAAGAAGGCAGAAGTTGAGACAGCTATTACTGAACTCAAAGCTGCACTCGGTGGATCTGATATTCCTGCGATCAAGTCAGCGACAGAAAAAGTCTCTGAACTATCACAGCAACTCGGCGCAGCGCTCTATGCAGCAAATGCTGCAACAGGTGAGAGCGATGCTTCTGCTAAGGCGGAAGATGGCGTCGAAGATGCCGAGATCGTTGAATAATGTCTGACGACAACAATTCCAACCCAGCAGCAGGCTCTCAAGAGGAGCTTGCTGCTGCAGTTGAAGAAGCGTTGAGCGATGTAGCCCACGATGTTGAGGAACAGGATCCCGTAGCCGTCCTCACCAACGATTTACAACGTCTACAAGCTGATTTCGCTAATTATCGTAAGCGCGTTGATAAAGAGCGCCTTGAAGCTCATGAATTCACAACCGCACGAGTAATAGTTGAGTTCTTGCCGATCTTGGACGATTTCGACCGTGCTGAAGCGCATAACGAACTCACTGGTGGATTCAAAGCTGTTGCTGATCGCGTAACTGCCATCACTGAGAAGCTTGGACTCACAAAGTTCGGGGCTGAGAAAGATCCATTTGATCCAAATATTCATGAAGCGATCGCTCATGAGACATCAGCTGATGTCACAACGACAACAGTCACCAAAGTCATGCAATCTGGTTATCGCTTGAAAGAGCGCGTTATCCGTGTTGCAATGGTTGTTGTAACAGATCCCGAGTAATCACGATGGCTGCCAAGGATTTATACGAGAAGGATTTGTATACGATCCTTGGTGTCAAAAAATCAGATAGTGATGATGCAATCAAGAAGCAATATCGCAAACTCTCTAAAGAGTTACACCCTGATGCAACAAAAGGCGATAAGAAGTTAGAAGAGCGTTTTAAAGAAGTCTCTGAAGCATATGAAGTTCTTAGTGATCCTAAAAAGCGCGCCGAATACAACGAGATGCGTGATCTCTACAAATCAGGTGGCATGCGCGGTGGAATGGGCGGGCGTGGCCAACAAGGTGGAAACTTCCAAGATATCTTTGGCGGCGGCGGAGATCCTCAAGATATCTTTGCAAACCTCTTCGGTGGTGGCGGACGTCGCGGCCCAAGTAAAGGTGCTGATCTACAAACAGAAGCGACTATCTCTTTCCGCGATTCAATCTTTGGATCTGAAATCAATCTACGTCTTGAACGCGAAACAATTACCACTCGCGTACCGGCGGGTGTGAAAGATGGATCGAAGATCAAACTCAAAGGTCGCGGTTCATCCGGGCAAGCAGGCCCTGGTGATTTATTTGTCATTATCCATGTCACCAAACACCCAGTATTCACACGCGATGAAGAGAACCTATTAATGACCCTTCCTGTCACATTCACAGAAGCAGCGCTCGGCGCTGATATTGCGGTACCTACCCTTGATGGCGAAGAGGTGAAGGTTCGTCTAGCCCCAGGAACAGGCAATGGCAAGATCTTGCGAGTTAAAGGCCGCGGTATCACACGCAACCACAACACCGGAGATCTTCTTATCACGATCGATGTTGTAGTTCCACAGCGCATTGATGGAAAAGCTAAGAAAGCCCTTGAAGATTTTGCAGAGGTAATGAAGGATGAAGATATGAACCTTCGCGCCGATCTTGCACAGAGAGCGCGTGCATAATGTCTAACGATGGCGTTCCTACAGATGATGAGTCGGTCTATGTCATCTCTATCGCTGCAGAACTCTCAGGCATGCACCCACAAACTCTTCGTCAATATGATCGCCTTGGTTTAGTCTCACCAGGTCGTGCATCTGGCCGCGGTCGTCGTTACTCATTGCGCGATATTGCATCACTTCGAAATATTCAACGTTTAGTTGGTGAAGGTGTCAACCTTGCAGGTATTGCACGCATCATTGAATTGGAATCTGCTGTTGCAAATATGGCGATCGAGATGGCACAACTTCGCACCGAAGTTGATGCGCTCGTAGAGGCGAATCCCCCAAAGGGTTTGGCACGTCGTGATCGCAACACCGTCGTTGTTTATAAGCAAGATTAAACTTTAAGAGTTAAACCGTTTACCGACGCGATCTTGGTTATTGGCCACGTGTGGACGTTACCGTCCCCAGAGATAATCGATAAGGTCAGCTCATGAATTCACACGAATCTCTGGGTGAACTATGACCCATGTTGTCTGGAGCCAATGGGATGACCTGATCGTTCCCGATGGATTTACACGACTCTCACCAGCAAATACCCCTTTGGATTCATCAGATGTAAGCGGGATAACCTTCTATGTTCCTGAATATATGAGCGGGAAAGGGTCGCTAGAAGTCTCTAAGAAGATGTCCTCTTTGCAATATTTACAGGTCCCTAACGCCGGATTTGATGATGCTATTTCTTATCTGCGCCCTGGAGTCGTGCTCTGTAACGCTCGTGGCGTCCATAATGCCTCGACCGCCGAGCTCGGGATCGGTCTAGCTATCACCGCAAGACGTGGATTCGCCGATTTCGCCAAGGCCCAAGCGCAAGGGGTTTGGCTGCACACTCAATACGCCTCACTTAATGACAGCAACATTGCGATTATTGGGGCTGGATCAATCTCATCAACCCTGCAGAGTTATCTCGCTCCTTACGATGTAAATGTGACGGTCTATTCACGAAGTGGTGCAAACAATTCCAAGTTAATGACTCAGCTAGATAATGATCTTCCGGCATATGACATCGTATTTCTTATCATGCCTCTTAACGACGAGTCACGGAATATGTTTGATGCAAGAAGGCTTGCTCTGATGAAAGATGGTGCACTCATCGTCAACATTGCGCGCGGTGCGGTAATCAATACCGATGCACTGATCGCTGAACTTAATTCTGGTCGTTTATATGCAGGCCTTGATGTCACAGATCCAGAACCACTTCCTGTTGGCCACCCATTATGGAGCGCGAAGAATTGCATCATCTCCCCGCACATCGGCGGAGATTCCACAGCCTTTATCTCTCGTGGGAAACGTCTCGTCGAAGAGCAGCTCACACTTCTCTCCCAAGGCAAAGAGCCAATCAATATTGTGGCGAGAGGCTGAAGTTCAATCCCCACAGGATTATTCGATAAGGTTTACTCATGACTTCAACACGTGATGCACTTAAAGCCGAGATACTTAAAAAAGCCGTTGTTCATGGAAAAGTAATTCTCTCCTCTGGAAAAGAAGCTGACTACTACGTCGATCTACGTCGCATCACACTCGATTCGACAGCAGCACCACTTGTCGGTGAAGTAATGCTTGAAGTAACTAAGGATTGGGATTTCGACGCAGTCGGTGGCCTAACGCTTGGGGCAGATCCCGTTGCAACAGCGATGATGCACGTTGCAGCATCTAAGGGTCGCAAGCTCGACGCATTTGTGGTTCGCAAGGCAGAGAAGGCACATGGTCTACAACGCCGCATTGAAGGCCCAGATGTGAAAGGCCGCCGCGTTCTCGCAGTTGAAGATACATCTACTACTGGCGGATCTGTTATGACAGCAGTAGAGGCACTTCGCGAAGCTGGTGCAATCGTTGTTGGGGTTGCAACCATCGTTGAGCGCGGAGCCGCACCACTACTTGCCGAGAACAACCTTGAATATAAGTTCGCTTACTCACTCACCGACTTAGGACTTTAACCCACCGTTCAAGAGTATTTGTGTAGCCTTCAATCGCACGGATTATTTCCTGGTTTGCCCAGTCATCTGGATTATGAACTATCCGATTACGAAGGTCCTTAAAGGCCAAGTAATCAAAGTCTTGTGGCAGGGTCAAGATTTCTTTGGCTTCACGAACCGTTTCAAATAACCAGATAAATGACATTTTCAGTGAGGAAATGCCCATATTTTTAAATTGCGAAATCAAGGAATTTGAGGACTCTATGAAGTACTTCGAGCTTCTGATCTCCTTGATAAATGTATGAATTAATCCCTGTGGGATTCGTCGTTCATAAGTACTCATAATGGATTGAATTCCTCGATAGCGTAAGTACGAATTGGTTCACTCATGCGATTAATATTTGTAATGTAGGTAGCAATTCCTACTTTCTGAGTAATCTCATCGGTAAGAGCCTTCTCGTTAACATCTTTGGGTAGGTAGTAATGCAATTTGATTCGTGCTGTATCCCAAGGTAAGTCAGCTTCAACAAAGGCGTATAAGCGAATCTGGGCGACCCCATACTTCTTCGCAACTTCTTTAATTGTTGCAATATGTGCAGATAACTCTTCAGGGATTTCACGCACTTTGAGATCCATAATTTCTCCTTGGGTTTGGGCTCTGCGCTAAATATAAAAGCGGCAACCGACAACCGAGAGAAGTAATACACAGGTGAAATCTCGCTATCCAATTGCACACAAGAAGAAGGTACTCAGAATCCTGATTACACGCAGTAGATATTTACTGCATAGGCCTAGAGCAAAAACTACGAGAGATGTTTGCGGGTACGCCACTCTTTGAAGATCTCCCACAGAAGTGGCATCACAGTGACAAGAGCAATAATCAAGATAATCTCAGTCAGATACTTTGAGATCTTGTCGGCAAAAGTATTTCCGACAACATAACCGCCCCAGATCAAGGTTTGAGTCCAGATCAATGCACCAAAGATATTCCAAAAGGCATACTTCTTAAATGGGACTCGGATCATTCCAGATAGTGGATTGATCAAACCGCGAACCACAGGGATAAAGCGACCTAAGACGATCGCCTTTCCAACGCCATATTTATGAATGTACTTCTCTGCGCTCTTGAGTTTCTCAGCGTTAAAGAATTTGGAGTTCGGCCGATTAAATATTCGGATGCCGTAATGCCACCCAAGCCAGTGACCGAATTGAGATCCAATAATGGCCGATAGCGGTGCTCCGATTGCCACAACAATGATGTTGATGTGATGGCCGGCTGATGAGACGCCGATTCCGGCTGCAAAGAGGCCAGCTGTAATAAGTAAGGTATCGCCAGGCAGACCCACAATCAGGGGCAGGCCAGTCTCGATCGCCAGGATCGCAAAGATGATCGCCAGGGCATAGTTCGAGTTGAGAGCGCTTGTGACGTTAATAAAACTCATTGTGAGAGCCTACCCGCCGATCCTGTGAGCGTGGGCCTGCTTGCGCCCAGTGGAAGCCCCCCCTAACCTAAGCCTGTCGCACGTGACCGGCCTGGCCACTAGAGAAGCAGGCTCGTACTAACCCGAACTCAATGAGGAGTAATCCCACGTGTCTACCAATCCTGTCGTCCAGGTAACTGGATCCAACTTAATCTACGTATTTGTCGTTCTCGGCATATCCCTCGTAGCCCTCGCAATCGCGGTCGCCCTGCGCGCCCAGGTTCTGGCTGCTGATGCTGGCACAGCAAAGATGCAAGAGATCGCCGCCGCTGTTCAAGAAGGCGCTGCTGCCTATCTCAACCGTCAATTTAAGACACTCTCTTATTTTGTAGGAATCGTCTTCGTCCTACTTTTCGCACTCCCAGGTCACACCGATATCCGTATCGGTCGTTCGATCTTCTTCCTCGTCGGTGCACTCTTTAGCGCATCCGTTGGTTACAACGGAATGTGGCTCGCTGTTCGCGCAAATGTGCGCGTAGCAGAAGCTGCTCGCCAAAAGTCTGCCGTCAACGCAGTTCGCATCGCATTCCGCACAGGTGGCGTTGTCGGTATGACAACAGTCGGTCTCGGTCTACTCGGTGCTTCAGTTGTTGTAATCATCTACCGCGAAAATGCTCCAGCAGTTCTTGAAGGCTTCGGCTTCGGTGCTGCGATGCTCGCGATGTTCATGCGTGTTGGTGGCGGTATCTTCACCAAGGCAGCAGATGTCGGTGCAGATCTCGTCGGTAAAGTTGAGAAGAATATTCCTGAAGATGACCCACGTAACGCTGCAACCATTGCAGATAACGTCGGCGATAACGTCGGTGACTGTGCTGGTATGGCCGCTGACTTGTTTGAGTCATATGCCGTGACACTTGTCGCAGCTTTGATCTTGGGTAAGGCAGGTTTCGGTGATGCCGGACTTATCTATCCATTGATCGTTCCTGCAATCGGAATCTTGACCGCAATCATCGGTATCTTCATTACCAAGCTACGCCCAACAGATAAGTCAGCAATGACTGCGATCAATCGCTCATTCTTTATGTCAGCGATCATCTCGGCTGTTCTCGTAGGCTTTGCAACTTTCACATACCTACCAACATCACTCAAGCAACTCTCTGGTCTCGGCTCTGAAGCATCAAATGCAGGCGTAAACCCACGTATCTTGGCATTCGGCGCAGTATTGATCGGAATTGTTCTCGCTGCAGCGATCCAGGTACTCACAGGCTTCTTCACTGAAGTTGGCCGTCGCCCAGTAAATGATGTAGCTGCTTCATCAAAGACTGGCGCAGCAACAGTAATTCTTGCTGGTATTTCAGTCGGATTTGAATCAGCTGTTTACTCAGCACTTCTTATCGCAGCTGGCGTATTCGGAGCATTCTTACTCGGTCACGGTTCAATCGTTCTGAGCTTGCTCGCAGTTGCACTCGCAGGTACTGGACTTCTCACAACTGTAGGCGTCATTGTTGCGATGGATACATTCGGTCCTATCTCAGATAACGCGCAAGGCATTGCAGAAATGTCTGGCGATGTTAAGGGTGAAGGCGCACAGATCCTCACATCACTTGATGCTGTTGGTAACACAACAAAGGCGATCACTAAGGGAATTGCAATCGCAACGGCTGTACTTGCTGCGACTGCGCTCTTTGGTGCATTCACCGATGCAATCAAGAAGGCTGTACTTGATACAGGTAAAGCTGTCACTGATCTTCAATTCAATGGCGTACTCGATGTAGCAAACCCACGTAACTTGGTTGGTTTGATTATCGGTGCTGCTGTTGTATTTATGTTCTCTGGTCTTGCAATCAACGCGGTATCTCGCGCAGCTGGTGCAGTAGTGCACGAAGTTCGCGAACAGTTCCGCCTGCACCCAGGAATCATGAAGGGCACAGAGAAGCCAGAATATGGTCGCGTCGTAGATATCTGCACACGCGATTCATTGCGCGAACTTCTCACACCAGGACTTCTTGCAGTGATGGCACCAATCGCAGTTGGCTTCGGCCTCGGTGTTGGAGCACTCGGTGCATACCTCGCTGGTGCAATCGGTACTGGTACTTTGATGGCTGTCTTCTTATCTAACTCAGGCGGCGCTTGGGATAACGCAAAGAAGATGGTTGAAGATGGAAACCACGGCGGCAAGGGATCAGATGCGCACCACGCAACGATCGTTGGCGACACAGTCGGAGATCCATTTAAAGATACTGCTGGCCCTGCAATCAACCCATTGATCAAGGTTATGAACCTCGTCGGCTTGCTCATCACACCTGCTGTGGTCAGCTTGGCGCTCGGTGGACATAACGCCATCAACAAGGCGATTAGCGCAGGAGCCGTTCTTGTGATTATCTTTGCAGTAGTGCGATCACGTCGAGGTTCGACAGCTATCGCGTAAGCCGCAATTCACTAGAACTAGTAAGAACTAGAAAGAAGTAATGACCAAATTAGTGATCGTCGAGAGCCCCGCCAAAGCAAGGAAAATTGGTGGGTATCTCGGCGATGACTATGTGGTTGAGGCATCAGTCGGACATATCCGCGATCTCCCACAACGCGCGGCAGATATCCCCGCTGAATATAAGAAAATCGCCTGGGCCAAAGAGGGCGTCAACATTGAAGAAGATTTCGCACCACTTTATGTTATTAACCCAGATAAGAAGAAGAAGGTCGCAGAGCTCAAGGCTCTGATGAAAGATGCCGACGAGCTAATCCTTGCAACCGATGAAGACCGCGAAGGCGAAGCGATCGCCTGGCACCTCATCGAAGTATTACGCCCAAAGATTCCTGTACGCCGAATGGTCTTCCATGAAATTACTGAAGAAGCGATCAAAGCAGCAGCACATAACACTCGCGATTTAGATTACAAACTCGTAGATGCCCAAGAAACCCGGCGCGTATTAGACCGCCTCTTTGGTTACAGACTCTCCCCTGTCTTATGGAAGAAAGTTATGCCGCGCATCTCTGCCGGCCGCGTGCAATCAGTTGCAACACGATTGATCGTAGAGCGAGAACGCGAACGTATGGCATTCGTGTCTTCTTCATGGTGGGATCTCAAAGCAGCAACCGATCAGAACTTCACTGCACGTTTGATCTCACTCGATGGCAAGAAAGTTGCGACCACCAACGACTTTGATGATCATGGTCAATTAAAAGCTAAGAAGGAAGAAGTACTTCTTCTTAATGAACAAACTGCCAAGGCACTCACTGAAGAACTTAAAGGCGAACAACTCACTGTTATCAGCACCGAAGAATCCCCACGTACCGAGCGGCCTAAGGCCCCATTCACCACATCAACGATGCAACAAGATGCCGGTTCCCGTCTTGGTTGGGGCGCACAGATCACAATGCGCATCGCACAAAGGCTCTACGAAAACGGTTACATCACTTATATGCGTACCGACTCAGTAACACTGAGCGCCGGAGCTATCGCAGGTGCGCGTGCATCAGCCCAAGCGCTCTACGGAAAAGAGTATGTTCCTGATTCACCACGCTTCTATGAAGGAAAATCCAAGAACGCCCAGGAAGCACACGAAGCAATTAGACCTGCTGGAGATACCTTTAAGACACCAGGTGAGCTCGCCCCAGAACTATCCCGTGATGAATTCGCTTTGTATGACCTCATCTGGAAGCGCACGATCGCATCGCAAATGTCTGATGCAAAGAAATTACAAGCGCGCGTAGATTTCCAAGCGAAGACACTGGATGATAAAACCGCAATCTTTCGCGCCAACGGATCGATCATTACCTTCCCTGGTTTTCTAGCGGCATATGAAGATATCGAAACCGAAGATGCTAAAAAAGATGAAGATGACGCTAAAACAAAACTTCCACCTTTAAAGAAAGACCAGAAAGTAAATGTCACAGAGTTCTCGTGCGAAGGCCACGAGACAAAGCCACCAGCTCGTTATACCGAACCAACTTTGGTTAAAAAGCTTGAAGAGCTTGGTATTGGTCGCCCATCCACATTCGCATCGATCATGCAGACCATTCAAGATCGCGGTTATGTGACAAAAAGAGGAAGAGCGCTTGTACCAACCTTCTTAGCATTCTCTGTCACAGGGTTACTTGAGCAACACTTTGGCAAGTTAGTCGATTACGAATTCACTGCATCGATGGAAGAAGATCTCGACAAGATCGCCAATGGTGATGAAGAGCGCGTCGCTTGGCTCACTAAATTCTTCTACGGCCACGATGATGTCCCCGGTCTTGAATTCTTAGCCCAAGATCTTGGCAATATCGATGCCCAACAGATCAACACCATGAAACTCTCAGACGATATTGAAATCCGCGTCGGTCGCTTCGGTGCATATGTTCAAGAAGGAATTGGCGATGCACGCAAATTTGCAAACATCCCAGAGAACATCGCACCCGATGAGATGACTCTCGCACTCGCAATCGAACTTCTTGCAAAACCATCTGGCGAGCGCGAACTCGGTATCGATCCCGAAACAAACTTGCCGATCATTGCAAAGTCTGGTCGCTACGGCCCATACATCACTGAAGTTTTCCCAGAGCCCGAGATGGTTGTAGATAAGAAGACTGGCGAGCTCAAGAAGCCTCGCAAAAAGAAAGATGCACCAAAGCCAAAGACGGCATCCCTCTTATCCACCATGGATCTCGACACCATCACCTTTGACGATGCACTCAAGCTTCTCTCACTCCCACGCAATATCGGCCAATACGAAGGCGTCGATATCACCGTCCAAAATGGCCGCTACGGCCCATATATGACTCACGGCGCAGATTCCCGCACGCTCACATCAGAGGATCAGCTCTTCACAGTCTCACTCGAAGAAGCGATCGAGATCTACAAGCAACCAAAGGTCCGTCGTGGTCGCGGCACACCAAAACCACCACTGAAAGAACTCGGCCCAGACCCAGCCACCGGTCGCGAACTCATCATTAAAGATGGTCGCTTCGGTATGTACATCACCGATGGCGAAACAAATGCAACCCTTCGCCGCGGTGACACAGTCGAA
>CAITVX010000003.1 GCA_903895995.1 uncultured Actinomycetes bacterium
CCATGAGCTGTGCGGTCATATGAGTAGACATGATGGTCGTTTTCAACCGCTGGGAGGATCGTCCAATCCCAACGATGCGATGCGCTTAATCCACCATGCAAAGAGAGCAGTGGTTCGCCATTATCTGCGAACTCGTTAGACCAGAGTTGGTGGCCACGTAAATCGATGTAGCCCATGTGATGAGTTTAGAGCGAATCCATGATGTGGCGATTGCCGCGGTCAAAGGTGAGGTAGTTCCACGTCCAATCAGCGATAGTGCCGATGCGCTTCTGCCCACCCATCAAATAGAAGATGTGTAGGAATAACCAAGCAAACCAGGCAAGTGGACCCCAGAGACGAATTCCTTTTACTTGAACAACTGCTTTGTGGCGACCGATCGTGGCCATCGAGCCCTTATCTACATATTTAAATTTCTGGACTTCTTTGCCCTTTATTAAACGCTTGATCTGCTTTGCGACGAAGGTTCCTTGCTGCATTGCAACAGGAGCAACCATAGGAAGCGGGCGTCCGTTATCGCCGATCACTCCGGCGTTATCTCCGACTGCCCATACATATGGATAATTCGTGACTTGGCAGGTTGGTTCACAGTCGAGGCGATTTCCTTTAATAGGAAGTGAGAGATCATTAATCGCCGGAGCGCCTTTCACTCCAGCAGCCCAAATGACAACTTCAGAGGTGATTTTGGCGCCACCTGCGAGAGTTGTCTTGCGCCATTCAACCTTTTTCACTGCCGTGTTGACCATAACTTTGACGCCCATATTTTCAAGTTGGCGCATCGTCTTTTCAGATAATCCCGGTGTGAACATAGGAAGAAGTCGCGGCCCTGCTTCAAGGAGATAGATATCGATGTGCTTGGATGCATGGAAGTGATCATGGCGTAGTGGGCCATTGACGAGTTCTGCGAGAGAACCGGCCATCTCAACACCCGTCGGTCCGCCACCGACTACAACGATTGAAAATCGAGTGTCATCTTCAAAGCGAGCGAGATCTTCAAAGCGGCGCATAATCTCTGAGCGAATAGCGAGAGCCTCGTGGATGTTTTTCATACCAAGGGCGAACTCTTCTACGCCTGGAATTCCAAAATCAGTTGTTGCGGATCCCATAGAGACGATCAGATGATCGAAATGTAGAACCTCTGATGAATCAAGTTTGACTGTCTTATTCTTATGATCGACAGAGATGGGAGAACCCATTTTAAATTTCGCGCCAGATTTACGAAGTGCCCCGCGAATGGGATAGGCGATGTGGTCGGCGGCCAGAGATGCGGTTGCAACCTGATAGAGCAAAGGCAAGAAAGTTTGGTAGTTGTGACGATCAACAACAGTAATATCTGCACTCTTACCAAGTTCGCGTGCGGCGTTTAATCCACCGAATCCGGCGCCGAGAATGACGACCTTTGGCTTGGAAGTTGCAGACATCAAATAATCCTTTGTAGATCAGTATCGGCTCTTATGAGTGCTATCTATACGATCATCATTGATCTGCCGTTGCATGACCCATTCTACTGTTTAGAGGAGTAGCGCCAATTCCAGATTTTGCTCCTGTTGGATGGATCACCTTAATTTGGGTAAATATGCGCTCCTGCCTCGCGTAAATGAGCGGAAAAGTCAGTCCTCCCGCCTAAGATTGCGACATGGAAAATCCTGCAGTTGATGCCCATCTTGATACCCCGGGTTCAACCCTGACCGAGCTCGAGAGCCGCATCCTTGAGTTCGAGCGCCAATGGTGGCGTTATGCAGGCGCAAAGGAGTCGGCGATCAAAGAGCTCTTTGATCTCACCCCGCCTTCGTATTACCAGCTCCTGAACAATCTGATCGATCGCGATGATGCCCTTTTAGCCTCGCCCATGCTTGTTAAGCGTCTGCGTCGTCTACGTGAAGCCCGCACAACTGCGCGCACAACTGGTTTTACCCTCTAACTTCTTTATACTTCAATCACGATGAAAACCGGCAGTAGTGGCCAACTCCTTCTCGATATTGGGCTCGTCCTGGGATTTATTATCATCGCGGGAATCTTTGTCGCTGCCGAAATCGCTCTCATCTCACTTCGTGAATCCCAAGTACGACAACTTGAATCAACCGGCAGGCGCGGCGCTCGCGTTGCAGACCTCGCTAAGAATCCCAATCGCTTCTTAGCTGCCGCTCAAGTCGGAGTTACTTTTTGCAGCTTCCTCTCTGCAGCCCTTGGCGCAGATCGCATTGGTTCTGACTTTCTCATTCCGCAGTTAGAGAAGTGGGATGTGAGCCATGGGCTTGCAACCTTTCTCTCACTGATTGGTCTCACCATCATCATCGCCTATATCTCACTTGTCTTCGGCGAGCTTGTTCCAAAGCGTCTAGCTCTCTATCGCACTGAGAAGATTGCGCTCGCTGCTGCGCCGATGATCGATCGCATTGCGCGCATCTTTGCTCCAACTATTTGGCTGCTCTCAAAATCCACCGATGCCGTCGTGAAGTTATTTGGTCTAAAGCCTGAAGAGATTCGCGGACAGATATCAGAGTCTGAACTCGTAGATTTAGTTACTGGCCATAATGCTCTGACCGTTGAAGAGCGAGATATTCTCGAAGATGTCTTTAACGCCGGCGACCTTTCACTCCATGAAATCATGGTTCCTCGTATTGAAGTAGATTTCCTTGATGTCGCACTCACTGTTTCTGAGGCGAAGAAGTTTGCTATCGAGACTGCACACTCGCGCTATCCAGTAACTCGTGGATCTAGTGATGAAGTCATTGGCTTTTTACATATCCGCGATCTCCTCAAACTTACCGAGGGCGATGGAACGAAGACAGTCTTGGAATATATGCGTCCGATTGTGTATCTGCCCGGCACAAAGGGCGTACTTCCTGCTCTCACAGAGATGCGAAGCAAGCGATCACATATTGCAGTCGTGCTTGATGAGTACGGCGGGACTGATGGAATCGTGACTCTTGAAGATCTCGTGGAATGTTTCGTCGGTGATATTCATGATGAGTACGACGCCGTGATCGGTGAAGTGACCGCACAAACTAAGGTCGGAGATTTTGAAGTTGATGCCTTGATCTCACTGGAAGATCTCTACGATCAGACAGAGATCGCGCTCCCTGAAGGACCCTATGAGACTGCCGGCGGTTATGTCATGCACTCGCTAGGGCGGATCCCAGAGGCTCACGATGTAGTGGAGAGCCCAGGAATCAAGGTAACTGTGCTCACTGTTGAAGGAAAACGTGCCGGCCAATTACTGATCTCACGAAGTGAATGGAAAGATAAGGACCATGAATAAGGCGAGGGCACTTTCAGGGATTCAGCCAACGAGCGGCTCGTTTCACCTTGGAAATTATCTCGGCGCAGTACGTCAATGGGTTGCACTTCAAGAGTCTCACGACACGTATTACTGCGTTGTAGATCTGCATGCGCTCACTGCAGGGATCGAACCTGCAAAGCTTGCCGAAGCAACACTCGCATCTGCGGCGCAATTAATCGCACTTGGTATTGATCCAAATAAATCGACTCTCTTTATACAGTCGCATGTGCCAGCACACAATCAACTTGGTTGGATCATGGAATGCATCACCGGATTTGGTGAGGCAAGCCGCATGACACAGTTCAAAGATAAGTCAGCAAAGAGCGGTAGCGATCGCACCGTCGTTGGACTCTTTACCTATCCAATGCTCCAAGCTGCAGATATCTTGCTCTATCAACCTCAGTATGTTCCGGTCGGGGAAGATCAACGCCAACATATTGAATTGACCCGCGATCTCGCCGGAAGATTTAACTCAACCTACAAGGAGACTTTCAGAATCCCTGAAGGTTATATCCTCAAAGCTGGAGCAAAGATCTTCGATCTTCAAGAGCCAACTGCGAAGATGTCAAAGAGTTCTTCCTCAACCGCAGGTCTGATCGAGCTCCTTGATAGCGCGGGGGCAAATACAAAGAAGATTAAAAGTGCGACTACTGATGATGGCCGCGAAGTGAAATTTGATGAAGTCAAGAAGCCTGGAATCTCAAACCTCTTGACGATTCACTCAGCTTTTTCAGGTCAGAGCATTTCTGCAATCGAAGCTGATTTCGACGGTAAGGGATATGGCGACTTTAAGGCTGCAGTCGCAGATGTGGTTACAGCACATCTTGACCCAATTCGTGAACGTACGAATGAGCTATTACAAGATAAGGGCGAGCTCACTCGTCTACTGAAAATTGGTTCTGAAAAAGCGGCTGCTGTCGCTGATGAGACCGTCCGCAAGGTCTACGACGCGGTTGGGCTGATCCCTCGTGGCTAGCCGTAAGTGGCTGATTTCAACACTTTTAACGCTCTCGCTCTCACTGGCTTTAGTGCCAGCCGTGCACTCAGCCTCGCCGATTAAAGTCGGAATTGCCTATGACGTTGGTGGTCGCGGAGATAAGGCGATTAATGACGCCGTTGCCATGGGAGTGGATTTAGCGAAGAAGAACTTGAAGCTCACCGCACTCGATGTTCGCGAGATGGTGACTGATGGAAGCGAGAAAGATCGCAGTCGACGCCTTCGCTTCTTAGCAAACTCTGGTTATTCAACGATCGTCGCTGTTGGTGGGGGTTATCGCCAAGCGGTCAAGACAGTCAGCATGGAGTTCCCTCAACTCTCCTTTGACATTATCGACGATGGAAGTATCTCCAATCTCAATGTTCAATCCCTGATCTTTGATAACCAACAAGGTGCTTACCTTGCAGGCGCACTAGCTGCCAGCGCATCGAAGACAAATAAAGTTGGATTTATTGGAGATGTAATTTTTCCATCATCTCCTGCCCAGGGAGCAGCCTTTGCTCAAGGTGCTAAATCCGTTAAGCCCAAGATTTCTGTGACGATCACTATTCCGCTGGAAGCATCGACTGAGCCAACGCTCTTCACGATGCACTCTGCTGGTGTCGATGTTATCTATTCTAATTGGGAGAAGAACTCAGATTTCCTTGATGCAGCTATTCCTCTTAATACGAAGAAGAATCCACTCTCACTGATTGGTGTTCTGCCTGATCAATACTGGCTTCAATCATCACGATCTAAGGGAATACTTATTGGCGCCTTCACTAAGCATGCAGAGAGCGCTGCTTATGATGCAATTTGGTACGCAATCAAGGATCAACCGATCGGTGATGTTTTGCAAGAAAATCCAAATATCTATGGAAAGCTTTACTCGGTGAAAGATGCGGGAATTGGTATGGCGCTTGTAGGTGATGGAGCGCGTTATTCAGCTCTCATTAAATCGGTGAGTTCAGTTCTTAAGACCGGCAAGATTAAAATAGCTTCATTCTGAGGCGCACAGAGTTCGATATAGCATTTCATCTTCGCCTCTGTCCCGCTTGGCCTAATAATCACGCGTAGATTGGGCCCAAACCAGTACCGCAGGCCATTTGTAGGCGGTAGGCCATCAGTGGGATGTTCGAGATCATCAGCCGAAGTCAGCGCATATCCACCCACTTCTTGAGGCGGACTCTTACGTAAGCGTGCAAGTAATGAGTCGACTTGAGCGATGTTACGTACTCGAATCGAGATCTGCTCGGTGGCATGGAACCCATATGTAGCCCAAATCTCATCGAGGTAATCAGCCATAGTTCTGCCTGATGCTTTGAGCTCCCCGGCACATTGTGCAATCAACAGTGCGGCAGAGATTCCATCTTTATCGTTGACATTCGATGCATCAACGCAGTACCCAAGAGCCTCTTCATAGCCATAGCAAAGGTTAGGAATCTTTGCGAGCCACTTAAAACCGGTGAGGGTTTCGCGAAATTCGATTCCATGCTTATCTGCAATCTTCTGTAAGATGGAAGAAGAGACGATTGAATTAGCAAATGCCTTGCCTGTGGTTGTCTCCTTCATGGTTGTTGCAATGTAATGACCCAGGATTGCTCCAACTTCATCACCACGAAGCATCCGCCAACCAACCGTTGGGTCGTTGATTGCAGCAGCACACCGATCAGCATCGGGATCATTTGCGATCACAATATCTGCATCAATCTTCCTAGCTAAGGCAAGAGATAGATCTATAGCCCC
>CAITVX010000004.1 GCA_903895995.1 uncultured Actinomycetes bacterium
ACCTTCTCGAAAAGACCCCTTAACGACCTTTTCGCATGTCCCCCGTGTGGAGTAGACTTCACTGAACAAGGCAGGACAAAGGTGGATAAGGAAACAACGTACTTTTAATCCGTGGGTCGACGGTTCGAAACCGTCTGGGCCCACCCAATCCGCAGTTAAATGAAGTTTTGGCAAGTTCGTTGTGGATGCAAGGGCTTGTGACCTATTCTCTAGAACCTGAAGTTGAGAGCATCTTTAGTTTTCACCCTTTTATTTGCGCTGTTAATTTCTTCGTATCCCCAAATTTCCCGAGCTGATACTTCTCTAGCATGGAGTGCTGAATCCCTCGCACCTGTCGGCAACGATGAAATGCAGGGGCTATTTGGCGATCAAGTTTTTTCAGCATCAAGTAATTTGAATTGGAGCATGTACAAACTCCATCTTGATTGGCTGTATTGAAAAAGTCGAATACAAGAAATCAAGCCAAGATTGGCTGCAGGCCACTCTTTCAACTAGGGAAATTCCAAAAAGAAATGGTGAAATATCACCCGCAGCTAGGAATTCCAGTGGCATCATTTCGAATAGTGAAATAATTGAGTGGCCAGCAGATTTAGAGAATCATGCACCTGCTGCCGGCCGCGCCTCTTATTGGAATTTCAGTCAAGCACCTCATGGTGGAGGATCTGAGTACCTATTACGAGTGAATATTGCTGGAATTAATTCTGCCGCACCTACCGCAACTCCCGTAACCGTAAAGAGAGTTCTTAAGAAATCGATTACCTGCACCAAAGGAAAGAACCTCAAGGTGATTTCAGGTACAGCGCCTAAGTGCCCTTCTGGCTACATTTTGAAGAAATAGCCTCTTCTCATTCACTTGCTAACCCGATAACCTGCCTCTGTAGATAACTACATCTGAAATGGGGCTTAAAAGCATGATCGTTGAAATCAATGGCGCAAAGTTAAATGTAGAAGTTATTGGTAAAGATCCAAGCAAGCCAGTCTTAATCGCCCACCATGGTGGAGGCGGAATCGGTTCACTCGCTGAACCAAAGAAGACTTACGGCCCACTCTCTGACATCTTCCAAGTTGTTGTCTTTGATGCACGCGGTTGCGGCAATAGCGAAATCGTTGGACCTTACTCACACGAACAATGGGCTGCAGATGTAGATGGCCTTCGCAAGTGGATGGGTGCTGAGAAGATTGTTGTCGCCGGCGGATCCTATGGCGGCTTTATCTCACTTGAATATGCAGTGCGATATCCAGCTCATACTGAAGGAGTTCTCCTTCGCGATACATCAGCCGATAACGATAATTTCACAACACTCGAAGAGAATGCTCGTAACCAAGATCGCGTTGAAGTGAATTGGGATAACTTCCATCGCTACTGGACTGGCAAAATCCGTGACGATGCTGATCTAAAGGCTTGTTGGGCAGAGTTAATCCCACTTTATGATTTCCATTATGACCCAGTGAAGTCCGCAGCTGCAGTTGAAGCCGGTTTCTATCACCACGAAGCTCATAACTTCTGCTTCACTGATAACGCACCTGCCTATGATCTCAAGCCTGCGCTTCACACAATCAAGGCTCCTACCCTTGTGACTGTTGGTCGCACTGACTGGGTTACACCAGTCTCCTCCTCTCAGATCATCGCTGACGGAATTCCAAATTCTCGTCTCGTTATCTTTGAGAAGTCAGGTCACTCCCCTCAATTCGAAGAGTATGACTTATTCCAAGAGACACAACGCAAGTTCATTGCTGACTACCTTCCACATTTGATGGCGAAGTCTTCGTAGTAAACGAAGAGGCAACAATGGCTGCAAAGCAGATCCTTTCGATTCCTGGGCCAGATGGCTCAGGAGTTGAGGTTCCATATTTTGAATTTGGCACTTCGAATTCAGGCCCACATCTCACCGTCTTTGCAGGCATTCACGGCGCTGAATACTCATCAATCGCTGCAGCAAAACAATTCGTTTCAGAGCTCAAAGATGATGAGGTTGTAGGTCGCCTCACCGTTGTTCCTATAGTTAACGTCTTATCTTTCTGGGCTCGAACAGCCTTCGTTGTTCCCGTCGATAATCAGAACCTCAATCGTGCATTTCCCGGAAACCCGCAAGGATCTTTTACAGATATCTATGCTTTCCAGATCTTTGAGAAGTTCATTAGGAATACTGATTACTTACTCGATATGCATGCTGGAGATATTCCAGAGTCACTTGAGCCATTTACGATCTTTGAAGAGTCTTCTGTTGAAGCAAAATCACTCGCCATGGCGAAAAGTTATGGAATCAAACATATTGTTAGACAACGTCAGGCAGGGCTTGTTGTTGCAGGAAGTACCTCCGCAACTGCTGCTGCGATCGGTATCCCAGCAATCATTGCTGAATCTGGCGAGAATGGAATTCTGGATCCAGTAGCTGTTGAAAGACATCTTCGTGGGCTTCGAAATCTTGCTCGCACTTTAGGTGTTTTAAATGGCGAACCATTTGCAGGCTCCCCAAATATTCTCTATGACGGATGGAACTGGTTACGTGCAGAGAGTGCAGGCTGGTGGCAACCAGCGCATAAGACTGGCACGGATGTTAAAGCGGGAGATCTCTTAGGAACTCTCGGTGATGTCTGGGGCGATAGCCAAACAGAGATTCGCGCACCACAAGATGGGACTGTCTTATTTCAAACAAGCAGCCCCGCTGTGAGTGAAAATGGAATTCTTGTGGGCCTAGCGCTTCGCTAGTTTTTACTTCCTGGTCGCAACTTCAGACCCAGCATCGTTTCAACTGCTTGCGCAATCGATAGCAACGCCATATCTGTGTGGATACGAGAAGTGAATTGCACCCCGATTGGCAGACCATTCGAATCAAGTCCTGATGGAATCGATATCGAAGGTTCGCCAGTCATGTTCGCAAGGCCCGTATAAACGCCTTCTACAGCACCCATTGGCGTATCCATCGGTGGAGTTGTTGCTGGTGAAACATATGGGCATGAAGGCGAGAGAAGTACATCGATCTTCTCAAAGATCTTCTCAGATACCTTCAGCAGCTCTGCTCTACGAGTGAGCGCCTTCTGATAAGAATCCTTTGTTGCGCTCTCTGCTGACTGCAAGAAGCGACGGGTCTCGAAACCAAAGTGTTCTGGATCTTTTGTGATCTTCTCACCATGAACCTGCCACGCTTCATACAGGAGAATATCCCCGAAGGTCTTCTCTAGTTCTGTGTAGACATCACCATCCACTTGAACAATCTCTGCGCCATTTATTTTCAGTTGATCGACGACACTTTGAATCGAAGCTGTTACATCCTTCTCGAGCTCTGGGATTTCGAAGTGCGATGCGATGATTCCAACGCGAAGACCCTTTAGATTGGTTGCACTCGCTGGTTTTGCTGCGGGAACTAAGTTCGAGAAGACCTTGACCGTGGTCTGAACATCTTTCGCTAAGAGTCCAACGTGATCAAATGTTGGGGATAGTGGAGTTACGCCAACGAGTGAGATTGAGTTGTAACTTGGTTTAAATCCAACGACGCCGCAGTAATGCGCAGGGATTCGAATAGATCCACCAGTATCTGTTCCGATAGCGACGTCACAGACCCCAGCCCCAACTATCGCTGCAGAACCTCCGCTGGATCCACCTGCAGTGAGCTTTGGGTTGTAAGGGTTCATAGCTTCTGGCACATCTTTATTCGTCGCACCAGCGGCATATTCAAGGAGCGTTGTTGTTGCAAAAACATCTGCGCCTAGCGTACGAAGCGCAGTAATAACTGGTGCATCTGATGTCGCTGCAGGTCCAGCCATATCGTTCGGGTTTCCGTTACCACGTGGTTGGCCCTTGATATCAATGATGTCTTTCACCGCAATCGCTACCCCGTGCAGTGACCCCTCTAATGCTCGATCTGGCGCCGAGATAAGTGAAGATATCGCATTGATCGGAGTGCCTAACCGCAGAGCTCGTTCATAGGCCGCGAGGAGATCTAAGTTTGCGACTTCACAGATACGTTCTCCACGTTCGATCGAATGGATGATGGCGCCAACATAATTAGTCAGCGGACCTTTCAAATCTCGGAGCAAGTCATCGATCTCAGTCTTGCGTTTGCGAACGGTGAGATCCCGGTAGATACCACTATGGGTCTTCGCGGATTTACGATTAAAAGCTGCGAGCCGATCGAGTGATCCTTCAAGATCATCTGGTTCAAAACCATTAAAACCTTTTGGTGGGACCGGTGATTGGGCAAGTACTTCACGAGCGATCGCAAGCATCAATGGGCGATAGCGTGGATCTTCCAGATGGTCGGCGATCGATAGATCCGATGTTGCACCGGCATAGAGCATCGCACCGTAAGCCTCTTTGCCCCAGAGATAACCAAAGATATTTTCAGTCGCTTCTGCATAAGGAAGTGCATCAACAAGTTCTTGCAAGCGAGGTGTAATTGTGTTGCCAACTAATTCGCCAACATGAAATGCACCAATATTGCCCTGCATGATCTTTCCAGGGGCCAAGTAATCTGCCCCAAAATTTACAAAGCTAACTATTACATTTTCAGCACCAACGACCTCAGAGATATCTCCTGCGGTAAGACCATTTTGGAAGGTAACGACATAATCCCCAGGAGCCATTCGCCCCTTCAACAATGCTGCTGCATTCTTGGTGTGATGACTTTTAACAGCGACAGCTACATTTCCAAGAATTTCAGGGAGATCTGAAGGAAGAATTGCTTGAGCTTTAACATGGAAATTTTCAACTGGTCCCTCAATGGTTAACCCCTGATCATTAATTGCTTTCACATGCTCTGGATCAACATCAACAAAGAGAATCTCGTGACCAGCCCGGATCATATGCGCACCGATAGTGCCGCCGATTGCGCCTGCCCCGATAATCGTTAATTTCACTTGTTCCACCTTCTCGTAGAAGTTCGCTCTTCCATATGCTCCACATTACTGGTTACATACGCACATGACTATTACTAGAACTGCTGTTGTCACTGGCGCTGCCCAAGGAATGGGAAAGGGCATCATTGAAGCTCTCCGTAAGAGTGGACATACAGTTCACGGAGTCGATCGTGAAGATGCTGATCTTTCACAACCCGAATCTGCAAAGGCATATTTTGAGAAGATCGGTCGCGTAGATATCTTGGTTAACTGTGCTGGTGGAGTTGTTGGACAGACTCACAAGCCTCTTGAAGAAATCACCGACGATGCTTGGAAACAAATCTTTGATGCAAACTTACAAACGACATTCTTATCTACCCGCGCAGTTGTTAAGGGAATGAAAGAAAATGGTTGGGGTCGAATTGTAAATATTTCATCTGGTGCTGGTCGCAGTGTGAGTCTCACCGGAATTCAAGCTTACGCAACAGCAAAAGCTGCACAGATTGGTTTTACACGTCAGATGGCGCACGAACTTGGCCAATACGGAATTACTGTTAACTGCATCGCTCCTGGATTTGTTCTCTCTAACCCTTCGACCATTAAGCAGTGGGAGAGCTATGGCCCCGAGGGTCAAGAGAAGCTCAAGATGGGTATTGCTACACGTCGCCTTGGCAAGGCCGAAGATATCGCCAATGGTGTGAGCTTCTTCGTACAAGAAGAGTCAGATTGGGTTACTGGGCAGTGCCTATCCATCGATGGAGGGCATTCCCTCTTCTAAACCCTGAGTATTCGTTCTACAACAGTGAGGCTCTCTACATATAGATGAAAATTCTTGACCTTGTATGCGTCCCGGCGCTCACGGGCTTCTATGTTGACGACCAAGCAGCCATCTTGGCTGGGGCAACGCATGATGGTTTTGATTATGTGGGTACACCGCAGACACCAGGATTTACATCAATCCGCCAACCAGGTGAAGCTCTCTCGGTCATGCTCATTCTTGATTCGGGCGAGATCGCCCATGGTGATTGTGCAGTCGTTCAATATTCAGGTGTTGGTGGCCGCGATCCACTCTTTAACGCCCTGGAATCCAAAGCAATCATTGAAAGTTCGATTGCACCGATTCTCATTGGCCATGAAATAAAAGAGTTTAGAAGTATCGCTGCAGAGATAGATAATCTCTCCGTTGATGGCAAACGCATATCTGCAGGAATACGGTATGGCATTACTCAAGCGCTCCTTGATGCAGTTGCGAAATCTAAAAAAGTGACGATGGCTGAAGTCATTCAGGATGAATATGCCACTGGGATTCCGATCTCGATTATTCCTATGCACACCCAATCTGGTGATGATCGATACACCAACGTAGACAAGATGATATTGAAGGAAGCTGGAGTAATCCCACACGGCCTTATCAATAACGTGAAATCTAAATTGGGTAAGAATGGCGAGATATTTAAAGAGTACGTCGGTTGGGTAAGAGATCGTGTTCTCGAGATTCGTAAAAATCAGAACTACTCACCTGTACTGCAATTCGATGTCTATGGGACTATCGGAGATATCTTCAACTCTGATGTTGAGAAATGTGCTGATTACCTCGTTGAGGTGAGCGAATTCGCGAAGCCTTTCCAACTACGAATTGAACATGTCATCGATGGTAAGAGCGTTGAAGGCCAAGTTAAAGTATCTAAGGCACTTCGCAACGCACTTGCCAAGCGAGGATCTTCCGTCCAGATCTCTGTCGATGAGTGGTGCAATACCCTAGAAGATATTAAATTATTTGTTGAGGCAAAAGCAGCGGATGTTATCCATGTGAAGATGCCCGATCTTGGTGGAATCAATAACACGATCGAAGCACTGCTCCTCGTCCATGCAAATGGCCTTGGAGGTTATTGCGGGGGTACCTGTAATGAGACAGATCGGTCGGCTCAAATCAGCGCACATATCGCAATGGCTTGCGGTGCGATTCAGATTCTTGCAAAGCCTGGAATGGGTGTTGATGAGGGCATGATGATTGTTGGAAATGAGATGGCACGTACAATGGCACTCGTCGAAAGAAGAAAATAAGAATGGCTCTAGAATTTGACTCGAATGATGATCGCTACATTGAAGAACTCACCACCTACGTTGAGATCCCTTCAGTAAGCCGCGATGCTTCACCTGAAGTAATGCAGAAGGCGGCACAATGGTTAGCTGCGCAGATTGCCTTTGCAAACGGAAGAGTTGAAGCAACTGCTGGCCACCCTGTTGTCCGTGGTGAATGGCTTGGCGCTCCAGGATCCCCAACGATCTTGGTCTATGGCCACTACGACGTCCAACCAACCGGAGATCTTGCCGAGTGGAAAACTCCCCCATTCACATTGATCCGTGATGGTGATGTTATGCGCGGCCGCGGTGTTACTGACGACAAGGGCCCTGTTCTTATTGTTTTAAAAGTTGCCCAAGCATTTATGGCACAAGAAGGAAAGTTGCCACTCAATGTGAAGTTCCTCTTTGAAGGCGAAGAAGAGATCGGTAGCCCACATTTGGGTGAATATGTCAGAGCCCATGCGCAAGAGTTAGCAGCAGATCTTGTGATCTCAGCAGACGGCGCGATGTGGCGACCTACCGAACCATCACTCTCTATTGCATCAAAGGGCCTTGTGACCTTTAATCTTGAAGTCTCTGGCGCTAATGAAGATCTACACTCAGGACGTTATGGTGGAACTGTTGCAAACCCTGTCCACGTATTAGCCGATGTTCTTGCTGGTTTACATAAGGCTGACGGCTCGATCGCGATCCCAGGTTTTTACGATGGAATTCCTACGATGTCAGCTGCGCGTAGAGCGGAGATCGCTGCGGTTAATTTTGATGACAATGCCTATCAGAAGACTCTGGGTGTTGATGATCTCTTTGGAGAAGCTGGTTACACCACCATTGAAAGATTATGGGATCGCCCGACCTTAGAAGTAAATGGCCTGAAAGCGGGCGGCAAGTACACCGTGATCCCTCATCTTGCTACGGCCCATATCTCTTGCCGATTAGTTCCTGGCCAGAAACCAGCGCACGTTATTGAATCAATTAAAAAGTATGTTGCTGGATTACATTTTGCTGGAGTGAAAATAAGTGTTGCAATCGATCACGGAGGAGTCCCCGCTTACACAATTCCGGCAGATCATCCTGCAAATCGCGCTGCGACTGCTGCACTCGAAAGTGTTTACCCTGGTGAAAAAGTTCTCATGGCAGTCATTGGCGGCACACTTCCCGCAACAGCGCTCTTTGAAGAAGTATTAGGAGTGAAGACTCTCTTCTTCTCCTTTGCAACTGCAGATGAGAAGCACCATGCACCGAATGAATTTATGCGTATCAAGCGTCTACGCGAAGGTATGAAAGCGTGGGAAGAGCTCTGGCGCCTGCTTGCAGAAGGTCCACATCAATTAGAGATAGTAGGTAAATAGAGTGACCGATAAGCCATATACGTCCTATAGCTATCTCCCTGAAAACGAACAGTTCAATAAAGTTGAATTGGCCCCTGAGCTAGATCGAGTGCCGGCATACGATGGCAAACTCACTGCAGAGCAGAAGAGCCATGCAGAGAAGCTCATGCGCGAGAACATCACAATAAGTCTTCATGATCACCCAGTTCGATTCCCTAAAGATATGCGCGATACCCCGGAATACAACCGCACGGGACGTCAGCACACAGCATTCGTTGGAGTAAAGCACTCTGGCATGACAGTCATCTTTGACAACATGATGGATGGAACCGCATGCGTCACTGGCAATGCGCCATGGCGTTGGTTAGATATCATCACAGATATCGGAATGCGCATGGCAGATATCGCTCATCAAGACGAAGTCATTGTTGTGCGAACTCTTGAAGATATTCACTACGCAAAGAAGAACGGCAAGATCGGATTTGTCTTTGGACTTGAAGCATCGACACCTATTGAAAATGAGATTGAACGACTCGATGTTCTCTATGGACTCGGTATTCGCCAATTAGGTATTGCATACTCAGATTCAAATGCTCTGGCATCAGGACTCAGTGAAGATGTTGATGGCGGCCTGACATCTTTTGGTGCAAGGTGCGTCAAGCGCATGAACCAACTCGGGATCGCGATTGATGTCTCACACTCATCAGATCAAACGAGCGTTGATGTTGCACGATTTTCCACCAAGCCAATCTTTATGACACATGCTGGCGCGAAAGCGATCTGGCCGATCAAGCGCATGAAATCAGATGATGCTCTCAAAGCTGTTGCTTCGACCGGTGGAGTGATCGGAATGTCTGCCGCTCCTCACACCACACTTTCGAAGGCACATCCATTGCACTCGATTGATTCAGTCATGGATCACTTGATGTATTGCATCGATTTGGTTGGGATCGACCACGTCGCCTTTGGACCAGATACTTTGTACGGAGACCACGTTGGTCTACACACTGTCTTCTCTGGCTTGCTTGGCGCAGCTACCCAAGGAGCACCTGAATTCGAGCGCGTGAAGTATGTCGATGGCCTTGAGAACCCAACCGAGAATTTCTGGAATATCGCAGGCTGGCTTGTGAAGAATGGCTTCTCAGATTCAGATATCGCCAAAATCCTAGGGGGCAACATCATGCGCGCTCTCGAGGGGATCTGGATTAAGTAATGCCAGCCAATACTGCAGATGCACGCCTGAACCAGGCACGCACCTTTCTCTTTACTCCAGGTGACCAACCTGAGCGGATCGCAAAGGCGCTGCATATTGCGGTAGATGTTCTTATTATTGATCTAGAAGATGCAGTGCGATTTGAGAACAAAGAAGCTGCGCGATCATCAATGGCAAAAGCTATAAAAGAAAATAGATCAGAGAGTGGCCCACTGGTATTTGTTCGAACCAATGAGATCTCATCCCCAGAGTTCTCGCTAGATATAAAAGCAGCCCTTGCTGCAAATGTTGATGGAATCATGCTGCCAAAGTTTTCAGCAGGTGCTTATGCAGAGAAAGCAGATCACCTTATCTCCCAAGAAGAAGCCCTCAATAAAAGTAAGAGTCTCCCGGTAATTGGATTAGTTGAGTCATCAGCAGGAGTCCTCTCTCTATTGAATTCCACAAAACTCCCAGCCCGGGTCAAACGTCTCGCCTTTGGAGCTGCAGATCTCTATGCAGATCTTGGTATCTCTTACTCTGCACAAGGTCCAAACTCTGACTTTGCAATGGCCACACTCGTGATC
>CAITVX010000005.1 GCA_903895995.1 uncultured Actinomycetes bacterium
ATCGATGCAGCAACTCTTCAAGCAGCAAAAACTGCAGGAAAGTCACTTGCAACAATCGCTGGCACAAAGACACAAGCTCTTATCGATGCACTCGTTGCATTCGAGAATAAAGAGATTGATGCAGCCGTAACTGCTGGAAAATTAACTGCAGCACAGGCAACAACCCAGAAGGCGAATACCGTTACTCGTGTGACTGCACACGTCAACGCAACACCACGTCAACCTGGTGTCGGTGGAATGGGTATGGGACGCATGGGTGGACATGGTCGCGGACCAGCTCCTGCTACGCCTCCAACAAAAGGCTAATTAGCACTTCCAACCTAGCTATAGAGAGGCGCTCAACCTACCCCGGTGAGCGCCTCTCTCATTTTTACAGTTTTTGTTAGAAGATAGCCCTGTGAGAATTCATATTGGTAGCGACCATGCAGGACTTGATTTCAAGAATGTCATTGTGAAACACCTGCAAGCTGTGGGCCACGATGTTGTTGATCATGGGCCACATACTCTTGATCCGCTTGATGATTATCCAGTTTTTTGTATCCCAGCTGCCGAAGCAGTCGCGAAAGAGCCAGGATCACTCGGCATTGTTCTCGGTGGCTCTGGCAATGGTGAGCAGATTGCAGCTAATAAAGTGAAAGGAATCCGGGCGGCACTTGCTTGGTCAATCGATACTGCAAAACTAGCCCGTCAGCACAATGATGCAAATGTTCTGTCAATCGGCGGCCGTATGCATACTCCCGAGTTCTCTTTAGAACTTGTTGATGCATTTATCGCAGAACCATTCTCAAATGATGAGCGACATATTCGTCGCATAAAGATGGTCGGCAACTACGAGACCAAAGGCTCGATTTAGAACTACTTCTTGTAGTACTTCATATCTGTAACGATATGACCCTTGCGAATCCCTTGCGCTTCAAACTTGGAGATTGGTCGCCACTCTGGTCGATCGATTACTCCCCCAGAAAATAGTTGTGACGCTGTGAAAGTTCGTTGAATAGATCGGGCATACTCAATCCAATCTGTTGCAATATGAATATATCCACCATCTTTAATCTTGGTATGAATCATTGCTAGGAATTCTTCTTGAATGATTCGGCGCTTTCGGTGGCCAACCTTTGGCCAGGGATCTGGGAAATATAAATGGATCGCATCAAGGGATTGATCTGGAATGCAATATCGCAGGACTACATGGACATCTTCTTCAATGACCTTAATATTTTTTAACCCTGCTTTTTCAACGAGATTCATCAACGCGCCAATGCCTGGCTTATGAACTTCGATGACGAGAAAGCCAGTGTTGGGAAAGTGCGCTGCTATCTGTGCAGTCGCCTCGCCCATGCCACTACCGATCTCCATGATGCGTGCTTCACTTGTCGGAAAGATTTCACGGGGATCAATAATCCCCGAAGGGGATAAGCCATAGCTCGGCCAGAGAGATGTATACGCCGCGACTTGAGCCGGGGTGGCCCGTGCTCCGCGCAAGGTGTAACTCCTATTTGAAGGGCGCTCAACTTCACTCACAAGGGTAGGTTAGCCCCCTCACCCTTCATATAAAAAAGGAGCCATCCGTGCCTGGTGTAAATCTCACTCGAGTCGAAGCTGCAGAGCGTTCTGCTCACCTTGCGATCGATACTTATCGTCTTCATCTTGATGTCACCACAGGCCGCGAGCACTTCATCGCGAAGACAGTAGTGACCTTTACATGCACAAAACCTGGCTATTCAACCTTTATCGATGTTCTTGCCAATCGCATTATCTCTGCGACACTAAATGGAGCTGCGATTGATGCATCTGCCTTTGATGGAGAGAGTCTCTTTATCAATGGTCTTGCTGCAACAAATGAGCTGATCATTGAAGCAGAGATGCCATACTCAAAAGTTGGCGAAGGTCTGCAGCTTTCAGTAGACCCTGTCGATGATGAGGCCTATCTCTACTCGATGGGCGAGACTGCACATATCCGCAAGATGTATCCATGCTTTGATCAACCTGACCTTAAAGCTGTTTATGCCCTCACTGTTACGGCGCCGGGACATTGGGAAGTTATCTCTAATAGCCCAGCAGCATCAACAACCATCGATGGTGATAAGAAGATCGTTGAGTTTGCTCCGACACCACGAGTTTCGACATACATCACCGCGATGATCGCGGGGCCTTACGCCCACGTTCATGATGAGTACCGTGGAAAGAAAGTTGTTCCTCTGGGAATGTATGCCCGTAAATCCCTTGCAGAGTTCTTAGATCCAGATGATGTCTTTCTCATTACCAAGCAAGGTTTCGCTTACTTTGAAGAAGTATTTGGTATCGAATACCCCTTTGAAAAGTATGACCAGATCGCAGTTGTGGATTACAACTGGGGCGCCATGGAGAATTCAGGCTGCGTCACATTCCTCGAGGAATTACTTGTATTCCGTTCCAAGGTAACTGATCGTATGTTCGAACAACGTGCACACGTAATCCTTCACGAGATGGCCCACATGTGGTTCGGAAACCTTGTGACCATGCAATGGTGGAACGATCTATGGCTCAATGAATCCTTTGCAGAGTGGTCTTCAGCCCTCGCCCTATCTGAGTGCACACGCTTTAAAGAGTCATGGACTGGTTTTAATATCGACTCAAAGAATTGGGCTTACGATCAAGATCAGCTCGTCACAACCCACCCGATCATCACAGATCCAGGCGATATCGAGACTGCTGCTGCAAACTTCGATGGCATCTCCTATGCGAAGGGTGCCTCTGTATTGGCCCAGCTTGTTCACTACTGTGGTCGCGAAGAGTTCTTAGCTGGACTTCGCAATTACTTTAAGAAGCATGCGTGGGGTAACACGACTCTCGATGATTTGTTAGATGCACTCACGGAGTCAAGTGGTCGCGATCTGACTTCATGGGTGAATACATGGCTGCGCACTGCGGGAGTAAATACATTGCGCCCCGAACTCACTGTCGATGGTGGCACATACTCATCGATCAAAATCCTTCAAGAAGCCCCATCAGTTCCCGCTGGTTCAAAGGAGCTTCGTCCTCACCGCCTTGCAGTCGGACTCTTTGATATCAAGGGCGATCGTGTAGTTCGTCGTACCTCTGTCGAAATTGATGCTGATGGAGCTTCTACTGAAGTCACAGCGCTCAAAGGTCAGGCAGTGGCAGATCTCGTCTTAATCAACGATAAAGATCTCTCCTATGGAAAGTGGCGCTTAGATAATCGTTCAATCCAGACTCTTAAGTCACACCTTGGAAAGATTGATGATTCACTAGCGCGCGCTATCTGCTGGTCTGCAGCATGGGATATGACTCGCGATGCCGAGATCAGTACGAGCGAATGGATTGATATCGCTCTCTCTGGACTACCAGGTGAGACACACATCAGTGCAGTTACAGGTGCTGGTCAGAAGATTGCCCTGACAATCGAAAGTTATGCATCTCCTGCAAACCGAAGTGCACTCAAAGTGAAGGCAGCAGACTCTGTCTATGCAATCCTTACGAAAGAAACTGCAGGTAGCGATAAGCAATTGCAACTCGCAAAGATTTTTGGATCACTTGCCTCGACTCCAGAACAGATTGCAAACCTTCGATCAATCTTTGATGGTTCGCTCAAGGGTCTGACTATGGATAACGACCTACGTTGGGCGCTAGGAACTTCACTCGCTGAATGCGGCAACTTCAATCGTTCTGACCTTCAGAAGCTTCTGGATGCCGATAACACCATCCCGGGTAATGCTGCATTCCAACGTGCACTTGCTGCACTACCAACACTGGAAGCGAAGAAGGCTGCATGGGCTGATATCTACAAGGTAGAGACTGGTACCCAAGTTCGCCAAGCGAAGATGGCTGGCTTCCAGCGCGCATCACATCGCGATGTACTCACTTCATTTGTCGATCCATACTTCGATTCACTTCTGAAGACTTGGGACGAACATGGCTTTGAGATGGCTGGATCAATCGTTGAAGAGATGTATCCGCATTACGTCATTACCGAAGAAGTTCTTGCAAAGACTGATGCGTGGCTTGCTGCTAATAAATCCGCACCAGCTGCGATGATTCGCTTTCTTAATGAGAACCGTGATCATCTTGCACGTGCACTTCGTGCACAAGCAAAGGATGCCTAAAAAGTCTAGAAAGAATTAATCAATCCTGCTGAGATCGCTGGTCCGCCCCTTTGAGCGGTCAGCGGTCGCAAGCAGTACAACGATTGAGATAACTGCGAAGAGTCCAATAGGTGCCATCACAAAGTAGAGAATTGTCTGCAGCGCAGTAAGGCCTGGGCCAGGCAATGAGCCAGCTTCTTGTGTTGAGAGATGTAAGAGCGTTGGCAAGAGATGCAAGATCATGAATGAATCCTAATACGCAATTTAGGCGCTTGCTGCACTCGCAGACATCGCTGCGACTCCATATGGCTCAAGATATGCCAACCAGCGCTCATCAGATCGACCAGTTCCAAGGATTCTCCATGCCGCACCTACTGGTTCGCGTGGGAGTGAGCGCAACTTCCAACCGATCTCTTTCAGCATCCGATCAGCTTTTTGATGATTGCACTTGTGGCAAGCAGCAACGACGTTTTCCCATTGGTGAGCGCCACCACGACTGCGTGGAATCACGTGATCAATAGAGGTAGCAGGAGCGCTGCAATAAACACATCGACCACCATCGCGAGCAAAGATTGCGCGGCGAGAGAGTGGAACTGCATGGCGATATGGAATCTTGACAAATTTAGTGAGGCGAATAACTGCTGGCAACGCCATCTCTCCACCTGAGTAATGCAGGATGGTCTCTGAATCTTCAATCACAGAGGCACGTTGGTTTAATACAAGAATGAGCGCACGTCTATCGGAGACGACACCTAATGGCTCATAGGTAGCATTCAGAACAAGTGTCTGACTCACCGAACTTCTCCCTAAGTTCTGGCCAGTATTTGCCGAATACCAGCTAGCGCACAACCAGTGCACAATGGGGAAATCTTGCCCTACTCCCCCGAGAAATGTATGGATTTCGTGAGATTTAGATAGAGTCTTCACACCATGAAACTCAATATTCACCATATTTACACCTGGTTTAGCGGTGCTCCACTCCATATCGTCGCCATTGTTGCCGTGGCCCTTGGCCTGCAGCTCCTTGGCGGGCGGGCCATCTCTCGGGCAATGAACCGGATCGCCAATGCTGATTTTGTCCCTGGTCCTCAACGGACAGCCACTCGTCAACGCGAACGTGCTGCAACGACCGGAACAATCCTCAAATCAACTCTCAATGGATTGATTTGGCTTATCGCGCTATCAATGATTCTCAGTGAATTTGGTTTAAATCTTGGTCCAGTAGTTGCATCCGCAGGTGTTGTCGGTGTTGCACTCGGCCTCGGAGCCCAGACAATTGTGCGCGATATTCTCGCAGGAATCTTTATGTTAGTAGAAGATCAATATGGCGTCGGAGATATCGTCGAAGTTCTTGAAGTCAAAGGAGTCGTTGAATCTGTTGGACTTCGCATCACAACAATCCGAAGTGAAGATGGCGTTCTCTGGTACTTACGTAATGGTGAGATCTTAAAGATTGGCAATGAATCCCAACCTAAGCGTTAGTCGGGTTGATTCACCAAGAACTGGGCAGCTTCTTGCATGTAACTCCAAAGCTCATCTTTTAATTCTGGCGTGCACTCAATTTCATCAACCGCACTTTTCATACAACGAAGCCAAGCATCACGTGCTGCAGTGTCGATATGGAATCCAGCATGACGCATCCGAAGTCTTGGGTGGCCACGCTTCTCTGAATATGTGGTTGGCCCACCCCAATATTGTTCGAGGAACATCATTAAGCGCTCGCCCGCACCATGTAAATCATTAGCTGGATACATCGGGCGAAGAATCGGATCTATAGCAACGAGTGCGTAGAAGTGTGAGGCGAGATCAGCAAAGACTTGATGTCCACCGATTCTCTCGTAAAAGCTCTCTTGCTCAGACACGAATCTCTTTCTTCTCCTTTGAGGAAGGATTGCCGATCTGCAAAACAATATAGGAAGCGCCTAAGCAGAGGATTCCAGCGATGTAGAAGGCGAGTGCATAATTGCCGAATTTCACGCGTAGGAGCGCTGCTCCCAGCGCGGCAACAGATCCGCCTACTTGGTGAGCGGCGAAGACCCATCCATAAACGACAGTTCCACGTTGTGGCCCAAGAATATTACGACAGAGAATGATCGTTGGAGGAACTGTCGCAACCCAATCAAGACCATAGAAAATGATAAATACAAGCGTTGAGGCATGAAGTGTTGAGAAGAGAATCGATGGAAGCAAGAAGAGTGAGAGCCCGCGCAAGAAGTAATAGAAGAATAAGAGCTTACGTGGATCGAATCGGTCGGTGAGATAACCCGAGAAGATCGTTCCTACAACATCGAAGATTCCAATGAGAGCAAGAAGGCTGGCGGCTGTAACTTCTGCCATTCCATGATCATGTGATGCTGGAATAAAGTGAGTTCCGACTAATCCACTGGTTGAAAGCCCACAGACTAAGAACGAGAGTGTGAGATACCAAAAATCACGCTTCTTTGAAGCTTCGCGGAGAGCGCTCATCGCTTCCTTTGCAGCATTGCGTTTCACAACAACTGGAGCAACCCAATCAGATGGGGCACCGTATGGGGTTCGACCTACAGATTGTGGGCTCTCCTTCAAGAAGAGATAGACAAGTGGCACCAAAACAAGTGATGCGCAGCCAACGGTGGTGCCAACAGTCTTCCAACCATGATGTATCGCGAGGGCTGAAAGCGTTGGTAAGAAGATGAGTTGACCTGTCGAAGATCCTGCAGTCAGCATTCCAATAACGAGGCCCTTTTTAGCGACGAACCAACGATTAGCAACGTTTGCTGCAAAGACCAGTGCCATCGATCCAGTACCGACTCCAACGACTACACCCCAGAGAAGCATTAAGTGCCAGGGGCGGGTAATGAATACTGTTGAGAGTGAACCGATTCCGACTGTAGTGAGAGCGCACATCACTACTTTACGAACAGTAAAACGCTCCATCAGCGCTGCTGCAAATGGGGCAGTTAATCCAAAGAGTAATACGTTGATGCTGATAGCTAATGAAATGGTTGCTCGTGACCACCCGAAGGCATCCTGAAGAGGAACGATGAGGACCGATGGTGCAGAACGATAACCAGCGCTAGCGGCCAGGGTTAAGAAGGTAACGCCGAATGCGATCCACGCTGGGTGGATTCGACTCTTCTTGCTTTTATTGCTGAGCATCAAGTTCTTGGTATTGAAGAAGGTATTCACGCTCAGCATCGCTTAAACGACGAGACTTCTTTGTAGCAACATCCACTGCAACTTGAACAGTCTTGAGGCGAGCATGAAGTCCTGCTGGACTCTTGAGCTCGTAAAACATCTCAAATGATGCGCCGCCTATTTTGCCAATCCAGATGATGCAATCAATATCGATTGCCCCTTCATAAATAGCAAGCAAGAAATCAACTTCTGCATGCGCGACAACCATGTCAGAGAGGATTGGTTCAAGGCCAATATCTGTACGAGAACGCCAGAGCATCTCAACGCGAGCTTCTTGCACATAGGTCAAATACTTTGCATTGTTGACATGACCAAATGCATCAACGTCATCCCAGCGAACATGTGCCTTTGCGTTGTATCTCATTAGCGAGTGAGCTTTCGGTAGGTGACGCGATGTGGGCGAGCAGCTTCTGCTCCAAGACGTTTGATCTTGTTCTCTTCATAGGATTCGAAGTTTCCTTCAAACCAGAACCATTGCGAATCGCCTTCGTAAGCCAAGATATGTGTTGCGATACGGTCCAAGAACCAGCGATCGTGCGAGATCACCACGGCGCAGCCAGGGAACTCAAGGAGCGCATTTTCAAGTGAGCCAAGAGTTTCAACATCCAGATCGTTTGTTGGTTCATCGAGAAGCAAGAGGTTTCCGCCTTGCTTGAGTGTGAGTGCTAAATTCAAACGGTTGCGCTCTCCACCAGAGAGAACTCCAGCAGGCTTCTGTTGATCCGGACCTTTAAATCCAAATGCAGAGACATAAGCGCGCGATGGCATCTCAACGTTTCCGACCTTCATGAAATCAAGGCCATCAGAGACTACTTCCCAAAGGCTCTTCGCTGGATCAATACCTGCACGGCTCTGATCGACGTAGGCAATCTTTACAGTCTCACCGATCTTCACAGTTCCTGAATCAGGTTCTTCTAGGCCAAGGATTGTCTTGAATAGTGTTGTCTTACCAGCACCGTTAGGTCCGATAACACCAACGATTCCATTACGTGGCAATGTGAATGAGAGGTTATCGATCAATAAGCGATCGCCAAAACCCTTCTTAAGATTCTCAATCTCAACAACGATGTTGCCAAGACGCGGGCCAGGTGGAATCTGAATCTCTTCGAAATCTAACTTACGAGTCTTATCTGCTTCTGCCGCCATCTCTTCATAGCGAGCAAGACGGGCCTTCGACTTTGTCTGGCGCCCCTTGGAGTTCATGCGAACCCATTCGAGCTCTTCAGTCAGACGCTTTGCACGCTTCGCATCTTTCTGGCCTTCGATCTTTAGACGCGTTGATTTAGTCTCAAGATAGGTCGAGTAATTACCTTCATATGGATATGCGCGGCCACGGTCGAGTTCGAGGATCCATTCAGCCACGTTGTCTAAGAAATACCTATCGTGCGTGATCGCAACAACAGTGCCAGGGTATTTCGAGAGGTGTTGTTCAAGCCAGAGGACTGATTCGGCATCAAGATGGTTTGTAGGCTCATCGAGTAATAGAAGATCAGGTGCTTCGAGCAATAACTTACAGAGAGCAACGCGGCGCTTCTCTCCACCGGAGAGAACAGTTACATCAGCATCCCCTGGTGGGCAGCGCAGTGCATCCATCGCTTGTTCTAGTTGTGAATCTAAATCCCATGCATTGCGATGATCGAGCTGCTCTTGCAACGTTCCCATTTCAGCAAGGAGCTTGTCGTAATCAGCATCAGGGTTTGCCATCTCTTCAGAGATTGCATTGAAGCGATTCATCATCTCGATAGTTTCACCAACGCCCATTTGAACGTTTTCGAGAACGGTCTTTGTCTCATCTAGGTGTGGCTCTTGTAAGAGGATGCCGACTGTGTAGCCTGGAGAGAGGAATGCTTCGCCATTCGAGGCGGTCTGAAGGCCTGCCATGATCTGAAGGACGGTTGACTTACCAGCGCCGTTAGGACCGACGACACCGATCTTTGCGCCCGGATAGAAGGCAAGGGTTACGTCATCGAGGATGACCTTCTCGCCATGCGCTTTACGCGCCTTCTTCATCGTATAAATGAACTCAGCCATAGTGCGGAACTCTATCGGGTTAGGGGCAAGTAGAATTAATCCTGTTCTTCACGTGCCCGTAGCTCAGTCGGATAGAGCAACCGCCTTCTAAGCGGTAGGCCGCTGGTTCGATTCCAGCCGGGCGCACAAGTGTTTTAGCCTCTCTTGCTGTGAGTTTTAGGGCAAGAAAAAGCCCCACCTTCCCTCAAAGGTGGGGCTTTCTTATTTCTTATAAGTAGAAAACTACTTAATTATGCACCGAGCTTTGCGATTTGAGCTGTGGCAATCTTTCCAAGTGGTGACGTTGGATCGATTGTTGTGAAGCCGTAATCGCCATTCTTTGTGCACTTGAAGGTCAAGTAATCAATTGCTGACTTTACTGCTGCTGCCTTATCTGCATTGCCATACTTTGTAAGAGCAAGTGCATAGGTAACAACTGTGAATGGGTAGACACCCTTGTTAGCGTTCAAGTAATCGTATGTGACGATACCTGAAGCTGAATCGATCTTCTGTGTCGCGATGAAGCCGTTTGCAGCATCTGATGTTGGAAGAACGAGGTCACCGTTGTTGATGACAGATGCAAGCTTCAATCCGTTTGCAGCAGCGAAGCTGGTCTCTGCATAGGTGATTGAGTACTTGATCTTGCCAGCGAGAGCTGCAACACCAGCTGAACCTGAAGCACCCTGGAAGTGAATTGGGTCTGCAGTGACAGTCTTAGGGTTGATCGAAGCGAAGACCTTCGCGTGTGATGCCCAGTCTGCTGAATCGATCTTGGTGAACGCTGTCGTGAAGTTATCTGTTGTACCTGATGAATCAGAACGGTAGACAACTGTGATTGGCTGTGCTGGAAGTGAAACCTTCTGTGATACTACGCGTGTTGAGAGGACCTGTGGGTTGCCCTTGGCATCCTTAACAATCTTGCCTGATGCATCCTTGCGGTAATTAACAACAGAGACTGTACGGCTGTTATCAGCAACAAGTGCTGGATCGTTCCACATGGTGATCTTGCCTGCGAAGATCTTCGCAACATTTACTGCTGAGATAGCAACCTGCTTTGTTGTATTGAGGTTGTACTGAACTCCGATTGGCCATACATATGCTGGAACGTGGATTTCAGAAGCGTTGATTGCTGTTCCAGATTGTGAAGTTGTGTGTGCTGAATCTGAGAAAGCAAAATCGTACTTGCCGGTTTCCATGTTTGACTGACCGACGCCTGATGACTGTGAGTCATAAGCAAATGAGACTGTTGATGGAAGAGTTGGTACGCAAGCGTTAACAACGCTCTTCACTGATGATGCGCCGCCAACCGTGAGAGTTGTGGCAGCAAAAGCTGATGGTGCGATTGCAACAACGGCTGCTGTTGCAGCTGCAGTTACAAGTGTCAATGAGCGTGATAGCTTCATGAACTACCTTTCAAGTAGGGGACCTAAATAGATCGGGACGTTGGTTGTACTGAGATGAACTCTAAGAAGCACAAGAAACTAGGGGCTGACGCAGACTTAATGGGCAGTGAATCGGAAGTGAACAGAAAGTAAACAGCCCCTGGGCTACCGAGGCAGCACAAGGGCTTAAGTAGTTCTTATTTATTAACCGAAACGCCCTGAAACGTAGTTTTCGGTCCGCTCATCCTTGGGGCGAGAGAACATCTCATTGGTTGGTCCCACTTCAATCATCTGACCAGGGCCACCATCTGCCAAGAAGAATGCTGTGTAATCAGAGACACGAGCAGCCTGCTGCATATTGTGGGTAACGATGACGATTGTCATGGTCTTTGAGAGTTGAGAGATCGTATCTTCGATACGAAGGGTTGATCCTGGATCGAGCGCTGAGCACGGCTCATCCATTAACAAGACCTTTGGGTTTACAGCAAGAGAGCGAGCGATACATAGACGTTGCTGTTGTCCGCCAGATAGGCCACCAGCGTGTGCTCCAAGGCGATCCTTCACTTCATTCCAAAGCCCGGCACGAACAAGCGTCTCCTCCATGAGGTCATCTTTATTGCCATCATATTTAATCTGCGCAAGCTTGAGACCGGCAAGAACATTCTCACCGATTGTCATTGATGGGAATGGGTTTGGCTTCTGGAAGACCATTCCGATTTGAAGACGGATACGAGTGACATCTGTTCCTGATGCATAAATATCTTTGCCATCAAGGAGCACTTCACCCGCCATCGCAGCCGATGGGATGAACTCATGCATACGGTTGAGTGTGCGAATAAATGTTGACTTACCGCAACCAGATGGGCCGATGAGCGCGGTTACTGTGCCTGCTGCAAAGTCGAGGGAGACGTTCTCTAGCGCGAGGTGGCTACCGAACCAGGCGTGGACACCGCGTGCCTCAAGCCCTGAACCAAGTGGGGCGCTCCCGGGTTCACGTACCCGCGCCGCTGCCACACCTGCCAGTGAATTGGTCTGTGGCGAATTCTCTGTGCTCATCATTGATCTCGCTTCCATTACTTGATCTTCACTTTTCTTGTTCCAAAGATACGTGCGACAACAAAGAGGGTGAGAACTAGCATCAACAGCACAAGGATACCGCTCCATGCACGATCGATACCGAGTTCGGTTCCATCTCCCAAGCCACTCCAGACGTAGTACGGCAGTGCTGACTGTCCCCCGGAGAATGGGTTCCAGTTGATCTTGTTACTTACACCTAATGTGAAGAGCAGTGGAGCTGTCTCACCAGCAATACGGGCAACTCCCAAGATGACCGCGGTGATCAAGCCGTTACGTGCTGCTGGGACAACGATTGTTGCTACGGTCTTCCATTGAGTAGCACCGAGCGCAAGGCCGGCTTCACGAAGATCTTCTGGGACAAGGAGCAAGACTTCTTGGGCGGTACGAGTCACTGTTGGAATCATCAAGATGGCTAGTGCAAGCGCTGCTATGATCGTTGATCCACGTAGTGATGTCGTTAAGAGAAGTGCTGAGTAAATAAAGATTCCTGCAACAACCGATGGAATACCTGACATTGCTTGGACTAAGAATTGGATAAAGCCAGAAGCCTTACCGCGAATTTCAGTGAGATAGAGCGCAGTCAAAACTGATAATGGAAGTGAGATCGCAGTAGCAAGAACGATCAGATATAAAGTTCCAACAATCGCTTGAACTACGCCACCTTGATTAAGTGGGCTCTGATAATTTGCAACCGACATATCGTGGATAAAGAATCCCGGGTAGAGACCCTTCGCACCTTTGATGACAGTTGTTGCAAGAAGACTCAGTACTGGTGTGAAGGCAATGGCAGCACCTGCGATGGCAACAGAGCCAGCAAGTGAATCGATCGCAGCTCTTCGACCAAGGTTGCGCCACTTCAGCGCCATCTGAAGTCCAGCAGCGAAGATAAAGAATAGGAGCGCGTAGGCAAGCTTGCCCTTCATAGGAGTCACAGCGACAACGACAACATCAAGGATTGCAGCGAGTGCAAGTGCGCCAAATACTGGGATGAGCTCAGCCTTCGTTGCCTTCCATGGCTTACGTGGGGCGACCGGACTCTTTGCAGTGATAGTGGCTGTAGTCATTTATTTACCTGACTTCACAGCGCGTGAAACGACGGTATTAGCAACCATGTTTACAAGTAGGGTCATGACGAAGAGGACAAAACCTGCTGCTAGCAAGGCTTTCTTCTCTGTGAAAGATGCTTCACCAAACTTCTGCACGATCATCGATGCGATGTTGCCACCATATCCATAGAGCACATGCCAGTTGATCTTGAAGACGATATTAAGAACAGAATAAACAGCAACGGTCTCACCAAGGGCACGGCCCAGGCCGAGCATCGCACCACCGACAACACCAGATGCGCCAAATGGAAGTGCAACTGCGCGGATCATTCCCCAACGCGTTGCGCCAAGTGCATAAGCCGCTTGAATTCGTTCAAGTGGAGTTTGCGCAAAGATTTCACGGGAGACGGATGTGACGATTGGAATAATCATGATCGAGAGAACAATGCCGGCTAAAAATGGTGAGCGATCAAATGCTGGGGTTGGCACACTTAAGAATGGAATCCAGCCGAGATATTTAAAGATAAGTTTTGCCCAATAGGTTGCCATGGGTGACAAGACGATAAAACCCCAGATGCCATAAAGGATCGATGGGAATGAGGCCATCAAATCAACCACAGTCACAAGCAAACGCCTTAACCGCTCTGGCGCGTAGAAGGTGAGGTAGAGCGCAGTCAAAACAGAGAGTGGCACACCAATAACGAGTGCGATCGTTGAGATGATCAATGTTCCGGTGATCATTGCACCAAGACCAAAGCTGCTGATCTCTTTTCCGTTGTCGCCAACAAGAGAGGACCACTCAGCATGCGTAATAAAACCAAGACCGTTTTCTTTGAAGGCACCAAAACCGCGGAAGGCTAAGAAGCCACCAATCGCTGCAAGAATAAGAAGAGATGAATAAGACATCACATTAAGAACAGATCGAAAAGCAACATCTGATGGACGAGGCTTGGTCGTCAGGGCACGCTTTTGCGGCAGCACCCGCTCAATAAGAGTTGAACTCACCAGCAGATCCTCCCCCGAACCGGCCACCGGTAAGCGTGTAAATGGTGAACAGAAGGTGAACGAGGCGTGAAGATACGCTCTGTAGATAAATGCCCTACCCTTACCCACATATGAGTAATGATGCCCCCAACCTGATCTGGATCGACTGCGAAATGACAGGGCTAGATCTCAATAGAGATGTACTAGTTGAAATCGCGGTTCTGGTCACCGACTCCCAGCTCAACGTCTTGGGCGAGGGAATCGACCTTGTGATCCGAGCGAGCGCAGAGCAGCTTGCCGGGATGAATGACTTTGTCCGCCAGATGCATACCGATTCAGGGCTCATCACCGAGATCCCAAACGGGGTTGAACTTGAAGCCGCTGAGACGCAGATCTTGGCCTACCTCAATAAATATGCCCCAGGAGCGGGTAAGTCTCCCCTTGCTGGAAATTCAGTCTCGGTCGACCGCGGCTTCATCAACCGGGATCTGCCTGCGCTCGCTGCCTACCTGCATTACCGGACTGTCGATGTCAGCACGATCAAAGAGTTAGCCCGACGCTGGTATCCAAAGTCCTATTTCGCAGCTCCTAAGAAGACTGGCAACCATCGCGCGCTCGGGGATATTCGAGATTCTATTGATGAGCTCGACTATTACCGCAGCCAGGTATTTATCCCGTCTTAAGCGGGGCTGCTCAAGCATTACACTTTCCCTCTGCCCACAAGGCAGAACCAGTAAGACACCATGGTGGTCGTAGCTCAGCTGGTAGAGCACTCGGTTGTGGTCCGAGATGTCGCGGGTTCGAGCCCCGTCGATCACCCCAATATTTACAGCCCAGAGCCAACTTATAAGAACCACGAGCAAGGGAGACCAACCCTCATGAAGTCAATGATCTTCGATGTGGTCGTAGAGATTCCTTCTGGCAGCCGTAATAAATATGAGATCAACCATGAGACCGGTGAAGTTCGCTTAGATCGTATGCTCTTTACAGCTACTCGCTTCCCTCACGATTACGGTTTCGTGAAGAACACTCTTTCATTAGATGGCGATCCACTTGATGCACTCATCATGCTTGATGAACCAACATTTCCTGGTTGCGTAGTTTCATGTCGCGTTGTTGGAATGTTTCGCATGACCGATGAAAAGGGTGGCGATGACAAGCTCCTCTGTGTTGCTGCAGGAGATATTCGCAAGAACGCGATTCAGGATTTGAAGGATGTGCCTGTCTACGAACTCGATGAAATCAAACACTTCTTCGAGGTCTATAAGACTCTTGAACCCGGTAAAGAAGTTTTGGGCGGAGAATGGGTTGGTCACGCAGAAGCTGAAGCAGAGATTAATAACTCATATGCTCGTTTTAGCGATACGCATTAATTAATTCCATGAAACTCATCACCGCAATTGTGAAACCACATCGCGTTGGCGATATTAGAAGTGCTTTGCAAACTGCGGGAGTCAATGGAATGACCGTCTCTGAGGTCAGTGGATTTGGACGTCAAAAGGGCCATACCGAGGTCTACCGGGGAGCAGAGTATTCAGTTGATTTAATCCCTAAAGTACGTCTCGAGGTGTTGGTCGAGGATTCTGATTGTGGGGCTCTTGTCGACACCATCGTGAAAGCAGCCGGAACTGGTGCAATCGGCGATGGGAAGATCTGGGTGACCCCTTTGGATACCGTTGTCCGAGTTCGTACAAATGAGCGGGGCTCAGACGCGCTTTAACTGCCTTTTCTTGGTTTTCGCCCAAATGGGTGAGCGCTGATAGGGTCTGCTCTTGCACTAAAAACTTGCACCAAAGAAGTACAACTTCATAAGTAAATCCCGCGTTGTTAGCTCAGTTGGTAGAGCAGGTGACTCTTAATCACCGGGTCGGGGGTTCGAGTCCCTCACAACGCACTTAGTAAGTGCTGGTCAGAGCCTAAATCTAAAAACATTTGGTGTTTAGCCGCTCTCTTTATTCAGTTTTGTCTAACACTTGTCTAACACCTATGCGATTAAATGGAATTTCTGGACGCATTAGCGAAGGTATTAGACGCGCTCTCTCCCTGTTCATTTGAGACATGAGCGTAAATAGTTGCCGTAACCATTGGGTCTTTATGTCCCAAGCGATCAGAAACAACATGAAGCGGTTCTCCGAGGCGTAACAACTCGGTAGCGTGAAGGTGGCGCAGATCGTGGAGACGAATACTTCTCAACCCTGCCCTGTCTGCCAACTTCTTAAATAAGTGCGTTGGAGTTCCAATGTCTAAAGGTTCTCCGCTTTCTTGAACAAAAACATAACCTGTCTCTATCCAAGCCGCACCCATACGAAGGCGCTCTTGCATTTGTCGCTTTCGGTGTTCGGTAAAGAGCTGAATAGTTTCAGGATCTAAAGCAACTCTTCTCTGTCCGCCCTTACCGCCTTTGGTTGAGTTCTGTTCCACGACTCCATTACCTGCGAGCGCACGACTCTTTGAAATCGTGATTGCCTTGCCGTCAAAGTCTGACCACTTAAGAGCCAACAACTCCCCACGCCTTGCACCCGTAAAGGCACTCAAGCGAAAGAAGAACGAAAGGCGGTGGCTCTTAACGCTTTCTAGGAATTGGTTAAGTTCTCCAAAAGTCCAAGGTGTAGGAACTTCGGAGACGGACTTCGGAAGCGGAACTCGGCTAGCAGGATTAAAGGAAAGGACTCCTTCAACTTCTACTGCGTACTTGAGAGCCTTCTTGAGAATTGCCCCGGCGTATTGGGCGGTTCTCGGAGATAACGGCTTGCCATTGACTCCGGTTTTGGAGACTGTTTCGGAATAGAACCTCTGAATATCCGAAGGCTTGAGATCGCTCAACTTAATTGACCCAAGTCCCGGGATTATGTGATTGCGGACAATCTTCTCGTAACTATGAAAGGTCGTCGGTTTTAACTGCTGCTTATGAATTGTGAATAGCCAGGTGTGAATGAACTCTTTCACAGTCCGCTCGCTTGGTGGGACATAGGTGCGCTTTCGTAGAGATACACGCGCCTCGTCTCTAGCAAGTAAGGCGCTCGCTTCACTATCAAAGCCCCCTACCCACTTTGGCTTAGTCCGTCCCGTTTCTGGATCAGGGACTCTCAAGACATAAGACCAAGACTTACCCGTAAAGGCGATTCCGTCTTTAACCTTATTTCTTGCTTTGGCTTTAGTCATTACTTCTCCTTCCTTGCTCTTGGTTTCTTTACTGTTACCTTGCCCGGAGTCGTCTCCGGTAAGAGTTTTAGTTCTCTTGCTTTGGTCGCGTAGTCCTGCGCCGTTCGGTAAGAACATTTATAGAATTCTTGAACTGCCTTGATTGGTGCTTCTCCCCTAAGTCCGGCTTCGGTATAAATGCGAGCGACCTCCGCCAATAAGTCGGGCGTTACCTTTTGTCTTATTTTCTTGTCTATGTCCTTTAGGAGATTCTTAATTTCGCTTTCACTAAATTCCTCAGATCGCACGAATACCCAAACCCATTTGCCGTCAGGTGCTTTCTTCTTAACCGGGCTTCCGAGTTCAATGGCTAGGCGAATTCCTAACTCCAATAATTGAAAACGAAACTGTTCAACCACTTTCAGCTGCCAGCGTTCAACACTTTCTGCCTCGGGTTGTAAGCGTTGGAATTCTTCGTATTCTTCGGGAGATACCCAGGCATAACCTTTATTCTGATCCCACTCTTTAATTTCCTTCTTAGTTGCAGTATGGAAATTTATGCTGCGAGAAATTGGCTTAGGGTGCTTTGGTCTACTTCCTGTTACCTCAACACTTAGAAGTTTTGGAGTGCCTAAATCGGTAATCTTGATATTGAAATACGCAGACCAAACTTTGTCTCCGTCTTGAAACTTAAAAACACTTTTGAACTCTTTCGCGATTACAAGATCGCCGAACTTAGTTGTTTCTTTATCTTTTGGTACAGAGTGCGCCAAAACTAAGTTGGGAATCTGGACTCCAACCATACGAATAATCTCCTATGCTCTCGCGTCAGTTCTGCGTGGATACCACGCAACTTCTAGAGTATTCTACGCATAAGAGCCGACAAATAGAAACGCTCAAACACGAATAAAAGGAGATTTACCTATGGAGACTCAACTACCTCCAACCCTTCACAAGTTAGCCGGAGTTAGCACCCGAACTGGGCTTAGCCGCTCTGCCCTATACCGAGAGATCAACTCAGAGGCGAACCCGACTGGTCGCCTAAAGGTTGTCCGAATTGGTCGCTCGGTCAGAGTCCGGGAACAGGATCTAGCCGACTTTATTAACGCTCTAGCCTCTTAAGGATCACTATGAGCGCCTCACTTAAGGGCGCACTAGCCGGTTCTCTCAAGATTGGGAGCGCCGTCTATGGGTTATAGCGAGATAGCGCGCCTTAGAGATCTTTTCGCACGAGATACCGAAGGCCTATTAAACATTACTCAACGCCTCATTGTCACCATTATCTGCACCTATGAAAACGCCGACGACCCCCGAGGTTGTTTTAAGAATCATGCGACCCTTTTAACAGAGGTTCATCTAAAGGAGCGAGCCTGGTTAGAGAACCTTCATCATCTAGGCGACGGATCTAAATGGGAATCAAATAAGCGTGTTCCCTGTTCACATTTTGATTGCGAAGGAAAAGAAACTCACTTACGCATTGTTAAGCGAACCGGGCGCGCCTATAAAGGAAACGCGCAGGGTTATAAGTTAGATCTAAACCGTTACGAGTATTTACTTAGCACGCGCCACGGCGCACCCTTAGAGGTAGATACTCCCCCGGATAGCGTGCGCCTAGAAACCGTAGAGGGTGCACCGATTGACATTAAAGGGCGCACGAGCGCGCACCCCTATAAACAAGATAAACAAGATAAACAACTACAGGAAAGTAGTTATGTAAATTCTCTTAACAACTTCCTAAAAGATAAATTAGAAACTGCCAAACTCTTTAGATTAGATCCTGAAATGGCTCAACTACTCGCCGACATAGAGGCTAAGGGTTTCACCTATAAGGCCGTAGAACGGGCGCTAGAGGCCGTAGGAGAGCCGTCTATAAATAACCCTAAAGGTTATGCGAAATCCAAACTACAAACGCTCCTAGAGTGTGAACCCGATTGGAGTTTCCCGGATCACTTACCGCCTCACTGTGGCGAGTGTGATCTTGAAACTAGGAAACTTCCTTACCGTTACGAGGTAGCGAGTAATCCACCGGGTGCAACTAGCGACCAGTGTCCTAAGTGCAACCCTTACGCGATACAGAGAAAGAGCGCATGAGTGACGACATAACTCCGGATCAGAAGGTTAGGGGTTCGAATCCCTTCAAGCGCACCGCCGTCATTCCCGTCATTCCCGTCACCTTCAATGACACCTATGACACCTATGACGCCAATCTGGAGGTAATTCAACAAACCAATCAAAATCTCTCACAAATAAATCAATAGAAAGAAGTATCCAATGACACCTAAAGAACAGCGCGCTTATGAATTACGATTATCAGGCAAAACCTTCAAGGAGATCGCTAAAGAATTGAAATATGCGGATGCTTCTGGTGCTTACCAGGCTTATCAGCGAGCACGGGAGGTTGTTTCACTCGAAAACTTAGGCGAATGGCGATTACTTGAGCTTGAGCGATTGAATGTTATTCAGTCAGCGCTATGGGATAAAGCGATGGAAGGCAATATCCCAACAATTAATGCCCTGCTTCGAGTTTTCGACCTACGCGCCAAGCTAATTGGTCTCTATTCACCCGAAAAGCATCAAATTGCTTATGAGGAGCCTGATTATGACCTTAAAGAGTCTGTGCGGGATATGAGCGAGATGATCGATCTTGGGGTGAAGTACGCCGAAGAGCACGGCATAGAGACAGCATTCACTAAGCGCAAAAAGGAAAAAGAGAACCAAAAGCCGTGGGAACCCGGAATTTTTTGAGGGTAAAAAAGTCAAGGGGCAAG
>CAITVX010000006.1 GCA_903895995.1 uncultured Actinomycetes bacterium
AGCTGCATAGGCTGGGGTGGCAGCGAAGAAGATCTGGGAAGGGATGAAGACGATTCCCGAAGTTACTAAAAGAGTTCGAGCAAGAATGGAAGAGAGGCGCGCAAATCGGGTGATAACCCGACTCTTGCCTACGCTCACACTCACCCCTTAAACCACTTATAAAAATGCCCATTAGATAAGTGTAAAAAGCGGGGGTAACCCCGTCATTTTTCTAGGGGGTGAAAGGGGGTGACATTAGGGGTGGTCTTACCTTCTGCTATTTACGTGGAAAGTGTCTTGCCCAATCAACTTTTGTGAAGAGATAAATTGCCAGTAAGCAGAGCAGTTGAATTGCGATACCCCACGGTGATTTCAGCGAATCGAGAATAATGGAGCTCAGACCGTGTGCTTTCAGAGTTGATGCACCAACCACTGATACCGAATAACTGATTGCTCGTCCAAACATAAATGCAAGAGTTATCGGAAGCAATGGTGCATCAACTAAACCGGCTGCTTCAAATACTTGTGCTGAAGGCAATGGGGAGATGACGAAAAAAAGCATGTAGAGCAAGCTTTTTCGACGACCTCCAGAAAGAAATGATCGTGCTGCTTGCAAATTGTTAAGAGTCTCGCTCTTCAATCGAGAGCGAATTAGCCGTGTTCCGCGGGCTAAAAAATAGCGTCCCATCGATGCCGCAAGTACTCCAATGATGATGAGTGCGACGGTGTTGAGATTTGAATTGAGTTTATAGAAGACCAGGATCGCCCAGGTTGGTGGGGCTAGAGCGGGCAAGAGATTGATAGCGAATATGAGGGCTGCGAGGAGTAGGTAGCGCACGGCGACCTCTTTTCTCTGGAGCCCCCCGTCAGGATTGAACTGACGACCTGCCGCTTACAAGGCGGCTGCTCTACCACTGAGCTAGGGAGGCGTTCCCCTAGATATTCCATAAGGAGCACCTAAGAGGCGTAATTATGGCACGGGCGAATCCCAGCGCGAAATCGAGGTTATAGTCCGCATATGCGCCTTGGGGTTCTCGATGTTGGTTCGAATACCGTCCACCTCCAGGTCGTCGATACCCACCCAGGGGCCCGCCCAAACCCCACTTATAACTACAAAGAGGAGCTGCGCCTCACCGAATTCCTTCAAGCAGATAACTCCATCTCCCAAGCTGGAATCGAAGCTTTGCGTGGGGCTGTCAGTCGAGCTTTAGATCATGCAAAATCTGTGAAGGTCGAAGAGTTTCTCCCCTTTGCAACATCAGCACTTCGAGAATCAGCTAATGGCGATGCAATTCTTAAGAAGATTAATAGCGAGCTGGAGATCGATCTCCAAGTTTTAAGTGGCGAAGAGGAAGCAAAGCTCACATTCCTCGCAGCTCGTCGCTGGTTTGGTTGGTCGGCTGGTCGTTTACTTGTGATCGATATCGGTGGTGGATCTCTTGAGATCGCAGTTGGAACCGATGAGGCCCCAGAAGCTGCAGTCTCACTTCCATTAGGTGCTGCACGGCTCACACAAAATCATTTGATAGGAGATCCTTACACTGGCAAATCAATCGGAGTTCTTCGGGACCATATTGAAGAACAACTTGATTCAATTTTGCCAGCACTCGTTCACCATCAAGATACCGATCGTGCAATCGCAACATCAAAAACTTTGCGCACCCTTGCTCGTTTATGTGGTGATTGGTTTGATGGAAATGGAAAGAACATCAAGATCGAAGCTATTCGAAAGATCTGCAATCGCCTTGGTGATATGACCCTTGAAGAGCGCACTCGTCTGCCTGGTGTATCTGCAAACCGTGCTCGTCAGATTGTTGCGGGCGCTTATGTCACAGAATCTGTCATGCGAAATCTTGATCTACGTGAACTAGAGATCTGTCCCTGGGCGCTGCGTGAAGGCGTCGTTCTTAAATGGATGGACTGGACCGAAAAGTAATTATTTAACGGGCGCTTCAAGGCGGTCGATCTGCACGACCTTTTTCCCATTGTGGTGCAAAATCCAGGATTCACCAGGCTGTAGTTTGTTCGATGGATAGTCAAAATCAATCTTTTTCGTCAACTTCTCCATCATACGTGGGAGAACTGGATTGTGGCTGCAGAGAATGATTGGCTCATTAATTTTAATGAGATCTTTCGCGTAATCAATTGCCTTCTCTTTATTCTTCTTCCAGGTGTACTCGCTGACTTTATTGGTAATGGTTAAGGCAATCCCGAGTGCTTTAGCCATTTGTTCAACAGTATCGTGGCAACGGACTGCATCTGATGTGTGAATCTGAGTTAAACCATAAACCTGATAGAGAGAGAGCATCCTGCGCGCTTGCTGCTGGCCTAGTTGTTCTAGTGGACGGTCCTCATCTTCGCCTTGCCACTCTTCGCGTTCAAGTGCCTTTGCATGGCGAAGCATGATGAGTGGATAAGAATCGAAGGGGATATTTACAAACTTCTCGATGATCTCTCGATCTGAATCCCGAGTGGATTTCTCAATTGCATCTTGGAGTGAGTGCCATTCGAGCAGATCAACCTCTTCATTGGGATGAAATTCTGGAGAATCATCTGCAAGTCTTGCTGACCAGTAATAGACCTTCTTCAATCCTTCAGCAACAAAGTATTCGATATCGCCGATGTATGGACCGAAGGAAACTTTGAGGTTTGTCTCTTCTAACGTCTCGCGATAAGCACATGCGATAAGAGATTCGCCTGGATCTTGCTTGCCTTTAGGAAGTGACCAATCGTCATAACGTGGACGGTGCACGAGAGCAATCTGGATCTGATTATCTCTCTTTCGCCAGATCACAGATCCTGCGGCGATGACTGTTGGATTCACCCGCGGGCCCTATACCAATCAATCGAAGCCTGCTGGAAATCCATGAGGTGTTCGCCATCAGCGCCCACACTCAAACGCGACCAGGATCCATCTTTCTCCATATGCCAGCGCGCAGTGCGATCAGATAGGTAACCATCGATAGCGCGCAGCAAGTGGCGCTTATGGTCTGGCTGGGTAATTTTTACGAGAGCCTCTACACGGCGGCTGAGGTTTCGATCCATGAGATCGGCAGAACCAATCCAGAGCTCATCATCGCCACCATTAACAAAGTGGAATATGCGAGAGTGCTCTAAGAATCGACCAAGTACTGATGATGCTTCAATATTATCTGAGAGACCTGGGACGCCAGCGCGGATTGAACAGATTCCACGGACAACGAGTTCGATCTTTACACCTGCTTGGCTAGCTTTATATAAAGCCTCAATAAATTCTTCAGCGAGAACAGAGTTGAGTTTCAAACGAATTCCCGCAGGCTTTCCTGCCTTTTGATTTTCAATCTCGCGCTCAACTCGTTCCAGCAAACCAGGGGCGAGAGTGCGAGGCGCAACAAGCAAACGCTCAAAGGAAGTTTGAGGAGCAAATCCAGAGAGTTGATTAAAGAGCTTATTCACATCATCGCCCAGTACTGGATCAGCTGAAAGGATTCCAAAATCTTCATACATGCGTGCTGTCTTGGGGTTGTAGTTACCAGTACCCATATGAACGTAGCGACGAATTCCATTGCTCTCTTGTCTCACAACAAGTGAGAGCTTTGCATGAGTCTTAAATCCAACGAGGCCGTAGACAACGTGCACGCCAGCATCTTCAAGTTTGCGAGCCCATCGCACATTTGCTTGCTCATCAAAGCGAGCACGGATCTCAATAACGGCCAGAACCTGCTTGCCAGCTTCGGCAGCTTCAATAAGTGCCGCAACAATCGGTGAGTCACCAGATGTGCGGTAAAGCGTCTGTTTTATCGCCAGAACATGGGGATCGCGAGCAGCGCTCTCCAGGAATCGAACAACTGATGAAGTGAAGGATTCATAAGGGTGATGGAGCAGAATCTCACTTCGGCGGATTGCGCTAAAGAATTCATCGTAATCTTCAGCGTCGATATCGCGCAGTGCAGGTGGGGTCTGATTCTGGAAACCAGGGAACTTCAGCTCAGGAAGATCGATATCTGCAAAGAGATTAAGTCCGGTGAGATCGAGAGGTTCTGGTACGCGAGAGATATCTTGCTCTTTAACATCGAGCTCTTCCATGAGAGTGCCGAGAAGTTCACGATCAATATCTGGATTTACCTCAAGTCGAACTGGCGGACCAAACTTACGACGAAGAAGTTCTTGCTCCATCGTCGCGAGAAGATCATCTGACTCTTCTTCTTCCAGCGCAAGATCTGCGTTGCGAGTGAGACGGAATGTGTAATAGCTCTTGATATCCATCCCAGGAAAGAGCTCGTGCAAATTAGCGATGATGACTTGCTCGAGTGGAATGAATCGCTTGGAGATATTTCGCTCGGTAGCGATAAAGCGTGGGAGATTCGAGGGTACCTTCACGCGAGCAAAGAGCTCCTCTTGTGATTCTGGAAGTCCCACTACGACTGCAAGATTAAGTGAAAGGCCAGAGATATAAGGGAATGGGTGTGAAGGGTCGACGGCAAGTGGAGTTAAAACTGGAAAAATCTTGGAATGAAAGATCTCATTGACATAGCTCTGTTCTGTCTCCGAGAGCGCTTCCCACTTAGTGAGTTCAATCCCGTGTTCTTTAAGAGCCGGTAGGACTGAATTATGGAAGCAATGTGATTGACGTTGAATGAGCTCTTGAGTCTTCTGTGACAAAACTGTCATGAGATCCCGAGGTTTGTAGCCAGCAGTATTTGTCTTTGTAATACCTGCATCAAGCTTTCGCTTGAGCGATGCAACGCGGATCATGTAAAAATCATCGAGATTTGAGGAGAAGATTGCTAAGAAGCGACAACGCTCAAGCAGGGGCGTGCTTTCATCTTCGGCTAACTCGAGCACCCTCTGATTGAAGGCAAGCCAAGAGAGTTCGCGGTCGATTAAACGCTCGCGAGGGTTCTCAGCTATCGAGTGGGACATAGGAGTAGTTTTCCCTATCTAGATGAACAAAGGGAAACCGTTGAGTTAATTCCCAGTTATTGAGCGCTTAGCTGCGATCCAATGCATGACTATTGCGGTCGCAACCGAAGCATTGAGTGACTCCACTTCGGAGTTCATGGGAATCGAGACGACCAGGTCGCACTTCTCGCGGGCAAGGCGTGAAAGACCTTTACCTTCAGATCCAACGATTACATAAACAGATTCTTCGGCGAGTGAGAAGTTAGGTAACTCTTCATCACCATCAGCTGCAAGCCCAACAACGAAGAAGCCGGCCTTCTTTGCATCTTCAATTGAACGAACAAGATTAGTTACTTGTGAGATTGGCATACGTGCCGCGGCGCCGGCAGATGCCTTCCATGCAGATCCTGTCATCGATGCATTACGGCGTTCTGGAATAACAACTCCATCTGCACCAAATGCTGCAGCGCTTCGTACGATTGCACCTAAGTTATGTGGATCGGTGACTCCATCCATACCGATAATCAGGCCAGGACCCTCTTCACTCTTTGACTTAGCAAGCATCTGATCAAAGTCTGTGTAATTAAATGGCTTGATAACGAGAGCGATACCTTGGTGAGTAGTTGTACCAGTAACTCCATCGATAATTCCACGTGGAACTTCCTTGATGACAAGGTTCTGGTTCTTTGCAAGACGAAGTGACTCTGAGATCTTCTCATCTACTTCAGTGCGCTCTGCAAGGAGAAGCTCTTTTGCAGGGATCTTTGCGCGAAGTGCTTCAACAACTGAGTTCTTACCTGCGACGGCATCACCTGATGGCTTTGTCTCACGGCGAGACTCTGGGCGGCGGCTCTCTTCTCGGCGAGCTGGTCGAGCTGGTCGAGCTGGTGCAGCTTCTGCCTCGCGGCGTTTGCGTCCTGGACGTGTCATTGAATACTCCAACGGGTTCCTTGTGGGGTGTCTTCAATGAGGATTCCCAAATGAAGGATCTGATCGCGAATTGCATCTGCTGCAGCAAAGTCTTTACGTGCACGCGCTGCATTACGTTGATCAAGAGCTAATTGAATAAGTCCATCAAGGGCTTCATTACTCGCTGATCCCGCAGAAGCAAATGCCTCATCAGATGGGTCACAGCCAAGAATTGAAAGTGCGCCACGAACCTCTGACGCGTAAGTAGCCACTGCTTTGGAATCCCCCTCAGTAATCGCAGTATTTCCAAGGCGAACCGCCTCTGAAATCGATGCGAGGGCTGCAGGTACAGCGAGGTCATCATTCATCGCATCTGCAAAGGCTTGGGAGAACTTCAGCTCTGCATGCTTCCCAGTCGCCTCGGCAGCACGCTTTAAGAATGCTTCAATGCGTCGGAAATTCACCGATGATTCTTCGAGTGATTCGAATGAGAACTCAAGCATCGAGCGATAGTGCGCAGAGCCTAAATACCAGCGCAGTTCGATTCCTCGAACGCCCTTCTTTAAAATTTCGTGGATCTGTAGTGAGTTGCCGAGAGATTTCGACATCTTCTCACCAGATGTTGTGACCCATGCATTATGCATCCATCTTTTAGCAAAGCCGTAACCAGCGGCCTCAGATTGTGCGATCTCGTTCTCGTGATGAGGGAAGATCAGATCGAGTCCGCCTCCGTGAATATCAAAGCTCTCACCAAGGTATGCGAACGCCATCGCAGAGCATTCAAGATGCCAACCTGGGCGACCTGCTCCCCACGGTGTTGGCCACGAAGGATCTCCTGGCTTTGCAGCTTTCCAGAGTGCAAAATCTCGTGGATCTTTCTTATAAGTCATATCTGCATCTTCTGCAGGTTGTAGATCATCCAACTTCTGATTTGAAAGTGTGAGATAACGCTTCAACTTGCGAACTTCTAGGTAGACATCGCCATTGCCTGGCGCATATGCGCTGCCATTGGCAATCAGAGTCTCCATCAGCGAAACCATCTGCGTGATATGGCCAGTGGCGCGAGGTTCATATGTGGGAGGAAGTACGTTGAGTGAAGAGTAAGCAGATGTGAAAGCACGCTCGTACTTCATCGCGACCGCCCACCACGGGGTTTTTTCGTGGACTGCCTTATGCAAGATCTTGTCATCGATATCTGTCACATTACGAATGAAGGTGACCTCATAACCGGTGGCGGTAAGCCAGCGGCGAAGGATGTCGAAGTTAACTCCCGAGCGAATATGCCCGATATGTGGAGGTGCCTGAACGGTAGCGCCACACAGGTAGATGCCGACTTTGCCGGGCGTGATCGGCACGAAGCGATCAACAGCACGCGCTGCAGTGTCGTAGAGGTGGAGCTCGCTAGTCATGAGTGAAGTCTAACGGTCAGTTACGTGTGATCAGAGCAGTGGCGATTGCAGAGAGACCCTTACCCTCCCCTGTAAATCCAAGTCCATCTGTTGTTGTGGCGGAAACTGATACTGATGCGCCACCAAGTGCTGCAGACAGCGCATCGATCGCCTCTTGGCGACGTGGGCCAATCTTTGGACGATTGCCAACAATCTGTACCGATACGTTACTGATGGAATAACCAGCAGCTACAACGATTGCCAGAGTCTCTTGCAAGAGCTTTGCACCAGATGCACCTGCGTACTCAGGACGAGATGTTCCAAAGTTCGAGCCTAGATCACCGCATTGTGCTGCGCTTAAGAGCGCATCACAGATCGCATGTGCAGCAACATCACCATCAGAATGTCCATCGACTCCAACCTCACCAGGCCATTGCAGGCAAGCGAGCGACATTAATCGTGATGAATCTGATGAGAATGCATGAGCATCAGTACCAATACCAACACGCAGTTCGCGATCAACTGCACCAAGTAAGAATCGTTGTGCACGGCCAAGATCATCTGGAGTTGTTATCTTCAATGCACGATCTTCACCAAGAATTACCTTAACGGGAATATCCAACTCCTCCACAAGTGCTGCATCATCAGTCGCCTCTGAATTCAACTTATGCGCTGTAACAAGAGTCTCGCGAGTAAATCCTTGTGGGGTCTGAATGGCTCGAAGCTTCGCCCGGTTCGGAGTCTTTGTGACAAAGCCATCAACATTTACGCGCTTGATTGTGTCGGCAACTTTCAACCCTGGAATTACGGCATCTGCTCCAGCTTGAAGCTCTTTAATAATTCTCCGCGCAAGATCAGTGGATGCAAGAGGTCTTGCCGCGTCGTGAACGAGTACAAACTTTGCATCTTTTGAGAGCAGACGAAGACCGGCATTAACCGATTCGGTACGAGTGATTCCGCCAGTTACAACGATAACTTCTGAACCAAGTAACTCTTGAAAGGTTCTCTCTAAGCCCTTGGGGGCAGCAACGATGATCTCATCGGCAATGGGTGACATCTGTGCAACCGCATGTTCAATCAGTGTTCGCCCAGCAAGTTGTACAAGTGCTTTAGGGAGTTTTGCGCCCAGACGTTCACCTGATCCACCCGCAGGGATGATGACTGAAATACTCATCGGAGTGGGCTTACCGGTTTAGGAAGCGAGAACCTCATCGAGAATAACGCCAGCTTTCTCTTCATCAGTGCGCTCTGCAAGAGCAAGCTCTGAGATCAAAATCTGCTTTGCCTTTGCAAGCATGCGCTTCTCGCCAGCTGAAAGTCCACGATCTAAGTCGCGGCGATAGAGATCACGAACAACTTCGGCGACCTTGATGACATCACCAGATGCAAGCTTCTCAACATTTGCCTTGTAACGACGAGACCAGTTTGTTGGCTCTTCTGTGTAAGGCTGACGTAGGACACTAAATACTCGATCGAGGCCGGCTGAATCAACAACATCGCGGACGCCTACTAGATCAACATTCTCTGCTGGGACTCGGACTGTGAGGTCCCCTTGTGCAACCTTTAAAACGAGGTAGATCTTCTCTTCGCCTTTAATCGTACGGGTCTCAATTGCTTCAATAAGAGCTGCTCCGTGATGAGGATAAACAACGGTTTCACCGACTTTAAATGACATCGAGTTTTGCACCTTTCGATAGGGAGCAATAATAGCAGGTAAGATTTGGGTTATGAAACGCAGCCAATATGCCCCGATTGCGATCGGAATTGCCTCTCTTTTTCTCTTGACAAGTTGCGGAGCTAGTGGTCAAGACGCCCCTACTCGAAACATCAAGCAAGTCACTGATGGAGTTGAAAAGGATTCAGGTTCAATCTTTGCGCGCAATGTGCTCCTCGTTGCTCAACCTGATGGATCTGCAGTTCTCGTTGGTACTTTCGTGAATGAAGGAACTCCTGCTGATGTGCTCACTGCAATGAGTATTAACGGGGTTGCACTTACACTTGATAAGCCTTCATATGCACTCACACAAAACAAGCCAGTGATCTTCTCTGGTGATAGCGCGAATGCTCACGCTGTAATTACAGGACTGAATGCATCAGCTGGCGATCGCGTAAATCTCACGGTCACCTACGGAACCACTCCTGCAATGACTATGAATGTTCTTGTTCGCGAGAAGGATGCAATCTACGCAAACGTTGGTTAGTTTCTACTAACTACTCTTCGAACTTGTATCCAAGCCCGCGCACAGTCTGAATAAATACTGGCTCTGCTGGATCCACTTCAATCTTGGCGCGTAGGCGTTTGATATGAACATCGAGAGTCTTTGTATCTCCGAAGTAATCGCTGCCCCAGACACGATCGATCAACTGCGAACGGGTAAGAACTCGACCTGAGTTACGGATTAAGAATTCAAGAAGTTCAAACTCTTTGAGTGGAAGTTGGACTGCATCGTTATTGACCGTCACCATGTGGCGCTCAACATCCATACGCACAGGACCCGCAGTAAGAATTCCATCAGATCCAGCATCGGTACTGTCATCACCTTGGCGACGGAGCACTGCGCGAATTCGTGCAACTAACTCTCGAGTTGAATAAGGCTTTGTAACATAATCATCAGCACCGAGCTCAAGGCCAACAACCTTATCTACCTCAGAATCTTTCGCTGTCAGCATGATCACTGGAACATTCGAACGCTGTCTAATCTGTCGGCAGACTTCAGTTCCAGAGAGCCCAGGCAACATGAGATCGAGCAAAATAAGGTCTGCACCGTGACGGTCAAACTCTGCGATGGCACCATCACCGGTATCTGCGACACTGACATCAAATCCCTCGCGTCCCAATAAGTATGAGAGCGCATCTGAGAATGATGCTTCGTCTTCGACAACGAGGATCTTGGTCATTGCTGTGCCTCCACGGCTTTAAGTGGTGCTGGGTGAGATTGGGTTGAAAGTGGGAATCGGATTGTGAAGGTACTTCCTGCGCCTTCGACAGACCATACGGAGACATCGCCACCATGATTTGTGGCAACGTGCTTCACGATAGAAAGCCCAAGGCCTGTTCCGCCTGTGGCACGCGAACGAGCTGCATCTACACGATAGAAACGTTCAAAGATTCGTTCGAGTGAACTCTCTGGAATACCAATACCCTGATCAGAGACTGATATTTCAGCGATGCCATCGGCAACGCGAAGTGCAACTGCTACTCGAGTTCCTTCAGGGCTGTAGTTAATGGCATTCTCAATGAGATTATGTATTGCCATAATGACCTGCTCACGGCTGCCTGCAATCTCAACGCTCTCTGGAACACTTAGGACGACGCTGATATTTCTCGATTCAGCAGAGAGCGTTGTCTGATCTGAAGCTTCTTTCATCGCCAACGCAAGATCAACAACTTCGCCACTCTTGAGCGGATCTCCATCTTGCAAGCGAGAGAGGTCAATAATCTCTTGCACTAAACCGGATAGGCGTTGCGCTTCTGATTGCATTCGGTTTGCAAAGCGAGTGATTGCTACTGGGTCATCAGATGCACCGAGTACCGCTTCGGAGAGAATCGAGAGTGCTCCAATAGGTGTCTTTAATTCATGGGAGATATTCGCAACAAAATCTCTACGAATTGAATCGAGGCGACGCATTTCAGAGTCATCAAAAATAAGAATCACGATCAATCCGTCGTTACCAATAGGAGTAACACGAACCAATAAATCGTGCGTTCCATCTCCGATTGGGCCGCGAGGTAGCTCCATAGTGGCCTCTTGTTGCTGCCCAGAACGGCGGACGGCACGCACAAGAGTAAGTAAAGAGTTGTTTAATAGGAATTGGTCTCTTGTTAAATTAAAGGTTGCAATTCCGGGTGTGGCATAAATAATTGATTCACCTGGGGCCAAAATAAGCGCCTCGGCATCGATACTTTCAATGAGATCGATCAGCGTTGTGGGCAGTGCATCATCACCAGAGGTCCTCAGAGTTACAGGATCTACTCGCTTTGTGCGGCTCAACCAGGTCACCCCCTAATCGTAGGAGTTCGACTGGTCTTCCCTTTACTCAAAGGTGCCATTTGAGCTGAAAACACCAAAACTTTGCCTTTTATTCAAGGCTTGTTCACAGATGAATCGGATTGCGGTTAGGTGAGCGGCTACCCTTGGCCCATGCGCGACATATTCCACGATGAGCTAGAGGCGATCAACGAAGACCTCCTTCGTATGTGCGGCCTGGTCAAAGAGGCGATGGCCGATGCAACTTCGGCTCTGCTTAACTCTGATCTCCAATTGGCTGAAAAGGTCATTGCTGCCGATGACGCGATTGATGCGATCCAGCACGACTTAGATAATCGCTCTATTAACTTAATGGCCCGCCAACAGCCTGTGGCATCTGACCTTCGCAATCTAGTTTCAACTTTACGTATCTCAGCCGATCTTGAACGTATGGGAGACCTTGCTCATCACGTCGCAAAGACTGCGCGTATGCGTTTCCCAAACTCTGCAGTGCCAGAACTACTAAAGCCTCTCTTCATTGATATGGATCGCACTGCTGCCGCTCTCGTTGAGAAACTTTCAACAGTCGTGCAATATAAAGATACTGCTCGTGCGCTTGAGTTAGATAAAGATGATGATGCAATGGATGATCTTCACCGCAAACTCATTGGGGCACTTCTCAGTGATGATTGGTCTTTCGGAATTGAAACAGCGATCGATATGACTCTGCTTGGACGTTATTACGAGCGCTTTGGAGACCACGCTGTATCAGTAGCCAATCGTGTTTACTTCACCGTCACTGGTGAATTTATATCGCGCGATTAATTACTTACTTCTTACCCTGATTTGCAACCGCTTCAATCGCAGCCTTCGCGGCATCTGGATCTAAATACTCTCCGCCTTTTTTCTTCGGTGTGAAGTCAGCATTTAGTTCATAGAGCAATGGAATACCTGTTGGGATATTGAGCCCTGCAATGGCTTCATCGCTGATTCCATCAAGGTGCTTTACCAATGCGCGCAACGAGTTTCCGTGAGCTGTCACTAAGACAGTCCCATGCTCTAGGAGGTCTGGCTTAATGCTTGAGTCCCAATACGGAAGCATGCGAGTAATAACATCTTTTAAGCACTCGGTTGCGGGCATTGCAGAACCAAGATCGGCATAACGAGGATCTCCTGCTTGTGAATACTTGTCATGAGAGTCAATAGGTGGAGGCGGCACATCGAATGAACGACGCCATAGCTGGAACTGCTCTTCACCGTATTGCGCGAGAGTCTCTTTCTTATCTTTACCCTGAAGTGCACCATAGTGGCGCTCATTCAGGCGCCAAGAACGACGTACTGGAATCCAATGGCGATCGCATGAATCAAGTGCGAGTTGTGATGTATGGATTGCACGGCGCAAGAGGGATGTGTGAAGAACCTCTGGCAATAGGCCGCGGTCAGCTAAGAGTTGGCCCCCACGTTTAGCTTCTGCTTCACCTGTTGGAGAAAGTCTCACATCGACCCAACCAGTAAAGAGATTGAGTGCGTTCCACTCTGATTCGCCATGGCGTAGAAGTATGAGGTTCATAGGTGAAGAATAACTTATATAAGGTGTTCGAATGCCTTTAAATTAGCGAGGGATTCACCACGTGAGACTCTCCATGCCCATTCGCGACGAATAGCTGTTGAAAATCCGAGCTCTAAGAGAGGGTTAAAAGATGAATCTGAATATTGAAGCACAGCGCCCAAGATGCGATCGATCTCTTGTTCTGTGACCGCAGTAAGTGGAAGTCTGCCAACGAGGTAGATATCCCCCAACTCATTGATCGCAAAGGCAACTGAATACATCGAGGCATTCTTTGCCAACAACCATTCGTGAACAGCTGCAATATTCTCATCTGGTTTACGAATAACGAAGGCGTTGATCCCCAGAGAATGTCCGCCAAGAACGAGAGCGCAATGGGTTTGGAGCTTCTTCTCGCCAGGCAGAGTGATTAAAAAAGTATGTGGATTAATCTGTTCTGCATCTAAATCATGTGATGCGATGAACTCTTCAATAACCGCCAGTGGTGAAGCCATTACTCATTAACCGCAAAGAGGCTCTTTGGTTTTGGTTGATCGATCGCCCAGTCATAGACCTCGAGGGTGCGACGGGCAGTTGCATCCCATCCAAACTTTGATGCATGGCCGATTGCACCAAGTGAGAGAGAAATTAACCGCGCAGGATCAGCGAGTAAACGTGAAATAACAGCAGACCAAGCTTTTGGATCATGGCCATCAACTAATGAACCAGAGATTCCATCTGAGACAGCGGTACGAAGCCCACCAACAGCTGTTGCTACAACAGGTGTTCCGCATGCTTGCGCTTCAAGTGCGACGAGGCCAAAGCTCTCGGAGTAAGAAGGGACGCAGACGAGATCAGATGCGCGATACCAATTCGGCAGATCTTCACGGGCGATCGCTGGCATAAAGTGAATAACATCTTCAACACCCAGGAACTTTGAGAGCGCTGCTAATCGTTCAGGTTCGTGTGACCCGGTTCCAGAGGCGCCACCGATAATAACGACTGCAAGTTTTGCGCGAAGATGTGGTGAGTGAGAGAGCATCTCAGCTGCGGCGCGAAGTAAAACTTCAGGGCCCTTGTGTGGCTGGATGCGACCAACAAAGGTAATCATCTTTGCATCAGGTGCAATATTTAACTCTTTACGAGCAGCTGCTTGGCCATTGCCAGGAGTGAATCGGCTGAGGTCAACGCCAGGAGCCACAACGAAGACGTTATCCGGGCAGGCATCGTAGAGTGAAACAAGTGATGCTGCCTCTGAATCTGTATTCGCAATGAGCGCAGTCGATGCTGCAACTACTTGAGTCTCACCGATTACGCGAGTATTTGGCTCTTCATCTTCGCCCTCAGCGAGTGCGAGGTTCTTGACCTTCGCCATTGTGTGCATGGTATGAACTAATGGAATACCAGTGCGCTCTGAGATCATCCAACCGAGTTGGCCAGAGATCCAATAATGTGAGTGCAGAACATCGTAATAATCAGATGGGAACTTTGAGACTGTGTGCATCATTGATGACGTTAGTGCGCATAGTTGTGAAGGAAGTTCTTCTTTGGAGATACCTTCATAAGGTCCCGCTTCAAGATGTTTAACCGTTACTCCATCTGCAATCTGCACATCGCGCAGACCAGAACGAGTTGCGCGAGTAAAGATATCGACTTCAATACCGGCCTTCGCCATTTGGATGGCGCTCTCAACAACATAAATGTTCATGCCACCTGCATCACCATTGCCTGCTTGTTCAAGCGGGCTGGTGTGGAGCATGAGCGTTGCGACGCGAGATTGCTTCTTCATCAGAGTCTTATTGTAGAACTGCTCTGATCTCTCCCACCACTTTGCCTCCGCCAAGCACATCTACACGCTCGTCAGGAGCATCAACGCCCCACTCGCGAAGCACTGCGCTCACGACTGGACCACTTGCTCGGTATGAGCCATCTGCAAACTTAATAGCGCAAGAACGACCATCAGGCATCGAGAAGACATTGACACCTTCTGCGCCATCCTTCATAAAGAACCCTGGAATTGTCTGCATCAAACGCGTATGAAGTCGTCCGATTCCACCAGTCATCTCTGGGAATGCTCTGCATGCTGCCATAACTTCTTGATGTACCGGATCTTTAGATAAGGTGAAATTATGAACTGCACGCGCTAGTCCAAGAGTTGAAACAGCAAAGAGAGGTGCACCACAACCATCAGCAGCAACATGCTGTAAAGGTTCGCCGGTGAGCGTGACAATTTCTTCTGCGATCAATTGTTGAAGTGGATGTGCAGGATCTGTATAGGTATCAGTATCCCAACCAGCAGCAACGCAGGCTGCGATCATGCCAGAGTGCTTTCCAGAACAGTTCATAGCAAGCTGTGTTGCAGGTTTAAAGCCCCATGCAAGACGCTCTTTCTCATCGATAGGAAATCCTGTTGCGCAGCGAAGTGCTTTCTCGTCGAGTCCGACAGATGCAAGGATTGAAAGAATTGTTTCGAAGTGATCTGCAGATCCGCTATGTGATGAGCAGACAACAGCTAACTGCTTAGGCGAGAGCTTTAAACCCGCGCGCACCATGCCAGATGCTTGAAATACTTTGACGGATGATCGTGGAAATATTGGAAGATCCACTGAACCACGAGCACGAAGCACAGTTCCATCGGCACCGATCTCAACGAGGTGGCCATTATGGATTGATTCAACGACTCCATTGCGAACTAGCTCTGCAAGGAGATCTCCTGTGTTTTTACTCATTGACTTGCCTCTCGAGTGATGACCAGATGTGGGCTTGAATTGTCTGTCCCTCGGCCGCCATGTCATAGGCGAAGAAGAGTTGTCCTTCAACTAATCCGTAGAGTCGTTGTCCTGCTGTCACAATTTTTGCCAAAGGTGCCGAATAGCCACGATCCATAGCGAGTTGGATCTTCGGTCCATCGTGAACACCGACCCAACCTTCAGAGATTCCAGTGTTATGTGCGAGAACAACCTCTAAAACCTTATTTGGCTTGGGGCGCCAGAACCCGACTTCGGATGCAGCTGGACGAATGATCTCGTTGTTATCGTCGATGATCCAACTACGTGAGTAATAATTTAAGAAGTTGCGGCCATCGTGATTAAAAGTTACCTCTTGTGCAAATTGGAAAGGTTCGATTCCAGGGTATTCACCCGATCCTTTTCCGCGCCAGGTGCCAACCATCCATGCGAGTGGGTAGAGATCTTCATGAAGACCTTCAGGGATTGTGAATGCCATTAGTTCTGATCCTTTTCAGCCTTGAAATTGCGTCTCATTCCACGAACCCCCCATACGATCATGGTGGCCCCGAATCCAAAGGTGGCAGCGATTAAGAGCACGCTCGTCACTGTCACCACGTCGGTAGCCTACCGAAGATACGAGTCGAATAAGATACGAGCATGCGCAGAAAGCTCGTGATTAAGGTTCTCAGTGGTTTTACCGACCCCGAGAGAACTGCTCAGGCATTCACCGTTGCTTCAACTGCGGTCGCTGCTGGGGTTGAGGTCTCTTTGTGGCTCACCAGCGATGCATCTGACTTTGCACTACCGGGCAAGGCAGAAGATTTCTCACTTCCCCATGCAGCACCACTGGGAGATCTTTTACAGACAATTCTTGCAAGCGGATCAATAACTCTCTGTACTCAATGTGCACAGAGACGCGGGATTACAGCAGATCAGGTCATTCCTGGAATCACTATTAAAGGCGCTGCATCATTTGTTGAAGAGATTATGGAAGATAACGTTCAGGCGCTCGTCTACTAGTCACTCAGCGGCGACTATCAACTCTTGAGTCGCTGGGACTCCATCCACCATTAATACATCTGTGAGGGGCGTAGTACGACGAATCACAGCAAGTGCGATCGGTCCAAGTTCATAATGGCGAGCAAGAGTTCCGATGTAGCCCACTTCTTTCTCACCTGAAAAGATCTTCGCCCCAGTAACTGGATAATGAACCATCGATCCATCCAAATGTAAGAGAACTAATCTGCGCGGAGGATGACCGAGGTTAAATACCTTTGCGACCGTCTCTTGGCCTGGATAACAGCCTTTCTTCATGTGGACTGCGCCATTGAGAAATCCAAGCTCATTCGGAATTGATTTGTGATCTGTTTCAAAGAGAATGCGAGCGCGATGCGCTGCAACTCGCTCTGCCTCAAGAGCCCATGTACCAACTTGGGTATGCACTGCTGCAAAAGCTTGCAATACATCTGTTAATTCATTGCGCGGAATAATCGCGTAAGGCCCACCAACTTCATCATGTGCGCCCGGTGCACGAACGACTGCATGTGTTGCACTCGCTGATTGTGGATCCACCTTGAGCATAAAGACCATGCGTTGTAAGAAGGTAAGGAGCTCTGTTTCCTTCTCTTTTTCAGTGTGTAGCCAGACCGTTTCACCATCATCGACCGCGAAGAATTGATGGGTGATATGTCCCTGGGCATTAAGGATGAGCGATTCAACCCATTGGCCAGGTTGTAGCTTTGCGAATTCTTGAGTGCATAAATCGTTGAGCCAGGTAAGTCGATCCGCGCCTGTGACAGTTAAAACTGCGCGATGTGAGAGATCTGCGAATGCAGTACCAGCAACAAGGGCACGTTGTTCTTGATTGGGTTCACCGAAATGCCAGATAGCTCCCTTGTCAGGGCCTTCTTCAACAAGGACTGCGCTCATAGTGAGAGTGTATTAGGGCTTAGCGAAACAAGCTTCGCAACGACCAGAAATTGCTAGATGTGCAAGGTCTGTATGGAATCCATAATCATCGAGCAGACTTTGGGTTAAGTGGGAAGTCTCTTCAATAGGAACCTCGATCATCGCGCCACAACTTTCGCAGTTGAGGTGAGCGTGCAGCTCATCGTGAGCCGCGTTATAGCGAATTCCACCATGGCCCAAATGTGAATGCTGAACGAGGCCAACATTCTCAAGTGTCTCAAGATTGCGATAGATGGTGGAGAGGTTGATACCAGGATGGGCCAGCTTCACCTGCTCATGAACTTCTTCAGGAGTCGCATGATCGAGTTCGCGAACTGCCTTAAGCACGAGCTCGCGCTGTGGTGTTAAGCGCAGACCCTTTTGGTGAAGTTCGTGTTGAGTAGGCATGGCCCCAGTCTAAGGCAATTACTTGGAGAAGGCACATGCAGGTAATATTTGCCCCCTCATGGCTCGCATACTCCTACTGACGAACACACTCGGCGCAAGCGCAGAGGTGCTTCCAAGTCTTGGGCTGTTGCAGCATCACGTACGCATTCTTCCTGCTGAGGCATCAGTATTGATTGATATTCCAGATGTCGATGCGCTCTTCATTGATTGTCGCAAAGAGATTGCATCTGCCAAATCACTCGCTCGTTTAATCACCTCAACTGGCGTGAGCTGTCCGATCATTGCGATTGCAACTGAAGGTGGCCTCTCTGCGATCAGTGCAGATTGGGGTATTGATGATGTCATTCTCGATACCGCAGGCCCTGCTGAGATCGAAGCACGTATTCGGATTTCAATCGGTCGCATTCATGCCGAACTTATTGCAACTGATCCATCAGCTCGCGAGATTCGCACAGGCGATGTTGTCATTGATGAGAGCTCATACACAGCGAAGATCAAGGGACGTTCACTCGACCTCACCTTCAAAGAGTTTGAACTACTTAAATATTTAGCACAACACCCAGGTCGCGTCTTTACTCGCGCCCAACTCTTGCAAGAGATCTGGGGATATGACTACTTCGGTGGAACTCGTACTGTCGATGTACATATCCGTCGTCTACGTTCAAAGCTTGGACCAGAGTTTGAAGCGATTATCGGAACTGTCCGCAACGTCGGTTACCGTTTTACACTTCCTGGTAAAGATTCACTCATCTCTGAACGCGTGTAATTTTCATCATGCGCACAATTCTTAAACTTGAACAGCGAATCGGTGAGATAACGGCGCCAGTAATCGATCTCGATATCGAGACATTCCAACCCGGTACAGATAACGCCGAGTGGCTTGAGCTCAATAACCGAATCTTTACAAACCACCCTGATCAAGGCGGTTGGGTTATCGAAGATTTAACAAACCGTACGGCTGAGAGTTGGTTTGATCCCAAGGGCTTCTTCATCGCAAAGAGAGATGGCCGCATGATCGGCTTCTGTTGGACAAAGATCCACCATGATCTTGCTCGTCAGGGCCCCATCGGTGAGATCTATGTATTAGGCGTTGATAAGGCTCACTCGCCCAAAGGACTCGGAAAAGCGCTCACCTCGCTGGGGTTGCAATATTTCAAGAAGCAAAAGATCAGTGATGCAATGCTCTACGTTGATGCAGATAACGTAGCGGCGCTCAAGGTCTATAAAGATTTAGGCTTTAATTAACCGAAACTAAATCCGAACACATTGCACGGAATGCTTCTGTGTGAGCATCAATATCAGCGGCGGTTGTATCAGGTGACACCAGCGCCATATTGTGAAATGGCGTAATTAAGAAGCCATCATTGAGCATACGTAGATGGATATATTGCTCGAGTTCAAAGTCCCCAGCATCTGCAGCTTCTTTGCCTGTGTGTGGTGCGCCTGGCTTGAAGAGATACTCACCCCGGGCACCTAAGCGAGAGCAATGCCACGGTAGATCAAAATCTTTAATCGCTTGCTCAACGCCATCACACCAGCGATTTCCAAGTGGAACCATCCGTGAGAACGCTTCATCCGTGAGAACTTTAGTAAGTGTTGCACGCATCGCAGCAAGAGAGAGTGCGTTACCAGCGAGAGTTCCACCGATTCCACCAGTATCAATAATTTCACGGCTCGTCTTTGATGTAATTGCATTGGCAATTGCATCGGTCATGCCGAAGGTGCCTGTAGGTAATCCACCTGCAATTGCTTTACCAATCGTCAAGATATCTGGCTTTAAGCCCAGCGCAGCGGTCATGCCACCTGCAGAGACTGAGATTGTGTGCGTCTCATCGATGATCCAGACAACGCCATACTTCTTCGCAAGTTCTCCAACTGCTACGAGATAGCCATCATCTGGGAGAACAATTCCGATATTAGTCATCGCAGGTTCCATCAAGATACATGCGACATCACCGTGGGCAAGAGCAGCTTCCATTGCTGCAAGATCATTGAACTCGACGACACGAGTGGTCACATCGAGGTCAACGGGCGCGCCAATATTTCCTGGACGCTTCACTGTATTTCCAACAGCATCGAGGGTCCCAAATGTCTCGTCGACTGAGCCGTGATAGCAGTAATCAATAACAACGGTCTTCTGCTTGCCGGTTACAAGGCGTGAGTAGCGAATAGCGCAACGGTTCGCATCAGTGGCAGAGACTGTAAATTGCCACTTTGGTAGACCAAAGCGACGTGCTAGCTCTTGCGAAACTATCACCGCATCTTCGGTAGGAAGCATCGCTGTCATTCCGCGATCCATCTGAGCCTTGATCGCATCGACAGTCGCTTGTGGTGAGTGGCCTGTCATCGAACCAGTATCGCCAAGACAGAGATCGACATACTTATTGCCATCAACATCAGTGAAATATGCACCTTGGGCAGTATCTACAAAGACTGGATAAGCACCTGGCCATTTAGACATCCACGACATCGGTACGCCATTGGTCATCACGCCCTGAGCCTGCTTGAAGAGTAAGCCACTCTTGGGATGAAGCTTTAAGAAACGATCTTCTTCGATCGCCATGAGCTTTTTAAGATGGTCGCGATTTACTTCTGACATTTAGAAATCCTCTGAGAATGTAAAGAGTGCTTCGATGTAATGATCGCCGACGATACCAAGGTTGGCAGCATCGGGTGGTGCGGTCTGTGGCTCAACTGCAATTCCTTCTGGATCTTCTGTGTAGACAACCCAGTACGGTGCATCGGATTCAATCTCAAGGCGCACTGCACCAGGCCAGATAATTGTTGGCGTACCTTGCACGCCTGTAAAGCAATCATCCCAAGGTCCTTCAGGCGGTGTAACAAGGTCACCTGTTGGCATTCCTTCTTCATCGCGCAGAAACATTTCTGCTGCATTAAATTCGAGTTCGGCTTCTCCGCCACGCTCTAACTCACGTGGGAACCACGGATGAAAACCAAGCCAAGCCGGCAGTGTGCAGCCATTAGCTGTGTACTCAAGAGTCCAGCGAACTGCATCATCTAATACTTCAATGCGTTGTTCTAAGTACGCACCTTCATAAGGCGCTGGCAGAGCAAAACGTGCGGAACCACTGCCGGTCTCTTCCCATGAACCAGTGAAGCCAAAACCATGAATTGCATGCGGTGGCGCCCATGTCGTTGGCAGAGTGATCTCTTCATTCGCTTCGTCGTACAAGATCCCATCGGTGATACGCCCAGCCCATGGACCCATTGCATACCAACCCCATGACAGCGGTGTCCCGCGGAAAGGCACTGCAAGTTGAAGATCGCGCCATTGCAGTGATGCGATACGTGCACCTTGATCTAAATCAATTGCGACAGAGATTTCAGAGCCATCAATATGCTGCATTAGTTGCTCAATTCGTTGAGGTAAGGAGGTTGTGCGCCTGCACGACTACATGTGATCGCAGCTGCTTCGGCAGCGCGGGTTAAGACCGCTTTCAGAGTGTCACCAACTAATCCCGTGACGCCATATTTCACAACGCCTTCAACGAGTATCGCACCGACCGTGTCACCGGCACCGACGGTATCTACGACAGAGGTCTGAACTCCAGGGACACTGACAGATCCTCGACGAGTAATTCCGCGTAGCCCTTCAGAGCCAAGGGTGATTACAACAAGGTCAACACCCATTGATAACCATTCAGCAGCGACTTCTTCTTGAAGTCGACCAGGGTAGAGCCATGCGATGTCATCTTCAGAAACTTTCACCACATTAGAGATCGCGGCCCACTTATTAACGATCGCATCATAATGTGCACGATCGTGCATGATCGATGGGCGCACATTGGGATCAAAGACGATTGGTGCGAATTGATTGATCTCTTGCGCCCATTCATAGAGAACCGATGCACCAGGTTCAACCAGTGGTGCGAGAGTCCCGATATGAAAGACAGCCGGTGTGCCCACAGAAGGGTTAGGTAACCACTCACGCTCGAAATCAAATGTCACAGTGCCATCAATCAAGAATTCATAGGATGCAGATCCAGATGCATCAAGTGTCACTGTTGCAAGGCACATTGGTTTATCCGAGAAGTTCACATAATCAAGCTTTACGCCATCAGCTTCTAGCTCAGCTTTCGCTTTTTGGCCGTATTCATTGGTTGACATGCCATCGATAAAGTAAGAGTCAAAACCTAAACGGGCGAGCGCCTTTGCAGTATTTGCTGGGCCGCCACCAACGACGGCTAAGCGATCTGCGCCAGCCACCGGGATGAGATCAATCAGGACTTCTCCTGCAACCCAGATCGCTTTACTCATAGCCATACTCTAATAGAATCAATCCATGCATATATCACTGCCTTCAACTGACTTACTCGTCCACCCACTCTGCCTCGGCAGCAACATCATGGGTTACACATCTAGCAAAGAAGAATCCTTCGCAGTTCTCGATGCATACGCAGCACACGGCGGAAACTTCGTCGATACCGCTGATATGTACTCCGAGTGGGCCCCAGGTAATGATGGCCATGACTCAGAAGCGATCATCGGCGCATGGATGAAGAGCAAGGGCAACCGCGATCAGATGGTGATTGCAACCAAGGTCTCAAAGCTCTCCACTCGCCCAGGTCTATCTGCAGCAAATATCCACGCTGCTGTTGAAGATTCTCTGAGCGCGCTCCAAACGGATTACATCGATATTTACTATGCACATGCAGATGATGAGAGCGTCCCGCTCACCGAGACTCTCCAAGCTTTTACTGAACTCATTAAGTCAGGCAAGGTCCGCTACATCGCAGCATCGAACTACACAGGAGCTCGTCTTCAAGAAGCACTTGATATTTCTGATGCGAACGGTCTTGCGAAGTACACCGGAGTGCAGAATCTTTATAACTTGCTTGATCGCAAGGAATACGAGAGCGATGTCGCAGCGGTAGTAAAGAAGAACAATCTCTGGGGCGCTCCGTATTACGGCCTCGCCAAAGGATTCTTATCTGGCAAGTACACACCTGGTGCAAAGATTGAGACCATGCGAAACACAACCGAGTACCAGAACGATCGCGGTTGGGCAGTTATTGATGCACTTCGCGATATCGCAAAGTCCCACGACTGCTCTGTTTCGGCTCTTTCATTGGCTTGGCTTCGCGCACAAACTGGTGTCACAACACCGATCGCTTCCGCACGTCTTGCTTCTCAATTAGAGGAGATCGTGCAAGTTGTCGAGCTCAGTGGTGATGAGCTCGCGCATTTGACTACTCTGAGTAATTAGCCCTGCCCCACTGCAAGCTCACTAAATATTGCTACTCTTCATCCACGTGGATGGTGAGTCCAACAAAAGAACCCAGTCAATCGACTGGGTTCTTTCTTATTCCACAAGGCATTGTTATGCACCAATTAAGTTTTCGTAACGTAAGCAAAAGCTGACTATGAATCATCATTCGCCTAGGCGGTGATGGTGTAAGGCAGCATGCATAGGCTCACCATCCACGAGGTGCGGGTTCGAGTCCCGTTCACCGCTCACGAGTTAGCAGAGCTCGCATTCTGATCGGGTGGTGCCTGCAATGCTGGATGCAGCCGAGGAGGCATAAATAGGAAGTAATAACGATGTCGCGAGTATGGAGACAATGACCAAGGATATTTTTCTCATGCAGGATATCAACTGGGCTTCCCTAGTTTTTCTCAGGAAGCCAAGTTAATTCCCCGTTAAATCACGATAGCAAGGACTTCTCTAAGGAGTTGCAGTAGGTGTTGGTCTAGCCGCACGGCCACCGCCGCCACCCGCAGCTGGAGCTCCACCCGCACCCGGTGCCGCCGCACGCAGTGTTGAAATACAAGCCTGCATCGCTGCGGCAACTTTCGGATCAGTTCGATCTGGCGGAGTTCCGGCAGTAAAGGTCACACCATTTTTCGCTAAGCAATCGACGAATGCTGGGTTATTAAAGCGTCCACCACCACCGCCGCCAGCTCCTGGAGCACCTGCTGGGCCAGCACCTGTTGGGGCACCTGCTGCACCGGTATTTGTTCCAGCTGTAGAAGGTTTGGTTCCGCCTGTTGCACCAGCTGCTGCTGGAGCACTGCCTGCAGCACCGCCTGCACCAGCAGTACGAACAGTTACCGCATCACCTGTTGCAAGTGGTGTTGATGGAGCTGCATCTAAAGTGATTGTGACTGTTGTGCCATTTACTTTGGAAACTTTTCCAGTAATACGCGCGCCCCCACCAAATCCACCACCAGCTGCAAACCCTGCTTGAGCGCCTGCAGCACCCGCAAATGCAGCGGCCGGATCTGTGGCAGTTGCGCCAGCAGCGCCAGTGAATGCTCCGCCCGCAGCTGCACCGCGGACACGTGATGCGAATCCTGCTAATGCGTTACTTGTTGCAGATCCTGCATGTTTACTTCCGTACCAGATTCCACCAGAGACAGATCCCGTAATAATGACAAGCACTCCAAGTACTGCTGTGTACTTGTTGGTCCACTTGTAACTTCCTTTTGCGAGTTGCTCTTGAAGATTGTCATCGACATCTTTTGCAAAGAGATCAAACTCTGGATCAGAATTATTCATTTCATTACGTTCTTTACTCATGGCGGAGTGCCTCGATTGGTCGTAGGGATGCTGCGCGTGATGCTGGGTAGCTGCCGAAGAAGAGTCCAATAAGGACTGATACTCCGGAGGCTAAGAGAACTGATGCGGGAACAATCACAGGTTGGATACCGATGATCTTGAAGTGAGATCCGATATAGCCGCCGATAACACCTATGCCACCACCGACAAGCGAGAGGATCGTTGCCTCGATCAAGAACTGAGACAAGATCGCACCCTTGGGGGCGCCGATCGCTTTGCGAATACCGATCTCACGAGTGCGCTCGACGACTGTCACGAGCATAATGTTGGTGATGCCGATACCGCCGACGAGCAAGGAGATCGCTGCGACCACTCCCAAAAGCACTGTAAATACGCTGCTATTTGAGGATGATGTGGCGAGCAAAGATGCCTGGTTCAGGGTCCGATAGTCACGGTTGCTGGTGTTCTTCACCTTGTGCTGTGCATCCATAATCGTATTGATCTCAGTCTGCGCAAAATCTTGTACCTTCGCAGACTTCGCTTCAACGACGATTGATTGCAGTGAGTTATAGCCGGTGAGTGAGCGTTGAACAGCAGTCAGAGGTGCAACAACAAGTGAGTCACCATCTTGGAAGCCACTTGAACCCTTGACGGTTGTTGTGCCAATTACTGTAAATGGAATTCCACCGCAGCGAATCTCTTGACCAATAGGACTCTGCGTTCCAAATAAATCGGTCGCAGTTGTGTTGCCGATAACTGCTACGCGACGACCCTGAACGACGTCATCGTTGGTGAAGTAAGAACCCTTGGCAATCGATGTATTAGATGCCTCAAACCATGCAGGCCAGGTTCCGTTGAAAGTCCCCGGTGTAGAAGTATTTGATCCATTAGTACATGTCGCGGTAGCCGATGCGACGGGTGCAACTTGTTTGATATCAGGTGCTTTGATCGGATCTGAAAGTGCGACTGCATCTGCAACGGTGAGCGGCTTTGATGACGCGCCACGTGATGCAGCTTGGCGACCGAATCCACCGCGGTTTGCCTGAATGGTGATCGTATTTGTTCCGAGGCGATCAATCGAAGATTGAATCTGCTTCGAGGAACCATTACCGACCGCGATAAGGATAATCACTGAGGCAACACCGATCGCGATTCCTAAAGTTGTCAGCGCAGTACGGAGCTTGTTAGTCCCAAGTCCACGGAAGGCGAAGCGAACGATCTCAAGGATATTCATGCGACGCGTCCTTTATTTAAAGTATCAGAGATGATTAATCCATCGCGCATGCGAACTACTCGCTTGGCACGAGATCCAACATCATCTTCGTGGGTGATCACAACAACAGTGCGACCCGCATTGTTAATCTGATCAAAGAGATCGAGCAGATCTTGGGTTGATTTCGAATCGAGCGCACCTGTTGGCTCATCGGCCAAGAGCAGAGCGGGCCGGGTCGCCAGGGCGCGGGCCACTGCCACACGCTGCTGTTGACCACCAGATAGCTCTGTTGGTTCGTGATCAATACGTTCTGAGAGCCCCACAACATCAAGGGCTTTGAGAGCACGCTTGCGTCGTTCATCTTTTTTGATGCCTTGGTAGGCAAGTGGGAGTTCAACATTGGCGAGCGCGGTTGTGCGCGGGATCAAGTTAAAGGATTGGAAGATAAAGCCGATCTTGCGGCCACGGACTATCGAGAGCGCATTCTCATCCATTGAGTCGATCTCAATGCCATCGAGAAAGTATTTTCCCTTTGTCATATTGTCGAGTGCGCCGAGAATATTCATCAAGGTCGATTTACCAGAACCAGATGGCCCCATGATCGCGACATACTCACCTGGGTAGATTGTTAAATCAACACCAGCGAGAGCAAAGATCGCTGCATCACCTTCGCCGTAGCGCTTTACTGCGCCAGCAACTCGAATGATCGGTTGTGTAGTGGATTCCAAGGTTGGATCAACCACCACCGCCTCCACCTCCACCAGCACCGCCACCACGGCCTCCACCGCCACCCCCGCCAAGTCCACCGAGTCCGCCGCCACCAAGCCCGCCAGGGACTCCGCCGATCGCAAAGCCATTGGTAGAGGTAGTGCGAACTACGGATGGAAGTGCAACGAGGTCTCCGACTTTAAGACCGGATTGAATTTCAACTGAGCTATCACCTTTGAGTCCAACAACAACACGAGTAGGTGTCAGGACTTGTTTTCCAGCGACCTTCGTTACCAGATTCACTGTTGAACGATTTCCGCGAGTAGTGACTGCTTGTGCAGTGACATTAATGACGCCTGCAGCCACACCCACTTGAACAGTTGGGGTAGCAGTCATTCCGGGCTTGAGACCAGGGACGTTTCCATCGATCGAGAATGTTGCGTTGAAGGATGTGACTCCGCCAGAAGTTGTTGGGAGTAGATCGATTCCAATCACACTTCCTGTTGCGGTTGTTCCGGAGAGTGCATCAAATGTATAGGTAGCAGATTGTCCAGCTTTGATCTTCGCAGCATCTGCTTCAGAGAATGAACCAGTGACCTCAAGAGAGGAGACATTGGTTAAGACGATAAAACCAGTGGCATTCGCTGTGATTGTCGCTGGGGCTGAGGTTATTGGGACGTTGCCACCAACAGCTGTCGAGATCGATGCGACATCACCTGCAACAGGGGACTTGATAGTGTCTCCATCGAGGTTGCGCTTGGCTTGGTCGTACGCGGCTTGAGCGTTAGCAAGCTGGGCTTGGGCGCTATCTACAGCGCTCTGCTTCGCTGGCTGCATCGCCACATTGGTAGATGCGATCAAGTTATCGATCGTGACCTGTGCAGATTGAACAGAAGATGCATACCCAGCGATTGTTACTGCATCCTTTGCAAGGTTGTTCTTCTGGGTAGTGAGAGCATTGTTATAAGCAATTGTGAGGTTATCTAAGTTCTGCTTATCTTTGAGAAGTGAAGATGTCTGTGAAGCGATCGCGTTCTGCCAGGCGTTGTAATCTGCCATCAGCGTCGTACAGTTTGCATTGATGGTATTAATCGAAGTACAGAATGCAACTGTGATTCCAGCTGGTCCATATAAACCGACATAGTTGTTATATGTGAGCAAAGCATCATCAATATTATTTTGATAGGTTTTGGCCGAGAGCGCAGCATTAGCAGTCGCATCATCGAGTGACTTCTTCGCCGCATCAACTGAAGCCTGGTACGTCACCGCATTTGCTTGAGTAAGAGTGGTGTTATCAGATTGGTTCTTCTTCGCTAAAGCGAGCGCAGCTTGAGCCTGTGCGAGTTGAAGATCTGCCTGAGCTTGTTCTGCAGCGGTCTTTGTTGGAACAAGAGCGGCCACGACATTCTTTGCATTCACAAGTGTTGCACTGGCAGATGTAAGAGCTGTGGTCAGGTTGGTGGTATCAATCTGCGCGAGAATGTCACCAGCCATAACGTGATCGCCAACTTTTACATTGAGCTTTTGAAGTGTTCCAGCTACCAGTGGCGCAAGACCAACATCTGATGGACTAATCACTTTTCCTGTGGCAGAGACGGTAGCCATCACATCACCGCGGGATACGGTTGCGGTCTGTGTTGAAACTGGCGCCGCTTTGGGATGTAAGACTGAGTAACCCCAGAAGCCTGCCCCAGCGACTGCCAGAAGGAGAACGAGATTGATCGAGAGGATCCGAACGCGCGCTTTATTCATGGGTACAAAGTAGGGGGTTGGCAGTCCCCCATCACAGCCTTTTTGCTGACAAGTGGCTGAGACTTTAGATTGCCCAAGCCTCATCGCTATGGCGCTCAATAACCCAGCAGTGATATCCCGATAGCTCGGGCTTCTGGAAGAGGTAGGCCCCATCTTTGCCCGCCACGATTAAGGCAGTGGCCAAAGCATCAGCGATTCCCCCATCAGGGCCGTAGACCGTTGCAGAGCGAGCCCCGATAGCAATCAACCCCGTATGCGGATCCTTGATATGGGATCCACGTTCATAGGTACCTGATGTAGCAATCGCACCATCAGTAATATCAAAGACTTTCACAATGGTGTGGGCTTCTTCAGGATGGCGAATACCGATCGACCAAGGCTTGCCGGGCTCTACCCCGCCAGCCAATGAGAGATCCCCTGCTGAATTAATCTGAATATGTTCAACGCCATCAGATTTCATCATCGAGATTGCGCGATCAGATGCCCATCCCTTTACATATCCCGATGGATCAAAGCCACCTTCAACGCACCACGGATCAAAGAAGCCATCACTGTAGGTTTTAGCATCAAGGCAGAGTTGCCAGACTTCTTGAAGTTCAGCGCAGCAATCGGCGATTGTTATCTCACCACGGCGCAGACGAGATACCTCTGATTGATCTTTGTAGGTCGAGAAGATTTCATCGACAAGATAGAGAAAGTCACGAACTCGATCGATTGAGGCTTGAATCTCTGGCTCTGTAATCGAAGCACTTGATGCATCGATAAAGATGATCGTGCCCCATGTTTGGATCTCGGCTCGAACTCGAGCCAAAGGCATTACAAACCAGCCTTTGCCAGTGCGCTGACGAGTGAGTCATACCAACCTTGTGATGTGTAGGAAGCTCCACCGACGCCTTGGATATTTGCAGAGTTTGCAGCAAGTGTCTCTTGAATTAAATATGGAATTGCTTGTGAATTGATCTGCTGATCGCGGAATGAGTTTGTTGGATAGACAAGCGCCTTCGCTGCTGTGATCTTTCCATTGGATAAAGTAATTTGAACTTGGACAGGACCAAATTGGGTTTGGGCAGCATCGCCTACAAATGTTCCTGAAGGTTTTGCCTTTACTGGAACTGGTGCAGGTGCTTGGGTTTGCGCTGGTGCCGCTGGCGCAGTCGTAGCTTTTGCCTTTGCCTTCTTTGTTGTTGCAGGCGCTGGAGTTGTAGGGGTTGCGGCTTGAGTCTGCGCTGGTGCTGCAGCCTGTGTCTGGGTAGGCGCCGGAGTTGTCGGAGCTGGAGTACTAGTTCCGCCACCAAGTGTGTGCCCCGATAGTCCACCAAGTGATCCACCTGAACCAAATTGTGGTGGAGTTATAGAGAGCACAGCTCCGAGACCACCGATGGTTCCACCCGCGATCAATAGGACTCTCTTTGCACCCATAGTTATATTCTCCTTTATTCTGACTTAAACAGAGTGAAACACGAAGGCTTCATCATGGAAGCGGTTCTTTGGAATACCACAAGACTCTGCAGCTTCACGGACGGCATCGACAAGTGGCATTGGTCCACAGACATAGACATCAGAGTCACGAAAAGCTGGAGCAAATTGCATGATGTATTTCGCGCTCATAGGGTGGATCTTGCGAGATCCCACTAAATAATGAACCCGCGCCCCACGTGCATCTGCAAGGGCGTCGAGCTCTTTACGTAGAACAAGATCTTCATCCTTTGAGGCTCTAAATAAGACATCGATCTCCATGGTGGGATCAAACTCTTCCATCAGCGCACGCAGAGGTGTGATTCCTACTCCGCCGCCAATCAAGGTGACGTGGCCACGAGTCGCCTTTGATGCAACGAAGGTTCCGTATGGGCCCTCAAAGAAGACGCGAGTGCCAGGCTTGAGATTAATAACATCAGATGAAGCATCGCCTAAATCTTTTACAGTCACGCGCATATATTTCTTTGTTGGCGAAGCAGAGAGTGAATAAGGGTGCGAGATCCACCATTGACCCGGTGACATAAAGCGCCAGCTAAAGAATTGCCCGCCTTGAGCGCCAAGTCGATCCAGGCCGCGACCCTTCATAATGATCGAGACAACACCAGGGCCCTCGACAACAACTTGTTCTACACGAAGGTTATGGCGAAGTGATCGTGCCGCCGGGATAGCAAAGCGCCAGAAGATAATGATCAATGCCGAGGCGATATAGAGCGACATCCAGTAAGCCTTGTTAAGGGGATGGCCGATAAACATTGGCCCAGTAAGAACTTGGTGCATGAAAGATAATCCGATAGCAAGGTATGTATATAAATGAATGGTCCACCATGTCTCATAGGACATCTTTGCGCGGGCCTTCTTATACGAAGTGACACCGGCGGCTGCGAAGAAGATAAAGGCAACACCTGCAGGAAGCATCCACGGATATTTCATGATGATGCGCCAGATCTCAACGCCGATCTTTGCGTGATCGTTTGCAGCATAACCGACGCTGACAAGAGCAACATGGAATGTCACTAAATAGATTGAGTAAGGACCAAGCTTGCGATGCCAGATAACGAGGCGATCATGTCCAATAGAACGTTCGATGAATGAGATACGTGAGACAAGAACAAGGCCAACGAGTGCAAGGTATGCACCGAGCAGTGCGCAGATACGGCTTACTGAGATAACAATTGGGTAGACCCCACTCCAATCAGAGAGTGATGTCGTCTCGATATAGAGAGCAGCGGTAAGACCAAGGCCGAGACCCAAAATAATGGATGCCCAGTCGGCGTTGTGACGCTTACCTATGCTCATAAGCGCATCAAACCTGCCTATCCTGAGAGATCATTGAGTACTGCCTAAGCGGCTGGTCTGAATAATGCCATATATAGCGCAGCATGGGAGTCGATCATCTGCGCTGGACTAAATACTCGGAGTGCTCGCTCCGAGGCTGCAGATCCCATCGCGGTGCGCAATTGGGAATGTGCCGCAAGGGTAGAGATCGCATCAGCTAAGGCCTGCGCTGATTTCTGCACAACAAAACCAGTCTCTGTATTCACAATAACTTCGCTATTAGATCCCACATCGGTTGCAACGACTGGAATCCCTGCAAGTTGAGCCTCAATCAAAGCGATCGGCATTCCTTCATTATCTGAGGTACTCAGTGCAATTGATACAGATGACCAGAATTTGGCAGCATCGGTCCACCCGATCACCGAAAGATTCGATGGCGCGATCAGCGGGATCTCATGAGCCATATCTCCGCCACCAGCCATCACAAATTTCACATCAGGTAACAACCGCGCAACATCTAAAGCAAGCAATGGATTCTTCACTGAAGTCACACGTGCCATCCAGCCCACAACAAACTCACCCGTATAAGGAACTGTTGGCAAAGGTGTGACACCCGGTGCAATCGAAACCCATTTCTTTCCTACGCCAACGCCAGCTGCGCGAAGTTCTTTCCCCACTCGCTCACCCACCGAGATCAAAACATCAGTGCGCTTTGCATTAAATCGCTCTGCAGCTGTAATGAAGAACTTCGCTAACCCAGAGAAGCTCTGATCATCAAAGAGGTGACCATGAAAAGTATGTACTCGCTTATGATTGCCAGGTACTAACCGCGCAAGAAGTCCTGCCTTAAAAGTATGTGAGTGCACAACATCAGGCTTGTATTCACGAATCACCTTACGAAGTTCGAAGTAAGCACGGATATCTGCCACAGGATTAATCGAACGACCCATCGATGGGATGCGCACAATAGGCAACCCATGCACGCAATCATCTTCGATCTCAGATCCCTGAACAAATCCAGTTGCAAGCAATGACTCATATCCAGCAGGCTCTGCAGCGACTAAATCCCCCACATACCGCGCAGTCCCACCAACATTCATGCGGGCGATTACATGCAGGACCTTCATAGAACTACTTTAAATCTGCGTGATAGGCGTCGATAACATCTTGGGGATTACCCGATGCCCTCATTGCGCCATGGTCGAGATAGATCGCGCGGGTGGCCATTGATTTCACAGCGTTTAAATCGTGGGTCACAAGCACCACAGCACAACCACTATTCATCATCTGCTCGGTGCGGATCTTGGACCTAGTCTGGAAATCTTCATCCCCGACTGAGAGAACTTCATCGATCAGCAAGAGATCTGGAGTTGTATCAGTCGCTGTTGCAAAAGCTAGACGTGCCACCATTCCCGATGAATAAGCACGAATAGGAATATCAAGATGCTCGGTCAACTGAGCCCAATCAGCGATCGCTTCAATGCGGCCTTGCATCGTTTTGCTATCACGGCCAAGCAAAGTGCCATACAACATAATATTTTCAGCGCCAGTGAGCTCGGGATTAAAGCCTGCACCGAGTTCGATCATCGGCGCCACAGATCCACGAACAATCACACGGCCCGATGTTGGCGGCAATACTCGTGCTAATACTTTGAGGAGTGTGGACTTACCTGCACCGTTACGACCGATAACAGAGAGAGTCTCACCGCGCGCAACCGTGAATGAGACACCATTGAGTGCGAAGAACTCTTCGTAGGCCATACGGCGATTAATGGTGTCGATCGCAGTTTGCTTGAGCGATGAGACGCGGTGGCGCGTGCGACGGTATGCCAAGGCAACATCAGTAACTTCAACGACTTTATCGGTACTCATAATTTTGCGACCACCTTTGGCCACTTGCGTCCAAAGACATAGAGACCAAGTACAAAGAAGAAGATCGAAGTCCCACCCATCATCAACCATTCGTGCACAGTCGCAACTGCATTGCCGCCAAAGATATCTCTGAAGACCTGTAGATAAGAGGTCAATGGGTTTAGGTGAATGACCTTCTGCGTATGAGGCCCAAGCGCTGTAATTGGATAGAAGACCGGGGTCATGTATTGAAGAGCCAGCAAGAAGATATTGATGAGCGAGCGTGAATCATCGAAGTTCACATACGCGATCGAGAGCATCAGTCCAAGTCCAGTTGTAAACAAGGTCATGCAGAGCATAAAGATAATCACCAGCGGGGTCTTAATCCCAGGATGCTTTCCTGAAATCAACAAGACAACGGTGAGTGGGATAAGTCCAAATAAGAAATTAATAGCCGATGAGATGGTTGCAGAGAAGGCAAAGATCTCGGGGCGCACATAGACCTTGGTTAATACACCGGCGCCGCTTGCAATCGAATCAGCAGCCATGGTCATGCCTTGGTTGAAGAGAGTCACGGTCAGCACACCTGAGAGCAGGTATGGCATAAATGCTTGGCCATCAGGAAGCTTCGCTTTAAAGACTGTATTAAAGACGTAATACATCACCGCGGTTGTGAAGAGCGGGTTCAGAAGTGACCACCAGATACCGATCACAGAGCGCTTGTAACGAACAGTTAGATCACGTGCGACGAGAAGTCTAAGTAAAGAGCGCTTCTCCCAGACGCCTTTGAGCGCTGAGATAACCGGGGTCTGCGCGATCGCTGAGTCATAGACCTGCATGTCGTAGATCCCCCGCAATATCGTCGATGATCGATTCGAGTGATCGGCTAGGCGCCCACCCAGTAACAGATTTAATTTTAGAGATATCAGGGACGCGTCGTTGCATATCTTCAAATCCCGCGCCGTATGCATCGTCATAGGATTTCTTTACGACCGCAGACTTTGATTCCAGACGAGAGATGACCAATGAAGCAAGCGCTGCGATAGAGATCTCACGATCATTGCCGATGTTATAGACAGACCCGACGCTCTGATCACCATCGATCACAGAAAGCATCCCCGCTACGGCATCGGCCACATGGCAGAAGCAGCGCGATTGCTCACCAGTGCCATAAATCTCGAGTGGCTCACCAGCTAAAGCAGCACTAACAAAGCGTGGCACAACCATTCCGTAAGACCCAACCTGACGTGGCCCCACCGTATTAAAGAATCTAACAATTCGTACTGGAACACCTAGCTCTGAATAATAGAAATACCCAAGCGACTCATCGATCGCTTTCGCCTCTGAGTAACTCCACCGTGATTTCAACGGCGACCCAACAATACGATCAGACTCTTCGTTCAAGGCTCCGCCACCATTTTTGCCATAGACCTCAGATGATGAGGCAATCAATACTGGCTTGTCATGTTTTTGCGCAGCATCTAAAATATTCTCAGTACCATGCAGATTAGTACGTAAAGAATCCAACGGCTTATCAACAATCGTAAAGACACCGACCGCTGCAGCAAGATGCACCACATGATCGACATCTGCAACCAAACGATCCACCAGGGCTGAGTCCAAAATCGATCCGCTATAGAAAGTAACTAATTCATTGCCGATCAGATGCTCAATATTGTGATGGTTACCTGTCGAGAGGTTATCGAGGATTACAACGCTATCCCCACGAGCGACCAAAGCATCTGCAGTGTGCGACCCGATAAAGCCAGCCCCGCCGGTGATTAAGTACTTCATTACAACCCACCACGCGTATCAATGACTGGCACGGATCCCAAAGCATCTAAATCAGTTTCACTGTGTGGGTTCACAAGCACCGCTAAGTCATACCCAGCCCCAAGTGCAGCTGATGCTTCACCCTTCCACTGCCCCACCACATGGTCATGCCAGACAACATCAGCACCAGCGCTACGAAGCAAGCTAATAAGCGCTTCAGCCGGGGTCTCACGAACATCAGCCACATCAGGCTTATAAGCCACACCGATCACAACAATCTTCTTACCCGACAGAGTCCCCAAAATCCCCGCAGCTTTACCCACAAAGTATGAAGGACGTTCTAAATTCACTTGATTAGCAAGATCGATAAACCGAGTCGATGCACCAATCTCACGAGCCTTCGCCACCAAATAATGTGGATCAACTGGAATGCAATGTCCCCCAACACCAGCTGAAGGGAAGAATGGCATAAAGCCATATGGCTTGGTAGATGCAGCAGCGATCACTTCACGGACATCGATCTTCATCTTGTCACAAAACTCTGCGATCTCATTGATGAATGAGATATTTACCAACCTAAATGAATTCTCTAAGAGCTTTGCAGTCTCAACAACCTCGACAGATGAATAGGTACTCACAGCCGAGACAAACTTCGAATAAAAATCAACAGCCCGTGAACGCGCCGAATCACTCAACCCCGAAACCAATTTTGGTGTGTTCTTCACATTCCAATTCTTATTCGCTGGATCAATCCGCTCGGGTGAATATGCGAGATCATGGCCTGCAAAGATCGGGCCCAAGACATCACGGGTAAATCCAGGTGAGACAGTCGACTCATTAATCACCAACGCACCAGCAGCTAATTTCGAAGAAACAGCCTTTGCCCCAGCAAGCAGCAAAGAATGATCAGGATTACGCGATGCATCAAGTGGAGTAGGCAGACACAAGATAACTACATCAGCCCCAGCAGCATCACCAAAGTCAGATGAGACTCGATAAAAAAGACTCTGCGCAGCTAGATACGAATCAGAAATATCCCCAATGGGTGATCGACCGGCAGCTAATGAAGAGACTCGATCTAGATCGGTATCGATACCGACTACCTGATATCCAGCTTCTGCGGCAGCAAGTGCGAGTGGCAGGCCAACATAGCCCTGGCCAACTACGACTACCTTCGCGCTCATGAGCCTAGATTAACGCCTTATAAGGAGCCAAAATCCTTATGAGCAGTCACAGCCTCAGCAGTCTTTG
>CAITVX010000007.1 GCA_903895995.1 uncultured Actinomycetes bacterium
AACTCGATCGGATACAAGGCAACTGTGAAGCCAATCTCTGGAAATATTCAATTTACATATATCCAGAACACCAAGAACAAGGTTCAGATCTCAGTAACTCAGTGGTATCAGGATTACCCAGCAGCATCTGACTTCTTGAACGTTCTCTTGGGTTGTGCTTCATTCACACCTAACTCAGATTCATCAGTCAATATGGCTGGATATTGCAACAAGTCATTTGATGCTCAGATGGCGAAGGCGATGGCACTCGGTGTTACCGATCCTGCTGCGGCCAACAAACTCTGGGGTCAACTTGATCAACAGGTGATGAAGGATGCTCCAGTAGCAGTTGCCTTCACACCAAAGCAGCTCGACTTCTTATCTTCTGGAACGAAGAATTACCACTTCTCACTCCAGTACAAGATGTTCGTTGATCAATTGCAGACTAAGTAAGGCGACCAGTACCTAAGTAATACAACTGTGTCTATTAAAGAGAATAGTGAAGCGATCTTCTCCGAATCTCCGGGGAAGATCGCTTTGCGTACCCTGCGCAAAGATAAGCGCTCGATCATCTCACTCACTATTCTTGGATTTATCGTTGCGATCTCTCTTTTAGCTCCGATCTATTCACACTTCATTGCCCATACCAATCCGTTCAATTCAAGCCTCGATGCAACCATTCATGTGGGTGGTAAGACCGTTCCAGTCTTAGAGGCGTCGACAACTGGCCTTGGATTAGGTGTCACACCTATCGGGCCAACCTGGAACCCTTCTAGTTACTTCCTTGGCGCAGATGGCCAAGGGCGTGATGTTATGGCGAGACTTCTCTACGGTGGGCGTAATACGCTGCTAATCGGCACATCGGCGGGCATCATCTGTATCGTCTTCTCGCTGCTGATTGGCGTTATAGCTGGTTACCGAAAAGGCTGGGTCGACGCAATTCTTTCGAGATTGCTCGATGTCATTTGGGCATTCCCGGTCTATCTACTTGCGATCAGCCTCTCTGTTGTACTTCTTACATCTGGTTTAACGATTGGTTTCATTCACCTGGGCCCTGGTTCATTTGCCCTTCCGATCTTGATTATCGGAATCGTTTATATTCCCTATGTTGCCCGGCCGATCCGAGCTCAAGTACTGAGCCTCCGCGAACGCGAATTTGTGCGTGCAGCGGTTGGCATCGGAGCGAAAGACTCCACGATCATCTTCCGCGAAATTCTGCCTAATATCATTCCCAGTGTTCTGGTATTCATTCCAATCATTATTGCGCTCTGCATGCTCACTGAATCAGCGCTCTCATTCTTATCTATTGGTGTTCAACCACCATCTGCATCATGGGGAACAATCATCAATGATGGACTAGCACTTCTCTACACACGGCCTTGGGTGGGAATCGCTCCTGGACTTTTGATCGTGCTGACTGCAGCATCACTCAATCTTTATGGAGATGCTGTACGCGATGCGCTCGACCCTAAGACTCGTTCACGGGGGGATGCATGATCTCCTTCTTAGCGCGCCGATTAAGCGCGATGATCTTTGTCTTGGTCTCTATCTCAATCTTGGTTTTCTTAATCTTCTTCGCAACACCAGGTGTAGATCCTGCTGCCCGTATCGCAGGACGTAATGCCGATCAGCAGACTTTGATGCAAGTGCGACATTCTTTTGAATTGGATAAGCCATTACCAGTTCGCTATCTCTCCATGATGCGCCACCTCTTTGTTGATCGCGATCTCACATCCTATGTAAACCGCGGCTCAAAGGTAATTCCACAACTTTCTCAAGCGATCCCAGCAACATTCTCACTCGTTATTGGAGCTGCAGTTATCTGGCTTCTCTTCGGCGTTGTGTTTGGGGTACTGGCCGCAAGCTCAAAGCGGAAGTGGCTTGATCCCACTATCTCCTTCCTTGGCATCGTGGGTATATCTCTGCCTGTCTTCTGGCTCGGTGAAGTCGTTAACCTCTTTACTCAATCAAAGCTGCACTCATCTCTCTTTAAGTGGGTACCACCACTTGGTTATGTTGGGCTCAGCGTTGATCCGTGGCAGTGGTTCTTGCATCTCATCTTCCCGTGGCTCACACTCGCTGTTCTCTATGCAGGTATCTATGTTCGAGTTCTCCGAAGTGAGATCTTGGTTGTGATGAGCGAGGATTACATCAAGACAGAGCGTGCCAAAGGTGCGAGTGAGAAACGAATTCTCTATAAGCATGCAACTCGTATGTCACTTATTACGATCGTCTCACTCTTCGGTTTGGACTTCGGATCCTTGGTTGGCGGTTATGCTCTTTTGACTGAGGTTGTCTTTGGAATCCAGGGCGTCGGAAAGTTGACCTTCGATTCACTCCAGAACTTTGATCTACCTGTCATCATGACGACAGTTATGTATGCATCCTTCTTTGTTGTCTTTATGAATGCCGTCGTAGATGTTCTCTACGCAGTATTAGATCCGCGGGTGCGACGTGCATAAGCGGAATATCCTTGAGGTAAGAGATCTTCATGTCTCCTTTGATACTCGTCGCGGTGAAGTTCGTGCAGTCAATGGGCTCTCTTTTGAATTAGAGACTGGCAAGACTCTCGGCATTGTTGGTGAATCTGGGTCTGGTAAGTCAGTCTCCATGAATGCAGTTATGGGACTTGTCCGTGATTCCAATGTGCGAATCTCTGGGGAAGTCTTCTTTAAAGGTGAAGATCTCTTAAAGCGAAGCGATGAATCGATGCGTGATATTCGTGGCAAAGAGATTGCAATGGTATTCCAGGATCCAATGACTGCACTTACCCCCGTCTACACAGTGGGTTGGCATATCGTTGAACAGATCAGACTTCATACTCAGATGTCGAAGAAAGAAGCTCGCGAGAGAGCGATTGAGATTCTGGATGAAGTGGGAATCCCAGATGCTAAACGCCGCGTAGATCAATACCCGCATGAGTTTTCAGGGGGTATGCGCCAGCGTGCAATTATCGCTATGGCACTTGCTCTCGATCCGGCCCTATTAATCGCTGATGAGCCAACAACGGCACTTGATGTGACGATTCAGGCTCAGATTCTTGATCTTCTGATGAGATTGCAAGAGCAACATAACTCCTCGATCATCATCATCACGCACGATATGGGCGTCGTCTCTGAGATCGCCGATGAGGTTCTAGTTATGTACGCAGGACGTCCTGTAGAGCGCGCATCAAAGAAGGCACTCTTTGCTGATCCTCAACACCCTTACACACAAGGGCTCATGAACTCAGTTCCACGTTTAGATCGCAAGCGCACAGATCGGTTAGAAGCGATTCCTGGTCAACCCGCGTCACTTTTAAATTTGCCTCAAGGCTGTTCATTTTCAAACCGTTGTCCAAAGGCGCACGATGCTTGCAAAGTTCGCCCTGAATTTAAAGCCGATGCCAATGGCCACGGTGCGGCATGCGTCTTGGTAGGTGGTAACTCATGAGTGAAGTAATCCTCTCAATTCGCGGGTTAGCAAAGAACTATGAACTCGGCGGCGCATTTAGCCGCGGCTCAGACGTTGTGCATGCTGTTGAAGATATTAATCTTGAAATCCAAGAGGGCGAGACTCTTGGTATCGTCGGTGAATCGGGTTGTGGTAAATCCACGCTTGGTCGCATGATCGTTCGCCTTGAAACGCCAACTCGTGGTGAGATTCTCTTTGAAGGACATGACTTAGCAAAAGAACCTAAGAAGGCGCTACGAGCGCTTCGCAAACGTTTCCAGATGATCTTCCAAGATCCATATGCTGCCCTCAATCCTCGTCGCCAAATCGGTCAGATCGTTGAAGAGCCACTGCGAGTTCACGGGGTTGCAAAAGATGAGCGCACAAGGATTGCAAAAGATTTACTTAAGCGTGTGGGCCTTGATGAAGGCGCCTACGAAAAATATCCGCATGAGTTCTCTGGGGGACAGCGCCAGCGTGTGGTTATCGCTCGCGCACTTGCCTTAAACCCACGCCTGGTTGTGGCTGATGAGCCAGTATCAGCGCTGGATGTATCAATCCAAGCTCAAGTACTTAACCTCTTTAAGGATCTTCAGAAAGAGTTTGGCCTTACCTATGTATTCATCGCCCACGATCTCGGGGTAGTCCGACATGTCTCTGATCGCATTGCAGTGATGTATCTGGGCAAAATAGTCGAGCTTGCCAATGCAGATGATCTCTATGAGAACCCAGCACACCCCTACTCACAGGCTTTGCTCTCGGCTAATCCTCGTATGGGAGCTGAAGATAAGCGTGAACGGATCATCTTGAAAGGCGATATTCCAAACCCAATCAATCGCCCCGAAGGTTGTTCCTTCAACCCTCGCTGCCCAAAGGTTCAAGATATCTGTCGAACAACGTCACCAGAATTACTTACCATCGGCGCGCGCCAAGTCGCATGCCACTTCCCAAACTAGTTCACTGAGTCATTCATTAAATAAGGGAGAGACCATGACTATCAAAATCAGCAGAGATCAACATATCTGGGAGTTTGCTGCCGATATGCAACCCGTTGTAACTGTCGATCCAGGAACAACCATTGAGATTGAAACATGGGATTGCTTTACCGGCCAGGTGCAGAGTGAATCTGACACAATGGAAAAACTTGACCTCCATCGAGTTAATAGCGCCACCGGTCCCATCGCAGTCAAAGGCGCAGAACCTGGCGACTCGCTATCAGTGACTCTTGTCGATATTCGCCCTGGTAATCAGGGTGCTGGAATGGTTATTCCTGAGTGGGGACAGTTAGTTCACAAATCCACATCACCTGTCACACGTATCTTTCGTGTTGAAAATGGCATCATTCATATGAACGAGAATGTTTCTTGGCCACAACGCCCGATGTTTGGTGTAATTGGCGTTGCTCCTGCAAGTGGCACTATTGGAACTTTTGAAGCAGCGCGTCACGGTGGAAATATGGATGATAACGAGAACCGCATCGGCGCAACTATTCACTTACCTGTGTTCCAGCCAGGGGGACAGCTCGCTATCGGTGATATGCACGCTTCGATGGGCGACGGTGAAATCTCTGGTACGGGCGTAGAAATTAGCGGAACCGCCACCATTAAGGTCGATCTCATCAAGGGTAAAGCCGGTGGCTGGCCCATCACAGAGTCGAAGGATTACTGGATCACTCATGGCACAAGTGTCGACAGCATCGATGAGGCACTTCAAAATGCCTGCGAAGAAGCTGCAAAGCTCTTAGTTGATGAGTGGGGCTTCACCATCGAAGATGCTTTCATCTTCCTATCGGTGACGAGTGATTTAGGAATCGCTCAGTACTGCCACCCATCTCCAGGCAGTGTGATTGCCAAGATGCGCGTCCCTAAATTAAAGGCGACCCCCGCCCCATTTAAGCGATAGTTCACTAGTATCTAGAGATGTACATTCCACCAGCATATGAAATAACTGATTGGAACGAGATCACATCATTCGTTTCGAAGGCACGTGCTGGTGAATTTGTCACAGTGAATAAAGATGGAACTCCAGAAGCCTCAACACTTCCATTTACCTGGTATCCACAGCAACCTGATTCCAGCGCAGATCTTAAAAACTATGGCCGCGCAACAACGCATATGGCACGTACTAATCCGCAGTGGAAGGATATTGAGAACGGCGCACCTGCACTCATTATTGTGAGCGGTCCGGGTGCTTACGTCTCACCTTCAAACTACGCATCCACTCCCATTACCGGTAAAGAAGTGGGCACATGGGTCTATCAAACAGTTCATCTTCGCGGAAGCGTTGAAGTTCTCCACGGCGCTGATGAGATTATGCAGATTGTTAGTGACCTTCAGCGCGATCACGAGGCTAATCGTGAAATCCCATGGGACCTTGCCACGGCAGATCAGGATTTTCTTCAAGAGTTGGTTCGACATGTTGTTGGTTTCACAGTCCAGATCACTAGCGTTGAAGCTAAGTACAAGATGGAGCAGAAGAAAGATCTCACAGATAGAGCTACTACTGTGAAGGACTTACTTACAACTGCTCGCCCCGAAGACCTTGAGATTGCTTCCGAGATGAAGCGCCTCTTTAAAATATAGAGAGTACGATCGAAGTATGCGAAAAATAATTGCGATAGCTTCTCTAGCCTCGCTTCTTAGCGCCACAACTACATTTGCTGCGACCCCAGCAAGCCAGTATCAAGCCGCTCAGAAGAGTGTGAAGTATCAAATACTTCAGCCAGGCTCTACCGGCGATCTGATTTTGCGCTCATTCTCTATGCAATCCTGTGGCGCTACTAGCCCCAAGTGGCTCGCTGCGATTTATGGGGAGACTCGGTCAGTCCAATTTCTTGAGACTGATTCAGCTGTGAAATGTTCTAATCCGGGCCTCGGCAAAAAGGTTGCAACTGCCAGTATCAATGGGAATATCGCAACGATTGTCGCCTTCTGTGATCCAGCAAATGCTGCGCAATGGAAGAGCTGTAAAACTTCAGATATCCATAACTATGGGGGATATGCGATGTGGAAGGTACCCGCGACAAAGAAGCTTCGCGGGACAGAAATTGAAGTCTTAGTCTCTGGCCTAACATATGCCGATCTGCTCAGAATGGCTCGTGCGATGAAACCAGTGGGTGCTTAGCGAGGGTTTGATCTCTAGAGTTCATCGCCAGATAGGTCTACGATCGGCGAATGGCCATGTTTGCTGACGTTGTAAAGAACTTCTCCTCTGCTGATATTCCAGAGCCCGATCTTCTCGATCCTGCCTCGGTTCCATCCCTTCGTTGGGGAATTGTCGGAGCAGGAGATATCGCTGAAATTTTCATCAGCACTTTACTCAAACACACCAAGCAACAAGTTGTAGGCATTGCTTCTAAAACGCCGGGTAAGGCAGATGCTCTCGCGGCGAAGCATGGTGTCTCCAAGACGTATAACAGTTACGAAGAGCTATGTGCCCAAAAAGATATCGATGTTATTTACATCGCAACACTTCCAAATACCCACCTTGCAGATTCACTGATTGCGATCAATGCCGGAAAGCACGTTCTGGTTGAGAAGCCATCTGCGATCAGTAAGGCAGAAGCAGCGGCTCTTTATAGCGCAGCGAAGAAAGCCGGAGTCTTTGCGATGGAGGCGATGTGGTCTCGTTATCTTCCGCAAGCAAGCATCATGCGCAAGATGGTTGAACAGAAGACCCTTGGAACTATCGAATTAATTCAAGCTGATTTTGGTCAAGATAATCGTGCGATCGCACGTTTATGGTTGCCGGGTGCAAGTATCGTTCAAGATATGGGTATCTATCCCATCGCATTTACTGAACAGATCCTTGGATTGCCGACAAAGATCTCTGCAGCTGGAAAGCTAGCGAGCCCGCACTCAGAAGCTATGGCATCAGCTGTCTTCGAATATGCATCGGGTGCTCGCGCAGTAATCACTACAAGCGGACATAGCCACGTTCCAACCCGCGCATCGGTATCTGGAACTGAAGGCGTACTGCTCGTTGATTCACCATTCTTTACGCCATCTGGTCTTGGACTTCGCGAAGCTGTCTTCAATGGTCAAGGACCACACTGGAAAGATCAAACAGGAGTAGTGGGCCACGAAGGTCTCTGCTATCAAGCTAATTACTTAGCGGCTTATGTCTCTCAAGGGCTGTTGGAATCACCTCTGCATACACACGAACAAACAGTTGCAATTATCAGTATTGGTGAAGAGATCCGTCGTCAGATCGGCGTCCAGCTCTAAAGGGGAGATCAGGAAGCTAGTCAGATCCTGATCTCCTTGCGGTGATCTACGCTGTGTATATTTAAAGTCCAAATCAAGCTATTCCATTATTTTGGAATCGGGCGTAGCGTGCTCATAAGTGAATCTCATCGTAAGGAGCAACCAATGAAGGTCGCATCAATCATTAGCGGTAAGACAGTAGCGACAATAGATCCGAGCTCATCCATTGAAGAGTTGGTCGAAGCACTAAAACAACACAATGTTGGAGCCTTGGTGGTCACCCGAGAAGGCGGAGTTATTGAAGGAATTATTTCCGAGCGTGACATAGTTCGGGCAATGCCAGGCCAAACAAATTCTCTCGACAAGCTCAAGGTCAGGGACCTGATGAGCACGCGTGTCTTTACTTGCACATCCGAATCCTCGATAACTGAACTCATGCATCTGATGTCAACGAACAGGATTAGGCATGTTCCGGTTGTCGATCAGAATTCTAAGTTAATCTCCATAGTCTCAATCGGGGATGTCATGAAAATCTATGTTGATGAATTAACGAATGATCGGAATGCCCTTCAAGGATATATTGTCGGGGGATGAGTTAATCCCCGGCTAGGTACACTAAAAGAGCGTAAAAAAGTCAAAAGACCCTGTCGGTGCTTCACTTTTCAGCCATTTAGGCGGATTATGTATCCGTAGTCATGTAATCAATTCCCCACAAATAGCTCGTCCATTCAATGTTGAAAGGATGTACAAAGTGTCGAATCACGATTCAAATGCTGCTGAAGAGAGTCGATTAGGGGCCCTCGGTTATCGTCAAGAACTATCTCGAGTATTAGGTAGGTTCGATAGCTTCAGCGTTGCTTTCACTTATTTATCACCGATGGTGGGAATCTATTCCCTCTTCGTTCTCGGAGCAGGCTCTGGCGGACCACGCTATATCTGGCTCATGCTTGTTCCAGTTATTGGAATGTACTTCGTTGCAATGGTCTTCGCAGAACTTGGAAGCCATTACCCGATATCAGGAGCCCTCTATCAATATGCCAAAAGTTCGGTAGGACCGAAATACGGCTGGTGGGTTGGTTGGTTCTATTCAGTCGCACTTCTCGTAACTGTTGCAGCTGTTGATACTGGAGTTGTTCCTTATCTCACTGGGATTCTCCACGATTGGTTCAAATTAAACCTTGATCCAACTAAGCATTCAACAATTCTCATGTTGACCCTCATCCTTCTTGCGGTGCAGACATTCCTCAATGTCACCGGTGCAAAGATGATGGGTCGAGTAGCATCTATTGGGTCTTATGTTGAAATCTTCGGAACTCTCGGAATTGCACTGATTCTTGCAGCTGCTGGATTCCACCATGGTTTTGGATTCCTCTTCACAACCCAAGGATCTGAAAACGCCGCTACGAACTCTCTCGGAGTTGGCTTCGGCGGACATTGGTGGCTCGGTGCAGCACTTATCGCTGTGATGGCCCCTGCATTCATCTTCTATGGCTTTGAATCTGCTGGAGATGTAGCAGAAGAGACTGTCGATGCATCCAGACAAGTTCCGCGCGCAATGCGCCAGGCACTTATTGCAGGAGCGGTCACTTCATTTGTTTTGGTGGCAGCACTCTTGCTCGCTATCCCAAATGATCCTAAGAGTTATAAGTTGGCGACTTCATTTGATGGTGGAATTCCATTCATCTTAGAGTCAGCTATTCACTCCAAGGCTCTGAAGGATATTCTTCTCCTCGCAGTCGTATTCGCATTCTTCTCATGCGGATCATCGATTCTCGGAGCTAGCTCACGCATGCTCTTCTCATATGCACGTGATGGGGCTACTCCAGCATCGCATGTGCTTTCAAAGGTATCTAAGCGCTTCCACACACCAGTAAATGCTCTTCTTATTGGCGCACTTGTACCTTTGTTCTTCACACTGCTTGTCAACGTAACGCCAAGTAAGGATATAAAGATTCTCTTTATGACTTACCCAGCTCACGTATCTGCCTTGACCTCTCTCGTCTCATTTGGCGTCAGCGGAATCTACCTGGCATTTTTGTTGACTGTCCTTGGTGCATTGATTGCTCGTCGCCGTGGATGGAAAGCAACAGGTCATTACACCCTGGGCGATAAGGGCATGATGGTTAATGTGATTGCACTTGCTTACTTAGTGATCATGTTCATCAATCTTGTAATCCCAACAGGACTCTCAAGCCCACGTGGCGCCCTCTTCAATCTCGATTGGGTCACGCTGATGGTTATTGCCGTATTGGCAATCGTGGGAATGCTCGTCTACTTGGTAGCGCCTGCAAATAAGAAGAAAAGTTAAGAACTACTAAAGAGTGGGCCTGGGTTAATATCCCGGGCCCACTCTCTTTTTTAAGAGTAGATTTACTGTATGCGCAAATTAATGGCCCTAACACTTCTGTTGGCTATTGCTATGAATGGTGGCGAAGTGATAGCCGCAGGAGATAATTATCTAGCAGCGCAAAAGCACCTGACATACTCACTCTATAAGCCTGTTAACACCATAGGACTTCTTCAGACCAAGTTCCAAGAGCTGGCGTGCGGGGGTGGTGGTCAAAGTTGGCTTTATGTAAGTTTTAATAAGGGCAAAAAGAGCATCGAAACGATGCAGACTTTAAAAGGCGCGCATTGCTCTAATCCCGGCTTATCTGTAAAGATGCCTTCGATAAAAATTAATGGAATACCCGCCTCTCTCTTTGTTTATTGCGATCCTACGAAACCGTCAGCGGCTAAGAAATGCAGTACAGCTGATATCTCTAAAGTCGGGGGATACATCTTCTTTACACTTCCGGGATATTACGGAATGAAAGCAACGGATATGCAAGTTCAAGCCGGTGGTGGGGTTACTTACGAGCAGCTAGTAGCGGTCGCTAGATCCTTTACTCCTGCTTCTACACAGCCTTCTAACTAAACCGATACCTATTTTTTGGCCTTCAGGGCTGCAGTTGTTCCCTTGGTAGCAGGGACCTTTGTCCAGCTTCCTGATGCTTGAGATTGCTCGATCGCATCACAGACGCGTCCAGCCGATGTTGCATCATGAATATTTGAATTCTCTGATGCTTCACCGAAGTAGGCCTGCATGAATCTTTTCAGTTCAATAACTTTAAGATCGTCATAGCCCATTGATGTTCCTGAACCAGGTTGGAATTTAGAGAAATCTCCAAAGTAACTATTGGCCATAATTCTTTGATAGCCAACATTGGCCCCATTGCGACCTAATGAGAGTTCAAGTTCATTCATACGTTCAAAGTCCCACTTGAGTGATCCCTTTGTTCCATATATTTCAATGTTATAGGCAGAGCGAGGTCCAACAGAGATACGGGATGCTTCGATAGTTCCGATAGCACCAGCGCCGATTCCAGATTCGCCGATCTTTACGAGAGCACCTGCGTAATCTTCATTCTCGACAGCACCGCGTTCCCCACCCTCGATAACTGCGAAATGCGTCGCAGAACCCATAGGCAAGATTGGGCGATCCTTATAAACCGTCTTTGTGAATCCATTTGCTTCAGAGATTGGACCAACTGTGTAATGGATAAGATCGACAAGATGCCCCATTAAGTCCCCAAGGACACCGCTACCTGCAAATTCTTTCTTGAATCTCCATGACAGTGCTGAATTGGCCTCGGCTGAGTAATCTGCAAAGAAAGAACCACGGAAATGGGTGATCTCTCCAAGATCGCCTGCTGCAATTATCTCTCGTGCATATTGGATTGCTGGTGTGCAGCGGTAGTTGAATCCGATTGAGGTAACAATTCCTGCCTTAACGACTTCTGCCTCTAGTTCAGCAGTCTCTACACCGCTTCGGCCAACTGGCTTTTCGATCCACAGCGCTTTACCTGCACGTGCGACAGCGATACCGATTTCGCGATGGAGGTAATTTGGAGAACATACAGAGACCACTTGGACATCAGGGTGGTTGATGACATCCATATAGTCACTTGTGGCTTGTGCGTATCCAAGAACATCTTTTGCATACTCTTGACGCTCGAGAGTGGTATCCGCAGCAATGATTAGTTTTGGCTTGATCCCAAGTTCTGGGTAAAACTTAGGGAAGTTTGCGTATGAGCGTGAGTGCAAGATTCCCATCCAACCAACACTGACAAGACCAACTCCTACTTCACGATCTTTCATTGAGCCTCTCCAGCGTTCTTGAGTTCATGTTCAAGTGCAGCTAATTCTGCACCACCAGCCATGGCGCGCAGTAACTCTTCCCGAGAGACATTCTCCTTCTCGAATGAGTTAACGAGCTTTCCACGATTGAGCAAGTAGAAACGATCACCGACCATGTAAGCATGGCTTGGATTATGTGTAATAAAGATAACGCCAATTCCACGAGATTTCGCAACCAAAATATTCTTGAGAACACGTCCAGCTTGCTTAACACCCAGTGCGCTCGTTGGCTCATCAAGGATAAGTACGCGAGCTCCAAAGTAGAGCGCTCGTGAGATCACGACAGCCTGGCGTTCGCCACCAGAAAGAGTTCCAACAGTCTGCTCGGGATCGCGAATATCAATTCCCATTTCAAGGAGTTGGGTCCGCGTTACCTCTTTTGCGAGTGCCTTATCAATCTTCTTGAATGGGCCAAAACCCTTCTCTGGCTCACGACCTAGGAAGAAGTTTCTCCAGATTGAAAGCAGGGGAATGGTCGCTAAATCTTGGAATACTGTCGCGATTCCTTTATCTAAGGCAGCGCGAGGGGAGGTGAGTACAACTTCTTCACCATCGATTGAGAAGGTTCCTTCATCTTGGGTATGAGATCCACTCAGAACTTTGATGAGCGTTGATTTACCTGCTCCGTTATCGCCCAAGATGCAGGTGACTTCACCAGGAAAGACATCAATCGTGATATCGCTGAGCGCAATGACACTTCCAAATCGCTTTGAGACGCCCTTTAATTGCAGAAGTGGAGTTCTCATTTTTTAGCCCGTTCTGCTCGGCGACGTATATAGGTATTTACTGAGACTGCGGCGAAGAGAATCCCGCCTAGGAATGCGTAATTCCAATCAGTATTCCAGTTAGCGAAGGAGATGCCGATGAAGGCGATTCCAATAATGCTTGCACCAATTGATGCACCTATTGCAGAACCGAAACCTCCGGTGAGTAGGCAACCACCAACGACAGCGGCGATGATGTAGGTGAATTCTTCACCAACGCCTTGGCTAGCCTGCATGCCATCAAATTTAATGCACTGCATGATTCCGACGAAGGATGCAGCCAATGAGACGGTAATAAAAAGACCAATTTTTGTATTGCGAACTGGGACACCACTATTACGAGCAGCGTTAGCATCTCCGCCAACCGCGGTGATCCAACTTCCTATCTTGGTCTGAGTGAGAACCCAACTGCCAAGTATCGTGACACCTATCCACCAGAAAATATCTACGTTAAATTGATTAGGCGCCCAGACTGTTGTTGCTAAGGCGCGGTATACACCTTCATACCCTTTGGCATTGTGGAGTCCATCTACGCGAACTGTTCCTGTCCATAATTGAACAAAGCCGAGGTTGAAACCACGCAAGAGGAAGAAGGTCGCAAGTGTTACAACGAAGCTCGGTAACTTTGTCTTTACTACCAAGTATCCGTTGAGCAAGCCTATAAGCCCACCAAAGATAAGAGTGAGGAGGATTGCCAGATATAAATTGAGATGAACCTTTGTTACAAGAAGTCCAAGGACTAAGCCGGAACTACCGACCATAACTCCCGCAGATAAATCGAACTCTCCGCCAATCATGAGAAGAGCGACAACGACAGCCATGATGCCTTCGGTAGAGGCAACATCTGTCCAGCGGGCAATTCCACCTAGCTTTACGAACTGGCCGGATTGATCAAAGTATGCAAAAAGAACGAAGATCGAGAGGGCGCCTATCAGTGCACCGAATTCTGGGCGACGCATAACGCGGGTTGATAATTTGGGTTTAACGAATCTCTCGTCTGGTTTTGTTTCCACTTCGATTCCTCCAACTATTTAGCTCAGTCTAAGTTGTAAGGCGCCTAATCCGAAGATTAAGCGCCTTATTCAACGTAAAACGCAGATCAGAAGATCCGCTTCATAGCCTAACTGTTTATCGTGTACCAGCTGCTGCGAGAGCTGCAACCTTGGCGACATTGTCCTTAGTAACAAAGCCAGGGCCGGTCATAACTGGTAGACCGCCACCAACTGTGTTTGCATTTGTGATCTGCAAGTAAAGGAAGACAACAGGCAAGTAACCTTGGAGATACTGTTGCTGGTCAATTGCGAAGAGGACCTTTCCTGACTTAATTGCAGCAACAACTGGAGCTGAAAGGTCGAATGTTGCAACCTTTGCCTTAGAAGCAGAACTTGCAACTGCATTTGTAGCAGCGATTGCGATATCTGGGTTAAGCGCTAGAACGGCATCAATTGTCTTGTCAGCAGAAAGCTTTGCAGCGATTTGCTGTGTTGTAGTTGTGATATCAGCAGTTCCCTTTACATAAAGGTTATCGACTGTTCCACCAAATGTTGTCTTTGCGCCAGAACAACGCTGCTCTAGACCTGAGTTACCTTGTTCGTGAATAACGCAGAGGAGGTGTGAAGCTCCTGCAGCCTTGAGCTTTGTTCCTGCACCAGCACCAGCAACACTCTCATCTTGTCCAACGTGAGTGATTGCACCAAGTGCTAGATAGTCATTTGAACCTGAGTTCAAAGTAATGACTGGAATACCAGCAGCGATTGCGCGAGCAACGCTTGCCTTGATTGCGCTTACATTTGGAACAGAGATTGCGATTCCAGATACCTTTGCAGTTACAGCAGCATCAATAAGCTGAGCTTGCTTCTGTGCATCGTTATTTGAACCTTCGTAGTTAACCTTGATGCCTAAAGCTCGTCCTGCAGCTTCTGCACCCTTTTTAGCTACTGACCAGAATGAACCGTTATCGCCGTGGGTAATAACTGCAATTACTGGACGTGCGGCAGCATGCGCTGGAAGAGCGCTGAAGCCTGCAACTGCTGAAAGTGCGAGTGCAGCCGCAGCTACAACTCGAACTGAGTTTGACTTTAACTTCATAGTTTCTCCTATGTTACGTAATGGCCTGATGGCCGTGCTTAACGGTAATCAAGTAGCCATCAGAATGACCAAATCATCCTATAACGTTCTGGTAACGATTGAAATGTTAACCCTAGGAAGTGAAGTGAGCTGGATCGCCTACGCTCAGGACGTATTCATTTACCATTTCTTAAATAAAAATTCACTTTTGGGTGCTGGCACCCTTGCTTATTTGTATGCTTGCACAACACTGACGTTTTAAGGGGATTCTCATGGCTGATAAGAAGATTGCACTCATTACTGGCTCAGGTGGCGGAATTGGTGCAGGAATCGCTAAAACTCTATCTGCAGAAGGTTACACGGTGATCTGTGTAGATAAAGATGCGAAAAAAGTTGAAGAAGTTTCTAAGACGATCCCAGGTTCACATTGGTTTGCACTCGATGTAACAAAGGAGAGCGAGATTGTTGCACTGAGAGATACTCTCGCAAAATCTATCGGCAACCCAACACATATTGTGAACTCTGCAGGTATCTTCTTTGAACATAGCCTTCTGACTCTCACCGAAGAAGAATTTGATCTGATGATGAATGTGAATATCAAAGGCATGTTCTTCATGTGTAAGGTATTTATTCCAGCAATGGTTGAAGCTGGAAAAGGAAATGTCATAGATATTGCATCAACCGCAGGCTTGCGTGGTGGGCGTAACCGACCAATCTATGCTGCCTCTAAGGGCGCGGTTGTCCTCTTCACTCGATCTATTGCAATTGATTTCGGTCCTAAGGGAGTCCGCGCCAATTGCGTCGCACCAGGGTTAATCGATACTCCCATGGCATCGTGGATCAGCGATGACAAAGAAGCTCTAGCCAAGTGGGAGAAGACCATCCCTGGCCAAAGAATTGGTACACCTGATGACA
>CAITVX010000008.1 GCA_903895995.1 uncultured Actinomycetes bacterium
CTCTCTCTATTGAATTCCACAAAACTCCCAGCCCGGGTCAAACGTCTCGCCTTTGGAGCTGCAGATCTCTATGCAGATCTTGGTATCTCTTACTCTGCACAAGGTCCAAACTCTGACTTTGCAATGGCCACACTCGTGATCTCTAGCGTTAACCATAAATTAGCAGCACCGATCGATTCACCACATTTCTCAGTTGATGATGAAGCCGGCCTACGTGAAAATTCAAAACGTGCCTTTGCAATGGGCTTTGGTGGAAAACTCGCCATTCATCCCAAGCAGTTAGATCTGATCGCGCAATCTTTTGCTGTAAGTAAGAGTGACGAAGATTGGGCGCAGCGAGTTATCAATCAATGGAGCGATCGTGGAACCACTCAAGGTGCGATCCTTGTTGATGGTTCACTTGTTGATGAAGCGATGGTTAAACGAGCAAGGCAGATACTGGGCCTTCTTTAATCTCTATGCGGCGCTGCTTTCGTTATTGGGGGCCGCACTCCATCAAAACGCAGAGGGAGTCCAGGTACAACGTTTAATTCTGTAGTGCCATCTGGGTAAGGCAGAAGCATCTCCATAGCAGCGGCTTGTGGGTCATTGAGTAGAGCTTCAGGTTGCAATACCTCTTCAGCAGGGACCCCGGCGTTACAGAGTTCTTGCACCCATTCCTTCGCTGATTTCCTAGCGAGGCCCTTCTCAATCTCGAGAGTCAGTGCTCTTGCATTCTTCACTCGGTCGATATTCGTTAAGTAGAGCGGTGCACTCACCAAATCTTCTCGGCCAATCGTGATGCAGAGCTTTTCAAATATCTGATTGTTTCCAACTCCGATACAGAGGCTTCCATCAGCTGCTTTAAAGATTCCATAGGGAGAGAATGCTGGATGGCCACTTCCAGAGCGCACAGATGGTTCACCTGTTAATTCAAATGCAGATAGGTGATAACTCACCCAGGTTGCACCAGTTTCAAAGAGTGATGTCTCAACAATTGATCCAACTCCGGTTCTTTCGCGTTTAATAATTGCGGCGAGAACTCCCATAGCAAGCCATGTGCCAGCACCAAGATCCAAGATAGATACACCAGCTCTTACAGGATCTCCATCGCACTCACCAGTCACATTCATAATTCCAGTCCGTGCTTGCAAGGTCGCGTCATATCCAGGCCATGATGATGAAGGCCCTTCAGTTCCATATGAAGAGAGATTTCCGATAATAAGTCGCGGACGTTTCTCCATAAGTGTTTTGGATTCAAGGCCAAACTTTTCAAGTTGTGCAGGTAAGAAGTTCGTGAGGAAAACATCGCAGTCATCGAGTAGTAATTGAAGCTTGTTCTTACCTTCAGGAGTTTTTAAATCAATCGTCACGACATCTTTATTTCGATTCACAATATGAAAATATGCAGAACGATCTCCATCACTGGGTGACATGAACCTAGATGGATCACCTGATGGTGTTTCGATTTTTAATACATCAGCGCCGAGATCGGCAAGGACGGTTCCACCCCATGGGCCTGCAATATTTGATGTTGCATCAATAACTTTAATTCCAGCTAGAGGCAGATCCATCGCCATTAAATCCCGCTCACTCTTGGTTTTCCTTGAGTCTACCAATGATCCAAAACCCCCACCTATTTACTCCTGCAAACGCTTCGACTAGATTTTCAAGCAAGGCCGAAACTCGGCCATGTGAGGATAGAAAATGGCTGACGATAAAGCAGAGATCACCGACATTCAGATCGATGGAACTGCAGCAGTTGCTACCGTTAAAGAAGAAGGTTTCTGGGGCGTCTACTCATTCACAGATTACTTCAGCCTCTCAATTCTTGAGGGCCGTTGGCAGATCACCAATAAGACTTTCGCTAACACAGGAGTGAAAGCCTAAGTTTAATTTCGCCCTGTCACAGTTTTAAAGAACTTCACAATCTTTCTGCGCCAACGTTTTCCTTGTTGGTAAGGATTAAGTTCTAATACTTGTGATGAGAGTGGTTCGCCCGGTGTCTTAACATCCTTAAGCGCCGGGCTGCTCTCATCTAAGGAGTCGGCAATACGATCCATATTTCCCACAAGTGAGACTGCACGAACCAATTGATCTTGATCAACGCTGCGGGCAAGTTCAAAGAGATGATCTGCCAGAACCCGGCCCACTAATCGTAGATCATGTGCGACGTTATCTACTTGATCCATATTGCTCTGCTGCGCAACGTATTCGATCTTCGTCAAAATAGCGCTACTGCAATCCAAAATCGCTTGAGCAAGTTCGCTATTGCCTGACATGAAATTATTTTTATCGACAGCTGCATCAAAGAGCGTACGGGCCATAGTGCGAACCTGCACGATCGTATGTTCAATCGCGACTCCAGAAATATAAAGCGCATCAGCAACATCTGATTGTTCAAGCGGAGACCAGCGGGCATAACGCTTCGCCTCAAGTGCTTGCGCACGTAGCTTTGGGATCTCCTCGATTAATACGCGACCCTTTGCAAGCCACTTTCCGGCATCACTTGCTACATACCCAGCAGCTACACCTTCAGCCATCTCAGAGAGCAAAGTCGCGCACTCTTCACCCAGCCGTGAGATCTGATCTGTTGTACGCCCCTTTGGGGTTGATCCATGTGAGAAATACGAGAAGACAATCGCGACACCCGCGCCAACAAGAGTTGATAGCAATCTATGTAGCGCTGTGTTTCCGCTAATTCCTGGTCCAATAACAATAAGCGCTGTGACAGGGACGTTTACTGATGCAACTTCACCCAGGTGCAACCCTCGGGCCACGACCGAGCAAAGCAAGACTGTTACTGCGACTGCAATAAATCCAAAGTGAAAGAGGCTGACTGTGCCTAGAGCAACGCTGGCACCGATCGCGGTACCGACGATCTGACCGAACCCTTCACGTACTGATTTATAGAGTGAGATACGGATAGAGAGTGCGCAGACGATTGCTGCTACTACTCCACCGCTCTTGATGAATGTATCGCCGAGCAACCACGCGGTTCCAGATGCCAATGCAGTAACGGTGATCTGGCGGACCCAATCCTTGCGATCAGTGAAGAGTTTGATCGTCCGTCGGTATAGGCGCATAGCTAATTCTCTCCTATTGTTGAGCCATGAGCTCACGTGAACAGGTCGAAATTGCCCTCGATAAAATCCAGAAGATTGATAAGTCTGGTTACACCCTCAACTCAGTGCTCGCACTCAGAGAAACTGCGCTCGCTGAAGCGGATTCCTATGACAAATCTGGGAAGGCGCTACCACTCGGCGGCCAACCAATTCTGATCAAAGACAATATCGAAGCGGTTGGATTACCTGCCACAGCAGGGTCACTCGCGCTTGCAGATACACCCGTGGACTCTGATTCACCACTTGTTACTCGCTTAAAAGAAGCTGGCGCAATCGTTATTGGCGCAACCAATCTCTCTGAGTGGGCAAATATTCGTTCCACTAAATCAACATCTGGTTGGTCTGGTGTTGGGGGACTCACTGCAAACCCATGGATTCACAAACACAGTGCAGGCGGTTCTTCATCCGGATCTGGTGCATCAGTTGCAGCTGGGTTAGTGCAGATGGCAGTTGGTTCTGAGACAGATGGTTCTATTACATGTCCTGCATCGTTAAATGGCTGCGTTGGTATTAAACCAACAGTCGGCTCAGTACCGCGCGAGAAGATGATTCCTATTAGTGGTTCACAAGATTCACCTGGCCCAATGACACAGACAGTTGCACAAGCCGCACTCTTACTTGAAGTGATGACAGGCCAATCTGGATTTGTCAGCGCACTTACTCAACACGATGGAATCCGCATCGGCGTTGTGAAAAATTGGATGACATCGAATGAGGGAACCAACGCTCTCTTCCATGCCGCAGTCGACTCCCTTGCAAAAGCAGGAGTGAGTATTACCGAGATTGATATTGCAGATCCTAAAGATCAAGTTGGCGATGATGAATACGATGTCTTAAAGCATGAACTCGTCTCAGATCTTGGCGCTTACTTAAAGGGTCGCAAAGGTGCGCGAGTCACATCACTTGCTCAAGTGGTCGCATTTAACTTACAAAACCGTGAGAGCGAGATGAAGTACTTCAAGCAAGAGATCTTTGATGAAGCACTCCAGATTGGTGGACGTGGTCCGAAGTATCAAATGAAGCGCGATCGCAATTTGAATTGGGCGACAATGACTTTAGGGAAAGCACTTGCAAACGTTGATGTATTAATCGGCTGTTCGTATTCACCTGCATGGGTCTCAAAGCTTGGTGAAGGCGACTCCTTCAATGGCAGCAGCTGGATCACCACCGCACCATCTATCTCTGGCGCACCTATTGGCACAGTCCCTATGGGATTAGTCGATGGGTTACCGGTTGGCCTTGGAGTCGTTGCCGCTCGTAATAATGAAGTCACGCTCGTTCGGGCGATGGCAGCGATTGAAAAGGCGCTCGGATTAGGCGTACTCACCCCCACATTCACCAAGGAATAGTCACCCTATCTAGACTGCATAAAACTGGTCATAATTGACGGTATGAAGACTATGGGTATGCATAACACAGCACCATCGATCGATAAAGTTCCCGTCTTCATGATGCTGGATTGGATCTCGCATCGGCCAACAGCTGACGATCTCGTCCGTGGTTTAGTCACAGACTACCTACGCCCATTCGGTGCAACGAAGGCCCGCTTCGCACTCCTTTCCGAAGATGATTCTCTGCACCATATCGCTGCATACGGATTCACTGAAAAAATTGTTGGCAAAGTTGAAACAGCCGATGAATGGCATCATCGCAACGATATCGTCAGGCAAGTCGTACTCGACGATAATTTCATCGGATGGAGCCCTGATTACACTGTTATTGGCGCTGCAATCCGCGAGCGCGGTATCAGCAAGGGCTCTGTCGTTATCTTCTTTGAATCCCCAGTAGAAAATCACTGTGAAGTATTAGAACTAGCCTTAAAGCTCATTCGCATTATTGGCTTCTATCTCTGCAACTCACACCAATCGATCATCTCTGCCAAATCAACCGGCGGCAGCACCCGTGAAGTGAGCCGTGGGGATTTCACATCCCGCCAATTACAGATCATGCAGGGGATGGTTGAAGGGAAAACCAACCACGAGCTCGCCACAGATTTGGGCTACAGCGTCTCAACGGTCCGCCACGAGACGATGCGGATATTCCAGGTTCTTGGGGTCTCAGACCGCCGCGAGGCTGCCAGATCGGCCCTAGACCGCTCGATTATCTAAGGATAACCCTTCACTCTCGCTCCCGACCCCCCTCAGACCCTCTCGGACCCCCCTCAGACCCGATTCAGAGCCCCGCCCCAGCCCATCCCCAGCAAAATAAGTTAGAAATTTCCCTAGATGGGCACAACATTTGGGCAACATCCGTGTCTTTACTAGTAGAGGGATAGACGTATCCATCTGCAACACACACTCGAGTCTAAAAAAGGCGGATCTACCGTGGCACTTCGTAAGAAGCAGGCAGCCCAGGAGGCTTCTCTAACTCCTGTCGCAACCCCTGTTTCAGAGTGGTCTATCGCCGATCTTTCAGCCCTTTACGCCGAACAGCGTTCATCGCTCACATCTCAAGCTCGCCGGATCCTGCGCTCAGAAGCAGATGCCGTCGAAATCGTCCAAGAAGCCTTCCTCAAGTTCATCTTGGCCGCCCCAGAGCTCGATAGCTGTGACCGTGCGCTCGCTTACCTTCGTACCACAGTCAACAACCTCTGCCTCAACCAGATCCGTGCCACCGGCTCACGCCCTAACTTGGTCGCGATCGATTCAGAGACTTCAGTAGAGCGCATCAACGAGATCGCCGCTGAAAACCACATCGCCTTTGACGATTCAATCGTCGCCGCCGAAGATGCAAGCATCATCCGCGAAGCTCTTTCACGTTTATCTGCAGACCAGCGCACAGCGCTTGTTATGTGGGAAATGGAAGGCCGCACCACAGAAGAAATTGCCGCAGAGCTCGGAACAACACCAGCGAATGTTCGCCACGTTGTTCAACGCGCTCGCGCTTCCTTTGTTCGCGTACTCACCGAGTGGGTCGTCGATGAAGAGACCGGCGCAACTGCACTTGATGCACTCTCTACTTCCTATAAGAAGGCTGCAGAACTTGCGAAGAAATCTTCCAAGGTCGCCCTCTCACTTATTCTTCTGCTCGCAGCATTTGTTGGCTTCAACTCATTTGGTTCTAAGACCGCAGTAACAACTGTCGGTGCGAGCCAAACTCAAGAAGTCCCAGCACCAGCCGCAGCAGCCCCAACCACTGCAAGCCAGGCACCATCGAAGGCTGCAGCAGCATCACCTTCTGTCACAGCAGCTGCTGAACAGAAGAAGTCAGATGCTTTGGTCAAGCAGGTCGATGCCAAGACAGCCCCACTTGCTTTCTATGGCCTTGATGCAGATGGCCTCCCAACAGGTTTCACTGTCACAGATCTCCAGGGTCACTCTGGAAAGATCATCGTAGGAAAGCCGCTCCCAACAATGACTGATGAGGGCACACTCCTTAGCGCCCCAGCAATGACCTATGACGCCAACGCGATCAACGTCTTGCTCAGCCAAACAGTGGCCGTCACAGGCGATGGAACGACCTATTCGGTCAATCCAAAGGTCTCTGTCAATGGAGCATGGGCAGCACTCAAAGTTTCAGGTACGAATACGGACATATCCCGCCTACCCAACGGTAATTACCTTGTGACAAGCGTGATGTACATCGATTCGATTCCTGAGGCGGGTATGATTATCCCCGTAAGTCGTGGTGTGGACGTGTCTTCGGCCCCGACTTCTATTACAACCCGCTTGATCCTGAACCCTGGCAAGACTCAAATCTTGGCTCAGGCGATTCTGGTCGCAACGAAGGGATCGAAGTAAATGTCGATCCAACAACAGGTTTCCCGCGCAATCCGGATATTGCGAGGGAATAGAGATGTGTCAGCACGTGCGTCACATCTCGTGGTCCAACAAGACCAACTCATGACTTATGAGTCGGTGTTAGTGGGCCAAGCCGAGATGGAGAAATTCTCCAAATCGACTTTTTCTGAAAGGAAAATAATGTCTACAAAGACAAGCATTAAGCGCATTGCCGCTGTTGCTGCTGTAGCTACAACATTCGGAGTTCTCTCCGGTGTGGCTGCTAACGCTGCGCAGTCACTTACAACTACCACTTCTGGTGCTACGCAGTCGGGCTCAAACTCAGCTGGTTACACAGCAAGCCCAACTGTAGGAACTTATCCTCAGATCACCGTAAGTGGTGCAGCTGATCACACAATCAACGTCTCAACATCTGGCGTTGGAACTATCTACTATCCAGGAGCTAATCCAAGCACCTCAATTCTTTCAACAACTTCGGGATCAACTTCAGCTCTTTGGTACGCAGGAACTACAACTCCTGGAGCCGCTACGTTCACTTCTGCATCAGCAGGAAATTTGACTTTCTCTGTTTACTCAGCTGTTGCTGGTACTCAGACTGTCACACTTCTTGGTGATGTCGGTGGCACAACTACTTACACACTTACTTGGGGAGCAGCTGCAGTTGCAAGCGCGGCAAACTCACTTGTAGTTTTGACTAACAAAACTCACACACAAGCAGGAACTATTGAGTCAACAACTGCTTCAGCAGATTCATCTGCAACCGATGCAGCAACTGCTCCAGTTTCAACAACTGCTCATGGCACAGCTTCAGCTGCAATCTACGTAGCAGTAAATGACAATACAACTTCACCAGGTGGTCGTTTTGCGTCAGACAAGGTTCGCGCTCGAATTGTTTCCGGTCCAGGAACTCTAAAGATCGCGTCAGCTCCATGGACGACTGATGCTGCAACCACTCTTGCTGCGTTGGTTACAGCTGCAGATGGTTCTGGCGCAACTGTTTCAGTGGGTGGAGACGTAACAACTTCAGCAAACCCATTTGCACTTGTTTATGTATTTGCAAATGGAACTGCTGGAACAACCTCAGTTGAAATCTCAGATGCAACTACTGGTATTGTTCTTGGTACAAAGTCAGTTACCTTCTACGGAACAACTCCTGCAAAGATTGCTGTAACTCAGAACCACCAGGTAGCAACTGCAAACACTGAACTCGGTGCTGCAACCACAACTGCTGGTTCAGGCTCAGTGACAATCGCTGCAACTGATGCTAACGGCAACCCTGTCGCTGGTATTTTGAACACTGCTGGTAGCTCTAGCTCAGCTGGTTGGTACATCACATCATCGAATACAGCATGTATCTCAACTACCCTCGGAACGATCAATGTAAGCGCTGTTGGCGCTGCCGCAACTGATAATCCTGCAGGTAGCTATGAGCTAGATGTCAAGGGTGCCGCTGGTGCTGCTTCAGGTTGTACCTCAACTGTGGTCTTTAACCTATATGTCAGCTCAACACTGACTCTTTCAACAGCTCCACTTACATTCGCTGTCGGTGGAACATCTATTGCTTCAGTAGCGTTGACTACAGATGCAGCTTCTTATGTCCCTGGCCAGAAGGTTACTTTGACCTTGACAGCCAAGGATTCATCAGGAAACGCTGTTGCTGATGGAAGCTACGGAGTATGGGGTAACACGTCAACTACAACTGCATTAACACCAATTACTGCATCTGCACAGTTGACTTCAAACCCATTCGCAATTGCAGCATCAACTGCCAACTCTTATGCGATTGTAGGCGGAGTAGCTACAGCTACTTTCTATGCTCCATACACTGATGGCAATGTTTCATTGACCTCGACACTTGGTGCTACCAATTCAGGTCTTGCAGCTGCACTTCAGGGAACAACACTTGCTGCAACATTCGCTGTATCAACTGGAGCTTCAACAGCTTCACAAGCTGCAGTAGATGCTGCTAACGAGGCAACAGATGCTGCTAACGCTGCAACTGATGCTGCTAACAACGCTATGGATTCAGCAGATGCTGCACAACAGGCTGCTTTGGATGCTGGCGACAAGGCAGATGCTGCTCTCGCTGCAGTAACAGACCTCGCTTCAAAGGTC
>CAITVX010000009.1 GCA_903895995.1 uncultured Actinomycetes bacterium
CCGCAGTACACGATGTAGGTCAAGTTTTAGCGACTGCCTCTGTATTCGGCTCAGGATCGGTCTCATCAGCGATCGTCTTTAAACTCGCCAGAGTATGTCTACTTGCACCAATCATTGTGATCCTCTCTCTGCGCAATAGAAAACTATCGGGTGGGAAATCAGTTTCTGGGGCAAAGGTTCCAATTGTTCCTCTCTTTGTCGTCGGATTTATTCTGGTTGCCATCGCTCACAATGCAACCCATGCTTCAGCTCGCTTCAATAGTGACCTTGCAACGTTGAGCAAAGTCTTGATCTCGGCTGGACTGGTGGCACTTGGCTCCAATGTCCGATGGGCTGCGATCCGAAAGATTGGCCATAAACCGCTGGTTATGGGTCTCTTTGCCTGGGCTGTTGTTGCTGGAGTAGCGCTAGGCGCTGTAAAACTCACGGGGCTTTAATTTCTCTAAAGATTGAATATCAAGGAATACTGCTCCTATGCGTATCTGGGCGATCCAAAATGATGAGACAGATCCACCTCATTTAGCTGGCCGTTGGCTAGAAGAGCAGGGCCATGAAGTAGTTGTACTCAAGGCTTTCAGCGGAGAGAAAGTCCCCCCAACAGTGCCAGCAGATATCGATGCCCTCATGCCACTTGGTGGCCACATGGGAGCGCTCGATGATCACATCGCTGATTGGCTCCCCAATGAGCGCGCATTGATTCGAGATGCAGCAGCTCGCGATATTCCAATCTTTGCAATCTGCTTAGGTGCACAACTTGTTGCTGCATCACTTGGTGGAGAAGTATCACGGGCACAAACTCCAGAGATCGGCATCTATGAAATTACTCCAGCAGGTATCGATGATCCAGTCTTTGCATTCGCCGGAAAGACGCAAGTCACCCAGTGGCATGAAGATTTGGTGAGTACTTTGCCGGTCGGCGCAGTCACACTAGCCTCATCACCGCTCTGCGCTAATCAGGTTTATCGCTTTGGTCCCAAGAGTTATGCCGTTCAGTTTCACCCAGAAGTTGATGCAGCGATGGTTCAAGACTGGGAAGATCACGCAGATCGTGCCTTTCAAACCTCAGGCAAGAGTAATATCGCTTCAGAGTTTCTCGCTGCCGAAGAAAATCTGTACCGAACCTGGAAACCAATCATTCAACGATGGGGTTCACTCATCGCAACGAAGGAGAACAAGTAAATGTGTCGCTTAATGGGATATGTATCAGCGCAGGATCACACCATTGCTGAATTTGCTGGCGCTCACTTCAATGATTTCGTAGAGCTCGCTGCCTTCCACAAAGATGGTTGGGGAGTTGCGGAACTCGAATCAGGATCGACTACTCCAACCCTTACCCTTGAACCAATTCAGGCAAATACAAGTGAGACCTTTAAAAAGGTTGCATCCACACATAAAAGTGATGGCGCTATTTTGCACTTTCGATGGGCGACTGCTGGCTTACCTATCGTAGAAGGAAATACCCACCCATTCACTCATGGCGAGATCTCCTTCATGCACAACGGTGGGGTCATTCCATCGACTGCGATGGATAGCTTTATTGATGCTGACTTATTTGCTGGATTACGTGGGACTACCGATAGCGAGCGTTACTTTGCAACGATTCTCACTGAGATTCGCAAGCATGGCCTCACTGATGGAATTATCTCTGCAGTCCGTCTGATACGTGAAAAGTGCGACTATTCAAGCCTTAATGCGATGATTTTAACTCCACACCATCTCATCATTGTTAACGAGCATAACTTCAAGAGAATTCCTGCTGGGGAGACTGAAGAGTATTACGCCTTGTATTACCGCAAGGATGCTGATGGCGTTATGGTCGCCTCTAGTGGCTGGGATCAAAGCGGGTGGACTTTCATCGAAAACCATCGCGCATTAGTTATTGATCGCACAACATTTAATATCGAAGAATTTACTTTGTGACCTCTCGCTTCACTTCTTCTAAGGGCTCGTGGGTACCAGGATTTATCGCTCTTGGAATTGTTTGGGGTAGTTCATTTCTCTTTATTAAATGGGGTCTACTCAGCCTCACATCGATAGGTGTTGCATTTCTTCGTGGTCTTATTGGTGGCCTCACTCTTTTACTCTTCGCCCTAGCAACTCGTACACGACTGCCAAATAAGTTGATCCATTGGTTTCACTTGGCGGTCGTTGCACTCTTTCTTAATGCAATCCCAAGTTATCTCTTCGCAGTAGGTGAAACTCATGTCACTAGCGTGATGGCAGGCCTGCTCAACGCCACGACTCCTTTAATGACTGTCATCGTGATTACCTTCGCCTTCCGGGAGCAGAAGATCAACCGCGATCAAGGTATTGGCGTCTTGATTGGTTTCATCGGCATTGCGATTTTGACCGGCGCTATTAGCGGCCTGCATGGCAGCGATCTCAAAGGAATTGCCGCTCTCCTGCTCGCAACCTTCTGTTATGGAATCTCGATGCCGTACTCCAAGCGATTTGTCGCTCCACTTCCTTACTCATCTACCGCTCTTGCCGCTGGACAAGTCATTGCATCTGCCACGCTATTGGCTCCATTTGCCATGCTAGGTGGGCTTACTCACGCACCATGGAATGGGAAGTCGATTACAGGCATGCTCGCTCTAGGGGCTGTGGGAACTGGATTCGCCTATATCTGGAATTACCGAAATGTCAGATTGGCAGGAAGTGCGGTCGCAAGCACTGTCACCTACATAACTCCTGTCGTGGCAACAGTGCTTGGGATCTGGCTCCTCAAAGAGCCCTTCAAGATCTCGCAGCTCTTCGGTGGAGCGCTCGTGCTCCTCTCAGCAGCGCTTGTTCAGAAGAAGATTTCGCTCTCCAAAAAGTTTTCCTAAAATTGCCGCAGAAGGCTTGCCTCAGATTTCAGGGGTAGTACGGTTCTCCTTGTATCTATTCACGCTTCTTCGGATGCCCTCTCCAACCTGGAGGTCAACTCATGTCAAGCTCACCACAATCTCACGAACATAAACTCGCACCCAATGTCTTAGGACTCTTTGAGTCTGCGGTCATGGGCGTAGCAGGATCAGCTCCTGCTTATTCGATCGCAGCATCAACTGCACTCCTTGTTGGAGCAGTTGGCCTTGCCGGCCCTGCAGCACTTCTCTACTGCGGAATCGCAATGTTTGGAATTGTCTTTGCTTTTAATTATCTCGGCCGTACAGAATCCAACTCTGGCGCAACATATGCCTGGGTTCGCCGTGGACTCCACCCAGCACTCGGTTATATCGCTGGTTGGTCACTGCTCATGTGTTCTTCAATCTTTATGGTTGCAGCAACACTTCCAGCAGGTTCATCCTTCTTAGGACTCTTCTCTGAAAAGCTATCAAATAGCAAGGGATGGGTAACTCTCTTTGGAACCTTCTTCTTCTTGCTTATGGTCGCAGCTGTTGCATTTGGCGTGACTATTACTGCAAAAGTTCAGGTCATTATGTCCACGATTGAAGTTGGACTGCTTGCACTCTTTGCGATCCTTGCAATCTTCCATGGCACCAAGGTCCATACATTCTCATGGCACTGGTTCTCACCAACTTCTTTTGGCACATCGCAAAAGTTCTTCGCAGGTGCCCTCGTCGCAGCTTTCTATTACTGGGGCTGGGATGTAACAGCGAACCTGAACGAGGAGACTAAGGGATCACATAAGACTCCTGGTCAAGGTGCGATTATCGGAATGCTCATTACATTCTTGCTCTTTGAAGTCTTTACTATCGGATCAAATATGGTCTTGAGCGATAAGGACATCACTGATAACTCTGCAAATATTCTTGGTGTGCTTGGCCAAAAGGTCTGGCCTGGAACTCCTGGAAAGCTCATCGTCGTGGCAGTTCTGCTCTCAACGGTTGCAACCCTTGAGACTCAACTCATTCAAGTTACACGCACCATGTTCTCTATGGGCCGCGATGGAACCCTAGCTCGTTCATTTGGCAAGGTTCACAAAAAGTACAAGACACCAGTCTTCGCAACCTTGACTATCACCTTCGTTGGAATTGGACTCTTCGTTGGTTCACAGTTCATCGGGTCACTAGGCACGATCATGACGGATGCGATCGCAGCGATCGGCGTACAGATTTCGATCTATTACGCTCTAGCTGGCTACTCTGTTGTTGTGCTCTTCCGTAAGATGATCTTTAAGAGCTTTAAGAACTTCATCCTCATGGGGCTCTGGCCATTGATCGGAGCGCTCTTCATGACGATTATGTTCATCAAGGTGATCCCAACCCTAGATAACGTGACAAAGATCGTTGGATTTGGAACCATCGCGCTGGGATTGATCCCAATGCTCTGGTACTGGTCACGCGGACATATCTACTTCAAGATGCCTACCAAGGCAGAGCGCATCGCTGTGCTTCACGAAGTTGAGGGTAACCTCTAAGAAGTCTAGAAGAAGACTGCCGCCTCCATCTGATGGGGGCGGCAGTTTTTTATTGATCAGACACTGATCTTCTCTGCAGGATAAATCCCCCAAATTCTCAGGATTGAGTGGTTATCTACTCCAATCGAGCAGGTCATTAAGAGATTCAGGAGCCTTACGTGAGATCGGATTCATTCTTCCTTAAAGCAGGGGCCGCGTGTTCAGTAGCTGCGGCAATCTCTCTTTTGCCTCTGGCTCTCACCCCAGCAAACGCCGCTACAAAACCAGCGAGCAAAGTTAAGAATGGAACATTCACAGGTATATCGGCGCAGACTCGTTTCGGCCCAGTCCAGGTGAGGGTCACAATCGCTGGCGGAAGGATCACCAAGGTTGCGGTCCCGGTCTATCCAGTTAGTACCCCTCGCGACCAGATGATTAACTCACAAGCGATTCCGATGTTGACGCAAGAAGTTATGCAACTTCAATCTTCAAATATCCAAGGTATTGGCGGGGCCTCTTACACTTCACAAGGTTTTTACGATTCGCTTCTTTCAGCACTCGCTAAATCCGGCCACGCCTAATTTAAGAAGGCGTAAGCCAAAGCTGCTGTGCCAATCACAAGGCAAGCTACCCGCACTGATTTCTTTGTAAGGGCCTGTTGAGTCGCAGGGAAGAACGTTGAGAGAAAGAGTAGAACTCCCGGAACAATGATGACCAAGCTATGCGCAAAGGAGTTTGCATTCGAGCGCTGGTAATCCCAATTGATAAGTCCCGTGGCGATCATGGCATAGGCCCACATACGTAAGTTGTTCATGAGGTTACTCTTTCATATTTCTTTGGTATTTGTAGAGAGAATTTAGAGAAAGAAGAAGGGGAGACGATTACTCGTCTCCCCTTCTTTAACTGAGTGGTGATTAGTGAGCGTCAGACATTCCTTCAGCTGCAGACTTCATGCGAGCGATCTTGTAGATAGTAAGACCGAATACGCACTTAGCGAGCACGTCAGCGATTGTGTAACCGAGCTGACGGTCTGTGAAGAGTGAAGCCATCTGGTTAGCTGATGGGTTCTTCACAAGGATTGGGATGAGGTATGAAATTGGGTATACGCCCCAAGTTGCGATCAAGAGTAGACGGAGGCGTCCAACTGTTGCTGCAACACCCTCAGGTTGACGATCAAGTGAATTACCAAGCTCTACGAAGAGAACATAAAGGATGTAGAGGAATGGAATTGTTGAAAGGATACCCCAGAGGATCTTTGTTCCATTGTTTGATGAAATTTCTCCTGGGTAACCCAAGATGATCATCGCAGCTGATGCTGGAACGAGGCGGGTCATCATTGACTTTGAAGCTTCCTTTGCGAGTGCAAGAACAGCAACAACTTCAACGAGAAGTAGTGGAACAGTAAGAATCCAGTCAACGTAACGGTATGCCTCGTTGAATGAACCTTGAGCTGTACCAACTGACACAGCACCCTTCATGGATGACTCATTGAATGAGTTGAAGATACGGAAGTAGTGGTAGCCAGCGATGAATGTCACCATTGATGACATTACGAGCGCACCACGGTACTTAGGAAGAACGCGGCTCTGTCCGACGAGTGTGAAGACAGTGCAAGCAAGCATTGAGATAAGACCGAAGCTAAAGATGTTGTACAACGAGCTCCATTGGCCGTTTGATAGTTGCAACATTGAGAATGTGCCTCCGTGTGTAGGGCCTCAACAGGAATCCCGAGATTGCTCGGCAGTCAAAGCCATTGCGAGAATTTTGCGCCTAAAAGGGGAAGATTTCTACTCAGGAAAGGGGGTATTTCTCAGGAAATTTTATATTTAAATTGGGCAAATCGGGCATCTTTAATATGAATTAAAACGGTCGGCACTCTTCACTTATGAAGGGTTAGCCAGTCAAAGCGCGCAGTCGCCATCATGTGAGGAACGGTCAGCGCCCATATAAGAACCAAGGTGGACCAGAGAAGGCTCGATGAGAATTCACCAGGAGAGCGGATCATCAAAAGGGCGGCGATAGCAAGTGTGCCGATAACGGCATAGAGCCCTGGCGTAATGGCTGCTCGAAGTGCAACCATCCAATTGCCGGCACGAGCTAGGCCATCTGCCTTCGCAAGTTTTGGAACAAGGCGCGCAGTATGGCGAAGTGCATGCCAGAGGCCAAAGTATGTGGCAAAGGCGATCAACGGCGGGGCAATAAGCGCAAGGGCGGTCAGGAGAATGAGATCGATGCAGAGCGCTATTTTCTTGGTGAATAAAAGTGCGATCAATCCAATTACTGCGCTCGCCAATGTTGTGAACCTCAGAGCTCCGACCCACGTGCCTGCCCAATTCTCTAGAGCTGGGTGGATTCTTGTGAGAGCACTCAATGTTCTGTGATCTGTTAATGGCAGCACTACTGGAATAAAGCCAGCGGGCAGGGCGTAAGCACTCTCGATCAGAAATGAATTTCGCTCTCGTGAGTGAGCATCATTCTCTTCATTGCGGAAGGATGCATCTCCATAGCCAAAGTGAAGAGCGCTCATCACAACAACGCATTGAAAACCGAGAACGTTCCAGCTGGCAATAAACCAACCTGCTGCCACAGCGATGATGATGTATATCAAGATAAAGGCGAAGAAGCGTGCGCGTGGATGAGCTGGAATAGATATTAAGTGATCAATAGCTCCATGTGGAATTCCGATCAAAAGCGCAACTAGTGCAATCACAAGCTGAAGCGAGAGGTTAATCTCGGAGATAAAGAGTTTGAGAATCAGCAGGAAGGCTAGAGTTGTTAGCACGCCTATACGCGAGCAGCGCTCACCCCAGCGATAAATAGGCTGCAGGTGCTTGCTCATAAGGCGAGCCTATTTCAGAATCCGAAAATCTGGGAGATTATTGACCATGGCACATCTGCACTACGTAGGAGTCCTTCTCTTTATTGGGCTCTGTGCAGTTGGAGTAAGCGTTGGATTCTCTCTGAAGATCCCAGGCTTTTGGAAGACCTTTATCCTCACAGATATCTGCATTCTGTTGATCTATTTAGCTTGGGATTTCTGGGCTATCTCAAAGCACAATTGGTACTTTGATAGTAAACAGATGCTCAATATCTTCCCGATACCAAAAGTTCCGATAGAAGAGATCCTCTTCTTTATCGTTGTTCCGCTCACCACGATCGTCACATACAAGACTCTTCTCAAGCTCACAAAGTGGAAGAGCAGTAACCGATGATCTACTCAGATATCGCACTGGATGCTGTGCTTGTGGCGGTGCTCCTCGATCTCTTTATTCTCAAGAGTCAGATGATCACCCGAGGAATTTTCTGGATTACCTACGCACTAATACTGCCCTTTCAGCTTCTGACCAATTGGTGGCTCACATCAAAGAACATCGTGATGTACTCCTCTGATCAGATCATTGGACGACGTTTGGCTGGAGCACCGATTGAGGATCTGCTCTTTGGATTTTCAATGATTGTACTGAGCTTGGCTCTCTGGGAGTTCTTCTCAAAAAGAGCGCAATCTCAACAGGCAAAAAAGATAGATCTCTAATAAATTGAGCAAATGCTCGGTGGAATAAATAACTCACTCTTCTTCGAAGCTTTCTTGGGCTTTCTCGTAATCCCGGTCTTTATCCTCTTTCTGCGCTGGGCTTTTCCATCCACTAAGAATCAAGCCGAAGCGACTCGTCGTAAAGAGATCAAGAGATCACTTCGAGAAGTAAAGAGGAAATAAATATGGGACTTGTTGTCGTCACTGGTGGTTCTCGCGGTCTGGGTTACGAAACGGCGCGGGCGCTCCAAGCGATTGGCCATCAGATTGTGCTTGTGGCAAAAGATCCTGAACGTCTCGCTGAAGCTGCATCGAAGCTTTCGTGTGATTATCGAATTATCGATCTTGAAAATATCGATTCTGCACGCGAAAGTTTCCGAGAGATTCTCACAACCTTTGGTACCCCAGAAATTCTCGTACTGGCCCACGGAGTGATGAGCGAAAAGATCTCTAAAACTCTTCGCACAACAAATGAAGAGTGGCGCCGAGTCATGGCGATCAATCTCGATTCAGTATTTACCGCGGTAAATATTCTTGGTGGACCAATGGCCGAGGCCCGTAATGGTCGCATTATTATTTTTTCAGCTTGTCTTGGAAGAATGTCAGGCCCGGGTAATGCAGGGGGATTAGCTCCATACCGAATTAGCAAGGCCGGGGTTAATGCACTAGTGCGCAACCTTGCTCATGAAACGGTTCATGGTTCGCGCGGATTGCTTGTAGATGCGGTCTGCCCCAATCACACTCGGACCGATATGGGTGGCCCCGATGCGCCTCTTTCAGTTGAGCAAGGCGCCGATACTGCTATCTGGTTAGCTACTCGAACATTTGATCCAGCAGTTGATAAGACTGGTTTCCTTTGGGAAGAGCGCCACATTATCGAGTGGTAGTTCTCTATATCCCCTACCTAGATCTTCTTGTAATCTGCGCAGATGAATCGTGAAGAGATAATTGCATTTGCCACTAACGAATTTGAGCGTTTCCGTATAGAAAAAGAGATTCCTGGGATCGCCTTTGGCTTGATACATGAAGGCAAGCTGATCCATTCCTCAGGGCTTGGTGAAGCTGTTCTCGGTAGTGGTGCTCGCCCTCATGCAGATTCTGTTTTCCGTATCGCCTCGATGACAAAGAGTTTTACCGCAAAGGCAATCCTGGAGTTGCGAGACAAAGGCTTACTGCAACTTGATACGCCAATAACGACTTATCTTCCTTGGACTTCAACGATTGGCTTACCTGCAGATTCATCGCCCATCACTATTCGCGATCTCCTCACTATGGGGGCCGGACTTCCAACCGATGATCCTTGGGGAGATCGCCAAGAGAGTCTGCCGCTCTCAGACTTTGACGAGATGGTGAGGGCAGGGCTGACTTTCAATAGGAATGTCAACACTGGATTTGAATATTCGAATTTGAGCTATGCGCTACTTGGGAGAATTATTTCGCAGGTGACCGGTGAGATCTATGAAGATTTCATGGAGCGAGAAATCTTTAGCGCACTAGGAATGCATGCCTCTACCTTCATCTCAGCTGAGGTATCAGATGAGTACCGCGCCCTTGGGTATGCAAACTTTGCTTCTGGATTAACCGCCGAGCCATTTACCACAAATGGCGCCTTCACACCCATGGGCGGTCTTCACAGCAGTGTGAGTGATTTAGCTAAATGGGTTTCTGCTTTCCAAAGTGGCAGAGCGGAACAACAAACCCCATATCGATATGCCCAATCAGTTGTGGCAAAAGAGTTTGATGGATGCCCAGAGCGAATAGTTGTCAGTTCATATGGATTTGGTTTATTTATCGATGATGATGCAAAACTTGGTCGCTTTATCCATCACAGTGGAGGCTATCCAGGTTTTGGATCTCATATGAGATGGCATCCGGACTCTGGCTTTGGAATCGTCGCTTTAGGAAACGTTACCTATGCGCCCATGATCTTCGCCTGCCAAACAATTATGAATCACATCGCTGCCCTACATCTGAACTCAGGTCACCGCAAAGTTGAACTTGGTACTGCCACAGAAGCTGCTATGAAAGTCGTCAATAACCTTATTAATACGTGGGATGACGCCATTGCGGGCCAATGGTTCACTGAGAATATGGATTTAGACCGACCTCGCGCCGAACGTATCGCTGATCTGCAGAAATTAACATCAGGAAAAAGTGGATGGAAGGTAGTCGAGGGATCAATAACTAGCCCAACTAAATCGTTTGCGAAGTGGAATGTAGAGAGCGATGGCAGCGTTTTAGAAGTCGAAATGCTGATGAGCCCTGAGAAATCTCCAAAAATTCAGAAGCTGACTTTTAAATCAGCTTCTGAATCTAAAGTTTCTTAGAGTTTAGAATCGAGGAAACCATTTACCACTCGTGAGAAGCGCTCTGGCTCTTCAACGTGTGGCATATGTGCTGAGTTAGGGAACATCTCCCAGAGCACATCAGGAATTCTGCGGTGGATCTCTTGAACCATTCCAGGCGTCGCTTCGTCGTAAGCGCCATTGAGCAAGAGTGTTGGAACCGAGATCTTATGAAGGTCACCGTGGATATCCCAGTTCTTAAGTGTTCCGATACATAGGAACTCTGATGGGCCATTCATGGTGTGATAGACAGTTGGGTCTTCTTCGATTTGAGCAAACGAATCGATCACATTCTGAGGGAATGGAATGCGACAGACATGTCGTTCGTAATAAACGTTCATCGCAGCTTGGAACTCGGCCGATGTGTAATCGTTCGCTAACTCTGCTGCCTTTAAAACTGCCTCAACGTCAGCTGGAAGCAATGCGCGAAGTTTCTCTGCTTCAGAGCTCCAGATCTTCATGCTTGCAGGTGAATCTGCGACGATTAACGCCTTTAAACCTGGACGAGGAGTAGTTGCATATTGCATACCAAGCATTCCACCCCACGATTGTCCGATGATCGCAAAGTTCTTGGAGATCCCAAGGTGCTCGGTGAGAAGTGTTAGCTCCTCCATAAAGAGTTCAGGGGTCCAGAATTCCTTTGGTGCATCGGGCATATGACTCGATAAGCCGCAACCGATTTGATCGTACAAAATTGCAGGGCGACCAGTTGCAGCGATCATCTCACCAATAGAAATTGTGTAGTTATGGGCAGCCCCAGGACCGCCGTGTAAAACAACAACGGGGGTCTTCTTGCTGGAGAGATCACCGACGATTCGATACCAAGTCTCGCCGTGCTTCCATTTCATAGTTGATGTAGTCATGTGAGTATTTAAGCAACCTTGAAGGGTTTTGGACAGGCTGAAATCTTAGGAACTTCCATCTTGGCGATGACCGTTCCTTCGGCTGGGTGCACAGCTTGTGCGACCCCAAGATTGCCTTGCACGGATAGGAAGATGAAGGCCTCGCTCATAGTGAATCCCCAATGGTCCACGAGCAGCTTGGCTGCCTCTTCACAGGCAATCCGCATCGCCTCGTAGAGGTCTGCTACGGCCGCGACTCCATGCGTTATCCATGATGTAGCTGTTTCGGTAACTGGGTACTCGGTGCCTATACCTTTAAGCACGGCAGTTGAGATTAAAACATCTCCTGCAATTTCAATTCCTGTTCCGCAGATTTCTCCATCGCCCATCGATGCATGCATATCTCCCATTGCGAGGAGGCCGCCTGAATGTTTAACCGGTAGATGAATCGTTGAGCCAATGGTGTTCTTGTTGTTATCTAAGTTGCCGCCATGTCTACCAGCCGGCATGGTCAGAATCTCACCACTTGCAGGGGCAACCCCAATGACACCGAGCATGGGCGATGTTTTAAATGAGACACGATCATTCATTCGCACCATGCCATCTTTTACATCAAAGAATTGTGCAAAAGGTTCTGTCACCAAATGTTGAAGTTGGCCATCACCAGCATATGTTCGAGCAACTCCGCGCGCACCTGGGCGAATATCGTGGAGAGTGACAGAGAGAGTGTCGCCTGGTTCTGCGCCGGTGACAAAGATCGGTCCCGTCGCAGGATTGATCAGGGAGCTATCGATCTTTGTTAGGGCATTCTCGGGCCCCGTGATTGCCCCTCGGTAGCAATCCCATGTTTGAACATGGACGAACTCACCAGGGGAGACCACCAGAGCTGGGCTATGGCTAGAGCTGAAGGAGAAGTTATGGTGATCCCGAGAGAGATAGTGGGCCGCCTCAGGAAACAGGGGTGAGATTGCGTTCTTCACTTCATCTTTCATAGCGAGATAATCTCCATTTTCTTCTATTTTCTAGTGCTATTTCTGCGCAGGAATGAGAGCATAAGCCCCTCATCGTCCCTTTGGAGGTTCTACGTGCGTCGTCGTTCGCTAGTTCTTAATTCAATCATCGCAGCCGCAGCCCTCGCTGCATCTGCATTCGTTGGAGGCGCCTCTTCGCAGGCAGCAACTGACGGAGGTTTCGGTCCATACGATCCAGCGCATGCCGGTGGCACCATTAAGTTGGTCGCATCAGCTGCAGCAGGATCCCTCGATCCTAAGATCAACTACACCGGTCAGTATTGGCAGCTATACCAGGCTTCATACGATGGACTCCTCGGATTCCGTTACGGTGATGGCAAAGCATCTTTTGAAGTCGTTCCAGATCTTGCTACCGCTCTTCCTGTTATGAGCAATGGTGGAAAGACTCTTACCTTCACTCTTCGCAGTGGAATTAAATTCTCAAATGGTGCGCCAGTAACTGTTGCTGACGTTAAAGCATCATTTGAACGTATCTTCAAAGTCTCATCACCAACAGCCGGTGCTTTCTACAACGGAATCGTTGGAGCAGATGTATGTTTGAAGACTCCAGCTACATGTAAGTTGGATAAAGGCGTTGTTGTTGATGCAAAGACAAACGGTGTTGTCATCAACTTGATCGCAGCTGATGAGACGATTCTCTCCAAGCTCGCTGTTCCTCACGCAGTTATCAACCCTGCTAACTCACCAGTGAAGGATGCCGGAACAACTCCGATCCCAACTACTGGTGCATATATGTTCAAGTCTTATGACCCTAACAAGTCACTCATCATGGTCCGTAACCCTTACTTCAAGGAGTGGTCACATGATGCACAACCTCAGGGATACCCTGATCAGATTCAGTACCAGTTCGGTGTTACACCAACTGCTCAGGTAACTGCAGTTGAGAACAACCAAGCTAACTGGGTCTTTGATCCAATTCCTGCTGATCGTCTCAACGAGATCGGTACCAAGTATGCAAGCCAAGTCCACGTTAATCCGTTGACCGCTATGTGGTACTTGCCAATGAACGTCAACATTGCACCATTTAATAATGTGAAGGCACGTCAAGCTGTTAACTATGCGATCGATCGCGCCGCAATGGTGAAGATCTTCGGTGGTTCACAACTTGCCGCTCCAGTATGTTCATTCCTGCCACCTAACTTCCCTGGTCACGTTGATTTTTGTGGCTATACAAAGGGTGCGACACCAGATAAGCCAGCAAAGGCCTGGTCTGCTCCAGATCTAGCACTTGCTAAGCAGCTTGTGAAGGATTCAGGAACAGCTGGTCAAGCAGTTGGAATCGTTGTCTCTGATGACGATGTCAACAAGCAAATGGGTGTCTATCTCCAATCAGTTCTGAACTCGATCGGATACAAGGCAACTGTGAAGCCAATCTCTGGAAATATTCAATTTACATATATCCAGAACACCAAGAACAAGGTTCAGATCTCAGTAACTCAGTGGTATCAGGATTACCCAGCAGCATCTGACTTCTTGAAC
>CAITVX010000010.1 GCA_903895995.1 uncultured Actinomycetes bacterium
CAACAGGGGGCTGGTGCGCAGCTGAAGTAGCGGTAAGGCACCCAGATTTGTATTCAAATGCAATCTCACTTGCAGGGTATTTCAAGCCGCTCTTCTCCATTGGCGTGAGTAAGCGTGAGAAGAAATATTTAACGACAAGGTATGACCTCATTGCCTCATTACAAAAGAATCAAACCCCAATTCACATGATGATCATTGCTAGCGCAAAAGATAAGTTTACAAATAAAGCTGCAAAGGATTTCATTACATCCGCGTCAGCACTGGTCCCTATTCGGTATGTACCTATCCCAATTGGTGGCCATAACACCAATGTCTGGAAACCATTTGTAGGGACTGCTTTTGAGTGGATGGATCAACAAACGACTCCGAAGAGTTCAACTACTCCTTAACAGCGTGGCTTCTGAAACTGCCAATAAACTGTTCGGCCTTGATCGCTGCCCAACCGATCTTCGCAATGTCAGTGGTCTTTGGATAGACCAAATAACGCGTCTGCCACTCGGGATCAAATTTTGCATTGAATCTGTAGAGAGATTCGACTTGAAAGAAGTTTGAGAAGAAACGAATCAGATTTCTGCTTCCACGAGTCACTGGACCAGCGCTGATTTTATCTGCCCGCTCAAAGAGTGATCTGAATGCTGCAAAGTTCAATGAGATATCGCTAATCTGATTTTCACGAGCCCATTCAACAGTTTGTACGATTAAGAGTTCGTTAACGCCTGGATCAGTGCCACGCTCTCGCTGCATACGATCGAGCGAGATTCCATCATCAGCCCACGGGACAAAGTAGAGAAGTCCCTTCATCTCATCACCTAAAGTGGCAATCGTAATAATTGCATCACCATCAATATCTTCACCGAAACGATCCATAGACATTGAGAATCCACGTTCGGGTGTGCCATAACGCCATTTCTTTGCTAACCCTCGAAGTTCAACGCGAATCTTTGGATCAAGATCAGACCATTTAGTCGTGTAAGCAGAATAACCTTTTCGCTTGATGCGATTAACCATCTGCCTGACATTCGCCATTGAACGACCCTCAAGTGTGAAATCTTTTACTTTGATGATTGCTTCGTCACCAATATCAAAAGCAGTCATACCTGCGTGCTCGACCCAGACTTCACCACCGCGATCACTGGCACCCATGACTGCGGGAGTCCATGCATAGCGTTTCGCTTCTTCAAGAAATGCATCTATCGCATCTGGCCAAAGGCTGTACTCACCAAATGGATCACCACTCGCGAGCATCACGCCGCCTTGAACGCGATAGGCGATTCCTGCTTTCTTATTAGCTGCCCACATGACGCTCTTATCGCGTCGAGTTGCAAAGTATCCGAGAGAGTCTTGATCAGTGTCATGTCTGATTAATTTACGGACTATCTCGATATCTTCATCGCTCATCTTTGTAAGTGGCTTTACTCGTCTAAAGTAGAGGGCGAGTGGCACGAGAAGAATAAAGAATCCGAGCGCAGCGAGAGTCGTCTCAACGTAATCCGAAGTCCTTTGGCTTATGAATTCGATTGGACCAGAAATACCAATAAAGCCTTCAACAACTGTCACCACAATGTTCCAGGCTGATGGATTACCGACAAAGGAATCTCGGTGCCTATTAAGTAGTACAAGGACTCCAATAGAGAACATCACCAAAAATGCTAGAAGGAAGCCAACAAGAGGCAACCATTTAGTCTGAGGATCTGATACGGCGTAGAACTCTTTCCGAAAAATAACCAACATCAAGATGAAGAGCCCTGCGATAATTAACTGGGCAGGATGGCGAGATATTCTGAAGAGATCTGATGCCATATTAATAGAGAAGATTATGAGGCTTAAGACCCATGCCCGGCGCTTTCGTCTGATGAGCCCGCGTCCTAAAATGATCATTGCAACGCCAGTGAAAGTTTGAGTCGCAAATGCAGTCGAGTGAATGAAAACTGGAAGGTAACTTGTTAATTTAGATATTCGAGCGCTTGCATGATGAAGTGAGTTACTAAAGATATTGAAGAGTCCAGCGAGATAGGCGATCCTGCCAAGGATCAGTGGGATTGAACTCTTGATCTTCATTACCTAAATACTCCTGTATGACCGAGGGAATATCTACCAGGTTGGGGGTAGATCGCGAGTCCGTGTGGCTCCTTTCCTACCTTCACGCTGCGTAGGAACTTCCCATGGGCGATATCGAAGATATAAACGACTGCGTTATAACGCCCCGAAACCCAGAATTGCTTTCCATCAGCTGAGATACCGCCCATATCAGGGCTACCACCGCCAGGAATCTTCCACTTAGCTATCAGTGCATTATCACTGAAACGAAGCACAGAGACAGAGCCCTCACCACGATTTGTAATGAGCATCGACTTTGAATCACGATTGACATACATGCCATGTGCTTCAATTCCAGTTTTAATTAAATTAAATGTACCGAGCTGATCTGTCTTCATTACCCAGACGCCGTTCGACATCATGTCTGCAATATAGAAAGTCGAACCATCTGGTGAGATCTTTATATCTTGCGGCATTGGATGCTTCGCGTAGATTGTTGGAAGTTTCATTACTTTTTCCATTGTCATCTTTGCTGTGTTGATCCAGATTACTGAGCCACTAAATTCACAGCTTGCGAGGAAGTAATTTCCATCCTTCGTCCAATCCGCATGATTCACACCTTCACACGGCACTGAAAGTACTTTTTTGATCGCCATGGTGTGTGGATCACGGAAGACGATTTGTTTATCTGCTTCGGCCATCACAACTGCATATTTACCGTTAGGCGTGAAGTACAAGTTATAAGGATCGTGTACGTAAACAGGTGTACCCGCTAAGCCGGTCATAGGGTCGATTGGAGTTAGGTAGTTGGCTTCGTTGTTATTGACCCACAATGTTTTGAGATCCCAAGACGGGACAATGTGTTGTGGCCCAGCCTTCATTGGAATGGTACGAATAATTTTAAATGTTTTCGGGTCTATCTCAGTAACAGTATTTGAGGTGTGGTTTGGTACATATACCCGTTCTGGAAACTTTGCGACTACGGGAGAAAGCTGGTTTGGACGGTCAGCAGCGTAGATATCGTTTTGATCAAGGACTGGAGGCATTCCAGCTAACGGTGTTGAAGCACTCGCAGTTCCGATAAGCAGTGGCAGGGTCGCAAGTACTGCATAGATCTTTTTATGTTTCATTAGATTGTGCCGAGCATCGTTGAAAGAGTTACCGGTGTTAAACCCTTTGCCCTAAGTTGAGTGATCAGAGTTGGTAACGCATCAATTGTGTCTTGATGACCAAAGTGAAGGCTGATGATGCTGCCATTTTTCACAGTGCTCATAACTTTTTTGATTACTACAGCTTTGCCCACATCTTGATAATCATGGGAATCGACATCGTAAGAGATACATTTCTTATAACCGTATTTGAGAGCAGTCTTTCGAATAAGTGGAGTTGAGTATTGCGTGCCCGATGGACGGAAGAATTTTCCGTGGTTGCCAATGAGGGAGACCAACTCTTTTGCACATCCATTGATCTCTGAGTCGAGTTTTGTGGCGCTCAGGGTCTTACTCTGCAGATGATTCATGGTGTGATTTCCAAGATCGTGACCGCCATCAAGTATCTGCTTTGCAATCGTGTTATCTGCCTTCAGCCATGCACCAACTGCGAAGACCGTTACGGGTGTTTGAGTATCTTTGAGGATTTTTAAAAGTTTCTGCGCCATCACGGGATCCCCGGCGCCATGGAAGGTGAGAGCGACATGTGGAACTGACCGTGAACCATGAGAGATGTCAGGTGAGACCGCTTCGGCGAGCGTCGCGGGAATTGCACCTAATAGAGAGGAAGCCCCGGCAATCACACCAAATTTGAGGAGATTTCTACGGCTGAGCGCAGATGGGTCCGGCAGATTGGTCATGGACACATCCTACTTCTCTGCGTTTCGCAGCGCGGTAGGCTGCGCCGGTACTAATGTTCGTTGAAAGCGGCACAGAAGGGTTACCACCATGAGCGATGATGATGATCTCGGCCAGGATGACATTCTTACTGAAGAGATGCTCTGGGAGAGAATCCCTGAAGTTGAGGGCCTCGACCGTGCCAATACTTTTTATGAGTTAAGTGCTCGCATCTATGCACGCGGACAATATGACGAAGCTTTAGCTCTCGCTGAGACCGCTCGTGATATTTATGCTGATCTAGATCCAGAGAGCGCCGTTGATGGACTCGCGCAGGCTTACTCTGCAATCGGCTACAACCTCAACCAACTTAAGAGAATGAATGAAGCTGCCGATGCCATGAGCAAGGCGGTAGATCTCTTACGCGAATCAAAATCCCCATTAGCGATCGACTTAGCCTGCACATTGGGTGAGTGGTGGTATTCATCAAAAGAGTATGAGAAGACGATTGAATGCATGAGAGATTGTGTTCAGGAGCACCTTGTAGATGGAAATGATTCAGGGGCTGCAAACGATCTTCATCTAATCGGCTGTGCGCTTCGTGAGATGAAGAGCTTTAAAGAAGCGACTGAGGCCTTCCAGGAAGCTCGTGCTCTCTTTAAGAAACTCAAAGAAGTTATCAATGTGGCTAGATGCGATCAGAAGATTGCGCATTGCTTGACTGAGCTCGGAGATGCCGAAGGTGCATTAATGGCTGCTCAAAAGTCACTTGATGTCTTCTCTACTGCACATGACCACCACCGCGAAACCTATTCTCTCCTTGAACTTGGAAAGGCTCAGATCGATCTAGGGAAAAGCGAAGAGGGACTAGCTACTCTTGAGCAAGTTCTAGAAAGATCTACCGAGAACTCTGAAAACCGCGACTTCGAATTTATTATAGAGATCGAGCGTCGAATTGCCGTAGTTCTTCGCACACTGGGACGTTTTCCAGAAGCTGATGAGATCGAACGTCGAATAACTTCTGTAACAGAGGTTATTGAAGATTAATTAAGGTGTTGCATCGCCCATGCATACATAGCGATTGCAGCTGCTGCGCTCGCATTCATTGAGCGTGTAGACCCGTATTGGCGAATCGCAAGCACAACTTCGCAAATTTCTACGCCTTCATCTGACATCCCTGCGCCCTCTTGCCCGAAGAACATCACACATTTTTCAGGCAGGGATGCTTTTTCTAGCTCTTCTGAGATCGGCAGATTATCAATTCCAATAATTGGGACGCCATTTTCATCGCACCATTTTTTAAAATCTGCAACGGTCGGATGATGAAGAACATGAAGATAGCGGTCGGTCACCATCGCTCCCCGTTTATTCCAATCACGCTTACCAACGATATGAACTTTTGAGACGTTAAAGGCATTAGCAGTTCGGACAACAGAACCAATATTGAGATCGTGCTGCCAATTTTCAATCGCAATTTGTAAATCATGTCGCTTTGTGTCGAGATCAGCGACGATTGCTGCAAGGCTCCAATATCGATAGTGATCTAAGACATTTCTACGATCACCATTCAGCAATAACTCAGGGTCGTATTGATCTCCGACAGGTAATGGCTCTGGATGTGGCCCAACACCAACAACAGGGAAGAACTCCCCGGGACCGATCTCTGCTTCTGTCATGGCTTAACTCTAAATAAGAGAGCGAACAGGGCATAATCGCCCCATGCAAACGAGCGCTTCAGGGGTCAAGAGAGTCATATTCGCGTTCACTGCTCTCGCAATTGCCCTCACTTCTGTGGCGCCAGCGCTGGCACTTGATCTACCTCAATCTTTTATCAACTTATCGAAGTCTCCCACTCTGCACGATCCTGGAATCCTTGTTGTAGATCCCGCAACTGGCGAGACGATCTATTCCAATGAACCAGATAAGACTCGTGCTCCAGCCTCTGTCTTGAAATTAATCTCAATGACAACTGCTCTCAAGAGTTATGGGGCAGATAAAGTATTTACAACAACTATCAATACAACAGGGAAATCAAGCGTCTACGTCTTATCAGGTGAACGCGATCCATGGATTACCGCGAGCCGCTTTGAAGAGAAGAAGTATCACCGCTCCTATGGGCCATATTTGATTAATAAAGTTCTTATTGCACACCCTCATCTTCGGTTTATGACGCTCTATTACAAAGATGTCTATACCCAAGATGTTACGAATCTCCAGAGATTTTTTAAAGGTCGAATCAAGATTGTCGCTCATCCCATTTCAAGTGGTGCAGCAGATGCACTCATCAGAAAACCACTTGCGACAATTAAGTCTCCACCACTTAAAGATATTATTAAATTCACATTGCTCTGGAGTGATAACACCATCGCTGATCGCCTCGCTCACTCATCCGCCCATCAAGATGGATTGCCGACTGATGTCAGTGGGCTGCAAAGTGTCTTTGAGAAGACGCTCAAGGAATTAAATGTTCCTGCTGAAGGGCTACTTGTACAAGATGGAAATGGGTTATCGCACCAGACTCGGGTATCTGTTCGAACGATTACATCACTGCTGGTTGAAATAAAGAAGAATCCCGATTTGAAAGTTATTTATGACGGGCTTCCAACCGCAGGTGAGACAGGCACACTGAAGAGTCGCTTCGTAAAGGATGCACCATCTGCTGTCGGGCTCGTTAAAGCGAAGACAGGGTGGATCGATACAACAGTGAGCCTCGCTGGTTTTGTGACTGTGGGCGAGAATCAATATGCATTTACCTTCATTGCTGATCGGATCATCAATCGCGAGAGCGCCAGAACCGCCGCCAGAGAGACGATAGACAAGATGTTGGCGACAATCGCCAAGCCAGGCCCGACCGGCACTCCCTCCCCGGCTCCTACTATCCCATAAATATGTCTACAGTTCGTACTATGTCCTCAACATCAGTTCGTCCCTACATCGCCCTGATGAAGTTACGAGTCGTTGAGCTCCTCTTAGTAACAACCCTTCCCGCACTCTTCTTAGCTTCACACGGGGTCCCACGCCTCAAAATAACTATTGCAACTCTTATCGGCGGCACACTTGCCGCAGGCGCTTCGAATGCTTACAACATGGTGATTGAAGTTGAATCAGATCGCTTGATGGCTCGCACTTCAAAGCGACCACTCGTTAATGGGGATATCACCAAAACAGCAGCGATGATCTTTGCGTCAGTGATAACCGTGATCTCACTTGCGATCTTCTACATCTTCACCACTTTTTGGGCAACGGTTCTTACTGCACTAGCAATCGCTTTCTATGTATTCTTTTATACGATGGGTCTTAAGCGTCGTACATCTCAGAATATTGTCTGGGGTGGAATTGCTGGTTGCATGCCAGTACTCATCGGCTGGGCGGCAGTGACAAATTCACTCTCACTTACTGCATGGTTATTTTTTGCTTTGATCTTCTTCTGGACTCCACCGCATTTCTGGGCTCTCGCAATTAAATATAAAGATGATTATGCGGCTGCTGGAATTCCAATGTTGCCAGTCGTTGCAACGCTAAAAAATGTCCAGATGCAGATGCTCTTACATACAACTGGAATGTTTCTGACATCTCTTGCAGTTGTTCAAAGCGCACACCTACCGTGGTGGACTGCTGCAATCACATTTATCTTGGCCCTTGGATTCGGGACGACTCTCACAAAGATCAATAGCCCTGACTCTGAAAAGTCAGCAGCAAAGCTCTTCCACTGGTCTATTACTTATTTAAGTGCGTATTCGGTATTACTCGTTGCCGGAGTATTGCTGAGCTAGTTTTATTGAAGAGCTTGCTCAAGATCCTTGATGAGATCAGTTGAGTGCTCAAGGCCCACTGAAAGTCTCGCTAATGAATCTGTAATGCCTAGATCTTCTCTGATTTCAGGAGCGAGACGGCGATGTGTTGTTGATGCTGGGTGAGTAATGAGTGATTTGCTATCACCAAGATTGTTAGAAATATCGATCACAACAAGCTTATTCATCGCTGCAAAGAGGGCCTTTTGACCACCTTTGAGAGTGAGACTCATAGTTGTTCCACCACCACTCATCTGGCGTGAATTGATCGCGTAACCAGGGTGGCTCTTGAGGCCTGGGTAGTTAACAGCTTCAACTTTAGGGTGAGCTGAGAGAAATTCTGCGACCGCCTGGGCATTTGAGTTCATCCGCTCAACTCTCATGCCGATTGTTTCAAGCGACTTGAGTAAGACCCACGCATTAAATGCACTGAGGTTTGGGCCTGTGTGCCGAGTGAATGGTTGTAAATGATTATTGATGTAATCAGCAGAACCAAGAATTGCACCACCAAGTACGCGACCTTGGCCATCAATATGTTTTGTCGCTGAGTACATAATGACATCTGCGCCATGTTGTAAAGGCTTCTGCAATATTGGTGATGCCATCACATTATCAACGATGACTGTTGCTCCAACTTTGTGCGCAAGTTCGCTCACCATGGCAATATCAACAATTTCCAACATTGGGTTACTTGGTGTTTCAATGAAGACTGCTTTGGTAGGGCGGCTTAGCGCTTTCTCCCAATCTGCCTTAACACTTCCCTTAACAAACTCAACTGTGACGCCCCACTTAGGAAGAATTTCAGCGAGCACAACATAACAAGAGCTAAACATCGAAGCAGATGCGACTACATGATCACCTTGTGAAACAAGACATGCGATCGATGCAAACATCGCAGACATGCCAGAGCCAGTTGCTACGCAGAGTTCGGCGCCTTCAAGCGCTGCAAGGCGTTTCTCGAAGATCGAGACCGTTGGATTGTGGAATCGGCTATAAAGGTAATGATCTGTCTCGTCAGCGAATGACGCAACCGCTTCTTCTGCAGATTCGTAAGTAAATCCAGAGGTTAGGTATAACGCTTCACCAGTCTCACCAAATCCAGAGCGTGCAAGACCAGCGCGAACGCTCGCGGTATCAGCATGAAGCTGCCAATCTGGGCTTTTGCCGTGAGTATTCTCTCGATATCCCCAAGGGCGCTCTGAATTCGTCACCAGATAATTGTAAGCGCTACTGTGAGTACATGAATTTAGGCACTCAAAGCTCAGAACTGGCGATATCAGTTACCGATCTCACCAAGGTCTATGGAGAACGAGCAGCTCTCTCGCATGCAACATTTAGCGTCCCGCTTGGCACCGTCTGTGGCTTCGTAGGTCCCAATGGATCAGGCAAGACCACCACAATTCGCATGCTTCTTGGACTCATCTCTCCAACCGGTGGTACCGGAACCGTTCTCGGCCACTCAATCTCAGAACCGGAAAAATATCTGCCACGTGTTGGAGCAATGATTGAAGGGCCAGCCTTTTATCCCGCACTTTCTGGTCGTGAGAACCTTCGGGTACTCGCATCTCTTGGTGGATTTGATCAGGGGATTGTTGACCAACTCCTTGAACGTGTTGGCCTTGGTGATCGCGGTGGTTCAAAATTTAAGACCTACTCACTCGGCATGAAGCAACGGCTAGGAATCGCCGCGGCTCTTCTTCCAAATCCAAAATTGTTAGTTCTTGATGAACCAACCAACGGGCTGGATCCCAATGGCATTCATGAAGTGCGCTCGCTCATTAAAGATTTAGCTGCCGATGGAACGAGTGTCTTTGTCTCATCTCATCTGCTCTCTGAGATTGAAATGATCTGCGAATATCTTGTGATGCTGCGAGAAGGAAAGGTAATTTTCAGCGGAAAGACAGGCGACTTACTCTCTGCCCAACAACCAATCCTTGTGGCAAAACCTGAATATGAAGTCGATCTCAATAAATTAGTAGATATTGTTAAAAAGAGTGGGCATGAAGTAACTGTAAAAGATGGTTCTGCACACGTCACTAGCCCTGCAGATTGGTCTGCGACGCTGAATCGCTTAGCCTTCGAAGCTGGAATAACTCTCGCTTCACTTACTTGCGTCCTCCCAACGCTAGAAGAGACATTCTTTGAGATGACAGGAGATAGCCAATGATCAACGTTATTTGGGCTGAGATGCGTAAGTTGCGCCGCCCAACTCTTCTGCTCTCAACAATGGCGATAGTCACCTTGCTGACAGTGCTCTTCACCTTCCTTACTTTCTGGCGAGTCGGTAACCCACAAGGAAATGGCAGGCGCGGTGAAATAGTGACAGCGCAATTCCTCAGCACTCCGCATGGACTTGTTTATGGCTTTAATATCGTTGCATTCCTCTTAGGAATTGTTGCTCTCTGTATCTTCGCGTCCCAAACGGCGCAGGAGTACACATACGGGACTCTTCGTAACCTCTTAGTTCGCCAACCTGCACGTATGAAAATTCTGAGCGGCAAGTACATCTCAATGGTTCTGTTTGCGATCTTGATGGTTCTGCTCTCACTCGTTTCGAGTAGCACTATGGCCTATGCACTTGCAGGCCATGCTCACGTGAGCACGACTTCGTGGACCACGAGCGCGGGAATGACAATCCTCGCCACTGCTCTCGGCAACGTTCTCTTAAGCGTGACCGGCTTTGGCTCTGTCGGGATGATTCTTGGATTGCTCTTCCGTTCACCTATCAGCGCAATTGCAAGTGGGGTTATCTGGTTCTTGATTCTTGAAAATATCCTGGCTAGGCTTGTAACAAGCACTGCAAAGTGGTTGCCAGGACAGAACCTCACCAACCTGACCACGAGTCAGAACTTCACATTCTCTTATCAGCATTCCCTGATCGTGAGTGCAGTTTATTTGGTCGGGTCAGGTGCAGTCGTTGCATTTCTCTTTAAGAGACGAGATGTAGCGAACTAAGGCAGTTACAGCTCTTTCAGGGGTTGACCAAGTAAAATTAAGGCTTAACCCCAAGGAGCCTTCTTCGTGAAAAATCGCTTAACAGTCGCTGCCTTAATTGGCGCACTTATTTTCACCGGAAGTACCGGGGAGCTAGCTTTGGCTAAAACTCCGAAACCAACAAAGGCACAGATCGATGCTGCAAAGGCTGCAGAGGCTGCGAAACAATCAGCCGCGAATCAAGCCGCATCAAAGTTAAGCGCGGCGCAAGGAACTCTTAGACAGTTGACCGCAGTCGCTAATGCAGCGCAAGTTAAATATGCAAAAGCTCAAGCTGATCTCAAAGTTGCAATTCAACAAGCTCAAGCAGCCGCATCACATGCGGCCCTAACTGCCGCAGCTGTAGCGGAACAAAACCGTCAAATTGGTCGCATGGCTCAGAACGCATACATCATGGGATCTGGCTTCACAGATATCGAATCACTCTTACATGCAAACGGACCCCAGGATTTAATCGATCGCCTCAATACTCTCGATCAACTTGGGGCAAGTAACTCAACCGCACTCAAGCGTTATCAAGCGGCAATGGTTGTCGCGAAGGCTGCTCAAATTGAAGCGGATCGCACAAAAGCGGCACAGGCAGTCGCGACAGATAAAGTCGCTGCTACAAAGAAAATTGCGGATGATGCTAAAGCAGTTCAACAAAAAGAGGTGAGTAGGCTCCTTGCCATTGAAAACCAATTGATGGCTGAACTTGCAAAGGCACGCAGCATTCGCCTTACTCTTGAACAACAGTTGCAGTTAGCTCAACTTGAAGAGGCTAATGCGGCGATTGCGACAACGACAAAGTACCAAGCGAAAATCTGGCCAGATCGTGGATTTAAAGGACGCTCGACAACTCGATCAACTGATGCAATACGTGCAGCAGCAGTTGCTTTCGCAAAGGTTCAAGTATTGGCACGTTACCCATATGTCTGGGGTGCCCAAGGTCCAAAGTCATTCGATTGCTCGGGCCTTGTCTATGCGGCATATAAATCAGCCGGGCTTGGCTATCCGAACTGGTCGAGGTTAAATGCTGCCCTCTACTTTGTAGATACTAAGCGTGTGCCTCTGAGCCAGCTCATCCCTGGTGATCTGCTCTTCTACTCATTTGATGGCAGCGTCCAAAATATTCACCACATCACCATCTACGCTGGAAACGGCATGATGTGGGAGGCGAACTCCAAGAGCAAGGGCCTTCTCTATTCCAATATTTATAGTATCCAAGGCTTAATGCCATCGGGCGGACGGGTCTAACCAGAGTCTGCTTTTCACTTTAAGATAGCTCTATGAGGGCAACCCTTGTACTTCGATCAGCGGTTCGGCCTTGGCTTGCGCAATTTTCTCCTGGAGAGAATATCTTGATTGCAGTTTCAGGCGGGGCTGATTCACTAGCACTTGCCGCATCTCTTCAGCTTGAAGCTACTGATCTAGCAATCAATCTGATCCCGATTATTATCGATCACGGATTACAAGAAGGCTCTGCTGCGATCGCTGAACAAACCACGCAAACTCTTACCAAGCTTGGATTTCACCAGATTAAAATTATGAAGGTAGATGTTGAAATCTCAGATGGTCTTGAAGCCTCCGCTCGTCGCGCAAGGTACAAGGCCTTTGATCGTGCTCTCACAGAATTTGCAGCACCTTCGATTTTCTTAGGACATACTTTAAATGACCAAGCTGAAACAGTTCTCCTTGGTTTAGCACGCGGTTCAGGTACGCGTTCGCTAAGCGGTATGGCGGCATCCTCACCAGATCGTAAATATCTTCGCCCCCTCTTGGAAGTAGATCGAGCAACGACAGTGGCATCATGTGCCGAACTTGGAATTGATTTTTGGTCTGACCCTCACAATGAAAATGAAAGTTTCACTCGAGTGAAGGTGCGCAAAAATATTTTGCCTCTGATGGAATCCGAGCTCGGTCCTGGGATTACAGAATCACTCGCCCGCAGCTCTCGGATCCTGCGCGAAGATGCCGATGCTCTCGATCAGCTTGCCGCGCAATTTCTAGCCAGCCACCCAGATTTGGTTATTGAAGAGCACACCGCCTTGACCAAGGCGGTGCGCGTTCGAGTACTCCGTAGCGCGATTTACGCTCTTGGAGCTCCTGCCGGCACGCTTACTGCCGACCATATTGCGCCTGTAGAGGCTTTCGTCACATCCTGGAAGGGGCAAGGCGAGGCCTCCCTCCCCGGCGGTGTGAAGGTTTCACGAATTTCGGGCAGACTTTCGCTCTCGCGCCCTATTTAACCAACCCGCCTTCATAAGGAGCACAGTGGATCTCACAACAGCTGGAACAGATATCTCTCGCGTAATCGTTACTGGCGAAGAGATTAATGCGCGACTGCATGAATTAGCGCGCCGAGTTGAAGCAGATTTTGAGGGACGCGACCTACTTATTATTGGAATTCTTAAAGGCGCAGTAATGACAATGGCTGATTTTTCACGTGCACTAAACCGCCATGTCGAAATGGATTGGATGGCTGTCTCAAGTTATGGCTCAGGAACAAAATCCAGTGGCGTTGTACGTATTTTGAAAGATCTTGATCGCGATATCACCGGGCGTCACGTACTGATTGTTGAAGATATCGTCGATACCGGTCTCACACTCGCATGGCTCAAATCAAATCTTGAATCTCGCGGAACAGCGAGTGTTGAAATTCTTACCATGCTTCGTAAGCCAGAAGCTGCAAAGGTCAATGTTGATGTTAAATATGTTGGCTTTGATATTCCAAAAGATTTCGTCGTTGGCTATGGACTCGATTACAACGAGAAGTATCGCAATCTAGATTTCATTGGTGTGCTCGCTGAGCACATCTACTCATAAGAGAGCTTTGGGGATTAAAAGTCGTGGCAGATAAGAAAGTTCAACTTCCAAAACAGAAGATGCGTCGTTGGCTGCGCATGCCTCTCTTCTGGATCATTATCGCAATTATTGTCATCTCTATCTTCGGCCGTATCTCAAATTCTGGCAACCAATTTATAAAGGTAAATACGTCGACAGTCCTTGCCGAGATATCTAGCAACAAGGTTGATTCAGCTCTCTTGATCGATAAAGATCAGAAGCTACAAGTTATTTTGAAGAGCGGCGTTTACTACAACGGATCTCAGAAGCTTGAGACATCGTATGTATCCAATCAAGAACAGTTGATTGTTGGACTTCTAACAAGCAATCCACCTCCTAAGGAGTGGAATGTAAAGATTCCTACAACATCTTTCTTAGCCTCACTTCTCTATAGCTTTGGGCCATTCCTTCTTATTGGTTTCTTGCTCATGCTCTTTATGGGCAACGCTCAAGGTGGGAATCGAGTATTCCAATTCGGCCGATCAAAGGCGAAGCTCAATAATAAAGAGACCCCTACAAATACCTTTGCCGATGTTGCTGGTGCTGATGAGGCGGTTCAAGAGCTCCGAGAGATCAAGGATTTCTTAGCTGAACCTCAGAAGTACCAAGATATTGGAGCGAAGATTCCCAAGGGAGTGCTCCTGTATGGACCTCCGGGAACAGGAAAGACTCTTCTCGCTCGCGCAGTCGCAGGTGAAGCAAATGTTCCTTTCTATTCAATCTCTGGCTCAGATTTCGTTGAGATGTTTGTCGGCGTCGGAGCTGCGCGCGTTCGCGATCTCTTCGCTCAAGCAAAGGCAAATGCTCCAGCAATTATCTTTATCGATGAGATCGATGCAGTCGGTCGTCAACGCGGTGCAGGTCTAGGTGGCGGTCATGATGAGCGCGAACAGACTCTGAACCAACTTCTTGTTGAGATGGATGGCTTTGAAGCCAATGGCCAAGTTATTTTGATCGCAGCTTCAAACCGCCCTGATGTATTAGATCCTGCGCTACTTCGTCCAGGTCGTTTTGATCGACAGATTCCTGTTGATCGTCCCGATCTCAAAGGTCGTGCTGCGATTCTTGAAGTCCATGCAAAGGGTAAGCCACTTGCTAAATCAGTTGATCTCTCAGATTTTGCAAAGCGCACACCAGGATTCACGGGTGCGGATCTTGCAAATGTATTGAATGAGGCCGCACTTCTCACTGCACGCGAAGGCGCAAAGGTTATTACCAATGATGCGCTCGATGAAGCTATCGATCGCGTTATGGCGGGCCCACAACGCAAGACACGTTTAATGACTGAAGAAGAGCGTCGAATCACTGCATATCACGAGGGTGGCCACGCACTTGTTGCAGCTGCGCTTCCTCATACAGATCCAGTACACAAGATCACGATCATGCCTCGTGGCCGTGCACTTGGTTACACAATGGTCCTACCTGATGAAGATCGTTATGCAACAACACGAAATCAGATGCTCGATCAATTGGCATATTCACTCGGTGGCCGAGCTGCTGAAGAGTTGATCTTCCACGATCCAACAACGGGCGCTTCAAATGATATTGAGAAGGCGACCAACCTCGCCCGCGCGATGGTTACTCAATATGGAATGACAGAGCGTATTGGTGCGATCAAGCTTGGCAACTCTGAAGGTGAACCATTCTTGGGTCGCGATTATGGGCATCAACGCGATTACTCTGAAGAGGTTGCTGGCATCGTTGATGAAGAGATTAGAAATCTTATTCAGAACGCTCACCAAGAGGCCTTTGATATTCTCGTTGAGAACCGCAAGGTCCTTGATCAATTAGTTGTTGAACTCCTTGAGCGTGAGACTCTTCTCAAAGATGATATCGCCAAGATATTTACTGGGATCAAGCGCGTAAAGCCTCGTCCAGCATGGACCGGATCACCAGATCGCACACCATCTAGCCAACCACCGGTCGCTCTTTCACCGGCAAAATCTTCTACTCCTGATGCAGAAGTAAAGCCTGCAAAGCGCGCGCGTAAGAAGGCAGCGCCTGCAAGTGAGTGATAGCGAGATCAGCAAAGTATCCATGGGTCCTGATGATGGAAATGCCCGGGCACCATTTGATCAAGCACGCGCTGAAAAAGCAGTCACAGAGTTATTGCTCGCACTAGGTGAAGATCCAACTCGAGATGGATTGCGCGATACACCAAAGCGTGTAGCCAAATCTTTCCAAGAGAACTTCCAAGGTCTGTGGCAGAAGCCTTCAGAAGTACTCTCAACAACATTTGATATTGGCCATTCAGAGCTAGTGATCGTGCGTGATATCGAAGTATTTTCACATTGCGAACATCACCTCACTCCTTTTCACGGGGTAGCTCACGTTGGATATATCCCAGGACCGTCCGGTCGCATTACTGGCCTATCCAAGATCGCACGGCTAGTCGATATGTATTCACGCCGGCCACAAGTTCAAGAGCGACTCACTACTCAGATCGCAGATGCAATGGTTGAAGCGCTCGAACCAGGTGGTGTGATTGTGATTATTGATTGCGAACATCTGTGCATGTCAATGCGTGGGGTTCGTAAGGCGCAAGCCCGAACTGTCACAAGTGCAGTACGAGGTCAGCTTCGGAATTCAGCAACGCGCGCAGAAGCTATGGCGCTTATAACGTCACATAAGAGTTAAGTTCGATCAGATGAGTTACGACAAACCCACTCACGAAAGAACTCTGGTGATGGGCATATTAAATGTCACTCCAGATTCATTCGCCGATGGTGGCCAACACTTTGCCTTTGAAGATGCGATGAAACATGGGCGCCAGCTGATCGATGATGGCGCAGATATCGTTGATGTTGGCGGAGAGTCAACGCGCCCAGGGGCTGAAAGAGTAAGTATCGAAGATGAGTTAGATCGAGTGATTCCTGTTATTACAGAGCTTCGCGAACTTGGTGTCGTGGTAAGCGTTGACACGATGCGCTCTGAGGTAGCAAAAGCTGCGATCGGAGCAGGGGCGACAATTGTCAATGATGTGAGCGGGGGGCTAGCTGACCCACTGATGGCCAAAGTGATTGCGGGCTCACCCCAAATTCAATACATCGCGATGCATTGGCGCGGACATTCCAAAGAGATGCAGAATCTTGCTCACTACGATGATGTTGTTCGCGATGTGAAGAATGAACTCGATGAACGCGTCACCGAACTCTTACAAGCAGGGGTAGCTCCAGAACAGATTATTCTCGACCCAGGCATTGGTTTTTCTAAGGATGCAGAACAGAACTGGATCTTGCTTCGTAACCTAGAACGCTTACAACTCTTGGGATATCCACTACTTGTTGGTGTCTCACGTAAGAGATTCCTCGGTGAACTGATTGGTGCGGATACACCTTCAGATCGTGAAGCAGCGACGTTAGCCATCACCTCTGATTTGGCCAGGCGCGAAATCTGGGGAGTGCGCACTCATAGCGTTAAACCGCATCGCGATGCAATCGAAGTTATTGAGGAGCTCTACTACTAATGGATCAGATTCGAATTAGCGGAGTAAGTGGCTTTGGTTTCCACGGCGTCTATCCAGAAGAGCGCCGGGAGGGCCAAAGATTTTTGGCAGATCTCATTCTCTACACGGATCTATCACCTGCAGCGCTCAGTGATGATGTCAATGATTCAACTGATTATTCAAAAGTCGTACCCGATGTAAAGAGCATCCTTGAAGGTGAGCCAGTAAATTTGATTGAGACACTTGCTGACCGAGTGGTGAATGTTGTGTTAAGAAATTATCCCAAGGTAGAGAGCGTAGAAGTAACGATCTTTAAACCCGAAGCCCCTGTAGAAGCTGCAGTAGCTGTACATATCCGCAGAGACCGATGAAGGTCGTCATCGCTCTTGGTTCCAATCTTGGGGATCGCACAGCAACGTTAGATTCAGCAGTTGCATCGTTACGAAAAATTATCGATGTTGAGAAAGTTTCTACATATATTGAAACTGCACCGGTGGGTGGACCAGAACAACCCGATTACTTAAATGCGGTACTCATAGGGGAGAGTGAGTTGGAACCAATTCAACTTCTCTTTGCGATGCAAGAGATTGAGCTATTGGCTGGCCGAGAGAGAATCGAACGCTGGGGCGCGCGCACACTTGATCTTGATCTGATCGTCGCAGGTGATACTGAGATGGATACAGAGCTTCTGACGCTGCCACATCCACGGGCTCATGAGCGTCGCTTCGTACTCGATCCTTGGCTCGAGATAGATCCTGGCGCATTTTTGCCTGGTAAAGGCGAGGTACGATTACTCCCATAGGCCTGGTACCCAAAGCGGACTGGAGCAGTACATGAAAGATCGTGCATTTGTACCCACCATGGGTGCGCTTCATGCTGGGCATTTATCCTTGATAGAGCTTGCAAAGAGTTATTCTGATGAAGTTGTTCTCAGTATCTTTGTTAATCCACTGCAATTTGAGAATAAAGAAGATTTAGCAAAATACCCACGAGATCTAGATGCTGATAAAAAATTAGCGATGAGTGCTGGGGCAATGCAGATCTGGGCTCCCACTGTCGATGAGATATATCCAGATGAGCCTTCGATTATTAGTGCTGGGAAATTAGGAAGTAAATACGAAGGCGTTAATCGAGCCGGTCACTTTGATGGAGTACTTACAGTTGTTGATCGCCTCTTCAAACACGTTCAACCAACTTATGCGGTCTTCGGTGAGAAAGATTTTCAACAACTATTCCTGATTAAGCAGTGGGTTCAAGAGAATAAGGTCCCGGTTCAAATAATTTCTGCCCCACTGATTCGAGATCAAGATGGGTTAGCACTCTCATCTCGCAACATCCGATTGGGTGATGAGGGTCGTAAGAGCGCACTCGTTATCTCACAAGCTCTTCTGGCTGCGCGTGAGAGTCGTGATCCCCACTCAACGATGCTTGAGGTGCTCGCATCTGAACCCGGTTTCAAGCTCGACTACGCCATTGTGATCGATGAAGAGAGTTTTGAAGAGGCAAGTGCTTCAACTCTTAACACTCGAGCGCTCATTGCCGGTTGGGTAAATGGAGTCCGATTGTTAGACAATATGCAGATGAGCGTGGTCGCATGAAGCTACTAGCAGGCAAGCCTGGCTGGACCACGAAGGCAGATGTCGTTGTTATTGGATCTGGCGTTGCCGGATTAACAACTGCCCTCAATGTTCGCGCAGCTGGTCTATCTGTATTGCTCGTGACAAAAGCACTTCTCGATGAGGGCTCAACTAAATGGGCGCAGGGTGGAATCGCAGCAGCACTCGGGCCGGGAGATTCTCCTGACCAACACGAAAGCGACACACTTATTGCGGGAGCAGGGCTTTGTGATCTTGCAGCCGTAAAAATCCTTGTGACTGAAGGTCCAGAAGCGGTTCGAAAACTTATTGCGCGTGGTGCTGTCTTTGATCGCTCTGATTCTGGAGAGATTTCATTAACTCGCGAAGGTGGCCACCATAGAAATCGCATCTTGCATGCAGGTGGAGATGCAACAGGAGCCGAAGTATCACGAGCTCTTCTTGAAGCCATTAAAGGTGATGATGGCATCGAAGTTATTGAGCAAGCACTCGCAATTGATGCACTCCAAGATGCGAATGGCCAAGTCTGTGGAGTAACGCTGCATGTAATTGGACAGGGAAGTCGCGATGGAGTTGGACAAGCTCTTGCAAAGGCAGTTGTCGTTGCAACGGGTGGGCTTGGACAAGTTTATTCGCAGACAACTAATCCATCTGTTTCAACGGGTGATGGAGTTGCACTTGCACTGCGCGCTGGTGCGCAAGTTGCAGATGTTGAATTCATTCAATTCCACCCTACGGTTTTATGGAGAGATACAGCAGAAGGCGGACAGCAACCACTAATTAGTGAAGCAGTTCGTGGTGAAGGAGCATTCTTGCTTAACCACAAAGGCGAGCGTTTTATGGTGAAGAAGCATGAGCTCGCAGATCTTGCACCACGCGACATTGTTGCAAAAGAGATCTTTACTCAGATGCGCACGTGGAATATTCCTCATGTCTGGCTAGATGCAACTGGGATCGCAGATTTTGAAGGACGATTCCCAACCATTTATGCATCATGCAAGGCGAATGGCATTGACCCAACGAAGCAGTTGATTCCAGTAGCACCAGCGTCACATTACGCATCTGGGGGTGTACTTGTAGACCTCAATGGTCGAACATCTATCAAGGGGCTCTATGTATGTGGTGAAAGTGCATGCACTGGAGCGCATGGTGCAAATCGCTTAGCCTCTAACTCACTTCTTGAAGGACTTGTATTCGGTGCACGCATCGCCAGTGATATCGCAGCAAATCTTCCAGAACAAGTTCTTCCTGTAGAAGATCAGAATGAGGGCTTCTTACTTAACCCCGCAATTAAACTCACCTTGCAACTCACGATGAGTGAAGGTGCAGGCGTCATGCGCTCAGAAGAATCGTTACAGGCGACTCTTACAACTCTGGATCAACTCGGTACTCAACTAAGTTCTGAGCCACGCATAGAAGCGTGGGAGGCATCAAATCTCTATCTACTGGCAGAAGCTATCGTCAGGGGTGCACTTGCGCGAACTGAGTCACGCGGTTCACATTGGCGTACTGATTTTCCATTGACAGATCCTGCATGGGAGAAGCGCGTAGTCCAGAAGTACGATCAAAAGGGTCGATGGAGCACAACATTGAGTGAGGTAAAAAAATGATTGAGATTGACTCACATATCGAAGAACTTATTTCAATGGCAATCGCTGAAGATCTTGCTGGTGGGGTCGACATTACATCTGTTGCGACTATCGGTGCTGATCAAGTTGGTGTTGCCGAATATCGCCTCAGAGAAGCTGGTGTTGTTTCAGGCATACCCATCGCTGTTGCAGTGCTTAATAAGTTAGGAATCACAGATATTGAAACCCCTGTCTCCTGTGCACATGAAACAGAGGCCGGAAGTGTTGTGCTCATCGCCCGAGGAAATGTTCGTGCCCTTCTCCTCGCCGAGCGAACAACACTTAATTTCCTTACACACTTGAGCGGAATTTCAACACTGACCAGACGCTGGGTAGATGCGGTTGCTGGTACGAAATGCCAAGTTCGTGATACTCGTAAAACAACTCCTGGATGGCGCGTACTTGAAAAATATGCAGTGCGGATGGGTGGGGGAACAAATCACAGAATGTCACTCTCTGACGCTGCTCTCATCAAAGATAACCATATTGTGGCTGCAGGTGGCGTACTCAAAGCCTTTGAGATGGTTCGTTCACAGTACCCAGGTGCTGAGATCGAGATTGAAGTCGATACCTTAGAACAGCTTCAAGAAGTGCTTGCAGGTAACCCAGATTTAATTATGTTGGACAACATGAGCGTCGCGCAGTGCCGCGAAGCGGTTGGAATCGTTGCAGGTCGCACAAAGCTGGAAGCATCAGGCGGTTTATCGCTTGAGAATGCAGCTGCGTATGCAGAAACTGGAGTGGATTACATCGCTGTGGGTGCACTTACACATTCTGCAAAGTCATTGGATATTGGATTAGACCTAAGGATGGAGCCTTAAATGTTGCTAGCGATCGATGTAGGAAATACAAATACAGTACTTGGAATCTTTGACGAAGAAGAACTAGTTCGTTCATGGCGAGTGAAGACCGATCCACGCGACACAGCTGATGAGCTATGGCTCTTATATAGATCTCTCATCGAAGGGTATAACGTCACTGGTCTCGCTGTATGTTCTACAGTTCCATCAGTGTTGCGCGAGCTACGCACAATGATCGCTCGCTACTTTGCTGAAATTAAATGCACAATTATCGAGCCGGGTACTAAGACAGGCGTTCCACTACTAGTAGATAATCCTCGTGAAATCGGCGCAGATCGCATTGTCAATACCTTGGCTGCTCACACGCTCTATGGATCATCTGGCCCATGTATCGTCGTTGATTTTGGTACTTCCACAAATCTCGATGTTGTCTCACCAAAGGGTGAGTTCCTCGGTGGCGCACTTGCACCCGGAATTGAAATATCCGTCGAAGCTCTCGCTTCTCGCGCAGCACAATTGCGCAAGGTAGAACTTGTTCGCCCGAAGAGCGTTATCGGAAAGAACACAGTAGAAGCGCTTCAATCTGGCACAATCTTTGGATTTGCCGGCCAGGTAGATGGGTTAGTTCATCGCATCATTGATGAGCTTGAAATTCTCTATCCCGATACTGGTGAAGTGAGCGTTATAGCGACTGGCGGGCTCGCCCCTCTCGTCCTTGGAATTAGTGAAACTATTGATTTTCACGAGGAAGATCTCACGCTTATCGGCTTGCGGTTGGTCCATGAACGATCACAAGGGTAATTTTTAGTAAGATCCGACAGTGAGCGATCAAGCCGTAAATACGCCAGAAGATGATCTACCCGAGCAGCTAAGAATCCGCCGGGAGAAGCGTGCATCGATCATCGAACGTGGCTCTGAGGCGTATCCAGTCTCTGTACCTAGAACGAAGAGTTTGAAAGAAATCCGAAGCGAGAATGATGGCCTCGAGATTGATGTTGCAACCGGAAAGATTGAGAGCGTCTCTGGACGCGTAATCTTTAAGCGCGATACTGGCAAGCTCTGCTTTGCAACGCTGCGCGAGGGTGATGGAACCGAATTACAGACAATGTTCTCACTCGACAAAGTCGGGGAAGAATCATTGGGCCTCTGGAAATCTGAAATTGATCTGGGCGATATCGTCTCTGTAACGGGAGAAGTTATTACCTCAAAGCGAGGAGAACTTTCTATCCTTGCATCAGAGTGGAAACTCGCCTCTAAGTCACTTCGTCCACTACCTGTCGAACACAAACCTTTGAGCGAAGAGACTCGCGTTCGTATGCGCTATGTCGATCTCATTGTTCGCCCTGAAGCACGTAGCAATGCACGACTTCGCCCACAAGTAATGCGCCAACTGCGCGAAACATTTAACAAGCAAGATTTCATTGAGGTCGAGACCCCAATGCTTCAAGTCATGCACGGTGGTGCTACTGCTCGTCCATTTAAGACGTACAGCAATGCATACGATATGGATCTCTTCATGCGTATCGCCCCTGAACTCTTCCTAAAGCGTTGCGTAGTCGGCGGCCTTGAGCGCGTCTTTGAAATCAACCGCAACTTCCGTAACGAAGGCGCAGATTCAAGCCACTCCCCAGAGTTTGCAATGATCGAGGCCTACCAGGCATATGGAGATTGGGATACCGTTGCAAAACTTACGCGTGATCTCATTCAAGATTCTGCGATGG
>CAITVX010000011.1 GCA_903895995.1 uncultured Actinomycetes bacterium
CCATCGATATATTCCATGACTATAAAGACAGCTGGACTCCCGCCTTCATTCCACCCTTGATCTTGAATTGCAACAATATTGGGATGAGAGAGCGCAGCCGCTGCCTTCGCTTCGCGAATAAAACGATTAACAAATTCTTCATCGTTGGCAAGATGTGGATGCATAATCTTTACCGCAACAAATCGGTCCAGCCGCGTATCCATACCAATGTAGATAGAAGCCATGCCACCAGCAGCAATTAAACGCTGAAGCTGGTAACGCCCATCAATGAGTTCACCAGTTAAATCAGACACGCTCAAAGTTTAAGGAGGGGGAGGGCTGATAGCCCTTTAAGGCGCGCTCTTTACCTGGTAATCCGCAGCACTCTTCGTTCCCTCTTTCAGGAAGTGCTCAGATTCTTGTAGCCGCCAGTTCTGCATCTGGGCTCGGAAATTTTCACCATCCCGTGCTAAGACGCGCGCAAGTGCTATCTCTGCCGGTGCCTCAATCCAGAGTTTGATATCAGCGCTCTTTCGCGTAACTCTCTCTCCACTTCCAACGCCTTCGATAATGAGAACGGCAGGGGAAGTTATTGTGAGTGGATCACTGAAACTTCGAGCTACCCAGTTGTATTGCGGGATAAGGAGGTCACTGCCCGTTTCATAAGCGTTAAGTATTTCTTTGATCGAATCCGTTAGCGCTGGTGAGAGTGCATGATCCCAACCTGAATACAGATCATCCATATGGATAGTTGCGACCGATTCACCACTCTTCGATATGCAGTCGTGAATCTGCTCGGCCAAGGTTGTCTTCCCGGAGCCCGCCGGCCCATCAATAGTTATCAGGAACATGAATTATGAAGCTGTTGCACTTTGCGCCTCGGCTTCGCGCTTCCAACGTACCCAACCAGCTACTGCAATTGCGACGAAGATGATGTAGAGAATCGATGTGAGGTATTGACCACCTCGCCAGAATTGAACGCTGTAGACAGCATCTACGACAAACCAGAGGGGCCATGTCTCAAATTTCTCTTTCACCATGAGCACCTGAGCAATACAACTTCCAACGAAGCCAAAGGAGTCGGTGAGAGTTGCCGCAGCCCCAAGATGAATGAGTAGTGGATTAAGAGCAATCCAGCTGATAGCAAAGCCTGCGAGCCAGATTGAATTTGCTTTCAAGGAGAGCTTGGAAGGCTTTGCGCCCTTCGCCCCCCAACCAAACCAACCCCAGAAACCGCCAAGGATAAAGATGAATTGGAGAAATCCACTTGCATAATATTTCTCTTCAAAGAAGAGCACTGCGTAGAGAAGGCTGCTGATATTCCACCAAGGCCAGGTCGAACGTGGCCCAAGGACTCCAAGCCAGACCCCGACTACCGAGGTAAGAAAGGCGAAGAACTCCAGGATGCTGAGGTGATAACCCCAAGCTGAGAAGAGTGTTGTCATAATCAGTGAATTAATGGAATGCACGATCTACCCCCTTTCCAATTCGCATTACCGAACTGGTCTTACGGTCGACTTGTAGGTCAAGTCCTCTCAGCCAATAAGCGGCTCCCGTTGATGAAAGGTTACCATTACATCTATGGGTAAGTGGGGCTATGTCGGAATGCTTGCATTCACAGTTCTCGGCTCTTTCTGGTTAGAGATCGCCTTTCGTGTCAGAGTCCTTCAACGTATCAAGCGCGCATTATTCGCGATTGCGCCTGTCGCGCTAGCATTCTTAATCTGGGATGCACTTGCTATCGCTCACCATGATTGGTCCTTTGACCCACAACAGATACTTGGAATTTTTGGACCGTTCAATATCCCCCTTGAGGAGTATCTCTTCTTTCTCATAGTTCCTCTTGCGGCAATCATGACTCTCGAGGCCGTCAGGCGAGTGAAGAGTCACTGGAATATTGGTGATGAGTCATGAGCTACACGATTACTGCTGCCATATTTTTTCTTCTCAGTATTCTCTTTGACCTCTTTGGTACAAGGGTAGGTCTACTTAGGAGAAGAGCATTCTGGAGTTCCTACGCGATAATTCTTCCCTTTCAACTCCTAACAAATTGGTGGCTAACTTCGCGCGACATCGTGATGTATCGCAGCGGGGCGATCATCGGAGTGCGAATCGCTAGTGCTCCACTTGAAGATCTCTTCTTTGGTTTTGCCCTTGTTCTCTCAGTCTTAACTATCTGGGTGAAAGCTGGAAAGAAACCCTAACGAGCAGCAATCGCACGAGCTAGCGCTGGGAGTGCAACCTTTGCACGACGCCACTGGGATGTCTTTGCTCGCTCTGTAAAGATTTGATAATCAATCTTCTCGACTTCATCGACAATCCCACAGTAGAGCTCACTCGCCGCTTGAATGCAAGGGCGACTAGATGGCTCCAAGAGATGAATACCGGCGTCAGCTTCAAGCTTGAGTCTGCGCACGCGTGCTATCTGTTCTTTCAGGGCCGCTCTGATCTGCGGAGTAACAACGCGTTCGCTCAGCATCTCCCAACTCACACCGTGACTTTCTAATTCTTGAATGGGTAGATAGATGCGACCGCGATCTAAATCCTCTCCGACATCGCGGATAAAGTTGGCGAGTTGAAATGCTGTACCTAATTTTTCGGCCAGAGGGTAAGCATCGGGGGAGAGAGGGCCAAGTATTGGAACCATCTGGAGCCCAATCACGCTCGCGCTCCCATAGACATATTCCATGAGTTCTTCGAAAGTTTGGTACTCACTGACGGTGAGATCCATCGTCATGGAGTGCATAAAGCTTTCAAAGTATTCAACTGGGATATCAAAACGGCGAACAGTATCGGCGAGCGCCATTCCAATGGCATCTCTACTCGCCCCAACTCTTAAATCATTGAGAACTCCATCGCCCCAACTTTTAAGGGCGTCTGCCTTCTCATCAAGGGTAAGAGTGGATTCCAAGTCGTCAACAATTTCATCTGCATATCGTGCAAAGCCGTAGAGAGCATGGACAAATGGACGTTTAGCTGCGGGAAGTAAGAGTGTTGCTAGGTAGTACGTCTTGCCGTGCAGTGAGTTAAGACGCTTGCATTCTGCGTAGGAGGCTCGCAGCTCTGTGCCAACGATTCCAGCTGCATCTAGCTCCTTCATAAGGGTGATCTTAGTGAATTACTTTCTTCTTTCACGCTCAACCCTCAAGGATTGATAGAGAGTGGCGCTCTCTGGAATCCCACATTTTCCTTATACGGTTTACCTATTCCCACGGTCTGTGAGCCGACATTTCACACGGGGTCGCAATCACCCCCGATAACAAAATCAGGAAGGTCCCTCATGCTTGATACGTTCTTCAAGATCTCAGAGCGTGGATCAACAGTTGGCCGTGAAGTACGTGGCGGATTCGTCACATTCTTCACAATGGCTTACATCGTTGCCCTCAACCCGCTCATTATTGGACTCGCTAAAGATGGCGATGGAAAGTTTCTCGGCGGAAGTGGAGATCATCCAAATCTAGCGATGGTTGCAGCAATGACTGCACTTATGGCTGGAATTATGACGATCCTCATGGGCGCTGTTGCTAATTTCCCACTAGCACTTGCAACCGGACTAGGACTCAACACATTCGTTGCAGTCGGTATCGCATCGAAGATGACATGGGCAGATGCAATGGGTCTGATCATCATCGAAGGTCTCATCATCACAGTGCTTGTACTGACAGGTTTCCGAACCGCAGTATTTCGTGCAGTCCCTGCTCAGCTGAAGATTGCAATCTCAGTTGGTATCGGTCTCTTCATTACATTGATCGGCCTCGTTGATTCAGGTTTCGTTCGTCGCACAGGCGCTGGACCAGTTCCAGTAACCCTTGGCGATAATGGCAATCTTGTTGGTTGGCCAATCATCGTCTTTGCACTCGGCCTCTTCTTGATGATCGGTTTGATCGTGAAGAAAGTTAAGGGTGCTCTCCTCATTGGAATCACTACTTCTACTGTTGTCGCAATCATTGTTGAGAAGGCTTTCAAGATTGGTCCGAACTTCGATGGCGCAACTGGTGCTGTAAATCCAAAGGGTTGGGGACTAAACGTTCCAAAACTTCCTTCTAAGATCTTCGCAACCCCAGATTTCAGCCTCTTCGGTCACATCAACCTCACTGGCGCATTTAACCGCGTCACTGTGATCACTGCTGTTCTCTTTGTCTTCACCTTGCTTCTCTCTGACTTCTTCGACACCGTTGGAACAGTCACTGCGATCGCAACTGAAGCTGGATTGATCGATAAGAATGGAAATATTCCAAATAACGATCGCATTCTCCTAGTGGACTCACTAGCAGCCGTCGGTGGCGGACTTGGGAACATCTCGTCAAACACCAGCTACATTGAATCAGCATCAGGAGTTGGCGAAGGCGCTCGTACAGGCCTTGCATCGATCGTTACAGGAGCCCTATTCCTTCTTACAACCTTCCTCTCACCGCTTGTCGCAGTCATCCCTTACGAGGCTGCAACACCTGCTCTTGTGATCGTTGGATTCCTCATGATGAGCCAGATCAAGGATCTCGATTGGGCTGATCTAGGAATCGCAATCCCAGCATTCTTAACAATGATCTTGATGCCATTTACCTACAGCATCTCTGTTGGTATCGGCGCTGGATTTATCTCACACGTATTGGTCCGTGTCGTTCAAGGTCGCGCTAAGGAAGTTCATGCGCTGCTCTACGGCGTCACAGCCCTCTTCGTGATCTACTTCTTGCAGTCTCCAATCAGTATCTGGATCGGCAAGTAATCACTACATCTCATCACTCCGATCAGGCTTCGAAGGATCTCCTTCGGAGCCTGATTCGTGATGTCCCTAATTTTCCGCAAGAGGGAATCCTCTTTAAAGATATAACCCCCCTTTTGCGCGAAGGTGCAGCGCTCAAGCAGGCCGTCGAACTTTTTGCCGGGGTCAGCGATTCATATGACATCATCGCTGGAGTTGAAGCCCGCGGATTTATCTTTGCAACAGCGGTTGCGCAGTTGACCGGAAAGGGATTTGTTCCTATTCGCAAGAGCGGCAAGTTGCCTGCAGCGGCCTTCTCACATAGTTACGCACTTGAGTATGGCGAGGCTACTCTGCAAATTCATCAGGATGCCCTGAAGAAAGGGGAGCGGGTGCTCCTCATTGACGATGTCCTCGCAACTGGTGGAACCCTCGGGGCAGCAGCAGCTCTCATTGAAAGATGCGGTGCGAGCGTCGATAGCATCGCCGTTCTGATGGAGATTGAAGGCTTGAACGGCCGTCAGAATTTTCTCGCGAGTGGAAGCCTTGTTCCGATCTCAGTCTTGCTTTAAAAAAACTCTCTACGCGATCGTGCCGACGATACGCTCGGCAGCTAACCTTCCAGAAATTAATACCATCGGTACGCCAACGCCTGGTTGAGTTCCAGAACCAGCAAAGACGACATTCTCAAAGCCCTTGGCGATATTGCTGGGCCTAAAAGGACCTGTCTGCATAAAGGTATGCGCGCTCGCAAAGGGAGCACCGGCTTCCATTCCCATTCGCTGCCAATCAAGTGGCGTTGTCATATGATCGAATTCAATGGAGTCGCCAAATCCGTCATACCCTCGAGATTCAAGGGTTGCAATCATCTGATCGCGATAGCGCGCTCCTTCGGTCTTCCAATCGATATTAGCGGTGAGATTAGGTGTAGGAAAGAGCACGTAATAGGAAGTCTTGCCGGCAGGTGCCAGAGATGAATCATCCATACTTGGAACTGTGACAAGAAGGCTTGGATCGGTCATGAGGATCTTCTTATTGATGAGTTCATCAAAGACCCCATCCCATGATTTTCCAAAGTGAATATTGTGATGGGCAAGACGGTCATAAGATTTATTTGACCCCACTAGAAGAGTGACGCAAGAAGGGGAGTACTCCAACTTCGACACCTTCTTTGGAGTGCTCCCGAGAAGCTCTCTCCATGCAACGGGTAGATCAGGGTTGAGTACAACTGCATCACAGGTGAATCGCTCGCCGCCTTCAGTAATAACTGCAGTTGCACGACCATTGTGATGTTCGATAGTAGAAACCGTTGTGTTGTAATGAAATTCGACGCCATGCTTCGCGGCTGCAGCAGCCATTGCACGAGGCACAGCATGCATTCCGCCCTTAGGGAAGAAGACTCCGTTTACTGAATCCATATATGCGATCACTGCGTAGATAGCTAACGCTTGTTGAGGGCTGACGCCGGCATACATCGCTTGGAACGAGTAGACCCTCTGAGTGCGTGGATCTTTCAGGTACTGCTCAACTTTCGGGGCAAGCCTTCTAAATCCGCCCAGTGCTACAAGTTTTGCAAGATTAGGGGTGAGTAAATTAAGTGGATTATCAATATTGCGATCGATAAAATCTTTCATCTCATATTTATAGAGCTTTGTTACAAAATCAACATACTTTGCATAACCAGCAGCCTCATCCGCTCCAATGACGCTACGGATCTCTTCCTGCATACGAGCCGTATCTGCATGGACATCGAGCTGACTTCCATCGTCATAGAAAGCTCTGTAGAGAGGTGAGACGGGCATAAGTTCTAGCCAATCTTTCATATCTTCGCCGACGCAGGTAAAGGCATCTTGAATGAGAGAGGGCATGGTTAAAACACTGGGGCCAGTGTCGAAGGAGTATCCATCTTGCTGTAGGAGTCCATTTCGACCACCAGGGACACCTTCGCGCTCAATGACTGTGACTTTTCGGCCAGCTCCTGCCAGGCGAAGGGCGGTACTCAGCCCCGCAAGTCCTGCCCCGACAATAACGATGTGATCGGTAGGCCCTTTAATGCGTTTTGGCATATCTTCCTTTACGAATTCCTCTTGGTGGCGATAGTCGCCATTTGAACAAGCATTGTTTGAGCAGCAGGATCGATCAGCGAATTATCAATTGCGGTCACTGATTCTTCAAAGAGTGATGAGATCAACGTCTCCAGATGATCGCTAGCGCCGGTGTCAACGATAATCGATCGCAACGTTTCGACTCCCACGCTATCAAGGTCGGCTCGTCCAAAGAGAGATTTGATCGTTTCACGCTGGGCAGCTGTTGCTCGCTCATGCGTCATAGCCATGAGCACTGTGCGTTTTCCTTCACGGAGGTCATCACCGGCAGGCTTTCCTGTTGTTGCAGAGTCACCAAAAACTCCAAGTAAGTCATCACGCAATTGGAATGCTTCACCAAGTGGCAGTCCATATGCGGAGTAGATGGGATAGAAGCTTTCAGGGTTCTTGTTCGCTAATGCGGCGCCAAAATGTAGTGGTCGTTCAATGCTGTACTTACCAGATTTGTAGCGAGCAACTTTAAGCGAGCGTTCGATACTCTCACTTGCAAGAGCCTGCTCATAAATATCAAGATACTGGCCAGCCATCAGTTCTACTTCCATCTCATCAAAGATGGGCAGTGAAGCTACTAAGTTGCTTGCTGGAATTTTAGATTCATGAAGCATCTTCGCAGACCAGACAAGTGCGAGATCTCCGAGCAAGATCGCACTTGCGATTCCAAATTGTGCGGCTGAACCAGATAACTTCTCTTCCTCATGAAGTCTCTCAAAATGCTTGTGAATGGAAGGAGCACCGCGACGGGTATCTGATGCATCCATAACATCATCATGAATAAGTGCACAGACATGGATTAACTCAACGGATGAGAGCGCAGAATAGAACTCATCGGAGATGTGACTTCCTGTTCCGAGAAAGCCGGCGACTGCAAAGAGTGGGCGAAAACGTTTCCCGCTATCGAGGAGGAATCCTCGAAGAGCCTTTGCGACTGGTTCGAGTTCTTGACCAATCTCAGTGAGGTAGTGATTATCGGCTTCGATAAAGGTGCTCAGCGCTTGGTTTATGCGCCCACGCAACGCTGCGATATCGAGCTGTTCGCGTGAATCCATGCGGTAAAGGTACCCTGCATCTCTATGGTTACGCCTGTTGAGAGCACCTTCGCAAGGAAGGCCACGATCTCCGTCGAGCTCTTTCCGCCGAAAGATGGCGAAGGGGAGGCAAAACTCTGGGCTGCTGTCGAGAGCCTGAAAGAGCTCCACCCTGATTTTGTCTCTGTGACCTATGGAGCAGGTGGCAGCACTCGAGATCGAACGATTCGAATCGCTGAAGAGTTCACCTCTCGCACTGGGGTTTCTACCGTCGCCCACCTCACATGTGTTGGGTCAACAAAGAGCGAACTCCTAGAAATTTTGCGTCACTACAAATCTGCAGGCATCACTAGCGTTCTCGCATTACGAGGAGATCCAACTGGTGGACCAAGCGCTCCATGGGTCACAACACCCGGCGGCTTTGACCATGCTGATCAACTCGTTGAACTTGCAGTGCACGAAGGTGGATTTACAGTGGGGGTGGCAGCATTTCCAGATGGGCATCCTGCATCTTACGGAGATCTCAATCTCGATGTAGATACCTTGATTCGAAAAGAGAAGCTTGGTGCAACATTTGCAACAACTCAATTCTTCTTTGAATTTTCTGCATATGAGCAATTAGTTGATTCACTGGAAGCAAAAGGATCAAAACTTCCTATCATCGCCGGAATTCTTCCGATCACAAATATCAAACAGCTTCAGCGGATGGCCGAGCTTTCAGGCATACCCATTCCTTCAAAGATCTCAGATAAATTTACATCCCTTGCCGATGATCCAGATGGCGTACGCAAGCTTGGCATAGAACTTGCGACGCAACTTTCGCGCGATCTCCTTGATTTTGGGGCGCCTGGTCTCCATTTTTATACGATGAACACCGCAACTGCCACAATGGCGATTGCGAAAAATCTTGGCCTTAATAATCGTGAAGAGAGATAATTTCTTCGCTCAATGGAGCGAACTTCATGGTGGCGCAACGGTATCTGGCGTAGTCCGGGGTTGGCTCACAATCTCATACGCTCTCGTTAAACCTTTGGCGCTGATGAGAATCTCACCCAGTGCAATCTCGCTCCTTGGTTTACTCTTTGGAGTTCTGACATGGATACAGTCAGAAACTATTTTTGGTCTCATCTTCCTTGCCCTCTCCCTTATTGCAGATGGGATAGATGGCTCCCTGGCGATCATTCGAGAGCGCGTGAGCACGTGGGGTGGACACCTTGATTCAGTTATTGATCGTGTGGTCGAGTTCTTCTGGGCGCTGACTTTTGTGCGGATCGGCGCGCCAGTAATTGTGGTTGGCATTGCATGGTGTGCGGCGCTCACTCAAGAATATGTGCGTGCTCGCGCGGCAGGACTTGGTTATCGAAGTATTGAAGTAATTACCGTATGTGAGAGACCTGTCAGAGCAATTCTCCTTGCCTTTGCAATGATTGCTCATCTTTCACACCATCGTGGATTGAACGAAGTAGCGTGGATCTGGATGGCCCTACAAGTTGGTTCGCTAGTGGTGGTCCTTCGCGATGCCTACGCCGCCTTGCGCACGAATAATTGATTCAGCAACTAACTCACCACTAATACCGACAAGTGGTAAACCACCACCTGGGTGTGCTGAACCACCGACGCAATAAAGATTTTTAATATCGCTCGTATTCTTCGCCCGAAGAAATGCCGCTCTCTTCCCATTACTCGATGTTCCATAGATAGATCCACCTGGCGCACCTGTTGAAAGTTGAAGATCGAGTGGAGAGCGAAATTCCATGAGATCAAGTCGCTCGGAGACTCTTAACCCCAAGGCATCGAGTTTTGCAATGAGATGATCAGCATATTTCTTAGGATCCGCGCTCCAGTCCCAACCGACCCCAGGTTCATGGCGCGGGGCATTGACCAAAACAAACCATGCCTCTTTATTCTCACCTCGCACCATTGTCGGATCCTGTGGTGCGCAGATATAGATTGTCGGATCATCAACCGGGTTTTTCTCTGTGAAGATTTGATCAAATTCACGCTCATAATTCTCTGGGAAATAAACATTGTGATGCTTCATGAGTGGAGGAGCGCCTTGGATCTTTGAATTATCTAGACCGAGAAGAAGAGAGAATCCGGCGAGTGATTTCTCTGCCTTTGCAAGCTTCTTACGCTCACTCTTTGCTGCCCGTTCTTGAGGTGCAATCAGTGAGTTAAAAGTAATCTCTGCATCAGCATTCGAGATGATGTAATCAGCGAGGTGTGTGGTCCCGTTTACGAGAACCCCGGTTGCGGTACCCGAGTGAGTCAAAATCTTATCCACGGGGGTGTTGAGATGGATCGTTACACCAAGCTCTTCACACCTTTGCCCGAGGGATTGCGCGAGTGTTCCAATTCCACCTTTGACGTGCCAAGCCCCAAAGGTTATTTCAACAAAAGCAATCGTTAAAAGAACTGCAGGAGCCTTACGCGGATCAGAACCTGTATAAGTTGCATACCGTTGGATGATCTTCTTTAAATAAGGATTAACTGTGTATTCCGAGGTGATTGAATCGAGCGTCTGCATGGGAGAGATCTGCTGAAGGTCTTTTAAGAAGCCCTTACGACGAAGTAAGGCAGGAATTGATGCAAGTTCAGATTCAATAAATGGCCCTCGTGCAACATCCCACATCGCCTCAGCACGTTGCAGAAGCGCATGCCAATCATCGCCAGTCTTATTACCAAGCACACGGTCCATCTCTTCGCAGATTTTAGGAAGTGAGAGATTGGCAAAGTCGAGAGATGTTCCATCTGCAAAATGGTAGACAAAGGCTGGATCAACAGGCACAAGCTCTTTCACCAGCTCTAGTCGTTTGCCAGTCTTCTTAAAGAGATCTCGATAGACCGCAGGGATTGTCAGAAGTGATGGGCCAGTATCAAAGGCATAATCACCGATCCACTCAGTTCTGCATTTACCACCGACAGCATCACCAGCTTCAAAGATTTCGACTTCTAGCCCAGCGCGAGCGAGTCTGGCCGCTGCAGAGAGTGCTCCCATCCCTGCACCAACAATTATTACCTTCTTTGGAGCGCTCATCAGTTAACCCTACGGCCTCTCCACTCTAAGGTGCCAAGAGAGCGTCTCCTATAAGACTCTGCAATGAGGGCAATCAATGCAAGAACAGCGATCGGATGTGCAATGGTATTTGTCAGCGGTGATCGAGTTCTGCGTGCTGCAAGCAGGTGAGTAAGAGCTACGGCAGCGAAGGGGATTATCGCAAGGGGATAACCAGCTACTATCAAAATAATTGGGAGTATCTGGGTTGCAAGGAGTAGTGAAACCGTCAGGAGAGTCCCGATCGGTCCGCCAAAGGCTTTCCAGAGCGATTTTGTATAACCAGTAATAAGCTCATTATTACTTTCATACATTCTGCATCGTGCCACTGCACTTGCATCTGCAACTCCACCTTTGTAGCCACTCTTTGCCAGGAGCCTCGCAATCGATAAATCTTCCAGAATTTCATTGCGGACAGCGCTGTGGCCATTGATCGCCTCGTATGCTGATCGTTTTACAATAAAGAACTGTCCATTTGCGATAATCATTGATGCTCGTCTACCCGATTCAGCAAAGCGAAGTGGCACTGAGGTAAGCCATGACCATTGGAGAAGTGGCTGAACTAACTTCATCAAGAGTGAATTTCCTTCTTCTGCTGGATATGGTGAGAGGAAATCCCAACCAAGTTTCTCCATGGCAGAGATTGATGATGAGATAGCTTGAGGTGAGAGCCTTACATCAGCATCAATAAATACTAAATACTCTTCCTTCGATGCGGCAGCGAGTTGAGAACAGGCAAAGGGCTTGCCCAGCCAACCATTTTCTAGAGGATGACCAATAATCGTTTCAATACGAGCCCCAAAGGATTTGAGAATAAGTGGTGTCTTATCTGCGGAAGCATCATCTAGTACTCGAATTCGCAGATCTGCAAGACCAGCGGAGGAGATGCAAGATTCAATTACTTCATGAGCGTTCTTCTCTTCATTGCGCATCGGAATTAAAATCGCGATTGAGCGCGAAATCAAAGTATCTTGAGGCGCAATGACCCTCACCAAGAAGTAATTTGATAGTGAGATGAGCAATCCACCACACGAGAGTATGGTGAGAGTTGTTAAGAGAGAGTGCATGCGGTTTGGTGGCTTCTAGAGGCGTTCAGTAATTATCAGGTCTGCCGAAGCGCAATACAAAGAAGTATGGAGCGAGGATGAGACCGAAGGCAACTCCTCCTACAAGTGCAACCCCAGGCCGGTTGAAGAAGAAGAGATTGCCAACAATTCCGGAGAAGAGAGTCCATCCCAAGAAGATATTAGGGATTGCAAGGCTTGCGCCGTGCTTCTTTCGACCTTTAGGTAGCGTCCAATGCAAAAGTGCCATCAAGCCCATCCCTGCCAATAGCCATCCAGCGTTATTAGAAAGTGGAATCTCTTTCACTAAGGGAGTTGATGCTCCTGTAAAACTCCAGCTCCATCTGTGCGCATCAACCAACTGTGGATCGAGAAAGAGGTCCCATGCCATCAAGCCAAGGCCTCCGTAGAGAAAGACCCAGCTCTTGCCGACCTTCCTTGCTGCGATCAGAAGTGGATAGGCGAGCATCATCCATGCAAAGGGGACGAGCAAGGGCACATCTGCTATCGAGAATCCAAGTGAATGATCGTACTTATAAGTACCAAATGGCCAACCGGTTTTACTGCCAATAATTTCTACAGCCAAGGCATATGCAAAGGTAAGAAATAGAAATGTGAAGGCGAATCGTGCACCAAAGGCAAAGAGGGAGTGCAGCACCATTACAGCAGCTGCAGAGTAGACAGTACAGATTGTGATGATGGTGAGCAGATCGCCATGGACCAATGGGTACGCAATTTGTAATCCAATTGCCAGAGTGAAGAGAATGTAGAGAAAAGTTGCTTTGTTGCCAGAGAGATTTCGACGGCTTGTAGCGCGCGGTCGATACTGGCGGATACTCATAGATCTATTCTGCCTTAGTTGGGCTGCTTTTATGAGAGAGGATTGCAAAGCGGGCGAAGAGTTCTTCTGAATACCATTGAATCTCTGATGTAAGCCGAATCGCCTCCTGATGGGCCTCACCCTTATAAGCGAAAGCTCGTAGATCTGCCTGGGATCTCCAATGGGAGAAGGTTCCTTGAAGGCCGATCGGTGCTTCACCTATTCCAATTGCCCGTACTAATCCAGGTGCCTTATGTAAGGAGTCAGTAACCGAAGGGACTGCTCGCCAGAATCGAAGGTTGTGATTCCACCGAATCTTTGCGCGCGTGATTGCAGCGATTTCGCCATCCCATTTACCCTCATATAAGGCCGAGAAAGGTTCTGCACCACCCCATAGCCCATGTGATGAGAGTGGAGCGAGGGTATAGATCTCTTCACTCACTGCGAACTTTCTCCATTGCTTAACGGGTGCAGAAGCGGTGAGACTTTCTAATTCTCCATCACTTTTTACCAAGAGAGCCCAGGTTCGCGTATCAGCATCGCGGGGAGTAAATCTCTCGCCGGTCCCAGTTCCTAAGAGTTTAAAGAAGCTCACGTGAGAGTTCTTTCGCAGGGTTCTACGGTCGAGCGCCATATGCACGAGCGCTCGCCCAACGCTTCGTCGTTCAATCTTCCAGATGAAGAGATAGATCTTCATGCTTGCGCAGTCGTAAATTCGATCTCTGCAATAACTTCTGGCGCACGGTCCCACATAGGAGCATGTCCACATTGGGGAAGTAAAACCCACCTTGCATGTGCCGGTACTAAGGATCGCTCTTGAGAATATTGAGCAGGTAAAGTGTTGTCGGTATCGCCGAAGAGAATAGTTACCGGAACACGTGCATCAATCTCTTTATCAAAACGTAATCCAAGCATTGCATCCCACGCAGGAAAGTAACCGCTCGCTGTGCCGATAGCTTTTGTAGCATCTACACATATCTGTAATGGAAGCGATTCCCATTGTGGGCTCACCTGAGAGAAACCAAGCTTTCTTGCCCAGCGAAAACGTAGAAGTTGTGGTGCAACAACGTGTGTTGTAGATGCCATATAGCGAGAAACCGCACCAAGTGGTGCACGTTTACTCTCAGGAACCAGCCATAGACCCGCAGGCGCTATCCCGACAAGCGTTCGAATTCGCGTGGGCGCAGCAGCTGCCATTTCGAGTGCTGCCCATCCGCCGAGTGAGTTTCCGGCAACGTGAAAAGTTTCGAATCCCCATGCACGCATCTGGGCAAGTAGTAGCGCAGCTAGCGATGGGGGATCCATACGCGTGCCACCCGGTAATTTGCTAAACCCATGGCCAGGAAGATCAACCGTTATAACTTTAAATCGTTTCGACAGCTCTGGAACTACAAGTTGCCAGGCGGTATGAGATGAGCCCATTCCATGAATGAGCAATAGTGGTTCGCCTTCACCACGAATCTCATGCCACAACTCCATCATGTGATGAGTTTATAACATGTAAAACGTAAAGAGCCCCCGGGTTAGCGGGGGCTCTTTCCTCACGGAGAGATGAGGCCTAGATCGCGGCATCCTCTGAAGTACGACGAGAATGAGCGAATCCCATGAGGGCAAGGATTAAGAAGATCAATCCGCCTAGGTATGAGACCCATGAAGCGATCATTGCAATTTGGCCAAGTTGCCAGAATGCATATGCGTTCAACAGCATTCCTCGCAAACTCTCACCTTTAAAGACAGTATTCACTTGCCCGTCGAGAGTTGCGACTTGAGCAGCAAGTGTTGCATTCTTTGGATCAGCAGCTAACTGCGCTTTGACACCTATCTCTTGGCCAGAAAGTTCTGAGTAGACCTTTCCTCCGCCAATACCTGTGAGATGGAATGCTATGTAATGATCAGCATACATTTGAGCTTGCTTACCTGTGGTCATGAGTTTTCCACCATTAGCAGCAAAGAACGCCGTCACATCTGCGCTCTCTTTAGGATTGTGGGTTGCAGCAGGAAGTGTGATCTTCTGTGCAGCGAGCTGATCCTTCACCTGATTGTTAGCAAAGGTTCCACCCCAAGTGAGGAGAAGTCCTGCGGATATTAAAATAACCGCTAGAAGTCCGCCGATCATACTTGCCAATTTATCAAAGGTCTTTCTCTTCATTTTTCTACCTCTTTCACCATCATCACTTAACTCTCCGAATTAGTAGAGAAGAAATATGGAGGTATTTCATCTCGCCTTAAGTATTAACCTGGTGGAGTTTGCGTTGAAGCAAATAGGCGAGTGCTATCACTAGGGTTTCTGTGATTTAGCAGATAGAGGTTTAACCGGTGAAGATTAAAAAATTATTCGATGTGGCGATTGCAGTACACACGACCATCAGGACCGACCTCTGAATGAACACAGTCGACACCAAGTTTATCGAAGGAACCATCTCCGAACTGTGCGCGATAGGCGAGTGCAAGCAAGACGCGCAGATTAATATCTGGCCCCGACTGAATACTGAATGCTCGTGCCATGCGTGAAATAGTGTTTTCAATAACTTTTTCAGTATGTGCAGTTTCGCGAGCTATAGCGCCATTGGAAAGGCCATCACACATGTGTTGGGCAACCAGGTTTTCAAAAGGCGTGAGTTCACGCATCAATATTTTGATATCCATGTCAACCAACTTCCTTGCGAAGAACTAGAACTCTCTCCAAGTTCTATGGACCTCTGCATCCTCATTATGCTCCTAATTGAGTGCTAGCCCAAGCATTTTCGACCAACTCCTCACTAAAAAAATTTAGATCAGGAGTACCTTCACGAGGAGAAAGTTCAATTAAACCTTTGAACTCAGGTAACTAGGCGCCCGGAGAGGAGCACCTTAACTATGAGAAATTTCTTAGAAATAAGTCTGAACCACCCTGCCCACTACATCACCTTTGGACCGTTTTCGGTCTCAGCGGGCAATCTCTCGATCATCATCGCAATGATGGTGATCTTTACCCTCGCACTCTTTATGCCATTTCCCAATCATGAAGATCATAAAGTGAAGGGATCAAAGAAATGAGCGAGAAGATCTCATGGACCGGACGCGTTAGAAGTGCAACCTTAGAAAAATTTGAACCTGAAGATCTCCTTCCCGATCATCAGCCGGCATATGTTGCCTCGTGGATCTATGTATTTGGAGTAGCCACATTGGCGGCGTTCGTGATGCTGATTGCATCAGGTCTCTACTTAACTCTTGAGGGCCCTGCCTGGTGGCATACATCAAGTGTCGGACATTATGTGAACTCAGTTCATCTATGGAGCGTCGAACTCTTCTTCGTCTTTATGGTCGTTCACCTCTGGGGAAAGTTCTGGATGGCGGCATGGCGCGGACGTCGGCTAGCTACCTGGATTACGGGATGCTTGGCCTTCTTCACATCGATCATTACTGGCTTCACTGGCTACATTATTCAATCCAACTTTGATTCACAGTGGATTTCCACACAAGCAAAAGATGGTTTCAACGCGATGGGTATCGGTGCCTTCTTTAACACTTTAAATACTGGCCAGGCGATTTTGCTTCATGTATCGCTACTCCCACTTGTGCTTGGCGCAATCGTGGTTTGGCATGTGATCTTGGTGCGTCGAAGAGGCGTGGTACCGCCTATTGAAGTTGGAGGCGAGTGAAAATGAGACGTGAACTTTCGTCAGTCGACCCATCTAAAAAATGGAGTGGGCCGGTCCGTGAATACGATCTCATCAAGGAACTTGTCGTTGCGGTAGTTGTTGTTGGACTTCTTGCACTCACACTTGCCGCTCTCTTTAGTTCTCCTGATGAGAAGGCCCTGACAATGAACTCATGGTCACACGAAGCACCAGCTGATTTTGTTCAAACAGCTGCTGCCGAACTTGCAGGGACAACGACAAGTGCAAGTTACGGCCCTCCGTACAACAAGAATGGTGAAGGCCAGAACATTGGACCAATAAACCTCTCCAAACTTGCTGGAGTAAGAATTCCTATCGATCCTGCAAATAGCTTCGTGATTGAACCTCTGAAGTCACAGAGTGATCCAATAACGACGGCAGCGGTCTCGCAGTGGTTGGCGGCTCCCTCGAAAGAGCAGAGCAGTTGGGCTAATGCCTATTCTGATGCGCTCCTGAAAGATGGAAAAGCTCTCACTTTGACCGATGCTGCAGGAATGTATGGTCCGGTCCCAACCTTGGTTACTGCGCTTTACGCAATGGCTAAGAGCGGGGCACTTGATGGAGCACTTACAACGAGTGACACAACTCTTCCAACAAACTTCACCAAGCCACTTCTCTTCTTGGGCGATAGCGGAACATACTTCCCAGATAAGGCCTCTGCGCAGCACTTAAGTGGAGATCAATGGGGCGTTATGAATGAGACTGGTTCGTGGCCGGGTCAATCATGGCTATGGCTCTACTCCTTCTGGTATCAGATCGAACCATTTAAATCATCAGGCAATGCAGATATCTTGGTGATGTCTTTGATGGGGATACTCAGCCTGGGATTGCTACTACTCCCAATTCTTCCGGTGCTGCCAAGAATTCCTTATTGGATCCCTGTACACCGTTTGATCTGGAGAAATTGGTACAACAAGAAGAAGAACTAAGCGAGGACGAATGTCTTCAACAGCGTAAATGCCGAGAGGCTAAAGAGCAGATAAGCAAAGGAGCTCTTGAGCAACTTGGCATTTACCTTTCCACTGCGTTGCGAAGCTAGCCGTGAGATAACGATCGCGACGAGGGCGATGACGATCGGCGTCTTCCAGTCGACGACATGCCAATTGCGATAGCGCTCCAAGAACGAGGTCGTGCAGTTCATGGTGATAATTAAAAGTGAAGTTCCTGCAGCCTTATTTTGAGGCGTGTTATAGAAGAGAACCAGCACAGGTATGGCGAGGAAACCACCGCCGATTCCAAAGAGTCCAGTCAGTGATCCGATGATGAGGGATACCAGAATCAAAACGGGAAGTGACATTCGATGTTCGGGATCTGCAGTAAGTGGGCCCCTGAGCATGGATGCTCCTGCAACCACTAAGACGATAGCGAAACCTGTATGAAGAACTTTGACATTGATATGGCTAGCTAAAGCTGTCATCGAGAGCGTTGTTACTAAGCCGATTCCCCAAATTGAGACCGCTTCACGTACTAGTACTTCTTTCGTCGTGAATTTAGGGATAACTCCCGAGAGTGCAGCAAGCCCTACAATCACAAGAGCTGCGATCGTTGCCTGCTCATTGGTGAAGTGGAAGATATAGAGAAGTATTGGGACTGAGACCATCGCCCCACCTGCGCCTACGAAGCCAAGGACCGAGCCGATAAATGCGCCAGCTAAGAGGGCCTCAAGAATGATCATGGAGCCATCCTCGCAGAGTCGACGCCCCTCTGTGGGAGCCTGAGCGCTATACGCAGCCGCCTTGCCACTGTCAGTGGAGGAGGCTATCTTTCGAACATATGTTCGAATCAACCCATACCCCAGAGACCCCAGCCATTCCAGCCGTTCCAGTCGTTCCAGCTGTACTCGCCCCAGAAGGGGAGCCTGTTGAGTTCCTCTACAAGGGCAAGCGCTTTCATATCCATGCCATCGTTTCGCGTTGGCGCGAATCCGGCGGATGGTGGAACCGGATCGATGATGGAGAGAGAGCCCATCATCAGAGACATCTTGAGCAATCTATCTTTGACGATGGAGCTCGCGCGATCTGGAGAGTAGAGGCGGCCCCTGTTGGTGCGCTCGCTACCTTCGAGATAGAACTTGATGAGATCACCGGCAGATGGCAGGTCCGCCCAACATCTCGCCCAACATCAGGGCCAACACCAGGGGCCTTCTAAAAATGTTTACCCATCTCCACCTTTCAAGCGGGTACTCCTTTAAATATGGAACCGCACAACCCGACGCTCTTGTAGCTCGTGCTGCTGAAAATGGAATGGGGGCGATCGCTCTTACTGATCGCGACGGTATGGCTGGAGCAATTACCTTTGCACAAAGTTGCGAGGCTCATGGGATAGCACCGATCCTTGGAGTCAACCTTAGTTTTATCCAGAAGAAGTATCGAGTCACCTTACTTGCCCAATCAGGGAAATTGCCAGCTCTCTACCGTCTTATTACTGCAATGAATCGAAGCAACAATGAGAACCTCTTAACATATGAGATTCTTAAAGAGTATTCCGAATACTCTTCACAGCTCTTCTTACTACATGGCCATGAATCACAGCTGGCGCAGACCATTGCATCGCGTAAATATGATTCGGCGCTCTCTATCTATAACTCAACCCAAGATCTCTTTGCAGAACAAATAATCGAATGCACATCACACCTTGTACGCGGAGATGGCCCACTCTCCACCCCTTATGCAGCGCGGGCTCTTGGATTTGCTCGTGACCATAAACTTCCTGCTGTTCTTACCAATGCTGCACGAATGCTCAATCGAGCTGATGGTCCTGTTGCTGATGTCTTAGATGCATCAAGACTTTTGGTGCCACTTCATCAGAGCCGCGTTGAACGTAGCAATAGCGAGGGCTATCTCAAGAACGATACCGAGATGCGCTTTGTAGCCGATGAGATTGCACGGATGGCTGGCGAGAGAGATGGAGGCACCCTCTTAGCTCAGACTGAATCCTTTGCACAGATGTGCCATCTCTTGCCTAGACGAGATATCGGTATTGGAGGAGTCCACCTTCCAGAGAGCAGCGTTGTTGGCGCTAAGAACCATGCCGAAATGAGTGCCCAGTTACGCAGTAGGGCCGAGGCTGGGCTATCTAAACGCTACTCGTCGGCACAATCAGTTGATGCATCAATACGTCTTGAAGAAGAGCTAGCAACGATCAGAACCCTCGGCTTTGAATCCTATTTCCTCACCGTTGCCGATATTACAGATATGGCACGCAGTAGAGGGATTCGCGTTGCAGCACGCGGTAGCGGTGCAGGCTCACTGACATGTTATCTCTTAGGAATATCTGGCGTTGAACCTATGAGTCAAGGACTTCTGATGGAACGTTTCTGTTCAACGCTAAGAGGAGAGCTCCCCGATATTGATATCGATGTTGAATCTGCACGTCGCTTAGAGATCTATGATGCAATATTTGAGAAGTATGGTCCCGAACGTACAGCGACTGTTGCAATGGTCGACACTTATAGAGCACGCCATGCAATTCGCGATGTCGGTGCAGCACTTGGAATATCCCCGATGGAGATCGATCTGATCGCTAAATCTATGCCACATATTCGGGCTCGTAATATCGGTAAGGCACTTGAAAATCTTCCAGAGCTCAAACACCTTAAGCTCGATACTCCCATCATGAAAATGGCGATCGAACTCGCCTCTCGCATCGATGGCCTACCGCGCCACCTCTCGATGCATCCATGTGCAATCGTTCTCTCTGATGCAAAGCTCTTAGATGTCGCTCCCACATTGCGCAATCCAGGTAACTACCCGATGGTCTACTTCAACAAAGATGATGTCGAAGCAATCGGTCTTCTCAAGCTTGATGTGCTGGGCGTACGGATGCAATCTGCTATCTCTTACGCCCTCTCTGAGATAGAGCGAGTAGAAGAATCTCCCATCGATATTGATCTCATTCCACTAGATGACCCCAATACCTTTGATCTCATCAAATCAACCAGGACGCTCGGCATCTTCCAAGTAGAGAGCCCTGGCCAGCGCGAACTTGTTGGCAAATTTGCCCCCTCAACATTTACAGATCTGATTATTGATATCTCACTCTTCCGACCAGGCCCTGTGAAGAGCGACATGATTACTCCCTTTATTAACACTCGTCATGGCCATCGCTCTCGCATGACATTGCATCCAAAACTTGATCCCATTCTGGATGAGACAGAGGGCGTGGTTGTCTTTCACGAGCAAGTTATAAGGCTTATCTCTGTCATAACAGGCTCCTCTCTCGCAGAGTCAGATGAACGCCGTCGCCAACTCGGTACTTACGAGAGCCAACAACTCGTCTGCGATTGGTTCTATCCCACCGCCCTTGCACAAGGTTTTGATATGAACGTTGTCGATAAGGTCTGGGAAGTTCTTCGAGCCTTTGCCTCATTTGGTTTCTGCAAGGCGCATGCCGCTGCCTTTGCACTACCTACATATCAATCTGCATGGCTTAAGGCGCACCACACTGCTGCATTCATCGCAGGAGCGCTGACACATGATCCAGGCATGTACCCAAAGCGCTTAATTCTCGATGAAGCTCGCCAATGGGGGATTGCGATAGCTCCTATCGATATCAATCACTCAGATCGAACATTTCGCATTGAAAAAATTAAGGCAGATTCACCCCATCTTTCAAGGGAGCCATATCTTGCACCAGATCTAGCCAGCACAGGACCCTCGCTCAATCTCCCTGATGCTCGTGGATATGCAATTCGAGTTGCGCTCAGTGAGATTCAAGGAATTAGTAGCGGTGAGATAGGGACCATTATCCAAGCTCGTCCATATCTTGATCTCGCTGATTTTGTAATGAGGTCTGGTTCTGCCTATCCCACAACTCAAGCACTCATTCTTGTGGGTGCCTTTGATCAATTACATAACTTGAGTAAAGAGCCAGTAGAAGGATCGCTCAATCGTCGAGATCTTCTCCTTCATGCACAAGATCTCTACAAATTATCTACCTCTAAAAAAGGAAATCTCAGTAGCAATCAATTAACTCTTGGGCTCACTCCGCCACCACTTGAATCAACAGGCTTGCCGCACCTGACACAAGCAGAGAAGATCTTTCATGAAGTAGATCTGACTGGCATGGATATCTCTCATCATATGCTTGAGTTCTACGGAGATTTTCTCAACCACATTGGAGCGATTCGATCTTCTGATCTCATCCATCAACGTTCAGGGGCCACTGTTCTCGTTGCTGGAGTGAAGGTTGCACTTCAAACTCCACCGGTACGTTCTGGAAGACGGGTCATGTTTCTTACCCTCGATGATGGTCATGGTTGTAACGACGCCACATTCTTTGAAGATGTTCAAGATAGTTGTGCAGCACTGCTTTACAGCTCTTGGCTCTTCTTAGTCAGGGGAGAGGTCCGCAGGACAGGGCCTCGCGGTGTATCGATTCGCGCAACAAAGGCGTGGGAGTTAAGTGCTTCTTATAACAAGTGGCGTAATCTCAACTCTTATGAACGAGCAAGCGGTGAGTGAAGAGCGAGAGAAGGAACTCACCATTCTCCATGTCGATATGGATGCTTTCTACGCCTCTGTTGCAGAGAGGGATGATCCGACCTTAAAAGGGAAAGCGGTCGTCGTTGGTATGGGTGCTCGCGGTGTTGTCTCCTCTGCAAATTATGCAGCGAGGAAACTTGGCGTTCGATCTGCAATGCCATTAGGCCAGGCACGCAGACTCGCACCTCGCGCTATCTTCGTTCCGGTCAATATGGAGCGAAATGCCGAAGTCTCAAGCCATATCATGGAGATCTTTCAAGCATTTACCCCTCTCGTTGAACCCATTTCATTGGATGAAGCATTTCTTGATGTCACCGGAAGTCGAAGACTTCATGGATCTGGAAGAGAGATCGGTGCAAAAATTCGTGCACGTATTGAATCTGAAGAAGGCATAACCTGCTCTGTAGGAATCGCAGGTTCAAAATTTATCGCCAAACTTGCATCGACCTATGCAAAGCCAAATGGAATGCTCGAGATTCATTCGGATCGAATCCTGGAATTTCTTCACCCGCTTCCGGTGAATGCAATGTGGGGGGTTGGACCAAAGACAAATGAAGAGTTGCAGAAGATTGGACTTCGCACAATTGGGGATATCGCAAAGACTCCACGAGCGACTCTGATTCGAGCACTCGGTCAATCTGCCGGAGAGACCCTCTACGAACTCTCGTGGGGCCGTGATTACCGAAGCGTGACTCTGGATGAACCTGATAAGAGCATTGGTGCTGAAGAGACATTTCTGATTGATCTAGATAATCATGATGAGATATTGAAAGAGTTGCTTCGCATGGTTGAAAAATCTTCGCAGAGACTTCGAGATGCCGGTCTTGTTTCAAAGACTATTTCCATGAAGATTCGATTTGCAGATTTCACAACGATTAGTCGTTCAAAGACCGTTCCACTTCCTATCAGCGGCGTTCAGGAGTGTTACGAAGTTGTTCGCACCCTCTATACCGCTCTGGGGCTAGATCGAGCGAGAATCCGATTAGTGGGCGTCTCACTAGAAAATCTCAGCGAGGGCTCTGGTTCACCCCAGCAGCTCCTTCTCGGTGAGCGTGAAAAGGGTTGGAGAGAGGCGACACAAGCGATGGATGCCGCTACTCGTCGATTTGGGTGTGGCTCCGTTCGCCCTGCGCGCTTGGTCACACCCGATGGTCCAGATGATCCAGGGGATGAGGATTCGCCAGAATAGAGATAATCTATAGACGTGGCACTCTCCGAACATGAACAGAAGCTCCTCGCCGAGATGGAGGCTGCGCTCTTAGCTGACGACCCTCGCCTTGTAGGCGCTCTCAGCGGTAAAGCTCGCACACGCCAAGCATCACGCGTTCTCTTTGGATTCTTCGCAGTTCTCGCAGGACTTGCAGTCATTATCGCTGGCCTCATTGCCAAGAGCACACCAGTTGGTATTGCAGGATTTGTCCTTGCACTCGCTGGCGCATTTACTGCAATCTCAAACTTCTCTCTGAAGCAGATGATGGGACGCAATACAGGCACTAAAAGTTCTGGCCCTCGCTTTGGTGATCGCCTTGAGCGACGCTGGGATGATCGCAACAACCAATAACTTTTTAGCGCATATCCTTTTAGCGCATAAAGAGTGCGCGTAAGCGCCTAGTTGTAAAGAAGAGACCAGTAACAATCATCACGAAAAAGTAAGCGATATGTCCGAGCAAACTCCAATGAATAATTCCAAGGGAGAGCTCTCGAACAATTTGAATGCCGTGCCAGAGCGGAAGAGCTTCAATAATCATACGTAGCCAGGCCGGGTAGATCGAAAGTGGATAGAGCGCTCCCGAGAATAAGAAGAGGGGGAGCATCACAATATTCACCCAATCCATCTGCTGGAATGATTTTGCATACGATGTATAGAGCATTCCAATGGATGCGAAGCCAAATGCGATGATGACCGCAGCAGGAATTGCGAGCAATCCATACCAGCCCTTAATGATTCCAAGGGGCATCACGATCGCGGTAAAGCCAGTCGCGTAGATAAGCCCGCGAATAAGCGCCCAACCGATCTCACCTAGTGCGACATCCAAGGGTCCAAGTGATGTTGCGAGCATCGCTTTATAGGTCCCATCCCATTTCAACCGAAAGAATACATTCCACGTAGAGTCGTAGATCGCACCGTTCATGGCAGAGGTAGCAAGGAGAGCGGGTGCGATGAACTGCGCATAAGTAACCCAGTGGTTTGGCCCAACTTGTATCTTTCCAACAAGTTTTCCAACGCCATAGCCGAAAGAGAAGAGATAGAGAACCGGCTCAGTAAAGCCAGTAAAGACAACTATCCAATGCCCTTGTTTAAATGCAATTCTGCGATGTTCAAGGATCGCTCTCGCTCTACGAGAATAAGTACCTTCACCGATTCGGCCCTTGAGGTTCTCGGCTATTCGAACTGCATCGCTCACACTCATTTGGAGAGCCTTCTCTTAAAGTGATGGTGGGAGAAGAGCAATCCAGATACCAACATGATCGACATGTAGGCGAAGTGAATTGAAATCCCCAAAGCGCTTATGTGATGTCCGTAAGAAATCCAACGCCCAATCTCTGTTGCGTGCCAGAGAGGAGATAGCCAACCGATGAACTGTAAGAACTTTGGCATCGTTGAGAGTGAGTAGAAAGTTCCAGAGAAGAGGAAGAGAGGCATGATGAGAAGTCTGTTGACAATATTCATCAATAGATCTGAATTCTCAATAGCGGCACAGAACCCAAGCATCATTGCAGCAAATGCTGCTGCCGAGAAGATGGTGGCGGGTAGAAGCCACAGTGAGTGAAGTCCGTTGACTCCGCCAAATAGGAGAAGTGCGAGGTAGTAAATAATCGTTCCGAAGAGAGCACGAGCTACTGCGGAAAGAAGTACTCCATTGGCAATTTGCCTCGCCGAAATAGGGGTCGAATTCATAGCGAAGAAGTTCTTATTCCACTTAAAGCCTTCGAGAGTCGGATGCATCACTGCATTTGATGCCCCAATGATGCAGGCGGATGCCAAAAGCGCTGGCGCAAGAAATACTAGGTATTTAACGCCATCGATCCCTTTTGCTTGGTGGGAATTAACGAACTTGCCGATGCCAATACCAACCGAAAGGAGATAGAACATTGGATTAGCGATCGCCTCGCCGATGATCGACCATTTCCATTGAAGCATGTTGGCGATGCGTGCTTGAGCTATATAGAACGAGCCATTTCTCAATACTTTGGGCACATCGACAATCTGAAGTGAACCTTTACGCGTAAACTCTTTCGTAGCCATTACTCAACCAAGGTTCTTCCTGTGAGTCGAAGGAAGACATCCTCAAGAGAGCTACGGCGGACAAGTGATGTTGTAGGAGCCAATCCGGCAAGCACCACCTGATGGAGCAACTCTTCACAATCATCTGAGTACATGAGAACGCGATCAGGAAGTACTTCAATCCGCTCACACATTGCACGGAGTTGATCTGAGTACTGAGCATTACGGTCAGAACCAAAACGAACTTCAAGGACTTCCTTCGTAGAATATTTTTTGATCAACCCAGCAGGAGAATCTTCTGCCATGATCTTGCCCTTATCCATCACGATAAGGCGATCACACAGCTGTTCTGCTTCATCCATGTAATGCGTAGTGATGAGAAGTGTGACTCCCTGCTCTTTTAATCTAAAGAGACGATCCCACAAAATGTGTCTCGCTTGAGGATCTAAGCCTGTAGTCGGTTCATCAAGCATTAAAATTTCAGGTTCACTCACAAGTGCGCGCGCAATGGTAAGGCGACGCTTCATTCCGCCAGAGAGTGCCTCAACTTTTACACCGCGCTTCTCTTCAAGTTGTGCAAAGGTGAGTAGCTCTTCAATCTTGGTACGAATATATTTTTTAGAGAGACCGAAGTAACGTCCGTAGACATAGAGATTGTCTTCAACGGTAAGTGAGTTATCGAGATTATCTTGTTGGGGTACAACGCCAAGGTGCGCGCGAATCTCAGGCCCCGATTTTTCAGGATCTTTACCTAAGACGGTGATCTCACCAGCTGTTCGAGTAAGAGTCGCAGCGATGATGCGCATAGTTGTTGATTTACCTGCCCCATTGGGGCCTAAAAATCCAAAGGATTCCCCTTTGTTGACGTGAAAATCGATCCCATCGACCGCGGTAAAGGCGCCGTACTCCTTGCGCAGACCCTTCGCTGAAATAAGTGGTCCCTGAGATGCATCTTTAACACTCATTTGTCGAACTTTAGCCACTACTCAGGGGTGGAGTGAGCCATGAGAAATCCCAGAAAAAAGGGGAGAAAGTGAAAGAAAGTGGGCAAAGATGGTTGAAAATGGAGAAAAGTGGAGTAAAGTGGGGTCACGGCCTTAAATCGGGGGATTTAAGCGTGAAGCTGGGTAGAAAAGGGGGAGCCATTCGATGTTTCTTGGCACCCATGAGCCCAAGCTGGATGAGAAGGGCCGCATTATCTTGCCGGCCAGATTCCGCGATGAGCTAGCCAAAGGCCTTGTTATAACCAAGGGCCAAGAGCGCTGCCTCTATGTATTCCCAGTCAAAGAATTCTCTGCCATCACCGATCGCTTGCGTCAGGCTCCCGTCACCGAGAAGGCCGCCCGCGATTACATGCGCGTCATGTTCGCGGGCGCCCATGATGAAGTGCCGGATAAGCAGGGTCGCGTCACGATTCCTGGTGGCCTTCGCACTTATGCCGGACTTGAAAAAGATTGTGTCGTCATCGGCGCTAATACACGTTTAGAAATTTGGGATTCCGCTGCTTGGAATACCTATCTCGCAGATCGCGAGAAAGGTTTTGCGGATGTCTCAACGGAGGTGCTGCCAGGACTCTTCTAAATCTCTACTTAGGCCACTGCCGATCTTCAGTTATCGACGCCTCTTCCCCGGCGCCGATATCCCCCCCCAAGATCCGTCGGTCGGCGGTGACCTAAGTAAAGAAAGAGAAGGGCTGGTAGCACGATTAGCAAGGAAAGGGGAAGCAGATGCAGCAAGCACCAGATGTTCAACCAAAGCATGTACCAGTAGCACTTGATCGATGCATCGCACTTCTTGCACCTGCTATTGAAAAATCTATCGCTCAAAACAAAAGTGCAGTCATCATTGACGCAACGCTGGGCCTTGCAGGTCATACGCGCGAGTTACTTATGCGCTACCCAGAACTAACCGTTATTGGACTTGACCGCGATTTGTCAGCAATTGCTATTGCGCAAGAGAATGTGAAGGATTTTGGTTCTCGAGCAGTCATCGTTCATGCGGTCTATGACACGCTAGAAACAGTACTTGAAGATCTCGAGATTGATTCGGTCGATGGAATCCTCTTCGATCTAGGCGTCTCCTCCATGCAATTAGATGAAGCTGATCGCGGCTTCGCATACTCGCAAGATGCACCTCTAGATATGCGCATGGATCAATCTCAGGGAATTTCAGCATATGAGGTTTTAATGACGTATGAACGCAATGCACTTATTCGAATCTTAAGAAATTATGGTGATGAAAAGTTTGCTCCACGAATCGTTGATCGCATTATTGAGGCTCGATCAGCTGGAACTCTCAATAGCACCAAAGCCTTGGCCGAGATAGTGAAGGAGAGCATTCCTGCTCCTGCAAGGCGCACTGGCGGCAACCCTGCGAAGAGGACATTCCAGGCCCTACGTATTGAAGTGAATCAAGAGCTTGCATCGCTCGAGAGAGCAATTCCTGCCGCACTTCGTGTGATCAAAGTTGAGGGTCGGATCGTGGTCATGTCCTATCAGTCACTTGAAGACAAGATTGTTAAAGCAGAGTTTGCAAAGGTCTGTAAATCTGGAACCCCACTTGGACTTCCAGTTGATCTTCCCAACTCTGCGGCGAAATACCGATTGATATTTAGCGGAAGCGAATCTGCAAGTGCCAATGAGATCGAAAGTAATCCTCGCGCACAATCTATGAGACTGCGCGCAGTCGAAAGGTTGGCTGCATAGTGGCGATTGCACTTCTCTCTCCAACGATTGCACGCTCTCGTGCTGCTGTTATTGATCGCTCTACGAAGGTAGTTCTTCGAATCGTCCCAGAACTGAGAGTTGAAGCTGGCGAAGAAATCCACCTTCGTGCATTTATGACAATCTTAGGAGCAGTTTTCATGGCCACCTTATTGGCTCTTCTCTTTATTAACACTTCACTCAACCAAGATGCATTTGCTCTCCAACATCTGAAACATCAGATGAATGTAGTCAACGATCAGAGAGATGCAATTCTCAGAGACGCCGCACTCAAGGCATCACCAGATGCGCTTGCAGCTGCTGCGACCAAACTTGGAATGGTTCCTAACACAACCCCTTTCTTTATCGACATGAGCGGTACACCAGGACAATGAGCGCACATCAGATAAGTTCGAAACGTATTCGTCAACTTGTCACATGTGCTGCCGCAGTATTTTTACTCTTTGGCCTTCGGCTCATTGATGTCCAAGCAGTTCAAGCTGGTGGCTACACGGCGAGGGCAAATTCGGAGCTACTCAATTCATCGATCCTGCTTGCCCCACGAGGAACAATCACTGATATCAATGGGGTTCAGCTTGCTCGAAGTGTTGCAGCAATTAATATCGTTGTTGATCAGGTGCAGATCGCCGATCCACTCAAGAGCGCGACTCTAGCTGCACCGTATCTATCGATGAAGGTCAGCGAGTTACTTCCCCTGCTCACTGGTACAAAGAGATATCAGATCATCGCAAAACAGGTTCAACCAGAAGTATGGAACACCCTTAATGCCGCCCTCTTGGCTTACAACACCTCAATCATCAAGACACCTGGGGGATTAGCAAAGCGCATGCTCGGCTTTTACTCTGAAAGATCCTACGTGCGCGATTATCCAACTGGGACTCTCGCAGCATCTCTGATCGGTGAGATTAATGCATCAGGTGTTGGTGCCGGTGGAATTGAATCGAGTCTTGATTCAACACTTGCTGGCGTCAATGGACGATACCTCTTTGCAAATGGTGCGGGAACGATCATCCCTGGCTCTCAAGAGATCTTGACCCAAGCGAGAGCGGGTACAGGTGTACAACTTACTATCGATCGCGATATTCAGTGGGTTGCACAAGATGCAATCTCTGCCGCCGTCAAGAAAGCCCATGCACTCTCAGGAACTGTCGTTGTCATGGATCCAAAGACTGGTGCGATTCTGGCACAGGCATCTGCACCAACATTTGATCCAAAGAAGCCAATCAAAGATATTGCAGTCCTGAGAAATCCTGCAGTTACTGATGCATACGAGCCAGGGTCTGTAGGAAAGATCATTACCTACTCTGCTGCGATGGAGGAGGGCAAGATAACTCCTCAGAGCGTTTTAACAATTCCTTACGAGTTGAAAGTAGGTGGGACTGTATTTCATGATCATGAATCTCACCCGACGCAGCAACTCACAGCAACTGGTGCGCTAGCAGTTTCAAGTAACACCGGAGCAATTAAAGTAGGCGAGATGATTTCAAGCGATACTTTATATTCTTACCTTCATAAATTTGGAATTGGACAGGTGACTGGTTCACATCTGCCGGGTGAGACTCAAGGAATTCTGCACCCAGTCTCAGCCTGGTCGGCAACATCGGCCCCAACAATCGCTTTTGGTCAGGGTTACTCATTAACAGCGCTTCAAGCTACGAGCGTCTTTGCAACGATTGCTAATGATGGCGTGCGAGTCACTCCGAATGTTGTGGCAGGTTATTTTGATCCAAGCGGAAACTTCACACCATCCAAACCTGCTCAGACAAATCGCGTGATTAGCGCAAGTACTGCACAACAGATGCGGTTGATGATGGAGAGCGTCGTAGGGCCAAATGGAACTGCTGCAGAAGCAGCTATTCCTGGATATCGCGTTGCAGGTAAGACTGGAACAGCGATGCGGGCAAATGGCACAGGCGGATACAGTGGCTACACAGCCTCATTCATTGGTTTTGCTCCAGCAGATGTACCTCGCTATGTGGTCAGCGTTGTCGTGCAGGCTCCACAAGGTCAACACTTCGGAGGTCTTGTCGCGGCCCCAGTCTTTAAGAAAGTTATGAGTTTTGTACTCCAGACAAAACATATTGCTCCCACCGCACCATCGAAGATTTCATATCCACTCACTGAGGCAGCTCTAAAGGCAACTAATGCGTCCCATTAATCCTCAGAGCAAGAGCTTTCGCGAGCTCGGACGATTCTTATCGTTAGATCTCGAGATGGATGGTTCATTCTCTGGAGTCACGACCAGTTCGACCCTGATCGAACAGGGAGATCTCTTCGTAGCTCTTCCTGGAGCAAAGAGCCATGGCGCAACATTTGCTTCGAAGGCAGCCGAGAATGGCGCAGTTGCCATACTCACAGATTCTGAAGGTGCGAAGCTTGTCGCAGGAAAACTTCCGGTATTAGTTTGTGAGAATCCTCGCAATCTTGCTGCAGATATCGCTTCGTGGTTTTATGGTCGACCTTTCTCCTCGATGGAGAGCGTGGGTATCACCGGGACAAATGGCAAGACAACTACCGCCTCACTGCTCTTCCAATTATGGAGACTTCAACAGCGCAGTGTTGGAATGATCGGTACAACTGGTGTTGAGATCGACAGTGATCAATATCCATCAACTTTTACAACGCCAGAAGGAAGTGAACTTCAGGCGATCGCAGCAACGATGCGCGAGCGGTGCCTCACACATGTAGTTATGGAAGTTAGTAGCCATGCCTTGGCCCAGAAGAGAATGGTTGGAACAAAATTTAGGTTGGCGGCATTTTCTAATTTGACACAAGATCATCTAGATTTTCATGGCACCATGGAGGAGTACTTTCACGCGAAGGCACTTCTCTTCACTCAGGAGTACTCAGAATCAGCGCTCATCAATATCGATGATCCATGGGGCTCGAAACTCACCCAGATAGCTTCAACTCCTTACCAGACGCTCTCTCGTGAAAATCGTGGAGCTGATTGGCACTACACAGCGATTCGCTCGATCTCTCATGGATATGAAGTCTCTATTCGTGGCACTGGGGGAATATTGATTGAAGGAAGAATTCCACTCGTTGGTCTACATAACCTCGATAATGCACTCATGGCAGTAGCCCTGGGAGTGACGACAGGGCTGGACCCACTCGCAATCGGCGAGGATTTATCACGTCTGGTTGGGGCGCCGGGGCGGCTGGAGAGCGTTGATCTCGGACAGAAGTTTTTGGCACTCGTTGATTATGCACATACACCTGATGCAGTCGTTCGCTCCTTAAGCGCCGTTCGTGAGATTACATCTGGTCGTGTCATAGCTGTGCTCGGTTGCGGTGGAGATCGCGATACAACAAAGCGGCCACTGATGGGTGATGCTTTAGTAGCAGGATCAGATCTTGCAATCTTTACCAGCGATAATCCACGAAGCGAAGATCCATCAAAGATCTTGGAAGCAATGTCGAATGGTAGGACTTCAGATGAGAAAGTCGTTCTTGAGATTGATAGACGCGGAGCAATTGCTATTGCAGTGAGTGAAGCGATAGCTGGCGACACAGTGATCATTCTGGGCAAGGGCCATGAAGTTGGACAAGAGATCGCAGGGATCAAGCACCCATTTGATGACCGACTCGAACTTGCTCGCGCGATTGAGGCGCTCTCATGATCGCAATGACTGTTGCGGAGATTGCAGAAGCTATTGATGGAAAAATTCTTCATCTAGACCCAGCGCGCGTTATTACAGAATATCCAGTGATCGATTCACGAACAGGCCAGAGTGGAACTTTCTTCATCGCCCTACCTGGTGAGAATCTTGATGGTGCTAATTTTATTGAGGATGCGATCTCTCGCGGAGCAAGCTTTGCGGTGACTAATAAACAGAGCAGTTCCCCTTCGATTGTCGTGAAGGATGTTGCTGTGGCGCTACTTCGACTTGCCCAAGTAGCCCGAGAACTCAGCACAGATACAAAATTTATTGGCATTACTGGCTCGCAAGGTAAGACCACAACAAAGGAATTGCTAGGGCATATTTTGAGTACATCAGGTGAAACTGTTGTCCCGGTAGGTTCATTCAATAATGAAATTGGAGTTCCGCTCACAATTCTTCGTTGTACATCGAAGACTAAATATTGTGTGCTCGAAATGGGAGCTCGTCACGAGGGCGACCTGGCGATGCTCTCAAAAATTGCCCAGCCTCACGTTGGAGTGGTTCTCGTTGTAGGTCGCGCACATCTAGGGGAGTTTGGAGATCAAGCTGCAATTGCTCGAGCAAAGGGTGAATTGATTGAGGGCTTGCCTCAAGGGGCGATCGCTATCTTAGGAAAGTATGATGATTTCACCCCGAAGATGGGGCAGGCTCGAACAGATCTCACAAGAATCTCTTTTGGTGAGAGTTCTGATTGCAAAGTCCGTGCTAGCGATGTCGAAATGCGCGAAGGCAGAGCTCACTTTGATTTAGTTACACCAGCAGGGCGATCGGCCGTTAGCTTACGTTTGCTCGGTGCTCATCAAGTTGCAAATGCGTTGGCCGCGGCAGCAGTCGCCACAACTCTCGATATCCCACTAGACACAATTGCAGCTACTCTTTCAACGGCAGAATCCACCAGTAAAATGAGGATGGAGCTGCACGATATCGGAGACTACATTCTGATTGATGACTCTTACAATGCAAATCCAGAGAGCATGGCAGCCGCACTCTCCACTCTCATTCTCTTTGCGCAAGAGCGCGGAGGTTCATCGTGGGCATTTCTAGGCAAGATGCATGAACTCGGCGAGTCAGAGGCCACATCCCACCAAGAAATTGGCAGACTTGCCTCTCAATTAGGAATTGATCATCTGGTGGCGGTCGGCACTGATATGTACAAGCTCGAAGGCATGAATTCTTTTGATGGCGGGTCAATCTCGTATCACTGGTGCTCAACTCAAGAAGAAGCCCTCGAAGTTGCACGACATATCGAGCCTGGCGACAGCATCCTTGTGAAAGCTTCTCGCGCAGAGAAATTAGATCTTCTTGCCAGAGAGATCCTCGCACTGTGCACAGAGAGATTGACGGAGGTAGAAGAGTGAAGGGCGTTCTCTATGCAGGGGCGAGTGGATTATTCCTCTCTCTCTTTCTCACTCCTCTCTTTATAAAACTCTTAGTGAGGCGACAATATGGCCAGCAAA
>CAITVX010000012.1 GCA_903895995.1 uncultured Actinomycetes bacterium
ATCAAAGGTTTACCTGGGCCAAAGTGATAGGTGTAATCCTCCATAAAGGAAGTTCCGCCACCCTTAGGAGTCATCGACTTCAGGATTGCACCGAGTGCAGAAGTCTTCCAATCGCCTTCTCCACCGAAGCCATAACCCATCTCCATCAAACGCTGAACTGCAAGGCCAGGTAACTGCTTGAGTGCACCAAGATCTTCAAAGTTGCTGGTGAATGCGTCGAAAGAACCCTCCTTCATGATCCTCAGGAGTGCAAGCTCTTGCTTTGCCGAATAGACGAGTGAATCGTGACGTGCTCCCCCGCGCTTTAACTCTGCCGATACATCGTAAAGACGCTCGTACTCATCACAGAGCTTCTCGGCATCTTGATCCGCAATCGTTGCAACTGCCTCAACCAGGAAATTAATACCGTAATTCTCAATAGACATTCCCAGTTGGAGTTGAGCAGAGACCTTGTCTCCATCAGTCACAGATACAAAACGCATATTGTCACCAAAACGAGCGAGCTTGAGATTTTGGGACTTGTTCCACCCAATTGTTGCCCAGAGCCATGCATCAAGGCGGTTCTTCACATCAGTAGATCCAGGATCCCCTACGACCACCTTATGAGGAATAGCCACGCGAGCAACAGCATGCGCATATTCGCGATCGCCATGAGCTGCTTGGTTGAGGTTCATGAAATCCATATCAATCGTCGACCATGGCAGCGATTGATTAGCTTGGGTATGTAGGTGAAGTAATGGCTTTCTTAATAGATCAAGTCCTTGGATCCACATCTTTGCAGGTGAAAATGTATGCATCCAGGTAATAACACCGAGGCAATCTGGGTCACTTGAAGCATCGAGCATCGCCTGCTTGATATTTGGAGTGTTCTTGAGAGTTGGCTTCCACACGATTTCGACAGGAGCAGAAAGTCCCTGAGAGATCTTTGCGACGACTTCCTTTGACTGAACAGCGACCTGTTCTAGCGTCTCTGGGCCGTAAAGATCCTGACTACCGGTCAAAAACCAAATCTGCTTTGTCATGGAAATCCTCTAGTTAGTAAAGCCTGTAGGTGCTGGATTTGTGGATTATTTGGTGCGCTTCTTGCTCCACACATCGAAGGCAACAGCGAGAAGTAAGACCATACCTTTTGTCGTCATCTGGTAAGAGATATCGAGAGAGTTGAGGTTCATTCCATTTCCAAGGATTCCTTGGATCATTCCACCGACAATAGAACCAGTGACAGTTCCAACTCCACCTTGAACTGATGCGCCACCAATAAATACAGATGAGATCGCTTCAAGTTCGAATCCATCACCTGCCTTCGGTACAGCAGAGTTCATGCGAGCAACGATGAGAATTCCCGATACCGCAGAGAGGGCACCCATATTGACGAAGAGCCAGAAGTTGACTCGACGGACGTTAATTCCTGAGAGAACCGCAGCGTGAAGGTTTCCACCGATCGCATAGATGTGGCGACCAAAAGTGGTCTTCTTCATAACTGTTGTGTAAATAATGATAAGGACTACAAGCAGGACAAGAGTCCAAGGAATTCCATTCGCTTGGCTTAGTTGGAATCCAACATAAGCGATCATGCCAGCCAGAAGAATATTTTTTACAAAGAACCAAGTGCGAGGTTCAACACTTTGGTTGTATTTTAGACGGCCTCGTCGAAGTGCAAATGACTGGAGTAAGAGTGCAACAACACCAACGGCAGTGATAACAAGTGCTGCGGCATTGTAATTTTTGATCCCTAGCGATCCTCCAAGAGAGTTTGCCTTATCGACGAAACCATTTCCGATAAGTCTGAATGAATCTGGGAAAGGTCCGATATTTGAATTTTGGAGGGTAACGAGAGCGAGGCCGCGGAAGAGCAACATGCCTGCCAATGTCACGATGAATGCTGGAATTCCAACATAAGCAACCCAGAAACCTTGCCACATTCCCACAATTGCTCCGATAACAACTGCTCCGATGAGAGCAAACCACCAAGGGAACTTAGGGAGCCAGCCCCAACCGGTCTGTTCAAGTGGGCGGCAAGCCAAGATTCCGGCTGCGGCGCCAATAAAGCAGGCAACAGATCCCACTGAAAGATCAATATGGCCAGCGATAATCACCATGACCATACCGATGGCGAGAACCAAGATGTAACCATTCTGGACAACAAGATTCGACCAGTTATCTGGGGTCAGAGATGCATGGCCGGGTGATGTAATCGCAAAGAAGGCGATAAGAACTAAGAGTGCAATGAAGATTGCATTCTGACGAAGGTCGACGCCTTCCAATCTGCTGCGCAGATTGCTGAGTGGGCCACTTACTTTTTCATTTACCTTAGGCATTGGTCGTTTCCTTTGTCATGGTCATATATTTCATAAGTAGTTCGGGTGAAAAATCTTTTCGAGCAACTTCGCCGGTAATTTTTCCTTCGGCGATTGCATAAATTCGGTTACAGATTCCGAGCAACTCAGAGAGTTCACTCGAAATGACAATCACTGCCTTTCCTTGAGCGGCGAGCTCTTGGATAATTGTATAGATCTCATATTTTGCACCGACATCGATTCCGCGCGTGGGTTCATCAAGTATGAGGACTTCAGGATTCACGTTGATCCATTGGCTCAAGACAACCTTCTGCTGGTTGCCGCCAGAGAGTTTGCCGACAATCGAGTTTGGAGAAGGTGCTTTAATATTCATCGAGGTCCGGTATTCACTCGCTACTTTGTACTCTTCGTTGGCATTTACAAGGCCGCGCTTTGTGAATTTGTGAAGGGATGCAAGGGAGATATTTCGCTTAATATCATCGATTAAATTAAGTCCAAAACGCTTACGATCTTCGGTTGAGTAGGCGATGCCCGCATCAATAGCATCACGGATATTCTTGATCTGAATCTCTTTGCCTCTGACGAAGACCTTTCCAGAGATACCAATTCCCCAGCTTCGACCAAAGACACTTCGAGCGAGTTCGGTACGCCCAGCGCCCATAATTCCGGCGAGGCCCACGATTTCACCAGCTTTTACATTCAAACTCGCATTATCCACGACGACACGAGTCGAATCATCAGGGTGATGAACTGTCCAATTTTCGACTCTAAAGATCTCTTCACCAATCTTTGATTCGCGTACCGGGTAGCGATTGTTCATCTCGCGACCAACCATGCCCTTAATAATGCGCTCTTGATCGACTTTATCCTTAGACATATCGAGAGTTTCAATAACCTCGCCATCTCGGAGGATCGTCGTTTTATCAGCAATCGAAGCAATCTCGTTGAGCTTGTGAGAGATGATGATCGAGGTTAATCCTTGGCTCTTAAATTGACGGAGCAGATCGAGCAGGTGTTCTGAGTCAGAATCATTGAGCGCTGCGGTTGGTTCATCAAGAATGAGGAGCTTCACCTTCTTGGAGAGCGCCTTGGCGATTTCTACAAGTTGTTGCTTACCAACACCGATATTTTTTACGGGGGTGTTTGGATCTTCTGAGAGACCGACCTTCGCCATCAACTTTTGGGCTTCTTGGTTTGTCTTATTCCAATTGACTAGGCCATTTTTCGTAATTTCATTATTGAGAAAAATATTTTCAGCGATCGAAAGATGTGGGCTAAGCGCCAGCTCTTGGTGGATGATAACAATGCCAAGGTGTTCGCTATTGCGAATATTCTGGAATTCGATGGGGCTGTTCTCAAAGAACATAGTGCCTTCATATGTACCGTGTGGGTAGACACCAGAAAGGACTTTCATCAAAGTGGATTTTCCTGCTCCATTTTCACCGCAGATTGCGTGAATCTCACCGCGCGCGACATTGAGTGTTACATCGGCGAGGGCTTTAACACCTGGAAAGGTCATCGTGATGTTCTTCATTTCCAAGATGTTCTCAGTCATTATCCCTTTACTTTCAGTATCGAAATTTATTTATTTCTTAAACCATTAACTACAGACTACTAGGCGATCCTATTAGGAAATCGACTGGCCAACCCCCACGAAGGAGATTGACCAGTCGATTCAATCCCTAATTACTTAAGGAGTGCTGGATCAATATAACCAGAATCTACAAGAACAGTCTTGTAGTTCTTGACAGTTACAACGAAAGGAGTAAGGAGCATTGCAGGAACTACCTTTACCTGGTTGTTGTATGTCTTTGTATCGTTAAGCATTGGCTTGGTTCCGTTTAGAACTGCCTCTGCCATTCCGACAGCAACCTTTGCAAGTTCACGCGTGTCCTTGAAGATTGTTGAGTACTGAGTTCCAGCGATGATGTTCTTCACTGAGAGAACTTCTGAATCCTGGCCTGTCATAACTGGCTCAGTTGCCTTTGTGTATCCAGCTGATGTAACAGCAGCGAGGATACCGCGAGTTAGACCGTCGTAAGGTGAAAGAACACCGTTCAACTTAGCCTTTGAGTATGAAGATACAAGAATATCTTCCATACGCTTCTGAGCTACAGCGCCATCCCAACGAAGTGTTGCAACCTTGTTGAATGTTGTCTGTCCTGACTTCACAACAAGAACCTTGCTCTTGATGAGTGGGTTAAGAACTGACATAGCACCGTTGAAGAAGAATCCAGCATTGTTGTCATCAGGTGATCCTGCGAACAACTCGATGTTGAATGGACCCTTAGCCTTTGGACCATCAGCCTTTGTTGAGGTGATTGACTTGAATACGCCAAGACCTGTCAAAAGTGATGAAGCCTGAAGTACGCCAACCTTGAAGTTATCGAAAGTAGCGTAGTAGTCAACGTTTGGTGACTTGTTGATCAAACGGTCGTATGCAATAACAGCAACCTTCTTATCAGCTGCGTGCTGTAGAACGTCAGTAAGAGCAGTTCCATCGATTGAAGCAATGATGAGAGCCTTTGCGCCCTTTGTAAGCATTCCTTCGATCTGTGTTACCTGTGTTGGAATGTCATCATTTGCGTACTCGAGGTCGACTGTGAAGCCATCTGCCTCTAGAGCTGTCTTGATTGCATTTCCATCGTTGATCCAACGAGTTGAAGACTTGTTTGGCATTGCTACTCCGATAACGCCTGTGCCTTTAGCAGCGTGGGCTGAAGAAGTTAGAGCAACACCAGTTACTACTGAAGCAGACATAGCTACTGCAGCAACAACGGTTGAGAGTTTCTTAAACAATTGTGTTCCTTTCCTAGCGGTAATGGACATGAAGTGCACTTCTTGCCCCGAACTCTGTCCAAGAGTTGGCGCATTCGGAAAAGCGAGGTACCCCTAGTTAAGTGAGCGCTCACATTTCTGCATTAAACCTATCAACATTGGGGGTTATTTTCCATAGACCGTTTGATAACGATTAAATAACGATGTAACCGCAGCAGCTGGAACCGGGATTGGGCTGCCCAGCTGGCTGGCTAGCCATGCGCTTTTTGCCACATCTTCACACATGACGGCAGCCTTCACGGCCGATTTTCCATCCGCTCCAATGGTGAAGACCCCATGGTTCTGCATCAAAACGGCGGGTGAGTGATGGCCCTTTAAGGTCTGGACAATCCCCTGCCCAATCGAGTCATCCCCAATGATGGCAAAGGGACCGACCGGAATGGGGCCGCCAAATTCGTCGGCGATCGCAGTCAAGATACATGGAATCTCTTTACCCACTGCAGCCCATGCGCATGCATAGTTGCTGTGGGTGTGGACTACTCCATTCACTTCAGGCATATTCTTATAAACATAAGCATGAGCAGCGGTATCACTCGAAGGTGATCGATCCCCTGCAACAACTTTTCCATCGAGATCGCAGACGACCATCGACTCTGCAGTTAACTCTTCATATAAGACGCCAGATGGCTTGATCGCAAAGAGATCAGGAGAGCCATCGTCGAACTTAATTCTCTGCGAGACATTGCCGCCGGTCCATACGACCAGTTTGTAACGAACCAATTCTTGGTGAAGACCGACAAGTGCTTGCCTTGTTGTCGCGATTAATTCTTCTCGAGCACTCATTACTCTCCCTCACGCTTGAGTTGCTTTAAACGTCTCATCACATTATTGCCGCCCCGGCCAAAATAATCATGCAACTCGAGGTATTCACGGTAGAGCGCGTCATATCGTTTCGAGCTCTCTTCGCGCGGCAGGTACACATGTTTGAGGACTTTACCCATCGCATCCGCGGCTTCATTGACATCTTTATAGAAGCCACTCGCAACAGCAGCGTGGATGGCAGATCCAAGCGCCGGACCCTGCTCGGTATCAATCGTAGAAATAGGTAGTCGAGTGATATCTGAATAAAGCTGCATGAGGAAGGCATTCTTCAATAGCCCTCCTGCAACGATGAACTCCTTCACCGGGACATTTGATGCATTGAAGGTATCGACGATCATGCGGGTTCCAAAGGCTGTTGACTCTAAGAGCGCTCGATAGATCTGCTCGGCTGTCGTTGTAAGTGTGAGCCCAAAGACTGTGCCGCTGAGCTCGTGATCTACGAGAACTGACCGGTTTCCACTATGCCAATCAAGAGCCACAAGCCCATGTGCGCCAATAGCTTCTTCTGCGCCAAGATCTGTGAGGTACTGGTGGATCGACTTATTAGCCGACTTTGCATCATCGAAATAGCGTTGTGGAACTTGGTTATTTACATACCAGGCGAAGATATCTCCGACTCCTGATTGACCTGCTTCATAACCAAAGAGACCACTGACGATTCCGCCATCAACGACGCCGCACATACCGGGAACTTCAGCAATCTGATCGTGGTTCATTACGTGACATGTTGATGTTCCCATAATTGCAACCATCTGACCCGGCAGAGTCGCCTTTGCAGCCGGCGCGGTTACGTGAGCATCCACGTTTCCAACTGCTACTGCGATGCCTTCAGGGAGGCCAGTCCACGCCGCAGCTTCTGCAGTGAGACCACCAGCTTTTGCACCGAGCTGACCGATCGTGTGTGAAATCTTCTCTTCTGCAAACATCTCAAATGCCGGGTTGAGCGCTTTGAAATATTCACGCGATGGATACTTTCCATCTTGGAGATTTCCTTTATATCCAGCGGTGCATGCATTACGAAGATATGTGCCACAGAGCTGCCAGATAATCCAATCTGCAGCTTCAATAAATTTATACATCTTCTTATATACATCAGGAGCTTCTTCTAAAATCTGAAGGCCCTTCGCAAGTTCCCACTCTGATGAAATCTGCCCACCGTACCTTGGCAACCAGGCTTCTTTTCTCTCACGAGCGACTTGATTAATTCGATCTGCATGAGGTTGGGCTGCGTGGTGCTTCCAGAGCTTCACATAGGCATGGGGATTATCTTTGAATTCAGGAAGTTGATTGAGTGGAGTGCCATCTTCAATGACTGGGACCATGGTGCAGGCAGTGAAATCAGTTGCAATTCCAATGACATCTGCTGGGTTAATACCCGAAACTTTAAGAGCTTCTGGGACTGCGTGCTTGAGCACTTCTACATAATCATTGGGATCTTGAAGAGCCCAATCAGGACCAAGTGCTGCCCCGCTTGAGTTTAAAACCCGGTCCATAACCGCATTGGGATATTCAAATACGGCAGAGCCCATCTCGTGGCCATCAGATGCCCGAACCACCAAAGCACGCCCCGAGAGCGTTCCGTAATCCACGCCAATGAGATATTTCGCATCCATTTTATTTCCTCTTCTTTGCGGTGAGCTGAGTTGTTGAATTTCTTACAATAAGTTTTGGTTGCATGAAGAGCGTCTCATTCTTACTCTTCTCTTTGAGATTCGAGAGCACTTTAGCAATAACAATTTCGCCAAGCTCGATAAAATCTTGCTTCACTGTGGTGAGTGATGGGAGGAAGTACTCAGCCTCAGGAATATCATCAAAACCAATAAGGCTTATATCTTCAGGGATTCGCAATCCTTTATGGCTTGCAGCCTTGATGACGCCCAGTGAGAGATGGTCATTAGAGCAGAAGATCGCGGTAGGTAAATCTTTAGAAGAAAATATCTTCTCCCCTAGCTCGAGTCCAGTTGAGATAGACCAATCGCCATCTAAGACCTGGGTCTTTAAGCCGGCTTTCTTCATCGCACGTTCGTATCCAAGCTTGCGCATCTGGGATTCATATTGATTCACAGGGCCCGAAATATGAAGGATCTTTGTATGGCCTTGACCGATGAGATGATTGGTAGCGAGAAGGCCACCATTGAGATCATCGATATTAATAACATCAAAATCCTTAGAAGGTTCGGTCGCTACAACTACCAAAGCAGCATCTGGCAGAGCAGCCTTAACCTCATCGATAACCTCACGCGGCAGCGCGACGGTAATGACTCCATCAATGTTGAGTCCGCGAAGTTGACCTATCGCATCCATCCACGACTCACGAGATCTGGAGAGCACGCTAATAGTGATGACTGAATAACCTGAGGTTCTCGCCTCGCTCTCAATCGATTTTAAGATCCCAGAAGGGCCATATAGCTCAGTTCCAGAGACTAAAAGGCCTATTAATTGGCTCTGTGAGGTAACTAGCTGGCGGGCTGCTTGATTCGGGCGATATTCAAGTTTGGCGATCGCCTGCTCAACTTTTGCACGCGTTTCAGGCTTCAAACTTGGGTGGTTGTTGAGCACTCGTGAGACGGTCTGGTGCGAGACTCCCGCTAAATCTGCAACATCATAAATATTTGCCTTCTTTGTGCTCATGCGCAGACCTCACTCAATCGCGCTATGCAGTCGTTGAATATCGCTCGTTTCTCAGCAGGTAGCAAGGTCAGAATCTTGAAATTTACCTTCATCACAACTTCAGCACTTTCTCGTGCCACGACACAATTCATGGTTCCAAATTGATCTGCAACAAGTGAGAGCTCACGTCCCAAAATGAAGGAGGTACAGACTGCAGCAATCTCTTCACCATTATCAGTCAGAAAGATTATCTTTCCACCTTGATTCAACTTTGCACTCTTCACTGGATAGAGCCATGATCCGATTAACTCACTCTGACTCAAAAGGTCGAAGGGATCGATATCAATTCTTGTAAATGGAATAAGCGATGAGATTTCTACTACTTGTGATCCTTCTGGGATTTCAATGCGATCTTGAGAACCAACAAATTTAAATCCAGCCATGCCGGTTGTTAATTCTTCAGGTAGGTGAAGGCCCCGACAGCAACACCAAGAGAGAGAATTCCATGGACGAGGACGAAGGTTCCATCAACATGATAGAAAATACTTGTGGTAAAGATCGGCAATACCCAGATCAATGAGTAAGCAGAGGTAGCTAACCCGACTATCGAATGTGAAGCCACAGCCTTCTTGGCGATAAAAAGAGCTGCGGCAAGAATGATCACGCAGGTTCCAATGTTGTAGCGCTGATCGTGGCTCTGGAAGGTGATGATCGCGATCATGACGGCATAGACCAAGCCAAAGGTGCTGTTACGCCCAGACTTCGCGTAACTGCCCAACAAGGTCCACCCTTGAGATTCGCTCATCACTGCCCGATCCAGCCCCCACAATGAGAGCGCTCACAAAAGCCTAACACAGCCCTATTAGATGGGAAATAGATGATTCTTTGCGAAGGGAGAAGGACGCCAAAATACATAGAAGAGCTATGTGCCCCGGGTCGGACTCGAACCGACACTGAAAGGATTTTAAGTCCTCTACCTCTACCATTGGGTTACCAGGGCGTTTTTAAATTGATACTCCGCGCAAGACCCTAGGTTACACGTTTAGAGCAGTGCCTTCTCCAGGCTGAACAGCCCTGAGAAGATTCCTATCCGGTGAGATTGCCGCAGAAATAGCATTAAGCGCCAGACCTTGCCCCCATAGCTGCATTCTGTCGTTTCGAATAACACTGTAGCCAAATTGAATCAGTTGCAGAACAGTTCCAGCGCTCGTTCGAGTGAGCGTTCCTGCTGCATCTACATAAGTGAGCGCCGCGGCAATCGCCTTCATACCGGTTGCTTTAAGTGCAGGTGCAATATCAGGAAGGTATTTCTGAGCACGAATCATCGCCGCTCCGATTCCGGAAGTTGCGGCAGCAGCAGTCAAGGAACTACGTACCCAGAGCCTGCCAGCTTTCAACCAACCATTGAAGAACGTTGCATGGAAAGAGATTCCATCTGCTTACATTATTTGTGAATCAGATAATGCGATTCCACTCTTTGCTCAAGAGGCGATGTCTGGCCGTGCAAACGAGGTTCTTCGTATGAAGACAGATCACTCACCATTTTTAAGTGCACCCGACGAACTCTCAGGAATCATCGAAAGCCTTATGTGAAGTACTACTCTGTTGAGTGCCATGCGAAAGGTGCGCTTCTGTATATAAGCAATATGATGTAGTTATGACAATGGAGTCACCACTTAATACAGCCCTGGCACAACTACGCGGAACAATCGATAAATTAGGCCTCTCAGAAAATGATTGGCAGACTCTCTCTACCCCGCGGCGCGTATTACAAGTCGCCGTTCCTCTCCGCCGCGATAATGGCGATGTTGAAATGTACGACGGCTTTCGAGTTCAGTACTCGACAACTCGTGGGCCATCTAAAGGTGGAGTTCGTTACCACCCAGATGTCGACCTTAATGAAACAATCTCACTCGCCATGTTGATGACGTGGAAATGTGCGCTTACCAATCTTCCTTATGGTGGAGCTAAGGGCGGAATTGCCATTGATCCAAAGACTTTATCCATGCAGGAGAATGAGCGTCTTACTCGCCGATACACATCTGAAATTTTGCCAATCATCGGCCCTGAACGCGATATTCCTGCACCCGATGTTGGAACAGATGAACGAAATATGGCGTGGATGATGGATACATACTCTGTGAACGCTGGATTCTCTGTCCCTGGTGTTGTTACTGGTAAACCGATCGTTCTCGGCGGGTCACTCGGTCGAACATCTGCTACTGGTGATGGTGTTGCAATCGCAACTCGAGAAGCACTCCGTGCCCGCGGTATAGATATCAAAGGCGCGACTGTCGCGATTCAAGGTTTCGGCAAGGTGGGCTACTGGGCCGCTATCGCATTAGAAAAGATGGGCATGAAGGTTGTGGCCGTATCTGATGTAAACGGTGGAGTTACAGGATTCTCATCTGTATCGGCGCTCTGGGATTATTACCTGTCACACAAGAGCCTCAACATGCCAGGCTGTGATGCGCTCACCAACGAAGAACTTCTCCACCTCGATGTTGATGTACTTATACCTGCTGCACTAGCTGATTCCATTACCGCAGCTACCGCGCCTGGCGTGAAGGCAAAGATTGTTGTTGAAGGTGCAAATGGACCTACCTCTCCTGAAGGAGATGCAATTTTGCAGGAGAAGGGTGTACTCGTCGTTCCAGATATTTTGGCAAACTCTGGCGGTGTAATCGTCTCCTACTTTGAATGGGTTCAAGATAAACAGAATTACTTCTGGACAGCCGATGAGGTGCGAGAGAATCTCTCATCAATCATCATGAAAGCTCTCAGAGATGTTGAATCAATGGCTTCTAATAAAGGCGTGACGTGGCGTGACTCAGCGCTTATGATTGGCGTTGGCAGGGTTGCCGAAGCACATCACCTAAGAGGTCTCTATCCATGATCCGCATTCTCACCAGTGCGCTTGTTGCCGTTCTACTTCCATTCACCTCCCCTGCGATGGCTATGGGTAGTGGAGATAAATACCAAGACCTTCAAAGTGGCGTCTCTTACGTTGTCTATAAGCCAAGCAACACACTCGGCCTTAAGCCTCTGAACTTTGAGGTGAGGCCATGTCGTTTATTCCCAAAAAAGGATCAAGCTCTCCTTGCTGGATTTGGTGGGATGGATCAAGGAATCGCATTAGTTGAGACATCAGCTCAATTTAATTGCACTGGACTTGATAATCCGCAGCCATTCGGAACCACGAAGATCAATGGAATTACAGCCAAGGTTGGTATTTATTGCGCAACCAATAACTGTAAAGCAGCCGATTTCCTTGGGCACGGTGGTGAGATCACTTGGGTAACTCCAAAGACCAAGACTCTTGCATCTACATTTATAAGAGTTGGCACTCAAGGTGGATTTACACTCAAACAGTTAATCGCCTTTGCAACCGGATTAAAGCCAGTGGGATCAAAGTAGTTAAATAACTCGGAATATTCTAGAAAGTTGCACGCCCAATGGTTACTATGGAGTTAACCGTTTGGAGTTGGTAATTGTGAAAGTCCTAGTTATAGGAGCAGGTGGAGTCGGAAGTTCGATTGCGAATATCGCATCCCGAAGAAAATTTCTCACATCAATGGTCTTGGCAGATCGAGACCTCAATCAAGCAACCGCCGCAGTCGATCGCCTCAAGGATCCTCGGTTTAGTGCAGTCCAAGTTGATGCATCGAGCGTGGAAAGTCTTCGCGCATTAATCAAGGCGACCGCGCCTGATCTTGTTATTAACTCTGTCGATCCACGTTTTGTGATGCCGATCTTTATCGCCTGCGAAGAAGAGGGTGCCAACTACCTTGATATGGCGATGTCACTCACTACGCCTCACCCAACTGATCCCTTTAATAAAACTGGCGTGAAATTTGGCGATGACCAATTCGCCCGAGCTGATGGATGGAAGAAGAACTACGCCCTTCTTGGGCTCGGTATCGAACCTGGCTTGAGCAATATCTTTGCGAGGTATGCATCCGATGAGCTCTTCTCCCGCATCGATGTGATGAATGTGATGGATGGTTCAAATCTTGAAGTTGCCGGCTATGAATTCGCTCCATCATTTTCGATCTGGACAACTATCGAAGAGTGTCTCAATCCCCCAGTAATGTGGGAGAAGAGCCGAGGTTGGTATACGACGCAACCATTCTCGGGTGCAGAGACTTTTAACTTCCCAGAAGGTATCGGCCCAGTTGAGTGCGTCAATGTCGAACATGAAGAAGTCATTCTGATTCCGAAATATATTGATGTCGGCCAAGTCGCCTTTAAATTTGGTCTTGGCGATAAGTTCATCGGGATTCTTAAATCAATTCATAGCTTAGGTCTCGATAGCACTAAGCCGCTAGCGATTCCTGGCGGTAACGGTGCATCTATCTCTCCACGAGATTTCTTAGCGGCTATATTGCCAAACCCAGCAAAGCTTGGCCCGCTGATGACCGGTAAAACATGTGCAGGTCTACTCGTTAAAGGTCTAGATAAATCAGGGAAGCCAAAGGCCGTCTATCTTTATCACGTCGTTGATAATGCAGTAACGATGGCTGAATATGGCGATCAAGCAGTTGTCTGGCAGACAGCGATCAATCCTGTTATCGCAATGGAACTCATTCACGAAGGTATCTGGAAGCCAACCGGTGTAAACGGCCCTGAGATGAATCCACCCCTGCCATTCTTAGCAAAATTAATTGAGTACGGATCACCGTGGGGCGTTCGCGAGGAGCCCGTCTCCGAAATCAATGCCTGATAGATCAAGTTCTGCATCGGGTTGATCCTTCTTCACAAATTTCTTCAGCAAGAAGTATGAGGTTGCGCCAAATGATGCGAGCCCGATTCCGAGCCAAAATGCGAGCGGTTCAGATGTAAAGGTGCTCTGCAGCATCCAGAGCGTGAGAAGGGTCGGAGTAATACAGACTCCGATAGCGCCCCACCAGCCACCTTTAATCTTAAATGGACGCTTCATATTGGGGTACTTGTAACGAAGTACGAGAAGAGAGACGAACTCGAGAAGAAGTGCAAAGAGTGTGAGCACCACATCCGAGTCGATCAGGGTGGTGAAGTTCAGCGAAGCAAAGAATGCGTAAATAAAGACGCTCACAACAATGGCCCGAACAGGAGTATTTGATTTCGGTGAGATCTGCGCCATTGATTTAGGCAAATAACGGTCTGCAGCTAACATAAATGGAAGACGCGACATACAGAGTAAGAATGATGAGAAGAGCCCAGCCTGCGCAACGAGCGCACCAATAATCAAGGCATCTTTCAGCCATGATCCCCCAACAAGACTTGCAGCATTAGCGAGATCTCCGTTATCCCACTTCGAAATATCATTGAGATGCAATCCTGATGCAAGGGCAGCAAGTACCGGAAGTGTGTAACTTAAAGCAATCAATGGCAGATTCCACATTAACGCTTTTGGATATGCGTATGAGGGATTATCGATCTCTCCGCCAGTAGTCGTTGCAGAGTCATACCCGATATAACTCCAGAGCATGATTCCAAGACCTGCACCAGCAGAACCAAAGAGTGATTGACCAGGAAGTGTCATGGGAGTAAATACATGAGCTCCTGAATTCGATGCAAAGTGAGTTATCGCAAGGGCGATGAAGATAAAGAGTGGAGCAAAGAGAATGACCATTGATGCAATCATTGCCCGACCAACAATCTGAACTCCGCGAATATTCATAATCGCAATCGGAATCATCATCCCAATCGCCATCAACCAATGCGTATCGACACTGAAATTTCCACCAAAGAATGAGAAGAAGACATGTTTGCCACGAGCAACTCCGGGTACCCAGATAGCTAAGTAATCAACGAAGATAATCGGATAGAGCGCGGTATCTAGCCAGGATGCCATCCAACTTAATGCAGCTTCCATAAAACCCCAGAATGGACCGCAGGCAACTTTCACCCACGAGTAGAAGCCACCTTCAAGTGGAAGCGCAGAACCTAACTCGGCATTCATCAGTGACATCGGTAGTGAAAGAAGTAGAGGAATACTCACCAAGAGAATGAGGGACATTCCAACTCCAGATGAGGAGAGAACGGTTTCAATTCCGTAAGGACCACCAGAAGAACTGAAGAAGATGATTGCAACAAGAGGAAGGAAGCGGATACCCCGCGGAAGGAAGACCTTCTCACTCGTCATGCTAGGACAGTACCTCTGCATGCCGTGGGAATCTAGCCTTTAGAAGGTATTTCCTTTTTTGATGACCTGATCCAACATCTTCTCTGTCAGCTTTCCAGTAAAGGTATTTTGCTGACTTGGGTGGTAGCTCCCAAGCACTAAGCGCTTCACTCCATCTTTGCCGGTGAAGGTGAAGCTGGCGCCATGGCCGAACTTTGGTCTTGGCTTCGGGAGAACCTCGCCCATCTGTGTAAGCGTCGTGTAGATCTGCGTCCAAGCAAGATTGCCAAGAGCCAGAAAGGTTTTGGCAGTTGGCATCAGAAGTTCGATCTCATTCTGAAAATAAGGAGCGCACGCGGCTTTCTCTTCTGTCGTTGGTTTGTTTTCCGGAGGAGCACATCGCACCGCGCAGAGAATGCGAGTATCAATAAGTGCCTGCCCATCATCACGGGATTCACTCGTCGCGATCTTTGCAAGCCCCGCTTTGTGAAGCGCTCTGTATAACCAATCCCCTGATTGATCACCGGTAAATACGCGACCAGTTCGGTTAGCTCCATGAGCACCTGGTGCTAATCCGAGGATGATGAACCGTGCATTCGCTGGTCCAAAACCCGGAACAGGCTTACCCCAATATTTTTCATCCTGGTAAGCCTTACGTTTGGTGACCGCCACTTCTTCACGCCACCCAACTAGGCGAGGGCAGAGCGTGCATGTAACGATGGTCTTATCGAGAAGAGGAAGGCTTTTAATGAGCACTTTCGGCTAATCCCCAAGCGATGCCGTCGAGAATATCTGACTCTGATGCAACAAATTCAGTAGCACCGGTTGCGTGCAATACACGTGAAAGAACGAGCGACCCGGCAGTTATGACATCGACTCGACCTGGATGCATATATCCAAGTGCTGCAATTTGGTCACGCGTCATAGATTGGAACATCGCTGCTACTTCATGGACTTTTGCTGCAGGGATTCGTGCGAGATGGATTGAATAGCGATCATATTCTGTAAGCCCAAGAGCGGCTGCTGCGACAGTCGTTGCGGTTCCAGCGACACAGATCAGTGTTTTGGCGGTGCGTATCGAAACCTCTTCGGCTGCCGAGGCGATTGCTGCATCGATATCAACGATTGCCGATGCCACAGAATCAGCTGATGGTGGTTGTTCACTCAAGTGGCGCTCTGCCATTCGAACACAACCGATATTGACTGACTTTGCAGATTCGACCTGTGATGAACCAAGAACAAACTCTGTCGATCCCCCACCGATATCAACGACTAAGAATGGGCCATCTGTCGCAGATAACTCTTTTGTTCCACCCATAAATGAAAGTGCCGCTTCTTCGGCGCCAGGAATAACTTCGACCTCAATGCCAAGAATCTCGCGCACTCCATCGATAAAGAGGTGGCGGTTACTTGCATCTCGCGTTGCACTAGTGGCGCAGAATCGGAACTTCTCCACACCTTTCGATGCAATCACCCGGGCATAATCTGCAGTTACTTTTAGCGTGCGCTCAATAGCTTCTGGGTCAAAGGCCTTGTTCTTATCTACGCCTTGCCCGAGCCGTACAACTTCCATCCGGCGTATGACTTCTTTAAAAGTTCCATCATGAATATCTGCGATCAAAAGACGTATGGAGTTGGTTCCGCAATCAATAGCCGCTACGCGCACGGTTCACCCTCCCACCATTTCGGAAGTGCTGCTAGTGCTTCATCCCCAAAGGGATTGACACCAGGGCCCGCGCCAAGTGAGTGTGCGACTAATGAATGTAGGCACTTCACGCGATGAGGCATTCCCCCTGCTGTAATTCCCTCTACTTCAGGGACATCCATTCCAAGTGCTCCGCGGGCAGCTAAGTATTCTTGATGAGCCGCTTGGTATTTCTCTGCAAGATCGGCATCAGTTGAGAGTCTGGCCTCCATCTCAGCCATCATTCCCGTTGTCTCAAGAGTTGAAATTGCACCAGTGAGTTTTGGACATGTTGCGTAATAGAAAGTTGGGAATGGCGTTCCATCGGATAAACGTGGTGGCGTCTCAACGACAGCTGGTTTTCCGCACGGACAACGATATGCAATCGCGTGAACATCTCGCGGGGTACGACCTAGTTGACGCTCGATGGCATCTAGATCTGCTTGCGTCGCTTTATCTTTCGCCACAGTTTATGGATTCACATTTGTACTTGTAATCGATGAGATCACCTTGGCATACCAAGGAAGTCCCGCTGGAATATCAGTTGAAACAGTTCCGGCTGGCTTACCATTCGTGGCTCCGGTGGTCGTTGCCCCAATAACAATGTATTGATGTTCTCCTGGAAATACATAATGCAAGCGAGAACGAGCTTGAGATGCAACGTAGGATGAGTCATTCCACTTAGCGAGTTCATTTGTTGCTGCATCAAGAGTGGCTTGTGAATCATGGAGTTGGACTCGGAGCGCATTGATCTGCGCCTTTTGTGCAAAGTAGCGCTGCATCGGTGGGGCTAAAGTAAAAGCGACTACGACGAGCACTGTCGCAACAGCTAAGTTGCGAGCAGAGACTCCTCGTAGCCACTTCATGGAATCAATTATCCATTAAAACGAGGGAAGGCTGCACGACCTGCATAGAAAGCAGTATCAGCGAGTTCTTCCTCGATGCGAAGCAATTGGTTGTACTTCGCTACACGCTCTGAGCGAGCAGGTGCTCCAGTCTTGATCTGGCCACAGCCAAGTGCAACAGCGAGATCTGCGATTGTCGTATCTTCAGTCTCACCAGAACGGTGTGACATCATTGAACGATAGCCAGCGCGGTGAGCCATCGATACAGCGTCAATTGTCTCGGTCAAGGTGCCAATCTGGTTTACCTTCACAAGGAGAGCATTCGCAGTATTGAGTGAAATTCCCTTTGCAAGACGCTCAGGGTTGGTGACAAATAGGTCATCTCCGACGATCTGAATCTTCTTGCCGAGTTCGGCAGTCATCTTCGCCCAACCATCCCAGTCATCTTCATCCAGTGGATCTTCAATCGAGACGATTGGGTATGAAGCAACAAGCTCTGCGTAATAGGCGATCATCTGATCTGATGTGCGATCTGAACCTTCGAACTTGTACTTACCCTTTTCGTGGAACTCAGTCGCAGCAACGTCCATTGCAAGTGCAATATCTTTACCAGGCTTAAATCCTGCGGCTGTTACAGCCTCGAGAATGAGATCAAGTGCAGCGCGATTGCTCTCTAAGTTCGGAGCGAAGCCGCCTTCATCACCGATCGATGTGGCAAGGCCGCGCTTTTTTAGAACTGATTTGAGGCTGTGATAAATCTCAGCACCCCAACGAAGTGATTCCTTAAATGATTCTGCGCCGATTGGAGCGACCATGAACTCTTGAATATCAACATTGGTATCAGCGTGTGCGCCACCATTGAGAATATTCATCATTGGTACTGGCAATGTGCAAGCTGTTGGCCCGCCGATATAACGGAAGAGTGAGAGATCTGCTGAATCAGCGGCTGCGCGAGCAACTGCGAGTGAGACACCCAAGATTGAGTTTGCACCAAGGCGAGCCTTGTTCTTTGTGCCATCGAGTTCGAGCATCTCTGCATCGATCATGCGTTGATCTTGAGCATCGTAACCAATGACCGCTGGAGCGAGTTCATCGTTCACAAAGTGAACAGCCTTCTCAACGCCCTTACCGAGGTAACGCTTTCCGCCATCGCGAAGCTCTACCGCTTCGAATGCACCAGTTGATGCACCACTTGGTACGCCTGCGCGAGCAGTTGTTCCATCTTCTAGAACAACTTCGACTTCAACCGTTGGATTTCCACGAGAGTCTAAAATTTCGCGGGCATGTACTGCATCAATGAGCGCCATGGGCGTTCTCCTTTTCCTTGCGTTCGTGTTCTTCAATCATTCGGATATATTTTGTAACGGCACCGCGCAACGCTGCTTCGGCATCTAAACCTTGTCTTTGGGCCTGCTCAATAATCCCGAAGAGGATCTCACCGAGACCTTCTTGGGTGGTCGAATCCTCGATCTTTACAGGCTGTTCAACGCTGAACCCATAACCAAATTTATCAACTCTGTAGGTAAGTTTGTTCGCCAACATGAGCGCAGGTTGAGCGAGAGGAACACCATCTAGGGCAGAAGTTCGACCCTTCTCGGCGACTTTCTGCGCTTCCCAGGTCTTCATGACATCTTCGCTTGTCTCGGCGACTACATCACCAAAGACGTGCGGGTGCCTGCGAATCAACTTATCGGCGACATCTCCAGCAATACCTTCAACATCGAAAGGGTCGGCCTTATCTTCTTCGGCTACGCGAGCGTGGAAATAGACCTGAAGTAAGAGATCGCCAAGCTCTTCACGCATTGCGGCACGATCACCTAGTTCAACAGCCTCGACAAACTCATAACTCTCTTCAAGGAGATATTTGAGCAAACTTTCGTGGGTCTGCTCGGCATCCCACGGGCAACCACCCGGTGATCGGAGTTTATCCATCACCTCTCGTAGGCGACCCAGTTCTGACATTACTTAGTTTTTACTGCGCCAGATGTTGTATCTGCAGGAACGATATTTGCAGTCTTAGGATCCCACTTGCCGTAACGTGGATTTACAGTGACGCCCTCTTTTGTAGCCATTGCGGATACAAGAGATGTAATCGCTGCACCTTGATTTGCTGCCGTTGCTCCAGCTTGCTGAGCATATGCAGCAAGCTTCTGTGAGTAGAGAACGCTCGTGAAATAAAGATCGAGAGTCGTTGGATCAATTCCTGCGCCGACGAGTGCCTTTGGTAGCGCCTTATCTCCACCAACTTGTTTTATCGCCGCAGCCTTAGCTTTAGCTACTTCTGCAGGTGCAACCTTGATACCAAGAGAGTTGCTTGTATCTGCAAGGAGTTGAGAGATTAAGAAGAACTGAACTTGATTCTGGATGAGCGCAGAACCGTTCTGAAGATTCATGCCTGTG
>CAITVX010000013.1 GCA_903895995.1 uncultured Actinomycetes bacterium
AACCGCCTCTACAAAACTTTGAATATCGCCGGAGATAAATACTTCTCCCATACCTCTGCGACGGGTCTCCTCAGCGAGGAATTTCACATCGCTTGCAATGATCGGAATATCAGCATGGGCGTACTCGCTAAATTTTGTTGGGGTGGAGAGTTCATGGTTCACATGGTGTGTATTCATAATGAGTCCAATATCAGCAGTGCGAAGGTATGAAGTTACTTCAGCATTTGCAACAAAACCCAAGACGTGGATCCGATCACGAACACCGAGTGATTCACCAACGCTTAAGAGTTCTTTGAGATGCGCATTCTCCCCTGGTGCCATAATCGCAAGATGATGATCGGGTAAGAATGGAAGTGACTTAACAGAATCCATAATTCCACGTTGAGGTGCGACGCCTCCGCTATAAACCATCAACGGAATATTCTCCGCGAGACCAATATCTTTGCGGATATCACTTGCATGGGGACGTGATGCGCCAAGAACTGGATCATTTCCAACAACGATTGGCAAGACAGGTAGTTTGTGATTGGCATGAAGCATCTCGGCGATCTTTGGACTCACCGTGACAACAGAGTCAATCTTTTGAATCGCACTTCTCTCCATCGAGATGAGTGAACGACGTATCGCCTTCACGATATTTGCCTGGCCAGGTAAGAATTCATGGGCATCGTAGATGATCGGAACTTTTCGACCAGTTCTAGACTGAATAAGTCTTTGGGCCGAGAGCGCCACCGGGAGGGCTGAGAAATCTTGAGCATGAAGAATTGTTGGCTCATACTCTGCAAGAGCTTGAGTCATTGCTGTTCGTGCCTGGGTAATGGGAAGCAGAGTTACGGCAGCTGGTGATGGGATGAAATGGCCGAAGGAGATAATCCAGGCTTTTCTCGCGTAGTTGATATAACGAGAGATGATGCGAATACCTTTTGGGCGAGGAAAGCGAAATATATGAGCATTTCCTACATCGAAGTGATCAACAACATCTTTACCTGACCACCCAAAGATAGAGACATCCCAACCTTTGTCAGACATATACCAAGCACCTTTAAGAACGCGTGAATCATTTAAGACCGCGTTGAGCACAATCATTGCAACACGTGGATGTGACGTTGTGGGCTCTGACATGGGAATCCTTTCTACCGGAAAAATCTATGTGAAAGTCTCTGATTTTTTAAAGAGGTAGTGCGACAACAATTGCTGTAAGAAGAGCTGCTAGTCCAACCGCTTGAAAGAGAATGGAGAGTGCAGTCTTGCGATCCCGTGCTCGATCTTCAGGTGATGCAACGCGCGCAATATCCCTGGATCGACCAAAGTTAAAAGTTCCCATAAATCCAAAAGCTAAACAGAATCTCCTGCGGGATTGAACAAATCCAACGCTAAAGACGAGCAGTGGGAGAAAGATGCTTATGCGTGAAAGATGTGAAGTATGGAGATGACTGAAGGAGAGAATGCTCGCAGTTGAAAGAAAGAGTCCAAATACTGCAACAGTTTGGCGCTTTCTGATCTCTGACTTACCAATGTTGCATTGGCCAGGGATGTATTTGATCTCTCCTGAACTCACTAGAGAGAGTGCTCCTCTTCTTCAGCAAAGATCTCATAATCATCGTCGCCATTGCGATCAAGCCATTCAAATGCGGTCTTTAAGAGGCCAAAAATTGCTGCAAGAAGGGCGAATAACCCGAAGAGTCTGCGTAGCGCCTTAAACATAGGGGAAATCTAACACTCTTAACGGAGCGCTTGCTCAATATCGACCCAGAGGTCTTCAACATTTTCAATTCCGACTGAGAGGCGAATCAGGCTCTCAGAAATATGCTCGCTCTCCCCCTGCCAGCGGTGGCGACGTTCCCACAAAGTCTCAACTCCACCCAGGGACGTTGCATGAACAATTAACTTCGATGCCGCGCATACGCGCTCAGCTTCGACAGCTCCAGCCTTGACCTCGAAGGAGATGATTGCCCCAAAGCCCTTCATAAATGATGCAGCGCGAGCGTGGTGCGGATCAGAAGGAAGTCCTGGATAGCGAACTGATTGAACAGCAGGATGCTTGCTCAAGCGAGTAGCAAGTTCGAGCGCATTCTTCTGTGCCCTTTCAAGGCGAACATCAAGGGTGCGCAATCCGCGAAGTGCGAGCCAGACTTCCATCGAACCAGGAATTGCCCCACCTTGTTTGCGTTCGAGCTCTAAGCGCGCAAAGAGATCGGGATCGTTCATGGAGAGAGATCCCATAATCAGATCACTATGTCCTGCAATATATTTTGTCACTGAGTTCATTGAAATATCTGCACCCATAGAAAGTGGTTGCTGGATTAAACCAGTTGCAAATGTGTTATCGACACCAACACGCAACCCAAGAGCTTTCGCAGCCGGAATGATTTTCGGAAGGTCGGCGACTTCAAGTGCAGGGTTAGTTGGAGATTCAAGCCATAAGAAATTTGCACCCTTGAGAGCGGCGAGAACTTCATCTGTATCTGCGATATTGACATATCGAACGTCACAATTTCTCTCAGACTCTAATCGTTTGAGCCAATACATGGTGCCGGTATATCCATTGCGGGAAGCAACGATGGTGGACTTTGCAGGTAGTAGTGCAAAGACTGCTGCAATCGAAGCTAACCCCGATGAGAAGAGAAGTGTCTTTCCACCTTCAAGCCCGCTGATCGCACTCTCGAGAGCTGTCCATGTCTCATTGCCAGATCGGCCATAACCAATTCCATTGGGAGCGACATAGGTTGATGTAAGTGAGATTGAAGGATTAACGGATGCATCTGGAGTTCGCTCTGGTCGCCCTGCGGCAACGATCAACGAATCTGGCTTAAGTCCTTCGGAGAGTTCGTGGAGATTCGACGGGTTCTTTGGGCCACCCGAGCTCTTTCCATCTGCCTTGCTCATCCGAGAAGCCTACCGATACGTGTGACCGCCTCTTCAATATTTGATTCACTCGTTCCGAAGTTGAGGCGGACAAATTGTGTGTGGCTGGCGCAGAAGGCGGCACCACTATTGAATGCGACCTTGGCTTCCTCGAGAAGCCTCTGAAATGGATCTTGGCCTAACTCCAGCGAGGTGAGATCTAGCCATGCCAGGTAACTAAAGTCAGGAATGCGATATCCAACCTGCGGAAGCTTCTCATCGAGAATGCGCTTTAAGAAGTGGCGATTGTTATCGTTTGTTTCAACGGCTTGATCAAGCCACGCTGTCGACTGATAGGCGATAGTGCCTGCTGCTGCACCAAAGAGTGATGACCGCCAACGGACTGCAGGTGGCATCGATAGCGCTACCTCACGCCACTTGGGTGACGCTGTAACTATTTGCGCACACTTGAGCCCTGCAAGGTTCCAAGATTTGCTCGCTGATGTCACACAGATTCCTACCTCGCGCGCAGTATCGCTCACGCTCAAAAATGGTACAAAGGTATGTTCCTTGTAAGTCAATGGAGCATGAATCTCATCGCTAAAGATTGCAACGCCATATTGTGCGGCTAACTCTGCTAGTTGACTCAACTCTTCGCGAGAGAAGATAGTGCCCACGGGATTGGCAGGGTTGCAGAGGAAATGTAATTTTGCTCCACCTTTATAAGCAGATTCAATGGCATCAAAATCAAGTGTGTAGCGCAACCCATCTCGCTTCAAGGGTGCATCAACTCGGCGACATCGCAATTCATCGATCCAATTACCGATGTTGTGATAAACCGGAGTGTTATACACAATTCCATCGCCGGGCTTTACGATCATTCGAGCCATCTCGATCATTCCGACGCCAACATCGGTTGCGGTGAAGACAGATTCAGTATCAATCTCCCAATTCCATCGAGCCTTCGCAAATCCAGCCATCGAGAGAGCAAGCTCTGGCATCGGCCCGAGATATCCTGTATCCGAACCTGCAATCATCGAAGCCAACTTTTCGCGAATAGGGAGTGCGATCTCGTAATCCATCTCAGCAACGTGCATAGGAAGTACTTCAGCAGGAAATTCACGCCACTTAGTACTTGTGCGTCGGTGCAGATATTCGAGGGAGCCGACAGTGAGCAGCGCGTTAGTGCGGGTCAGATTCTCTGAACTCATCATGGCTCAATTCTCCTACTTTTAACGAGGCTTAACATCGCCGTAGTGAAGAGAGTTCCAAGGATTACTCCAAGGCTTACACCTAGGGAGATTTCTGGGACGTTAATGCCCAGGACGTGTGGGTGGCCGGTCGCAATCGCAGCCTCAAAGATGAGCTTCACACCAATGAAGGCGAGGATGATCGAGAGCCCCTCCGTGAGGTAGATCAATCGTGCCATCAAGCCCCCGATCAAGAAGTAGAGCTGACGCAGCCCCATGAGAGCGAAGACATTTGCAGTGACAATGACATAGGGATTGCGGGTTAATCCAAAGATCGCGGGAATCGAGTCAAAGGCGAAGAGGACATTGGTCAGCGCAATCGCCGTTAAGGCGAGAACAAAGATGGAAACCCCACGCTTTCTTAGCGCCGCAATTGCACGTCCTTCATGCCACTCATCCTCATCGCTCTCGCGGAAGAGTTGAAAGGCGGTGTAGATCAGGAAGGCTCCAAAGAGGAAGAAGACTCCCTCAAAGCGATTGACGATCGCCGATCCCGCAGCAATAAAGACTCCTCGCAGAAAGAGCGATGAAACTATTCCAACTAGTAGAACTAACTCCTCTTTCTCTTTAGCAACCTTCATGCGAGATAGGATCAAGATGAAGATGAAGAGGTTATCGAAAGAAAGTGAATATTCTGTAATCCAACCGGCGAAGAATTCTGTTCTGGCTTGTTCTGTCGCCCATACTCCAAGCATCGATCCAAATGTGATTGCTAAAGCAATATAGATAAGAACCCACGTTGTAGCTTTCTTGAGTGTTGTCTCCTTGTGGCGATCTTTATATGCAATAAAGAAATCAAAGGCGAGAAAGATTGCTAAGCCAATGCAGGTGAGCGCCCATGCAAGAGAACTCACTGGTGCGCTCGTAGGAGCAAGAGAGTGAGCAAGGAAGTGCATCGTCACTAAGAGAATCCCCTTACTTCACAAGTGTTGGGAAGAGAACCCCAGTCGATGAGTGACAGTCATAACCATTGGGATTCTTCTCAAGATACCTTTGGTGATAATCCTCAGCGAGCCAATATGTGTGAGGAGTTGCATCGTCAATCTCAGAGACAATCGCACCAATACCTTCTGCTGTGAGTGCGCTCTGATAGATCTCTTTACTTGCGAGCGCATCCTGCATCTGTTCTGGCGATGTTGTAAAAATTGCGCTCCGATATTGCGTGCCGATATCTCCACCTTGTTGGTTGAGCGATGTTGGATCATGCATCACCCAGAACTCTTCAAGGAGTCGGTTGTAGGTGATCTTCGATGGATCAAAGTGAACAGCTACGGTCTCGGCATGACCAGTAACTCCGGTACATACCTGCTCATAGGAAGGAGAGGGGCGCACTCCTCCCATGTAACCGACCGATGTTGATTCAACTCCTGAGAGTTTCCAGAATCTGCGCTCGGCTCCCCAGAAACAGCCTGTTGCAAAGTAGGCGGTCTCGATCGAGTTATTGCGATCATTGGATTGAGTAGATTCGCTAGAAGAAGTGCTCATGCTCTAATTCTTGCACTGATACCCTTGATCTCACGAAAGACTCTTCACGACCCGAGCCCCCGTAGCTCAGGGGATAGAGCACCGCCCTCCGGAGGCGGGGGCACAGGTTCGATTCCTGTCGGGGGCACCTTGGTGACTATGGGCACGCTTCTTCCCCCGCGACCAACCAACCGCTACCCCTCTATCTTCAAATAATGAGCAATGTCTCAGTAAATATCCTTGTTATGAGAGGTTCTCACTGAGAGAATATGCATCTGCAGGTCGTAGAAGAACTTTCTTCGACCCAAACTTCCCCAAATAAAAGGAGCTCAACGCGCATGGATTGGCGACACGAATCGGCTTGCCGGGAAGAAGACCCTGAGCTCTTCTTCCCTATCGGAAATACTGGACCCGCCCTCGCTCAGATCGAAGAGGCGAAGAAGGTCTGCAATCGCTGCCTTGTAAAAGATGCTTGTTTGGCATGGGCTCTTGAATCCGGTCAGGATGCTGGAGTTTGGGGCGGTCTCTCAGAAGATGAGCGCCGCGCTATGAAGCGTCGTGCAGCACGTAACCGCGCGCGAATGATGGAGCAGCAACAGAGTTTTTAGTTTTTTCTTCGCACTGCGAAGATTTACTCCAACTTCAATTCAACGTTACTCCAGTGTTACTCAAGCTCCCCAATCAATTTAAATTGACCTTCACCTGTTAATTGGCCTTGGCGACTATAGAGCTCAAGCTTGGCGCGAGTATCTGCAATATCGAGATTTCGCATCGTCAATTGCCCAATGCGATCAGTTGGTCCAAAAGCTGCATCTTCAGTGCGCTCCATAGAGAGTTTCTCTGGGTGGTAGCTCAGCGCGGGGCCAGTTGTATTAATAACTGAGTAGTCATCTCCACGGCGCAGGCGAAGAGTTACTTCACCAGTCACTGCAGAGGCAACCCAACGAGTCAACGATTCACGCAACATGAGTGCTTGAGGATCAAACCAGCGGCCCTCATAGAGCAGGCGTCCAAGACGGCGACCTTCTGCATGATAATTTGCGATCGTATCTTCATTATGAATTGCGCTAATTAATCTCTCATAGGCGATAAAGAGCAGAGCCATTCCTGGCGCTTCGTAGATACCGCGACTCTTCGCTTCGATAATACGATTCTCAATTTGATCAGCCATGCCAACTCCATGGCGGCCACCAATTGCATTGACTTCTTGCATGAGTGCGACAGGGTCATCGAAATGTTTTCCATTGATGGAGACGGGGCGACCTTGTGAGAATTCGATACGGATATCTTCGGTCTTAATTTCCACAGATGGATCCCAGAACTTAACACCCATAATAGGTTCAACAAGTTCTAGAGAAGCATCGAGCTCTTCAAGCTTCTTCGCCTCATGCGTCGCTCCAAGAATATTTGCATCAGTTGAGTATGCCTTCTCGGTGCTATCGCGATAAGGAAGGTTATTCGCTACAAGCCACTCCGACATCTCTTTACGTCCACCAAGCTCGTTCACGAAATCATTATCGAGCCACGGCTTATAAATTCGAAGTGCAGGATTCGCGAGCAATCCATAACGATAGAAACGTTCAATATCGTTGCCTTTATATGTAGATCCATCGCCCCAGATAGAGACCTTATCTGCAAGCATGGCCCGAACTAAGAGCGTTCCTGTTACAGCGCGGCCAAGAGGTGTTGTGTTGAAATATTGCTTTCCACCAGAGCGGATATGAAATGCACCGCATGCAATTGCTGCAAGACCTTCTTCAACGAGAGCGAGTTTGCAATCAACAAGCCTTGCTCCCTCAGCCCCATAAGCCTTTGCCCGAGATGGAACTGAGTCGATATCTGGTTCGTCATATTGACCAAGGTCAGCTGTATAGGTAAATGGAACAGCACCCTTTGCACGCATCCAAGCGACAGCGACCGATGTATCTAAACCACCAGAGAAGGCGATACCTACCCGCTCACCAACTGGGAGCGAAGAGAGGACCTTTCCGGATGAGCCGGTGGGCGCTTGTGTCATGGTGAAAGTCTAACGGTTGGAGGGCGCTCGATACTCTCAGTAAATATTGAGGTAAAAAGGCGAGAAAACTGGTGACTGCTCTGGGGATCTCGCTTACCCTTCTGAAATGAAACTTACTTCTACCCGTTCGCGGGTCATGAGCGCTACGGCGATTGTGGCTATGGCTCTCTCCATCTTTAGCTTCAGCGCAAGTGCGCAGGCTGCGACAAAGGCAACCCCGAAGGCCGCCCCTGCTGCTACTGCAAAAGTAGGTGCTCCCTGCACAACAGCTGGTGCGACGACAACGGTTGCAGGTAAAACTCTCTCCTGTGTCAAAGCGCTCACCGGGAAACTCGCATGGAGCGCCGCGAGTGCAGCTCCCGCACTTCCCGGTGGTCGCGGTGAAGGTGCTGCCTCCGATCCAGCATTTGCTGCAGCGATGACAAAGTACAACGCATGTCTTAAAGCCCAAGGAGTGACAATCCCAGCATTTGGTGGGGGTCGCGGATTTGGTCGCAATCGTGGCGGAGCAAATGGTGCTCCGGCTGGAGCACCAACGGGCGCACCGAACGCAGCAAAAACTCCAGCACCGCGTCCAACTCTCTCCGCAAAACAACAAGCGGCGATGAGTAAATGTGCATCACTACGTCCATCATTTGGTGGGGGTCGTGGCTTTGGTGGACCAGGTGCAGGTGGACCAGGACCAGGTGCAGGTGGACCAGGTGCAGGTGGACCAGGAGTCGCAAATAATCCAGCAAATGTCACTGCATATATTGCATGCCTGAATACAAATGGCGTGAATGTATCGGCGCTAGCAGATATACAAGGATTAGATCGCGAATCTCCAAAAATTGCAGCAGCGCTAGCAGCCTGCCGCAGTAAGAGAGTCGCTGGAAACTAGAACCATCTCACAACGAGTACCCGAAGAACCTACTTCGTAAAGTGGATTGCATCCATTCGGCGGAGTAGGTTTTTTATATCCTCGCCAACTTCACTCTCACAATAATCAATACTCCACTGTTGCTCATCATGTTGAGCAAAAAATCTCTCGGCCGCGATCATTGAAGATTTTTGATCCCCGCGAAGCAGTATCCAGAAACCAAACTCCGAGATTCGCCCACATTGATCACCGGTACGAAGCAACGATGCAGTGCTGGCTGCGAAGAGAATCAATGAGTCCTCAACCCCACTGCGGGTTGGATCTGCGAGTCGAATCGATATCAACGTGATGATGCGTCCTTCACGATTGGCCATACTCAACTCAGCCCCGAGAATCTCAAGAAATCTTGCAGGAGCGAGTGCACCGGTCAGCTGATCTCTGACTCCATCACTGGTCAGCTCAATGCGACCAATCTGATCAGATTTACTCATCTGGCGATCGTAAGAGTTTGGGCGCTAAAAAGGAATCTCTTCTAGAATGTGATCTACACTCAATCCAGTTACAGATCGTGAAAGCTCCGCGAAGAGCGGGGAAACCCTGCTCACAAGGATTTGGATGGAAAGGTGATGAGTCAATGATGAACTCTTCAGGTTCTGAATCTTCTCTCTACTCACTCGCTCGCAGATCAGCCATTCTCTTATTACGCATCGAAGGTGCGATCCTCCTTGGCCTTGCGCTCTACCTTGCAAGTGCATCAATCTTTAAGACTGTGACTCATCCAGGCGCTCTCGGTGCAGAGATTGCATTTGCCATTGTTGGAGCAGTTGGACTCTTCTTATGTTCTCTCTCGTATGCGCGCGGAACGTCGTGGGGACGCTCCCCTGCTGTACTTGCAAATTTAATTGCGGTCGGCGTCTCGTATTACATGTTTGGGGGCAAGCTCTACGTCACGGCTATCCCTCTTGTGATCCTCGCTGCCGCGACCCTCTTCGCCACCTTGCTGGGCTATCGTCCGACTGAGTGAGCCCTCAATTCGCTAGAGATTGGGCATGAGTCAGGTAAGTCACACCCATTCTCGGCGGATTCTCGCCAGGTTCACCTCTAGCCCCCTCAAAGCCCATCTCTTTTTTGATTAGACTGAGATCTAGTTCAGGACGCGATCAGAACGAGAGCAGCAAGCACGTAAAGAGAATCGGAGCGCCAGTGTCGGCATCGGAGTCACATACTCCTCAGAATCACTTTGGTGGATCATTTGGTCCAAACGAGTGGCTTGTCGATGAGATGTACGAAAAATTCCTCCAAGATCCGCAATCGGTCGATCCTGCTTGGCACGAATTCTTCGCTGATTACAGCAAGACTGCTACAAAACAGGAGACCATTCCCCCACTAGCCACTGCTCCTAAAGGTGGGAACCCACCACTACCAAAATCTGCACAAAAGATTTCTGCTCCTGCAGCCGCACCTGTTGCTGCTCCTGTTCAACCAACTCCAGCGCCGGTAAAGAATGTGACTCCCGTGAATAATCCAGTGAATCCTCCTGCTGCACCACAAGCTTCAACTGATCCAGCGAAGGCTCCAGTCTCAACACCAGCTGACCCAGTCGTGAAACCAATACCAACACTTGTCACTCCTAGTGCTGCAGCGGTTGAACCAATCCGTGGAGTTGCAGCTCGTGTTGTTCAAAGCATGGAAGCTTCTCTTGCAGTTCCTACCGCAACATCAGTTCGTGCTATTCCAGCAAAGTTGATGATCGATAACCGAACAGTTATCAACAATCACTTGAAGCGCGGCCGCGGCGGTAAGGTCTCATTCACACACATTATTGGTTATGCCATGGTCAAGGCTCTTCGCCAGATGCCAGAGATGAATACTTTTTATACCGAGCTCGATGGAAAGCCTGCGATTGGGCGCCCCGAACATATCAATATTGGAATTGCGATCGATCTCGCTAAAGCAGATGGTTCACGCCAACTTCTCGTTCCATCCATTAAAGGTTGCGAAGAGCTCGACTTCGCTCAATTCTGGGCATCATACGAAGAGACCGTTCGTAAGGCCCGCACGGGTGCATTAACAGTTGAAGATTTTGCGGGAACAACCGTTTCACTCACTAACCCAGGAACAATCGGCACGGTCCACTCTGTTCCGCGCTTGGTGCAAGGCCAGGGTCTTATCTTGGGCGTTGGCGCGCTGGACTATCCTGCTGAATTCCAAGGTGCGAGTGAAGAGACTCTTGCAAACCTAGCGATTAGCAAAGTTATTACTCTGACAAGTACATACGACCACCGCATCATTCAAGGTGCTCAATCTGGTGATTTCTTACGACGACTTCACGGTATTTTGCTTGGTGAAGATGGCTTCTACGATGAACTCTTCGCAGCGCTTCGCATTCCTTATGTACCTATTCGCTGGGTACAAGATATGCAATTCTCTAAAGATGATCAGATCTCCAAGCCTGCCCGTGTACAACAACTGATCGATGCCTATCGTAAGAACGGCCACCTCATGGCTGATATCGATCCACTTCGTTATGAGCAACGCTCTCATCCAGATTTAGATGTTGTGACACACGGGCTATCTCTCTGGGATCTCGATCGAGAATTCCCAACAGGTGGCTTTGGTGGAAAACCATTTATGAAGCTTCGCCGCATCCTTGGAGTTTTGCGCGACTCATACTGCCGACATATCGGTGTGGAATATATGTATATCGAGAATCCTCAAGAGCGCATCTGGATTCAAGAGCATGTGGAGATTGGCGCCCCCGTCACAGCTCGCGAAGAACAACTGCGCATTTTGCGCAAACTCAATAGCGCTGAAGCATTCGAATCATTCTTACAGACTAAATATGTTGGACAGAAGCGCTTCTCACTCGAAGGCGGAGAGTCGCTGATTCCAATGCTCGATGCGATTATCTCGAGCGCTGCTGAAAGTGGTCTTGATGAAGTCTGCGTCGGAATGCCTCACCGCGGTCGCCTCAATGTTCTCGCAAATATCGCTGGAAAGTCTTATGGCCAGATCTTCCAGGAGTTTGAAGGCCACTATGCAGATAATGAAGTCCACGGCACTGGCGATGTGAAGTATCACCTCGGTACTGAAGGAACATTTACTGCCCCTTCTGGCGCCACAACAAAGATCTATCTCGCCGCTAACCCTTCTCACCTTGAAGCGGTCAACCCTGTTCTTGAGGGAATTGTGCGTGCAAAGCAAGATATGAAGAATATTAAAGCTGAATATGCAACCCTTCCGATCTTGGTCCACGGAGATGCAGCATTTGCCGGCCAAGGAGTTGTCTCTGAAGTTTTGAGCATGTCTCAACTCGGTGGATACCGCACAGGTGGAACGATTCATATTGTTGTTAATAATCAAATCGGTTTCACAACCTCACCATGGGCTGCTCGCTCATCCACATATAGCACCGATATCGCAAAGATGATTCAGGCTCCGGTATTCCACGTCAATGGCGATGATCCAGAATCTGTTGTACGTGTCTCCAAACTCGCCTTTGAATATCGTCAGAAATTTAATAAAGATATTGTCATTGATCTCCTCTGCTACCGCCGCCGCGGTCACAACGAAGGTGACGAGCCAAGTTACACACAGCCAATGATGTATAAGTTAATCGAGGCAAAGCGCAGCACTCGTAAGCTCTACACAGAAGCTCTCATTGGCCGTGGGGATATCACCGTCGAAGAGGCTGAAGAAGTGCTCCGTGACTACCAAGCTCAACTAGAGAGCGTCTTTAACGTTGTTCACAATGTTGAACCTGATCATTCAGCAAACTTTGTTGCTCCAACCGCGCCTGATCCTGCAACTGTCAATACAAGTGTCGATGAAGCAACGCTTCGAAAGATTGCAGCAACGCAAGTTGCGACACCAGAAGGATTCACTGTCCATCCACGCCTTGCGCCACAGCTGGCAAAACGAACTGAGATGCTCGATGAAGGCTCTGTCGATTGGGCTACCGGTGAGATGTTTGCCATGGGCTCACTCCTGCTTGAAGGTCATCCAGTCCGTCTTGCTGGCCAAGATGTCGGCCGAGGTACATTCTCGCAGCGTCATGCAATTGTCCTTAATCAGAACGATGGATCTTTCTGGACACCGCTGCGTGAACTTGTCGCAGATGGAGAGAACCAATTCTTCGTCTTCAACTCCCTCCTCTCTGAATATGCTGCAATGGGCTTTGAATACGGATATTCCGTTGTTCGCGAGAATGCACTTGTTATGTGGGAAGCGCAGTTCGGCGACTTTGCAAATGGTGCTCAAACAATTATCGATGAATTCATCTCGTCAGCGCTTCAAAAGTGGGGCGAGCGTTCATCTGTCGTACTTCTGCTTCCACATGGATATGAAGGCCAAGGGCCCGATCACTCCTCTGCACGTATCGAGCGATATCTTGCGCTCTGTGCTGAGCAGAACATGACAGTTGCTCAACCATCGAGCCCAGCAAGTTACTTCCACCTTCTACGTTGGCACGCAATGAACCCAGCACGTAGACCACTCATCGTCTTTGAACCGAAGTCGATGTTACGCCTGAAAGCAGCTGGATCAGGACTTGCAGATTTCACATCAGGAACATTCCAGACTCTTATTCCAGATAACACAGTCTCTAACGCCACTCGAGTGATCTTTACATCAGGCAAGCTCTACTGGGATCTGATTGCAGAACGTGAAAAGCGTGGCGAGAACTCAACAGCGATCGTTCGCATCGAGCAGCTCTATCCGCTTCCACTTACACAGATCGCCGAGCAAGCAGCGAAGTATCCGAACGCAACACTCTTGTGGGTACAAGATGAACCAGCGAACCAAGGACCATGGCCATTTGTTGCTCTCAATACTCAAGAGGCGCTCTCCGGACGAACTCTCCGGCCTGTTTCGCGGCGTGCGACCGCTTCTCCTGCAACAGGAAGTCATCATCTCCACGAAGAAGAGCAGAAGGCACTTCTCGAAGAGGCTTTCACCCGTTAATTACTGGTTCAGTATTTACTGATGGGCGCGAGCTCTTCGGTACCGCAGAAGATATCGCCCAACAATTTCGCTCTCGCTGATAGTTAAATAGTGGCGCGAATCAGTTGATTGGTCTTGCTTATCGCCCTCAACCCACCAGCCTGTATCTAACTTCTTAACCAACCGTTTTGCCGTGAGCAGATCTGGTGCAGCTGTGCGCCGCACGAGAACGATCTTGCCTATAGCGCGAGTGAGAGCACCCGAAGATAAGCCCTGTGAGCGGTAGAGAAAGAGTATCCAATCCCCCTCGTGTAGCGCAGGCTCCATCGAGCGGCCAATGATCCGGATGCGCTTTAGCGTGAAGAGCGGAATGGAGCTAGGCATGAAATGAAGTCTAGATGTACTCTTGGTCTTATGACACTTACTCAGAAACTCTTAGTTATTTTGGCACCACAGATCAGCGCATCTGCGCATTGCGATCTTCCATGCGGAATCTACGATCCTTCACAGGCGAAGATTGAAGCTCAGTCAGTCAAGGCAGCGATGGAAAAGTACGCTGCTTCATCAGATGCAGATTTTAAATCTCGCGCCGTTGCAGTGAAAGAAGAGCGCTCAGAGATGGTGAAGCATCACCTGTGGGTTCTCTGGACCGATTACTTTAAGGCGCCTCACTTCGAGGCTCATCCACAACTCCACCAACTCTTCAACGATGCAACAAAGCTTGCTGGCGCTGGTGGAACAAAGGGATCTAACGATGTCGCTGTAGCAGATAAGTTACTTGCAAAGATCGATGAGATCGCAGAGATCTTCTGGGCCACTAAAAAGGCTTAATAGAAAAGCTTAAGCCGAAACAATTCTCTCGGCCGCAACGCGTGCCATAAAAGAGATTCGATCAACTAATCGCCGTTGCACATGTGCAACGGCGATTGTTCTATTTATATGGGTAATCTCTGCTTCAAATGTGACGAGGCTATCTGCAACATCGATCACGCGAACGTGGGCGCGCACTTCTTCTCCAATAGGAACCGATGTAGTCATCTCAAGAGAGATAGCTTGCGTGAAGGTCGTCTCTCCAGGTGCGAAATATTCAGCGAGCGCTGCGCTACATGCGCTCTCCACCAATGATTGAGCTGCGCTACTTGCAAGAACCGGGAGATCATTGAAGCCTGATGCCACAGAGGTATCGGCTGCCCGCACCACCATGGTGGACATTCCGACCGCCCCTAATAGTTCTTCCGTGCTCATGGAAATAACTTAGCGGATGATAATGATCTAGGGCTTCTAGAAACCCTCTCGGAACTCCTGAGTATGTGAAATTTCGATCGTCGTCTCTCCATCAATAGTGACGGTCGTCTGGCTAAAAGTCTCACTATAAATCTGTGTGTAAAAACCGGCCTGCATCTGTGCCGCTAGCGCTTGGGTCTGGGCAATCAATCGCTCATGTAATGAGTCGGAGATGACTTCCTGACAGGCTGCACCAAGGAGAGACTTTAAGATCTGGACGTTCTGGCGATGCGCAACCAACGTTGAATCGCATGGCGGACATTGCGAGCAATGTGTAGCCAGGAGCTCTTGAATCGCAGGATCGACAACTTCATTATCAACAGTGAGCAAGATTGCTCCGAAGATCTCTTCGCAAGGGATCATTTCTGCGCTCCCTTCTTTGATGAAGGGGCGGCTGGTGCAGAAGGTGTTGAAATGCCCCGACTGCGTGCATACTCAGTGAGGGATGCGCGCAGGAGTTTGCGCCCTCTGTGCAGGCGTGACATCACAGTTCCTGTCGGTACTCCAACGATCTCAGCTATCTCTTTGTAGGAATAGCCTTCAACATCAGCGTAATAAACAACCATGCGGAAATCTTCTGGGATCGCAGAGAGAGCTTCTTTGACATCGCCATCGGGAAGGTTTTCAAGGACAACATCTTCTGCTGACTTTCCTTGATCGCTGGTATGTGAAGCTGCTTCAAAGATCTGCCAATCTTCAACTTCTCCATCAGAGATTTGTGGACGGCGTTGATCTTTGCGATAGGTATTAATAAATGTGGTGGTCAAAATCCTGTAGAGCCAGGCTTTGAGGTTGGTTCCAGGTTCAAATTGGTGGAAAGAATTAAATGCCTTCGCAAAGGTATCTTGGACGAGATCTTCGGCATCTTGCACATTTCTGGTGTAACGAAGTGCAGCAGAGTAGAGAGGATTGGCAAAGATCAGCGCATCGCGCTCGAAACGCTCTTTACGTTCGAATGGGCTCTCACTTGCGCGGTCGATGGCGCCCGGAGCCAGACGATCAAGGGCGCGGTCAACCGTAAGATCCACTTCACTGCTCATAGGTAATAAGGCTACTGCCATATCCTGACAACGCCCTGAGTGAAGGATCTATTCCCGCTTAATATGCGAGCTAAAAGAGCGTCTGCGGCTCCCCGAGTTCAATGGGGGCGGTCAGCTCAATGCCGTTATTGCGGATCGAGTTCACAAGGCTCGCTACTGGTACCGCCTTCAATCCAATGGCTGGTGAATCCAGTTCCATCATCGCGCGAATCTCATCAACATCTTCGACAGAGCGATCCAACCACTGATCCCATCGATCGCGCGGTAAGAATGTTGGCATGCGCGAATGCACTGTCGCAAGAAACTCAACTGCAGGGCGAGTGATAATGGCAGCACTGTCATGAATTGTTCCATCGGGTGCAATCCAACGTTCCCAAATTCCAGCAAAGGCAATGGAGTGTGATTTTTCAGGAGAGCTACCGACAGAAATATCTTGAGAGATATCTGGAGAATTATCCGACGAAATATAGAAAGGCTGCTTCGGAGAGTATGGACCCATCTCTGTCGCCCACTCATAGTATCCATCGGCAGGAATGAGACAGCGGCGATTTCTAAATGCGCTCCGAAATGTTGGCTTCTGATCTACAGTCTCACTTCGCGCATTAATCGCTTGTGATTGAGATTTTAACGCTGCGTCGGAGTCCTTACTCCACGGTGCAATAATCCCCCACGATGCGATTGCAAGATCGCGTTTATTCTCACTCTCATTACGGACGATATAAATATCGCGGGTTGGAGTGATATTCCAGTCTGCAGGCAATATCGGCAGGGTCTTTCCCGTATGAATCTCGAACTCTTCTATCAACTCAGCAGGGAGTTTTGAGAGAGCGAAGCGGCCACACATGAGTGAGAGAGTAGCGCCTCACTGTAGGATTCACATATGACGCAACTCTGGCCAGCCCCGCATCGCGGGCAGACCCCAGTTAATGCGCGCATCACAATTCCAGGATCAAAATCTGTCACTAATCGAGCCCTGATCCTGGCCGCACTTGCAGATTCCCCCTCACTGCTTCGCAAACCACTACATTCCCGAGATTCTGCACTGATGATCGCTGGCCTGAAGGCGATCGGTGTTGGAATCGATCAATCATCTAACGGCGACCTCACAGTTACTCCCGCAAAGTTATTTGGACCAGCAAGTGTTGATGTTGGAAATGCAGGAACAGTAATGCGCTTCCTGCCCCCTGTCGCTGCAATGGCGCAAGGTCTTATTCACTTCGATGGGGATGCTCGTTCACATGAACGCCCACTTGGCCCAGTGATTGCTGCACTTGAATCGCTTGGGGTCAGTATTGAACATGGCTCTCGCTACGCACTTCCTCTTACAATCAATGCGAATGGTCAGCTTCGCGGTGGCGTCGTCGATGTCGATGCTTCATCATCGAGTCAATTTATCTCTGCACTCCTTCTCGTTGCTCCAGCAACGAAGGAAGGAATTACCATTCGACATACCGGATCAACCCTTCCATCGCTGCCCCATATCGAGATGACAGTTTCGATGCTCCGTGAAGTTGGTGTGAAGGTCGAAGTAATCGGTGGTAAAGAGTGGCGAGTCTCCCCCACTGTTATGCACGGCCGTGAAATTACGATCGAACCTGATTTATCCAATGCCGCACCATTTATGGGAGCTGCGATGATCTGTGGTGGTTCAGTCACTATTACCGATTGGCCGAAGGTCACCACTCAACCTGGTGATCAACTGCGCACGATCTTTACGCGTATGGGGGCTCAGGTTGCATTTACAGATACTGCACATGGCTCCGATCTCACGATTACTAGTGATGGAACGATTCACGGTATCGATGTTGACCTCCACGATGTTGGTGAGTTAACGCCATCTATTGCAGCACTCTGTGCCTTAGCCGATACCCCTTCATCACTTCGTGGAATCGGGCATCTTCGATTACATGAGACCGATCGCCTTGCTGCACTGGCTGCAGAGATCAATGCGCTGGGCGGCGATGTTGATGAAGAAGAGAGCGCACTACATATATCTCCTTCACCTTTGCACTCTGGTACCTTCCACAGCTATGAAGATCATCGCCTTGCTACCGCCGGCGCCATGATTGGACTTCGTATTCCTGGAATTGCAGTCGAGAATATTGAGACGACTCAAAAGACACTCCCGGATTTTCCTGGGGCATGGATGGAGCTCTTAGCCCAATGAGTGCACGCGAGTTTGATGAGGATGATGTTCGCATTCGTCCCTCAGAACGCACACGCCCGCGCACTAAAGATAGACCTGACTACTCTCAATCTCAGATCGCTCGAGTGATCGCTGTTGATCGAGGTCGCACAACCTGCCTTATAGAAGAGAGCGGTCTTCTCATCACCGCCATGAAATCCCGTGAGCTCGGTCGAAAGTCGGTTGTCGTCGGAGATCTCGTTGGAATCGTCGGAGATCTCACCGGTTCAGAAGGATCACTCGCACGAATCGTCGTTGTACAGCAGCGTAAAAATGTTCTGACACGCACTGTCGATGATGTCGCAGAATTTGAGCGAATGATTGTCGCGAATGTTGATCAAATCGGAATCGTAATTGCTGCTGCAGATCCAGAACCTCGCCATGGCTTTGTTGATCGGGCACTTGTCGTCGCCTTCGATCAAGGAATTACTCCCCTCATTATCGTGACTAAATGTGATCTCGCAGATCCACGTGAATTTCTCTCGATGTATGACGAGTTAGATGTTCAAGTGCTGAAAATTTCGCGAGGAGGAGATCTCACCGAGCTTCGTAAAGAGCTTCGATCTAAGCGAACAGTTCTTCTTGGTCATTCTGGAGTTGGTAAATCCACCCTTGTAAATGCACTTACTCACAGTGAGAGTAGAGCAACTGGTGATGTGAACTCTGCAACTGGTCGCGGTCGGCATACATCCTCAAGCGCAGTCGCACTCAAGATCGATCTCGATGAGAATGAGACTGGCTGGATTATTGATACACCTGGCGTGCGTTCATTTGGCTTGGCACATGTTGAACGAGATCGCGTCATTAGCGCCTTCCCTGAATTTGCTCCAGCGATCGAACATTGTCCGCGCAATTGCTCCCACGATGAAGAGAGCTGCGCGCTCAATCATTGGCCCTCGCTTTCTGAGAGCGCTCGCCACCGCCTCGCAAATCTGCGCCGGATGCTCGCCGAAGGCTCTCGATAATCACTGCCTGGTGATTCCAGAGAGATTAGACTCCACGTATGAGAGATTTCGCGCTCGACCTATCGCTTGCTCTTCGCCTCGCTGATGCAGCAGATGCCATGTCTATGGCGAAATATCGTTCTGAAGCGTTAGTCGTAGAGACAAAGCCTGATCTCACTCCAGTTACCGATGCCGATAAAGGTATTGAATTTATGATCCGTGATGTTCTCTCGCAGGAGAGGCCGCTCGACCTTGTGATCGGTGAAGAGTTCGGCGGCAAAGAAGACGCTCTCGCTCCCGCTAATAAGAACTTTTACTGGGTGATTGATCCGATCGATGGAACAAAGAACTTCGTCCGTGGTGTTCCCACATGGGCAACTCTTATTGCTTTAGTAAATCCTTCCCACGAAGTTGTCGTTGGAGTAGTAAGCGCTCCTGCGCTCTATCGTCGTTGGTATGCACATCAAGATGGCGGCGCTTTCGTCGTTGAAAATGGTGATACTCCAAGAAAAATTCATGTATCAGCAGTTTCAGAACTCTCAGATGCATCGATCTCATACTCTGATTTGGCCGGCTGGGGCGACCGCCGTCAGAGATTTATCGATCTCCAAGAGAAGATCTGGCGCACTCGTGGACTTGGAGATTTCTGGTCGCATATGTTGGTTGCTGAAGGCGCAGTAGATATTGCAGTTGAGCCATCTCTTGCTCTCTGGGATATGGCAGCAAATGCAATCATCGTTACTGAAGCAGGCGGTATCTTTGGAGATCTCGATGGAGGCCGTGGCGCGCATGGCCCAAGTGGTCTCTCGACAAATGGAAAACTACATCAAGCCTTTCTTGATGCCATGAATAAGTAAGAGCGGTAGATTAAAGGTATGGGTCTCTTCTCTTTCTTGCGACGTAAGAAGAAAGGCTCTGGCGCTACTGGCAACTCTGCAATTCTTGCAACGCCTGCAATTCCCGTACAGCAATGGCACCACACGCTCTCACATTTCTATCTCGAGACTCATCCGCTTGGCCAAACTCCCGCAACTGACCTTGAACGCCAACTCCTGATGAACGTTCTGATCTCTCTCTGCGAGGCCATATCTCTGCACGAGAATGAGGCTCAAGAGATCACATCTGCTTTCTTTGCGCTCTCGAATGAGCTCCGCGTTAAGGCAGCGGAGTATGAGTGCAGTGTAGAAAAACTCGAAGTAATTGCCCTTACATTTGATGCATCGCACGGATATGCCGCTCGCGTCAGTGCGAACTCACGAAAATATACAGTTCTTCTCGGAGAGAGTTCAGCAGTTGCACGAGCAAGCACTCCCTTTAATAGCGATCTGCAGAGCTTCTTAAAGGAGCTAGAGAGCATCGAAGTAAAGACCAGCACATATGTTCTAGCAATTGATGGAATTGCTTACGCAGCTCTCTCTCTTCAATCTGAACTGCGCTAACTACAAACTAGAGATCGATCCACTCTCCGCCAACGAGTTCATTTGCTCGCTCGGGTCCCCATGAACCAACGAAATATGGGAAGAGCGCTGGCTCGCCAGAGATCACATTCTCAAGGATTCGCCATGTCTCTAGAACTGAATCAATCCGTGTGAAGCGCATATGATCACCAGACATAGCAGCGCGCAGCAGGCGCTCATATGCTTCTTGACGCTCACCCAGCGCCGCTGAAAATTCAACATTGAGCTGAACAGGTTGAGTTGAGAGTAAATCTCCAGGTGATTTAGCGAGAAGTTCAATATCTACGCCATCTTTTTTGCCAAGACGGAATCTGAGAATATTTGGCGCTCCCGCTTGGCTCTCTGCAAAGAGCATCCGTGGTGGTTGCTTGAACTCAATAATTACTTCAAGTGTTGTTTCAGCGAGAGCTTTGCCAGTGCGAAGATAGAAAGGAACGCCAGCCCAGCGCCAGTTATCAATATGGACGAGTGCTGCGGCAAAGGTCTCTGTATCAGAGTGTGCAGCGACTCCACTCTCTTCGAGGTAGCCGACATATTGGCCACGAACAACGTTCTCTGGCTTGAGAGGTGCGATCGCACGGAAGATCTTGAGCTTCTCATCTTCCATGTTGTGGGCATTAATCTCTGATGGCGGCTCCATCGCAATAAGTGCGAGTACTTGCAGGAGATGGTTCTGTAGTACATCTCGCAGTGCGCCGACGCCATCATAGAAAGCTCCGCGTCCTTCAATGCCGAAATCTTCTGCCATAGTGATCTGAACGCTGGCAATATAGCGATGATTCCAGACTGGCTCCCAGATCGAGTTTGCAAAGCGGAATATCAATATATCTTCAACAGATTCTTTTCCGAGGTAGTGATCAATACGGAAGATTCGCTCTTCAGGAAGTACTGCTTCCAGTGAATCTTGTAAGTGGATGGCGGATTTTAGATCGCGACCAAATGGCTTCTCAACAACTAGTCGTACGCGACCCATCAATCCCGCGGCATGAAGGCCCCGAGTAACTTGTTCGAATGCAGATGGCGGGATCGCAAGATAAATCACAATATTGTGCTTACCTTCAAGACGTTTTGCTAAATCATCATAGAGTGTCTGCTCTTGGTACTTACCTACAACCAGATCAAGGTGTTTATCGAGAAATGCCAATACCTTGTCATCAGGGGCTTTTACAACGCTCTTGATAGAGTCAAAGGCATAGTTTACGAACTCTTCGTGATTCCACTTTGTCGAGGCAACACCGACAATGTCGGTTGCGAGAAATCCACTGAGAGCCATGTTGTAGAGGGCCGGGTAGAGCTTCTTCTTTGCAAGATCACCTGTGGCTCCGAAGAGCACGAGCGCATCTGCATCTTCCAGTTTTTTCTTGCGGGGTGTCATCAAAACTAATTACTTCCTCTTCGCTTCAGTATGTCCACCGAATTTTTTTCGCATGGCAGAGAGGACCTTATTTGCATAAAGGTCATTTCCGCGTGAGGAGAACCTACTCATCAGAGATGCGCTCAGTACATTTGCTGGTACTCCAGCATCAATTGCAGTTGCAACTGTCCAGCGACCCTCTCCTGAATCAGAGACAGATCCTTCGTAACCATCTAGCTGCGGATCTTCTTGATATGCAGTAGCGGTGAGATCAAGGAGCCATGAAGCGACAACTGATCCACGGCGCCACACTTCAGTAATTTCGCGCATATCGAGATCGTATTGAGTCTGATTGTGCTCACCTACTGATATTGGATGGCTAATTCCATCTTGCGCCGCTTTAAAGATATTGAGTCCTTCTGCATAGGCAGCCATCGCGCCATATTCGATTCCATTGTGAACCATCTTGACGAAGTGACCTGCACCCACTGGACCACAGTGATAAAAACCGAGTTCAGAGTTTGCCGGCTCACCAGTGCGACCCGGTGTGCGTTCTGCTGCAGCGAACCCAGGTGCCAAGGCCTTGAAGATTGGATTGAGTCGATCAACGACTTTCTTATCGCCACCGATCATCAGCGAATAGCCACGTTCTAACCCATACACGCCACCAGAAGTCCCGACATCGACAAAGTTAATTCCCTTTGTGGCAAGCCAGGCAGCGTTGGCAACGTCATCGCGATAAAAAGTATTTCCGCCGTCAATAATCGTTGAACCAGGAGCTAAGTGCTCTGCAATTGCATAAATGGTCTTCTGAGTAACTTCAGCAGGAACCATCACCCAAACGATTTGAGGGTTACTCTCACTATTGAGTCGTGCGATATCTGCAAGAGCTGCAAGTCCGGTGTGACCTTCTGCAGCAAGAGCCTTTACGGAATCTGGGTTGAGATCAAAAACGTTGATCTTTACTGGGCGCGCTGGATCAATGTGAGTCGCGATTCGCCTGACAATATTTGCGCCCATGCGGCCAAGGCCAACCATTGTGAATGAAAGCTCTTGATTACTCATCATCTCTCCCTGTGACCGTTATTGGTAAAAATACTTTAGATCTTGATATCCGTAACGAAATAGATCTGTGTGGCTGGTGAATTCTTTCTCATCATTGAGATTGGAGCTAACTCTTTGCCAGCTAGAAGTGCCTGGAGGGGCTCTCGCTTGCTCTCGCCGACTGCGAAGATATAGATCGCAGAGGCGCTAGCTAATCGAGCGACTCCGATCGATACCCGCTCTGCGGGTGGCTTAGGAGAATTATCTACTGAAATAGCTGATTCCATTGAATTGAGGGCATCGACATCGCCTGGGAAGAGCGAGGCTATATGGCCATCTTCACCCATGCTCAGAATGACCGCATCGAACCTAGAGCTCTTACCTAAGCGAGTCTCAAGTGCCAGCGCATAATCTGCTGCGGCTGCGATCAGCGTGGTCGCGACAGGTTCTGCAACTCTCTCAAAGTGAATATATCCCAACGATTTCTCAAAGCCGGCGATCAGAGTTGAATCAGAACGATCGGCATCTGTATGCGCCACAAATCTCTCGTCGCTAAACCAGATACGTACGCGAGAATCACGAAACGATGTAGAGCCCTCTTGAGATGTCGCTCGAAATAGCCCAACATCAATCGCCTTTGCAATAGCAAGGCCGGTGCGTCCCCCGGTGATCACAATCTGAGCTTCACGCTGCTCTCGCCAAGCATGAGTAATCGCAGCAACAACACGATCTGCAACCTGTGCGACAAGTTGCTCCGCTGAGGGATCAAAGAGGCGTTGGTAATTCGGTTGTGGCATAACGAAAGAGTATTGCCTCTCGCCTCGGATAAAAAGTTGAGATGAAAAAGTCCGGTTCGTATAGAACGAACCGGATTGACCTACTAGTAGCGGGGACAGGATTTGAACCTATGACCTCTGGGTTATGAGCCCAGCGAGCTACCGAGCTGCTCCACCCCGCGTCGGTGAGCCAATCCTAAAGGAAAGGCTCGAAAATACCCAATCGGCTTAGATCAACTACTTGCCTGATTGAGCACGAATAGCCGCTGCAATTGCAGATTTCAATCTGCTCTGTGCTTGGCCATATGCAGTGAAGTCACCATTCTTGAGCGCACTCTGCGAATCAGCGAGTGCACTTTGTGCTGCAGCTAACGCCGATTTCACAGTAGTGCTTACTGGAGAAGATGTGCTTCCACTACTAGATGTCGAAGTTCCAGAATTATTTGCTAATGCAGTGCCAGCATTACCACCGAAGACTTGATCAAGTGCTCCTTGGAGTGTGTTATCAAATCCGATCTGATCGCCGAAGCTGATCAAAACTTTCTGTAAGAGTGGATATGCAGCCGAGTTTGCAGTTGCGCGAACATAGACCGGTTGAACGTAGAGAAGACCGCTACCAACTGGCAGTGTCATCAAATTACCCAATACAACATCTGATCCGCCTTGGCGCAAGAGTGAGAGCGCCTGCGCAACATCTGGCTTCGCTTCAAAGTTAGATGCAACTTGCGAAGGTCCCGAAATATTCGTTGAACGAGGCAGTTGAAGGACGGTGATCTGTCCGTAGTCAGGTCCTGCATCAGAGTTCACAACAGCAAATGCTGTGAGGTTCTGGCGTCCACCCTTCGGGACAAAGCTTGTTGAAAGTGAGAAGGATGCCTTCTTTGCACCAGGCAATTGCATCGTCTGATAGTAAGGAGGCTGTGTTGCGGCATTTGCACCCAGTGAGGATGGATCACTTGGTATGCGCCAGAAATCTTGGCCGCCGTAGAAAGCCCCCGCTGTCTCAACGTGATAGGTGCTCAGCACATCGCGTTGAACATTGAAGAGATCTTCTGGGTAACGAATATGTGCAAGGAGAGCAGGAGAGATTGCACTCTTTGGTTCAACTGTTCCTGGGTAGGCCTTTGCCCAAGTCTTTAAGACTGGGTCTTTTGTATCCCACTGGTAGAGGTGAACGGTTCCATCGTAGGCATCGACAGTCGCTTTCACTGAGTTACGAATGTAGTTCACATTCTTATCAGCGAGTGGTGCAACAGAAGTAGTTGCTGCGCTTACAGAGTTCGTCGTTGCAGCAGCGAGGTTTGTCACCTTTGCATATGGATAGCCAGCTGATGTTGTATATCCGTCGATAATCCAGACAACATGTCCATTAACGATGGATGGGTACTCATTTCCATCGAGAGTCAGCCATGGGGCTACCTTCTGTACGCGCTCCATCGGATTGCGGTTGAAGAGGATCTTGGAATCTTTATTAATGAGGTTTGAGAGAACAATGCGCTGCTCTTTATATTTAATCGCAAAGAGTAGTCTGGAGAAGATTGAACCCATAGGAACTCCACCGGTTCCAGTGTAGGTGTAGTTCTTCTGTCCATTCGCAGAGGCATCATCTGGGTAATCCAGCTCTGTAGCGCTCGAGCTCTTTGCGCCGCCAATGATGGAGTAATCAGGAACGTTCTCGCCAAAGTAGATACGAGGTTGGAATGCTCCGAGGCCATCTGTTGGAGGAATATTTCCAACTGCGAAGGCTGGCTTACCATCAGCATCGACTGTATTTGCATATGCGCCAACGAATCCAAATCCATGGGTATAGACCAAGTGATCGTTGATCCAATTTCGTACAGGGCTTCCTGCAATATTTAATTCACGGACTGCAACGACAGTATCGCGGCTCTTGCCGTTCACTACGTAGCGATCCATATCGAGGGAATCTGGGAAGGTGTAATACGGCTTTATCTGTTGTAGCTGACGGAACGTTGCAGAGACAACGTTGGGATCAAGTAGGCGTGTATTAGAGACTGTGAGAGCATCCCCCGCTAGCTGACCTGATGCTACCGATGTTGTTGCTTGGTAATCCTTAATGGTGACTTTATCTAAGCCATAGGCTGCACGAGTCGCATCAATATTACGTTGAATGAATGGTGCTTCCTTAGATGATTCAGATGGCTTTACTTGGAACTGTTGAATAAAAGCTGGATAGATTCCGGCAATGAGAAGTGATGAGATCACCATGAGAGAGACGCCTGCTGCAGGAAGAACCCACGAGCGGCGAAGGATATTTGCAAAGAAGAGAAGTGCGCAGACGATCGCTATTCCGGCGAGAATTGCTTTAGCGGGAAGAGTTGCATTGACATCGGTATACGACAGACCAGTAATGAGTCTGCCTGATTTCAGAGCAAGCGTGTAACGATCAAACCAATAGGCAACAGCCTTGACCAAGACCAAGAGGCCGAGGAGAACTGAGAGTTGAACTCTTGCTGCGACAGAAGTTCGGTCCTCTTGAACAGCTGGACGAATTCCTCCATAGAGATAGTGAACTCCTGCGGTAACAATCAAAGTCAGCATGAGAGTTGAGATTGCCCAGCCTATGAGTGCTTCATAGAGCGGCAGCTTGAAGGCGAAGAATGAGATATCTAGACCGAATTGAGGGTCCTTTACTCCGAAGGGAGTTGAATTCTTAAAGGGCAGCCATATCTGCCACAAGCGTGAGCCTGACATTCCTGCGAAGTAGAAGACTGCGATAGAGAGTCCGATTACTGCAAAGCGTTTTACTGGATCGAGCTGACCTCGGTAACGCTCAATGTTGTCGGCCTCAAGTGAGGTTGGAACATAGACCGGCCGATTGCGATGGGCGATGACGATATTTGTTGTGAGAATAAAAGATGTAATGAGACCAAAGGCGAGGAAGAGCTCAGCTTTTGTAAGGAGAGTTGTCTTCCACACGGAGGAGAAATTCACTGAACGGAACCAGAGCACATCTGCGTAGAAACCACTTAAGGAGATAAGGATGATTCCGATAACGAAGAGCACCGCAATGGTGAGCGGAAGCGGTCCAACCTTCTTACGTGGTCCAAAGTTAAATGGCCCACCGTTTCCAGGGTTACCTTGCGAGAACGGGTTATTTGGAAAGTTAAATGAACTCATGCCCCAAACTGTAGTGGCAACTCAAATTTCAAGGCGCTTTGTTGCACGCCCTTACTGCTGTGGGCTCTCTTCCTGAGAGCCGGTGGTGGAGCTTTGAGCGGGCGGCTCATTAAAACTACGTTGAAAGGCTTGGAAAGCGCCTACCGAACGGTTTGTCTCGCTCTCATATTTATCCTTGAAGCGTGATACCCAAATCACATAGATGATCGCCCCTGTTACAGCGAAGAGAGGAACGAGCCACCAGATGAGGGCTGCGAAGGCGGGGTTCCCGTTCGTCGCAGCAGCCTGTACAAGATGCAGGCTCTGGTGCAGCGATAGGGAGATTCTCACTCCCCTAGCCTATCCACTCTGCAGGAATATTCTGCACGAAAGCACGGTTCTCATTATGTAGTTGCCAGGATTTGTTGTAGTTGCCTGGATTTGAAAAGCAAAGTTCACGGAAAGGCGCGATAATACGAATATGAGTGGTGATTTTGGTTTTACTCCCGGCGGGGATTTCACATCAGATCCATTTGCAGCTTCAGCGAACTTGCCCATGATCGCAACTCAAGCGCTGCGCGATAGCGCAAGAAATTTTCTTAATACTCACTCAGTTATTCCAGTTGGAACCGCTGATCTTGACTCGGTCAAAGATGCGCTGGATATTGCAAATAATTGGCTAGATAGCGCAACAATATTCCCCACTGTTTCAGCTCCTGCAAACGTTGCCTGGAGTCGTAAAGATTGGCTTGACTCATCCATTCCTGGATGGCAGAAATTAGTGGAACCACTCGCCGAGGGAATGGCCAGTGCGCTCTCTGAACTCATCGGCGGAATGAATTTCGGAGAAACCGGCGAAACCGGCGAAACTGATGAAGCGAGCGAAAATATATTCCCTCAGGATTTCCCGATCCCAGACAGTGCTATCCCTTCATTCAATGCGCTCTTTGGCGCAAATCCGATGACCACAGGCGGAATCATGCCGATGATGCGTGGATTCATGGGAGCGATGATCGCAACTCAACTTGGTCAATCTGTTGGAGCCCTCGCCATACGTGTTACTGGAGCAAATGATGTAGCTCTCCCCCTCTTTAAAAATTGTGAGACACATCTCATTCCCCAGAACATCACAGCTTGGGGTGAAGGCCTTGATCTGCCTACAAGTGAGATCTCAATCTTCTTGGCGCTACGAGAGTCTGCTGCAGTCAGGCTCTTCACTCATGCTCCATGGCTATCGACCTATATGCAGGATGCAATAGCTGCCTATGGTCGAGGAATTAAAATCGATATTGAGGCAATTCAACGTCAAGCTGAAGATGCTATCTCCTCCGGTGCTCTTGATATTGAAAATACTGACTCAATCAATCTGGCAATCACCAGTGGAATGTTTATGCCTGAGCAATCAACTCAGCAGGCAGCAGCACTTGAAAAATTAGAGATGGCACTTGCGTTGATCGAGGGATGGATTGATCATGTTGTCGATCTCGCAGCAAAAGATCGTCTTCCTTCACTTGCAGCACTTCAAGAAGTTGTACGGAGATCTCGTGTTACTAACTCGCCAACTCAACAACTCTTCAAATCATTACTTAACCTTGAGGTCTCTCCTCGCAAGATGCGCGAAACTGCACACTTTTGGAGTGAATTAAATCGGTTAGCAGGCAGCGACGGTCGTGATCATCGCTGGGAAGATTCTGCACTGCTGCCACGCAGTGAAGATATTGCAGATCCAGCTGCATTTCTTAAGAGCACCACTGTTCCCGATGATCTCAGTGGTTTGATCTAGCAAAAAATCTCGGCATAAAAAAGCGAAGCCCCCGGCCGCACGATTCTTTATCAGCCTTCCCCTTGCTGATAATGAACGGTTATCCGAGGACTTCGTAAGAGAAAACTAGAACGTCTCGCCCACTAAATCAAATGCAAACCCCCTTTACCTTCACTCTTTTCAACTCCATTGAAGTATCTAGATGAAGGAATCTCTTGCGCTTTTCTCTTCGACCTTATAGAACCTGTTAGATGCCATGATGTGATGGCGAATGAGAAGAAAATTTAAAACTCTCTACCGACTCTCTAGGGAAATCCCACCTATTAGTGGATCAGTAGGAGAAAATTTCTTATTGCTTCAATCTTGTTGCTTGAAAGGGCGCAAGAATTGTTGATAACTTGTAAGAGTGTGATGGAAAATCGGTGAAGGCTGTTGATAACTATGTGGAGAAACAGGGGATAACTTCGAATGTCGGTGGAAAACTTTATTCAAGAAAGTTTCTTCTCTGGCGAAGAGGCTATCTTCGCCTCCGTGCCACTACTTACCCCCACTCGCTCCCGTAAAAAACCCCTTCTCGAGCCATCCCTTCCTGAATTTCGAGTCGTTCGCTCAACTCGGCGCAAACGGGGGGTCACGGCTTTTCGAAGTAATGGCGTTATTGAGATACATATGCCAGATCGGACCTCTCGCCGAGCAGAACGGGAGTTAATCCCGGAGATGATCGCCCTCGTCTTGCGACGAGAGGCCCAACAGCGCCGCACTGATGATCTCCTCCACGAGATCGCAACCCGCCTGCTTGCTGAGTACCTGCCAGAGTTCCACGAGAGACCATCCTCGATTCGTTGGCGAAGTATGCAAGGCCGCTGGGGTAGCTGTACGACCGTTGATCGGACTATTCGCATCGCAGAGAGGCTAGCGAGCGCACCTGAGTACGTCCTGGAGTGTGTGATCCTCCATGAGTTGATCCATCTTCGTCTTCCTGGCCATGGGAGCGATTTCCACGCCCTGCTCGAGCGCTTCCCAGATCTTGCGCGCGCTGAGGCCTATCTCGAGGGTTTTGAGGCTGGACTCGGGGCGCCGCCTGAGATGGTGACGACCCAAGAGCTCGGATCGGCTTAAAGCCACCCTCAATCACAGGAAGCCACAGGCGGATTGCCGCACAAATTGCCCTCAAGATCCCCCACTACGCTCACGCTCAGAGGTACTCTCAGCATGTACGCACGCTCAGCGCGGGAAGCACCCGAGCGGATATTCGAGTTGATGCGGCGATAGGAGGGTCATTATGGCTGAGGAATACAAGGGCGAGGCCTACTGCGTTAAGTGCAAAGAGAAGCGTGCCTTCGAAGGTCACGTCAAAGTCTCTGATTCTGGCCGCCGCATGGCACAGGGCATCTGCCCAGTGTGTGGCACAAAGGTCAACCGCATCTTAGGCAAGGCATAACAGCTCTAATAGTTTAGAGAATCTAGAAGTACACGCTTCACCCCGTACCTGCATCACCGATGAGCAATCGCTCGCCGCAGTGGTGAATGTGCGGGGTGTTTGCATCTGATCGCAGGTATGAATATCTAGAGCGACTTTCCCCACATCGATAGACCAGCGCCACCAGTGCATGCGCGCCTGCTGAAAACTCCCCGCTATGCCCACTACTTCCGGTGTGAGATGCACCTACCCCAGACTCAAACCCGCAGTTGCGATCATTCTGCGCGCAGGTGGCGCAGAGATTTTTGTAGGGAACTCGCACGAGGGTTATCTTCTCGATGCCTATCCCTATCTTGCGATCCTGCGTGAGTGCACCGGATGGTTCAACATCAATGAGATTTCAGAGCGAAGCAATCAGCCTGCATATATCATTGAAAAGATTGTGGGCGAGCATGGAGAACTCGTCCAGCTTGGGGTCATTGAAACCCGGTTCCGCCCATCACCTGCTCCATGGGCGAAGATCCACGATCAACAAGAGCTTCACGCTTCTACCCAGAATGAGATCGAGAGTTCGCTCATTACATTTCGCGCCAGTGATGGCGGTCAGGCGGAGTGGATTGCTCGCGCACAGTATGGGGTCACCATATTCGGAGATACTCGAATTGCGCGCACACTTCTTCCGCTTCTCTGTGCAAGTGGTTTTATTCAGACGCAATTGCAATCACTCCCCGGTGAAGAGCCGCTCTTACAAGCAAGAGATCTCAATGCTCTCTCTGTTACCGCAGATCATCTTGCAAAGAGTAAGACTCTGCACCATCGGGATTTAATTCGTGTGAGTCGAGCTACCTCTGCTGTGACTTCAACGGCAAATGCTCCACGCAAGAGAGATCTGATTATTGCGACATCCCAGCCTCATGCAGAGCAGATTCAACAGTGGCAGAGTGAGGCAGTCGCACACCTAGCAATGGGTGAGGCCATTGCCGGGCTTATTGAGATCTCCCCGATTATCCAACCAGGATTAACTCCATGCCTTCGTTGCATCCAACTTCATAAACGAGATGCTCTCCCCAGAGATCTCACCTGCCTTGCTACTACTCAAAACCCATCAACTGAACTACCCGTCACATCCGCAGCCCTTATTGCAGCGCTACTCGCAACGACCGTTGCAAATTACTTCTTTACACCCCAGCTTCAATTCCACTCGCAGGTCATTAACTTGCTTGAACCAACTCTTCCGATCCAGCCTCGAAAGTGGAACTTTCATCCAGAGTGCGGTTGCGTGGACGTCCAACGCCGCGCTTTGCCGCGATAATCGAGCCTGCATCAAAGAGCTCACCGCCCCAGACTCCCCAAGGCTCGGCGCGCGAGATCGCACCTTCAAGACATGCGCTAGCCATTGGGCAAGAGCCGCACATCTTCTTCGCGATCGCGATCTGAACAGGCTCCTCTGAGAAGAAGAGTTCTGGATCTGCTGTGTGACAAGGCAGGGTGAACTCATCACCGTTGCCGGTCATACATGTCACAGAGCCAAGACCCACCTTGCCTGGACCTGATGCACCTGCCTCTGCCCATCCGGGTAGTAATAAATCACTGAAGAGAACGCTCACTTCTCTCACTTCCTCTCTCGTTTCGTTTCTCGTTTCGTTTATATTGGCTTTCTTACTTATTTTCATCTGCCTGGCAAATAAAAAAGGACCGCATATCCTTTACGGATTTGCGGCCCCTGGGGGTTTGATATCGGTTAACCGATATTCCTCCAGGTCCCGCTAGATCCGTACTTATTGGCATATGTAAATGCTGCATGTCGAGGAGCATGTACGGCCGCAAAGGAATGGGTCGCAGGTGTTGAGGCACGCCAAGTCGAAGCAGTCGCTGTTGTTGAACGAGCGATGCTTACTGAGTTGATCATGATCTCCACGGGTTCAGAGTAGAGCACGCGAAAGAGAGCATGCAAGTGAATTAAATCCGTTTAGCTCTGTGCGGCCCCAAGTGCAGCGAGAAAGGGACTTGGCTCCCCCGATGTGCTGATATGTACCTGGCGACGGGCACGCGTAAGCCCAACATAGAAGAGTCGACGCTCCTCCTCGAGTGTGCTGGGGGCGATCGCGCCACCATCTTTGCCGCCCCCTGGAGCTAGCGGAAGAGTTCCATCATTAACGCCTACAAGAAATACGTGATCCCATTCAAGGCCTTTGGCGGCATGCAAGGTGGAGAGGACCACTCCCGGAAGCGCGGGTGGGTTATTTTGATCAGCCCGATCTTCGAGTTCGCGAAGATATGCGCGCAAGGATGGCGCGCCATCAGCATGCATCGATTGGGCAAGGCCCATCAGCGCACGTATGTAATCAGCATCTCCAAATGGGCGAAGTACCGACTCTAAATCACGGAGCCAATTCTCATCGTTAGGGATAACCGATGCGCTACGAATGACCTTCATCGCATCGCGAACATCTATGCGGTCGAAGAATCGCTCAGCATTTTTAAGTTGGGATTCAATCTTTCGCGAAGCGAGCTCTCTCTCAAAGATATCGAGCTGCTGATTTGTTCTGGCCAAGATTGCGACGCTGACATTCTTAAGATCAAGTTGGGAGATGCGCTCTGAAACCTTATGCGCCTCACCCGCTGCGGTGGTGAAGGCATTTAATTCGAAGTTTGCACCATGTGTATTCATCGAGACGAGTTGCTGATCTCCATGTGTTGCACTCTCGCTCAAGACGCGATTTGCCATCTGAATAATCTCGGGAGTTGAGCGATATCCACGAGTTAAGCGAACAACCTTTGCATCTGGGAATCTCCCGGTAAAGCCCAGGAGGAATGATGAAGTCGCTCCAGCAAAAGAATAGATCGTCTGAGCGGCATCGCCGACGACGCAGATATCGTTTCGATTTCCAAGCCAGAGATTGAGTAAACGTTGTTGTAGTGGAGAGACATCTTGATACTCATCCACGGTGAAGTATCGATACTGGTCGCGAACTCTCTCGCGAACTGCACGATCCTCTTCTAGCATTCCAACAGTGAGCAGTAAGACATCTTCAAAGTCGATGACACGCTCCTGGCGTTTGAGCGTCTCATAGGAGTCATAGACCTTTGCAATCTCTGCAAAATTCTCACGATCTGATTTTCCATTAGGAATTCGCAGAGAGCGCGAAGCTGCGATTGCTGATTCAGCATATTGATCGGGCGCAAATTCCCCTGCCTTGGCCCATTCAATCTCACTTGATATTTCACGAAGCGTTGTGGCACCTGGTGCTAAGAAGGTATCGCTTCGCCCCATCGCCTCTGACATAAATCCGGCCTTGCTCGTTAATAACTTAGGAAAGGCGCCGCCGAATGAATATGGCCAGAAATACATCAATTGTTTAAGCGCAGCTGCGTGAAAGGTACGTGCGGTGGCACTCGGAACTCCGAGGCCACGAAGGCGAGCTCGCATCTCACCTGCAGCGCGAGCGGTAAATGTGAGAGCCAAAGTCTTGCTCTGATCGGTTACTCCGGCTGCAATTGCATAGGCGATCCGGTGTGTAATTACTCGAGTCTTACCTGTTCCAGCGCCTGCGATCACACATACAGGGCCACGGATTGCCATGACAGCCTCTTGCTGCTCTGGATCTAGTCCCTGCAAGATCTCTTCAGGATTCATCGTTACTTACTTCCGCCAGGTCTCAAGAGTTTCTGCGGATAGAGATTCAAAAGTTGGACGAGGGGTTCCATCATCGTGTGGGACCAAGTTGTACCAAGCCTCGATCATCGCTCGCGCAACGCTGATCTTGGGTGGAAGCAATAACTCCCCCGCAACAATCTCATCAACGATTGAGTCACGATCAAACCAACGGATCTCTTCAATCTCTTCACCATCAGGACGTGCATTCTCTGGATCAAGGATTCTTGCTTCGAATGCGATCATCAGCGATGCTGGAAATGGCCATGGTTGAGATCCAAGATATTTCACATCATCGACAAGAACGCCTGCTTCCTCTGCTACTTCGCGGGCGACGCATTGTTCAAAAGATTCGCCGGTCTCAACAAAACCTGCAAAGGTCGAGAAGCGATGTTCGGGCCAGACCTTCTGGCGTCCAAGAAGAATGCGATCATCACGATCTTTTACCAGAACAATAATCGCAGGATCTGTTCGCGGGTAATGCTCTGTGCTGCATTGATCACATTTGCGAATTGATCCGCCCAATGAAGGCGCTGTTGGCGCACCGCAGGTAGAACAACGGGGATGTTTCTTATGCCAATTTGCTAATCCTTGTGAATGAACGGCAAGGCCGATCTGTAACTCATCGAGAGTTCCGCCGATCTCACGCAGAGTTCTGTAATTCTCACTCTCACCAGAGATCTGAGGTGAGATGAAGAGGAAATATGGTTGACCTTCATCGAGCCCCAAGAAGAATTCATCACCATTATCTGGCGCTTCAAAGCTCTTTAAATATGTGAGAGAGCCAGATTCTTTATCGGTAAGAAATTTTTCACCATCAAAATGGATAACACGGGCGCGATCCCAGAGGGCCTCGAGTGCCTGCGGATCTCGCCGCAGATGCTCGGCACGATCAACAACGCTACGAGCGAGCGGGAGGTTAAGAATCTTCACAGTTCATCTGCCTCTCATTCGTCTACGTATCAGGAAATTTCATCTGGTCTACAAGAGGCGACCCTACTAGCCTGCAGACATGAAGGTCATCTCGTGGAATATCTTGCATGGCCAACCACTTTCTCCACCGACGGCACCGCCTAGCCCCGAAGTTGCCCACAGCTCTCTCCACAAGGTATCCACACAGCTCTCTTCGATCGGTTGCGAGATTCTGGGAATTCAAGAGGTTGATGATCGACAGGTGCGATCAGGAGATATTTCACAGACCACAGCAATTGCGCAAGCGATGGGTGCAACACATTGGGCCTATGCACCAACGTTGATTGGAACACATGGTGAGAAATGGCGAGCACTCAATTCCAGTGATGAAGGGATTTGCGTCGGTAGAGAGAACGCAGTGTCCGCATCACAATCAAAATCGACATCAGGGCCCTCTGAACCGCGTGAACCGTCTGAACCATCATACGGAGTTGGCTTAATTTCAAAGATCCCAGTCACCGCCTGGCATCGATTAGATCTTGGTCGAAGTCGTATCGGACTTCCTCTGGCAATACCGGCCGGGGATGGTTCTCAGAGATCACTTCGCTTTATCTATGTGCGCGATGAACCACGAGTAGCCCTTGCTGCAGAACTTGAAAATGGATTTACCGTTGTTGTCACACACCTCTCCTTCGTCCCCTTTGTGAATTACTTCCAATTGATCAAGATCAGAAGATGGTTGCGGAATATTCCTGGAGTACATATTCTCTTGGGTGATCTCAATCTTGGATGGTCCCTCCCAGTTCGCGGAACCCATTGGAGATCCCTCGTTGAAAAAAATACCTATCCATCGTGGGGAGCAAAGATCCAATTTGATTACATCACCGCTCATATTCCCCATTTTGGAGAGCGTTCAGTCTCTGTATTAGATATTCCTGATCTTGGAATAAGTGATCATCTACCGATCGGTGTAGAGATTCACTGATTGAATCAGTGAGATAAGCCCATCTTCATCTAAGAGATCAGCTGGTCGTATCGTTACATTCTCATTGACATAGTGGAATCCAGCAGTCACCTTCGCCAGCTCTACCCCATGCAACTTCGCATAGGCGAGGCGGTAGACGGCGAGCTGGATTGCAGCATCTGCTAGATCATCGCCAGATTTCTCTTTACCGGTCTTCCAATCGATCACCTCAAAGGAGCCATCCCCTGTTGAATAAATCGCATCGATTCGCCCCTTCACAACAAGCCCAGAAAGTACTGTCTCAAAGCCGATCTCCACACCGACAGGTACCCGATGCGCCCACTCTGAAGCAAGCCACTTATCTTTCAGATCGTGAAGAGCGATATCAGCGATTGGCTGTGGATCAAAGATATCGTCATCAAAGAGCGTAGAGAGTTGGAAGTGGCGTTCGATCCATGAGTGAAACTCTGTGCCGCGGGCGGCAAATGGATTGGCATGGTTTGGCATAGGACGTCTGATGTTGAGGGCTAATTGATCAGGATCACTCTTCATAGTGAGTAGTGATGAGACAGAGATCCGGTCAGGTAGGAATATTGGTTGAATGCTCTTGCGCCTATCTATCTCAGAGATTATAGAGAGCGCATCGCGAACTTTGCCTGCAATCTCGTGATCGCCAGTCGATCTCAGATCTGTGAGTTGATCTCGGGTGAGAGCGCTACTCTGATTCACGATCATCGCGCTCTTTGCAATTGCATCTGCACGATCACTGCGCAGTGGCCAACTCGCTGTTCGAGGATTTTGAATGAGTGGATTAACGCCATCATCATCAACGGCTTCACAGAGAATCGCTGATGGATCATTACTTGCAAGATAGGTGGAGATCCAACTATAAATCTCAGAGATATCCTTCTCGTTGCTCCCATCACGATAGATGGATGATGTTGCTATCACGCTATGGCGGGCTCTGGTAAAGGCGACGTACGCTAATCGATACTCTTCATGAAGACGGAGCTCTTTCCATTGATCATCAAATGTTGTGAGCGATTTCCCGACAAGTGATGCCTTCGGTGAGTCAGAGCCCTCTGGGAATTGGTAGGAGAAAGGAAATTGTGAAGAGTCGGCACGCAGTTCAAGTGGGATAGATCCAGAGCTCTTCAGCCAGCTATCACTCTTCTTGCCGCTACTTGGGAAGTTCCCTTTCACCAATCCCGGGATAGCGATGTGATCCCACTCGGCCCCCTTTGCTGTGTGAATTGTGAGTATCTGAACTGCACTGCGGGAAGCTGTGATCGAGGTGGGTTTGAGGCCGCCTTCGCGATTATCCGCAACATCTAACCACCGCAGGAATGTTGAGAGCGTCCCTCCATTTCTTGCAAAGTGTGAAGCCTCCTCCATAAAGGCATCCAAGTGGCGCCTTCCACTCTCCCAACCATCGCGAACAAGCACCTCGCTATCAAGGCGTAGGAATCGTTCAGCTTCGATCAGGATATCGGTGATCGAGCCATGTAATTCGCGGCGAAGGGCCGAGAGCTCTGCCGAGAATTCGAGCAATCGTTTCAAACCTTCTTGGGAGAATCTCTCACGCGGTGCATCAGAGATCTGATCGATCGCTTCAATGATTGAACCAATTGCAAAGTCATCGTTTTCAAGGCTTGCTATCTCCCCGTGTTCAAGAATCTCTTCAAGCCTTCGAGACTTTCCTTGAGATGAACCTTCCGTAATATCCCGGGCGAAGCGACCGAGAGCCATCAGATCTTTTGGACCAAGAGATAGACGTGGCCCAGTTAATAATCTGGCAAGCGATGTTCCTGCATCTGGGAATGTGAGAGTACGCAAAAGAGCGATAATGTCTGCAATCTCAGGGATGTGTATTAAGCCACCGATTCCAACGACCTCGACTGGAAGACCAGCCTCACGTAGCGCTGCTTCAATCTCAGGGATATATGACTTTGCGCGAATCAAGACTGAAAATGTTGAGCGTTCGTTCTCTGGCAAGGCGATACGTTCTGGAGAGTTCCATAGCTTGGCAAAGTGCTCTGCAATACCGACAGCTTCATCACGCGCGGTGAGATAACGACCCGCATACACCGAACCTTCACCAGCTCTGGGATTGAGAGTGAGTCGATCAACGCTCACACTCTGCGTAGTTGCGGAGGTTCGAACTGCCATCTGGTCAACAATCTGGTTTGCGAAATCTAAAACTTTTCGGTCATTGCGCCACGATGTCAGCAGCGTGAATCGCTCACACTCTGTGTGAGGTGCGAAATCACTCGCGAAACGATTGATTGTCCCTGCTGATGCGCCTCGCCACCCATAAATAGCTTGATAAGGGTCTCCTACAGCAGTTATTGGGAAGCTTGATTCAGGGGTGCTTCCAAATAGCGTTGATAGGAATCGGACCTGGGAGGCAGATGTATCTTGATACTCATCGAGTAGTACGACTTGGTATTTGCTTCGCTCTGAGTGCGCAACATCTGGAATGGTTTCTACAAGACGTGCAGCGAGGTTCATATGATCATCGAAGGTGAGCAAGCCTTCATCGATTCGCCGTGCATCTGCGGCTTCAACCATCGGAAGAATTGAGAGCCGCTCCTTCACTGTTGTAATAGCGCCCCTTACCTCAGCATTAGAGGAGGTGGGGTCAACAGTGAGAAGCTTCTCTAAGAGCGCTTCACTGATTGCGCGCACACTCTCAATACTTTGATTGTGTTCTGAGATCTGTGAAGAGAGTGAGATCACTGCATCGACAACTGAGTTAGGAGAGTGCTCAAGTCGATAGGCGGTCTCTGGGAATTCGGCGACGATCTCACTGAAGAGTTGCCAAGCAGCGGCTTCACCTATTGGTGCAACATCGGCATCGATACCCATGCGAATTCCATGCTGAGTCAGAACTCGACCTGCATAGGAGTGATAGGTCGAGATATCTACTGCGATATCAAGAACTCCGAATTCATCGGATGGGATCAATCCAACTTTGCGAAGTTGGCGCATGCGATACCGCATACGTGAGGCAAGCTCGCCTGCAGCCTTACGTGTAAATGTCAGACCCAATATCTGATCTGGCCGTACCACTCCATTAACGACGAGCCAGAGAACGCGTTGGGTCATCGTCTCTGTCTTGCCAGAACCAGCACCTGCTACAACGACAGTGGGGCCCCAATGTCTAGATTCAATGATCGCCCGTTGTTCAGCTGTTGGTTCTAAGAATCTGCTTCCAGCTTTTGCGAGTGCCTGTGCGATATCAAGCGCCGTGATCTCACTCTTCAGGGTGATCACTCCATTTTTAATTGAAGCATTTGCGATAGGTGCGCTCATTCGATCACGCTCCTGCCTTCGCTCTGCAATGGGCAGTGGGCGGCTACTGGGCATGTCTGGCAGCGTTTATTGGCACGGGCGGTAAAGGTCGCAGCCGCCATACCTTCTGCGATAGATGCGATATCGGCTTCTACCTCTTCGCGAATAATAGGAGGTTGCACTTGGGTGGCAATCTTCTGGGTATCTTTTGCAAGGAAGAGAAGTTCCGCTCCCCCGCTCTGCGTAATATCGGTAATTCTCTCGGTATCCGCAAGATCAAATCCATCCATAACAACGGCAAGTTGGTAAGCCTTCAACTGGCGGTGATCGAGCGTTTCAGCCTTGGTTGCAGCGCTCTTTCCTGTTTTCAGATCAACGATATGAAGTGAGGTCCCATCTTCGCTTGCTTCAAGTCGATCAACTTGGCCGCGAATGACTGCCCGGCCAACACGAATCATAAAATCTTTCTCTACGGCGAGAAGGACGCGATCATTTGCCTCGTTCCATGTAAAGAAACGTCTGAGCATCTCAGATGCACTCTCAAGTTGTGCGCTCTTATACCAACCAACGTTCTGATCGACGACGCCCCAGGCTTTGGTGAGGGATTCGATTGCGCGCGGTGCATCAAGAGTTGGATCTTTAATAACGAGTGCAGCCAATGCGTGGATAGCAACTCCTAGGAGTTGTGCCGTTGAATCCCCATCTTTTGCGCCACTCTTCTCTAAGAACCATTTCAATCCACAGTCGACAAAGTTCTGCAAGCTGCTGGGAGAGATATATACATCAGCACCTGCGGGGATAAGAGGCTGATCGCTACTCCAATCACGGACTCCTAGCCACTGCTCGGGCTTTGCACTTCGCACTCCGGCATCTGCCAAAGTTTTAAGGAGTGCACCGGCAAATTCTCGTTGGGCAGCGGTCGAGTTTTCAGAGAGAAGATCTCGACGCAGCGAAGAGACGAGCGCTTGTTGAGTGAGCGAACGCTCTGCTTGGGTGAATTGCGCTTCATCAGATGGCGCACCATGGATAACTTCGTAGATCTCTTCGAAATATCGAGATGGATAAGAATCTTCCTCTTGGCATGCGGTGATAATCAGCCCTGACTTTGCTCGCGTGATAGCCACGTGGAGCAGCCTGCGCTCATCTTGGGCAAGGGCTGAGGCTGTACTTGCCGCAATCTGATCTGCGGATGTGAGTCCTGTTCGAATAGATTCGACGAGACGTTCTGAGCCAAGAAGTGATCCGCGCTCACTTAAGTTCGGCCAACTACCTTCTTGGAGGCCAGCGAGTGCAACAAGATCCCACTCCAATCCTTTTGCACCATGAACGGTTGTTAAGGTGACAACCTCTTCGCGTTGAGCGCGAGATGAGATTGAGTCGCTCAAGATTCGTTCATCCATGAGTTGATCTAAGAAGAGTTGTGGTGATGCATCTGTGGCTCGCTCAGAGAATCTACGGGCTGATTCAAAGAGTTGGATAATGGAGTCAAGATCGCGATCAGCTGCTGCCCCACGTGAGCCACCAGCGAGTGCACGCTCACGCCATAGCTCTGGAATAGATTCACCAAGATAATTCTTTGAGTTCGACCAGATCGCCCATAAGAGTTCTGAGGTATCTCCACGAACTTTCCGTCCAGCCTGCAGGAGTTCGCGAAGGCGAATGAGTGGAATAAGTTGAGATTGATCGATCTCAGAGATTGGATCGGTGATTGCATCGAGCATCATCTGAGTAGTGGATCGCAGATCTCCTTCGGTACGAGACTTGCTCAGAGCAAGACGTATATGCCTAAGTTGAATCGCATCAGCGCCACAGAATTCTGAGAGGAGCAGCTCTTCGATCTTTGGCCAATGTGATGTACTCAAGAGATCTGGCTTCACGATCAGTTGTGCGATATCTAAGATTGGCCTTACTGCGGGATTCTCTGCAAGGGCCGCTGCTTGTGAGTCAATGCTGAGTGGAATCCCATTGAGTGCACATGCCCGAGAGAGTGCGCTTACTTGGTGGCCCGGAGTGCGCACGATGATCGCCATCTGCGACCACGGCATATTCTCTTCAAGGTGAGCCTTACGTAATTGGTAGGCGATGAACTGTGCTGCTTCGGATTGATTGGAGAGCTTGGCGAGGGTTACTCCCCTGTCGAGCTGTGAATTCGGGGTTTTCTCACGTCTACGGGCTGGGTTCTTCGATCTGAAGTGAGAGGCGGTAGCGATTCCAAGATCGGTAATCGATGCAACGCTGCGATAGACATGTGAGAGATGCACGCTCTCGGTACAGAAATCTTCCATCCAGCCAATCAAACCATCGGGATCAGCGCCTCGAAAACGTCCTACAGCCGAATCTGGATCAGCGAAGAGGAGAACATCAGCAGGTGCGATGAGTTGTAAGAGTTCGCGTTGGGATAGGTCACTCTCCTGAAATTCATCGATCATCACTGTTGAAAAACGAGATCGGTATTGTGCAAGTAGCGCAGGGTCACTCTTTAAGCGATCGATCGCTTCCACGATGACAGATGAAGGGTCGATCCGAATCGGAGAATCCCCAACGGTGTAATTACGAAGTTGCATCGTCTTGTAGTACGAAGCCCAGAATTTTGCTCCGCCATCCCAGTATTTCTCACCTAGCTCTTCCCCGAGCTCTTGCAAGCGACGTGGAGTCAGATCTAGCTCTGTCGCGCGAGAGATCAAATCACGAACTTCGCGGATAAAGCCGCGGCTTCTGCGCGCTAGTTCTAAATCAGAGTGCCAATCGATCTGTACAAGTTCGTTTTGTAAGAGATCTTTGATAAATGCATCTTGCTCAGCACCAGAGATCAAGATGTAGGAGGGATCTTCTGGCCGTAGCTTCTCATTCAATATTGAGAATGCGAGAGAGTGAAAAGTTCGAGCGAGCGCTTCAAAGGAGGTCGACCCTGCACCACGTGCAATCGCATCACGCAGATCTGATGCACGTTCACGTCCGTAGGTAAGGATAAGAAGTTTGCTGGGATCAAGGCCAGCTGATACTCGCGCAAGAGCGGTTTCAATGAGAGTTCTGCTCTTGCCAGTACCCGGAGCGCCATAGATTGCAATTCGCCCACTCTTATCTGCAAGTGAGAGCTGGGTGGAATCGAGAGTAATTCCGTGATCGACAGGCTCACGCCGAAGTAGGCTGAGTAGACCAACTGGTGGTGTCGAGCGCTGCATAGGCCCTATCTAAGCGAATGGGGCTGACACTGTCGTGTCAGCCCCACCCAATCAGCGCTTAAAACTTAATTATCCGCACCTTGGTTTTGGCGCTTTGTACGAGAAGTCGCGCGACCGCGCTCATTCTGATCCAAGATCACCTTACGAACGCGAACATGCTTCGGTGTTACCTCGACACATTCATCTTCGCGACAGAACTCAAGAGCCTGCTCCAAGTTCAGAAGGCGTGGCGGAATGATGCGCTCTGCATCATCGGCGCCAGATGAACGCATATTCGTCAACTTCTTTTCGCGGACGATATTGACATCCATATCTTCGGTACGAGAGTTCTCGCCGACGACCATTCCTTCATAGACCTCTGTGCTTACTTCAAGGAAGATTGCACCGCGCTCTTGGATACCACCGACTGCATAAGCAGTGATGATTCCGCGACGGTCGGCGACGAGTGATCCACTCAAACGTGTACGGATTTCGCCATGCCAGTTCTCATATCCATCGAAGACGTGGTGGAGTAATCCAGTTCCGCGAGTCTCAGTAAGGAACTCAGTTCTGAAGCCGATCAATCCACGAGATGGAACCTTGTAGTCCATACGGATCCAACCAGTACCGTGGTTAACCATCTGCTCCATGCGACCCTTACGAAGAGCCATAAGTTGTGTGACAACTCCAAGGAACTCATCAGGAATATCGATCGTCAAGCGCTCCATAGGTTCTTGCATCTTGCCATCGACATTCTTGATAACTACTTGTGGCTTACCAACTGTAAGTTCGAAGCCTTCGCGGCGCATAATTTCAACGAGTACAGCAAGTTGAAGTTCACCACGGCCTTGGACTTCCCAGGTATCTGGGCGATCAGTATTTACAACGCGAAGTGAGACGTTACCGATTAACTCAGCGTCAAGACGGTTCTTCACTTGGCGAGCAGTAAGGAGCTTTCCTTCTTGCCCAGCGAGAGGAGATGTATTGATACCGATTGTCATCGAGATCGATGGCTCATCCACAATGATCTTAGGGAGAGCATGTGGGCGCTCAAGATCTGCAAGAGTCTCGCCTAATGTGATTGTTTCAATACCGGCGATCGCAACGATATCTCCAGGTCCAGCTTGGAGTGCAGGTACTCGCTCAAGGCCATCAGTAATAAGTAATTCAGAGATCTTTACTCGCTCACTTGTGCCATCAGCTTTCATCCACATGACGGTCTCACCCTTTTTAATGACGCCTTCACGAATACGACAGAGCGCTAAGCGACCGAGGTAGGGAGATGAGTCAAGGTTGGTGACATGTGCCTGTAGCGGTGCATCTTCGTGATAGACCGGAGCTGGAATCGTATTGAAGATAACATCGAAGAGTGTGTCCAGATTTGGAAGATCTGGCATCGCGCCATTTTCTGGTCGGTTCATTGAAGAGCGACCAGCCTTTGCAGATGCGTAGACAATTGGAAATTCAATCTGCTCTTCAGTTGCATCGAGATCTAAGAAGAGACCATATGCCTCATCCACAACTTCTGGGATACGGGAGTCAGGACGGTCAACCTTGTTGATGACCAAGATAACTGGAAGGTTCTTGCTCAACGCTTTACGAAGTACGAAACGTGTTTGAGGAAGTGGACCTTCAGATGCATCAACGAGCAAGATCACACCATCGACCATCTCAAGTCCGCGTTCAACTTCGCCACCGAAGTCGGCGTGGCCTGGTGTATCAATAATATTGACGGTCTGCGCACCACGACGGATCGAGGTGTTCTTTGCAAGGATGGTAATTCCCTTTTCGCGTTCGAGATCCATCGAGTCCATGACGCGATCGCGGTTCTCTCCCTCTTTCTGGTGCTCAGAGAATGCACCTGATTGAGTCAACATCGCATCAACGAGCGTTGTCTTTCCATGATCCACGTGAGCGATAATCGCCACATTTCGTAGGTCATCGCGCTTCTTGAGCTCGCCAGTTATATATGGGCTCTTCTCATACTTTAATTTTGACATCATACGTTGAACCTAAATTCCACTACATCACCATCGGCCATTACATACTCTTTACCTTCTATACGGACTTTTCCGCGAGCACGTGCCTCTGTCATTGAACCTGCTTCTATCAAATCACCAAATGCCACTACTTCGGCCTTGATGAAACCTTTTTGGAAATCGGTGTGAATCACACCAGCCGCAACAGGTGCGGTATCTCCCTTGTGGATCGTCCACGCGCGCGCCTCTTTAGGGCCGGCGGTGAGGTATGTCTGAAGACCGAGAGTTTCAAAACCGACGCGTGCAAGAGTTGCAAGGCCAGGTTCTTCCATTCCAATCTCTTTCAAAAGTTCGAGCGCATCGGCATCATCGAGTTCAGCAAGCTCTGCCTCAGTCTTGGCATCGAGGAAGATCGCCTCTGATGGAGCAACTAGTGCCTGCAACTTTGCCCGAAGTGCTTGATCGCTTAACTCAGATGCATCGACGTTGAAGACGTATAAGAAAGGTTTCGTTGTCATCAATTGAAGTTCGGCGATTGCAGCAAGGTCAACCTTTGAACCAAAGAGAAGCTTGCCCTCATTTAAGATTCCTTGAGCTTCTTTGACCGCTTCAATAACAGAGGCCTTCTCCTTTTGAATGCGAGCCTCTTTCTCTAAACGAGGAAGGGCTTTCTCAATAGTTTGAAGATCTGCAAGTGCTAATTCGGTATTGATAACTTCGATATCAGATGCTGGATCTACAAAGGCAGATGTGCGCTCACCTTCGCGAGTCACGTTCTCATCGGTGAAGACGCGGATCACCTGACAGATTGCATCGGTCTCGCGGATATTTGCTAAGAATTTATTTCCAAGGCCAGCGCCCTCAGAGGCGCCCTTCACAATTCCTGCGATATCAACGAAGGAGACCGCTGCGGGAAGGAGCTTCTCTGAGGAGAAGACTGCAGCTAATTGAGCCAGGCGCGGATCCGGGACTCCGACAACGCCCACATTGGGTTCGATCGTGGCGAAGGGGTAATTGGCCGCCAAGACGTTGTTCTTGGTCAGGGCATTAAAAAGGGTCGACTTTCCCACATTGGGCAGTCCGACGATTCCAATAGAGAGGCTCACGAGGAGTAGAGCCTACGGTGCTTTGTCAGTCTTCCCTGCCAAGATGAGGATATGAGCAGAGTGATCTACGGCCTCTTAGGCCTCTTTATTGGCCTAGCCATCGGTTTTATCGGCGGGGGTGCAGCATTTCGTAGGAGATCTGCCTCTTCCGGCCAGTCGGCGCAGTCGCTCAATGAGCTCCTTGTGGCCGAGCGGGTCAAGGTCGAACTTCTCACATCTCAACTCGAAACCCTTCGCGCCGATAGCGCAGATAAGACGCGTCTGGATCAATCGCTCAAAGAGGTAAAGCAGACGATCGTCACCTTATCTCAACAAGCACAAGATGCTGAAGTGAAACGAACTTCAGCTGAAGCTGCGATTAAAACAACAATTGAGAATATGAAAAACGGAAATGAGCATCTCCTTCGCGAGACGACAAAACTTGCCGGCGCACTCTCCAACTCACAGAGTCGTGGAAAGTATGGCGAAGCCCAACTTGAGATGATCCTCGAATCATCTGGGCTGATTGAAGGTATTCACTTCTTCAAACAAGATACGCGCACATCATCAGTTGCATCATCTGCAAGGCCAGATATCCGTATCGCAATTCCTGGTGGCTCCGAGATTTTTATCGATTCCAAGTTTCCCTTCGATCGATTCCTCGAAGCGGTCGGTGAGGTAGATCCTGCTTCACGTCGAAGCCTCATGGAGTCCCATGCAAAAGATCTGATTGGCCATGTCAACGATCTTGCAAAGAAGGGTTACCAGAACGAAGGCAACTCCCCCGACTATGTTGTTCTCTTCGCTCCCTTTGAATCAATTCTCTCTGAAGCACTTGAAGTAGATCCACAACTTCTCAATAAGGCATTCGAGAAAGGGATTACGATTGCGACGCCAACAACGATGATGGCTCTTCTTCGCACAGTTGCTTATGTATTTAGCCAATCGGATATGGCGAAGAATGCTTCAGCGATCACAGAACTTGCTGGAGAACTTCTCAAGAGAATTGGCCGCGTCCACACCAAGATCGCAGCTCTCGGCAAGAGCATCAAGACGAGCGAGCGGGCATTTAACGATCTCGTTCAATCCTCTGAAGATAATATGCTCCGCCCTGCGCGCAAGATGGTTCAACTCGGAGTTCCTTCATCCGGAAAGCTCTCTGGCCATGATGGAATTGAAGAAGATGTACGGCAGATCAAGAGTAAGCAATTTGAACTTGAAGAAGTAGGTGATATCTCATCGATCGATGATGGTGATGATCCGGATTACGAAGAAATGGAAGGTCTGAAGGATAATGAGTAATGTGAATACGCCGGCTAGAGCACTGAAGAATCCGATCAAGGGAGCTGGCCTCACCGCCCCTGGAATCGTCATTCTGCAGACGCTCTTTATCCTCCTCATTGAGACCTTTGAATATGCAATCGGCAAGATCGGAACCATCACGGGAATCGCACTGCTCATTGCAATCTGCGCTGGAATCTATCTTGGCCGTAAAGGGACAGAGTATGTCAATGCAGTGAACCCTCCACTTGCATTCCTCTTCTCAACACTTCTCGTACTCTGCACACTTGGTGGAGTTGGGTTACATCCCGCACGATTAGGACTCGATCTCATCACGACCTTAGCTGCAGTCGCTCCATACTTGCTGATCGGCGCTGCCATCTCATGGGGCTATTACTTTTCACAAGGTCGATCTACCACTTCAAAGAGACTCGTTAGAGCAGAATAGATTCGCGCTCTGCTTGGACGAGATCTTCATACTCACGAATTGATGCTTGAGCCTGCTCTGCACTCCACCCTAAGAGCGGTGAAATAATCTCTGCCACTCTCGCTGTAGACGATAGACCGTAATCACCTGATTCAAAGAAAATTCTTGTGCGGCGAAGTAAGACATCACTCACACTCATCGCACCTTCATGGGATGCTGCAAAGTAAATTTCAATTCCTAAATATTGTGCGCCATCTGATATTGGTTTACGAAGTTCTGGATTTTCTTTGATGAGTGAGGCGAATTCAAAGATATCTGAACCATAACGATTGAGAAGCCGTAGAACTTCTTCGCTAGAAATTCCAAGATCTGATGCGAGGCGATCTGCTGAATTAACGAGTGCATGGAATCCATCTGCGCCGAGTAGCGGGGTATCTCGTGTAACTGACTCTGGAACGCCCTTCTCTGGCCTGCCAAGATCACTCACGCTCGCATCCACTGCATCTTTCGCCATGACCCGATAGGTCGTGTACTTACCACCAGCAATACTGACAAAACCTGGGACGGGATGATCCACGATATGTTCGCGCGAAACTTTTGTTGTGGCCGATGCCTTCTCTGAAGAGACAAGTGGGCGAAGACCTGCATAAGCGCCCAAGAGATCTGAGCGAGAGATTGGTTTGAGAAGAACCTTATTTACTTGCTCAATAATGTAATCAATATCAGCTGCATCAGGGAGTGGGTTTGTACGATCGCCGGTGTAATCAGTATCTGTTGTACCGATCAGCCATTTATCTTCGGTCCACGGAATAACAAAGAGAACTGAAACCTCTGTTTTAAGGATCATTCCAACGGTTGAATCAATGGCACTTCGCGGAACAACGATATGTACACCTTTACTCATACGTACTGAGTAATTTGCCTTAATTCCAAATCGATCATGCAGCTCATTACTCCAAATACCTGCAGCCATAATGGTGGATTTGGCACGGACCGTTATTCGCTTACCGTTATCTAAATCTGTAACTTCAGCTCCGACAACTTTCTCGCCATTGCGAACCAGAGATTCCACTCGCGTGTGATTTGTCAGCACCGCACCGTAAAGCCCAGCAGTGCGGATAATCATCATCGTATGTCTGGCATCATCAACTTGAGCATCAAAGTATTCAATTCCGCCCAGGACAATCTTTGGATCCAAGCAAGGCGCTGCCTCTTGAACTTTCTTATGGCTTAAATGTTTGTGGTTGGGAAGGGCTCTCTGCAATCCTCGCAAAATATCGTAGAGAAAAATTCCTGCACCAACATATGTGCGCTCACGAATCTTGCTATGGAGCGGATAGAGAAATGAGAGTGGTTTTACTAAATGTGGAGCCTGGGTAGTGACCATAAGTTCGCGCTCATGGAGAGCTTCACGTACAAGTTTAAAATCGTACTGCTCGAGGTATCGCAGGCCACCATGGATCAACTTGGAAGATCGAGAGGAAGTTCCTGCCGCATAATCTTGGGATTCAACGAGTGCGACTTTAAGCCCACGAGTAGCTGCATCGAGGGCGATTCCTGCGCCAGTGACGCCGCCGCCAATGACCAGAATGTCGAACTCTTCCGTGGAGAGGGCCGCAACCGCCGCTTCGCGTTGCTGCGGGTTAAGGACTGACTTAGAGCTCCACACGGCTTTAGGATAGTGGCTATGAGATATGTAGGCGCACTAGACCAGGGAACGACGAGCAGTCGATTCATGATCTTTGATGAAAGCGGCCATGTAATCGCTTCAGCCCAAGAAGAACATACCCAGATCCTTCCGCAGCCCGGTTGGGTTGAACATGATGCCCTTGAGATCTGGCTCAAAGTTACCAATGTGATCACCGCTGCCCTGAAGAGCGCGGGTTTAGCGGGCAAGGATCTTTCAGCAATTGGCATCACCAATCAACGTGAGACGACAGTTGCATGGGATGGCGTAACTGGCAAACCTCTCTATAACGCAATCGTCTGGCAGGACACTCGTGGCCAAGTTGTTCTGGATACATTCACTGATGCACAGAAGAGCTTCATTACTCATAAGACTGGGCTTGCGATCGCGCCATATTTTTCAGGGAGCAAGATTAGCTGGCTTCTCAGAAACGTTCCAGAGGTAGCGAAGGCGGCCCAAGCTGGGACTCTGAAAATTGGCACAATCGATTCATGGTTGGTCTGGAACCTCACGAAGAATGTACACATCACAGATGTGACAAATGCTTCACGTACATTATTGATGGATCTGGAATCACTTGCCTGGGATTTAGAACTTCTCGAAATCTTTGGAGTGTCTGCGCAATCACTTCCATCAATTAAGAGCTCATCAGAAATCTACGCACATACAAATATCGATGGGGTTTTTGGCGCAGAAGTACCGATTGCTGGAATCCTCGGAGACCAACATGCAGCAATGGTCGGACAACTCTGCTTCGAACGAGGAGATACCAAGTGCACATATGGCACTGGAAACTTTGCCCTAGTGAATACAGGCACTGAGATCGTTCGATCTACTCAGGGTTTGCTCACAACTGTATGTTTTAAATTCGGTGATGAGCCTGCCCGCTACGCACTCGAAGGATCTGTTGCAGTGACAGGATCTGCAGTGCAGTGGTTACGTGATCAACTAGGAATTATTCATCAAGCATCTGAGATCGAAGCACTCGCGGCATCTGTGCCAGATAATGGCGGGGTCTACTTTGTCCCAGCATTTTCAGGCCTATTCGCACCATATTGGCGCAGCGATGCACGAGGTGTATTAGTTGGCCTCACTCGAGCAGCCACGCGCGCCCATATAGCCCGTGCCACTCTTGAGGCGATTGCTTATCAGACGAAGGATGTTATCGATGCAATGGCAGATGAGACGGGCGTGAAGCTCAAGGAGCTTCGCGTAGATGGTGGGATTACTTCTAACAATCTCTGCATGCAGATTCAATCCGATATTTTGCAGATCGATCTCTCTCGCCCAGTAGTAAGTGAGACAACCGCACTTGGCGCGGCATATGCTGCAGGCCTTGCAGTAGGAATCTGGCCAAATATTGAAGCGCTTGGCAAACAGTGGAAAGAATCAGCTCGTTGGTCACCTGCAGATGGCAGTGCGCTAGCTACAACAGGGTACAAGAATTGGAAGCGAGCGATCGAGCGAACCCTGAACTGGGTCGAGTAATTACTTACCAGCAGCTTTTAGATCTTTACGAAGCTCAGGTGGCATCGCAAAGAGTAAATGCTCTTCCATCGCAGTGACAGTCTGAACATCTGCATAACCACGACGAGCAAGCTCTTTTAATAGATCAGTGACCAAAATTTCAGGGACAGATGCACCGCTTGAGACGCCAATCGTTTCAACGCCTTCAAACCATTCATCCTTTACCTCTGCTGCATAATCGATTAAGTAGGCAGCTTTAGCTCCGTACTCGAGTGAGACTTCAACAAGGCGTACAGAATTAGATGAGTTTGTAGATCCAACAACAAGAACGAGATCTGCATCGGGGGCAATCTGCTTGATCGCTACTTGGCGATTCTGTGTTGCGTAACAGATATCGTCAGAGGGAGGATCCATGAGATTTGGGAAGCGCTCTCTCAAAGCTGCAACGGTCTGCAGAGTCTCATCAACTGACAAAGTTGTCTGGGAAAGCCAAGCAACCTTTGATTCATCTCGAACTTTAAGTGAACTAATTCCACTCACGCCATCAACAAGCTGAATATGATCTGGGGCTTCACCGGCTGTGCCCTCAACCTCTTCGTGGCCTTCATGGCCAATAAGTAAGATATCGAGATCTTCTTCGGCAAAGCGCCTAACTTCATGGTGCACCTTTGTCACAAGTGGACAGGTGGCATCAATAGTCTTGAGATTGCGGCTCCCAGCTTCGGCATGAACGGCAGGGGAAACTCCATGGGCGGAGAAGACAACGGTGGCACCTTCTGGAACTTCTGAAGTCTCCTCAACAAAGATCGCACCGCGTGCCTCAAGGGTTGCCACGACATGTTTATTGTGAACGATCTGCTTGCGGACATAGACAGGTGCGCCATAGAGATCGAGGGATTTTTCGACGGCAATAACTGCACGGTCAACGCCGGCGCAATATCCACGCGGTGCGGCTAGGAGAACTCGCTTGCTCATGAGCTAAGCCTAATAGAGTTGGCCCATGCTCGAGAACTCAGCCGAAGAACCGCTCCCAGTGAGGGCGATCTCAGAAGCTATCGGCGATTACCTCAGCAAGTTAGGTCCTGTCTGGATCGAGGGCGAACTCTCGGAAGTCTCTATCCGCCCCGGCGCGCAGATGGTCTTTATGAGATTGCGCGATACGAGCGCAGATATGAGCCTTTCGATCATGTGCCACAAATCAGTCTTAGAGGCAGTCAATCCATTACCGGCAAATGCTCGAGTCGTTATGTATTCAAAGGTCTCTTGGTATGCCAAGAGCGGATCTCTCTCGATGAGTGTCAAGGAGATTCGCCAAGTTGGCGTGGGTGAACTGCTTGCAAGGCTTGAACAATTGAAGAACCTCTTAGCAAGTGAGGGTCTATTTGCCGCCGATCGCAAGCAACCTCTCCCCTTCCTTCCTAAAGTGGTTGGCCTTATCTGTGGCCGCAACTCAGATGCAGAGAAAGATGTCGTTGAAAATGCGAAACGTCGTTGGCCAGCGGTTCAATTTGAAATTCGTGAGGTCGCAGTGCAAGGCGCCGCTGCGGTAGTTGAAGTATCAGCTGCGCTCCGTGAGCTCGATGCCAATCCTGATGTCGATGTCATTATTATTACTCGCGGTGGTGGTTCTTTTGAAGATCTCCTTCCATTTAGCGATGAGAGTCTTGTAAGACTCGTGGCAGATGCCCGCACTCCGATTGTCAGCGCAATCGGCCATGAGAAGGATGCACCGCTCCTCGATCTCGTCGCAGATTGGCGCGCGTCGACGCCAACCGATGCTGGCAAGAGAGTCGTTCCAGATCTCATTGAAGAGCAGAGAAAGATTCGCAACCTGCAGGATCGCTCACTGCGATATATGCAGAACATGCTCAGCAACGAGCTCGCTGCAATTGCACAGATTAAGAGCAGGCCAATCTTTAAGGATCCACAGACGATGTTTACCTCTCGTGCCGAGGCGATCTCCTCTCTTCGCGCGCGAGCTCTGCGGGGAATGGAGGGCTCACTCGCTTTGGGTAGTGAGGAACTAGATTCACTCAAAGCTCAGCTTCGTACCCTCTCTCCTCAATCGACTCTCGATCGGGGCTATGCAGTGGTGCTTACAGATAAGGGCGAGATCATCCGAAAGGCTTCAAAGCTCAAAGCCGGAGATCACATCAGTATTAAGGTTGCAGAAGGTGTGGTCGCTGCCACAACCGATGCGGCGCTCTAACAGTGAGACAGGAGTAGATTTAACGCCATGGCTGAGAAGAAGATCTCCTACGAAGAGGCTCGCGATGAGCTTGAAAGTGTTGTTGAAGAGCTCGAATCTGGGCAATCAACGCTGGAAGAATCTCTCAAACTCTGGGAGCGCGGTGAAGTTTTAGCAAAGATCTGTCAGGAGTGGCTCGATGGTGCCACCGCAAAACTCAAGGCTGCGAAATCTGGTGTAGAAAAAGCAGAGAAAGATGCCTGAGTTCAACTACGAGGATCTCCTTCCTATCGGAGAAGATACGACCGAGTACCGGCTTGTATCGACTGAAGGCGTTTCAACATTCTCGGCGCAAGGGATGGAATTTCTTACAGTCTCCCCTGAGGCGATCACCAATTTAACTTCGCAAGCGATTCACGATATCTCGCATTACCTTCGCGATGAGCACCTCCAGCAACTTGCCAACATCATGACCGATCCAGAGGCCTCGCCCAATGATCGCTTTGTCGCGCTCGACCTTTTAAAGAATGCAAATATTTCTGCAGGTGGTGTGCTCCCTATGTGCCAAGACACTGGGACTGCACTCATCATGGGAAAGAAGGGCCAACGGGTCCTCACTTCCGAGAAAGATGAGAGATCTATTTCACGGGGCGTTTACGATGCCTTCACTACTCTTAATCTGCGCTACTCCCAGATGGCTGCCATCACAACATGGGAAGAGAAGAACACCGGAAATAACTTGCCTGCCCAAGTTGAAATTTTCTCTGACTCAGATCATGCAGATGAATACAACTTTCTCTTCATCGCTAAAGGTGGAGGTAGCGCCAACAAGTCCTTCCTCTATCAAGAGACGAAGGCGGTGCTGAATCCAACCTCCTTTATGAATTGGCTGGATGAGAAACTTCGCTCACTCGGTACAGCCGCATGCCCTCCGTACCACCTTGCTATTGTGATCGGTGGAACGAGCGCCGAGCAGACGGTCAAAACTGCAAAGCTCGCATCTACCCACTACTTGGATTCACTACCAACGACCGGCGATGCAAAGACCGGCCGAGCATTTAGAGATCTCGACCTTGAAAAGGATGTCCTCGAACTAACCCGCACACTTGGAATCGGCGCTCAATTTGGAGGCAAGTACTTCTGCCACGATGTTCGGGTTGTCAGGCTCCCGCGCCACGGCGCTTCTCTACCAATCGCCATTGCAGTCTCCTGCTCTGCTGATCGGCAGGCGAAGGGAAAGATCACCAAAGATGGCATCTTCCTCGAAAAACTTGAGCGAGATCCAGCCAGATTCTTACCCGAGACAACTGATGAGCATCTCAATGACGATGTAGTGAAGATTGATCTCAATCAACCAATCTCAGAAGTTCGAAGGATCCTCTCTGGCTATCCCATCAAGACTCGTATTGAGCTAAATGGCACTCTGATCGTTGCCCGAGATCTCGCCCATTCAAAGTTGAAGGCCATGCTCGATGCAGGCCAAGAGCTCCCCCAATACTTCAAGGATCATGCCGTCTACTACGCCGGCCCTGCAAAGACTCCAGTCGGATATGCATCTGGCTCCTTTGGTCCAACGACCGCTGGCCGCATGGATTCCTATGTCGATCAATTCCAGGCAGCGGGCGGCTCGATGATCATGCTTGCGAAGGGCAATCGATCTCAAGCGGTGACCGATGCCTGTAAGAAATATGGTGGCTTCTACTTAGGTTCTATCGGTGGCCCAGCTGCCCGGCTCGCTCAAGATTGCATCAAAAGAGTTGAGGTCTTAGATTTCGAAGAGCTCGGCATGGAGGCGATCTGGAAGATTGAGGTTGAAAACTTCCCCGCTTTTATCGTTGTCGACGATAAGGGAAATGATTTCTTCGCTGAAACGAGTAAGCCGCTATCGATTGGCAAGAAGCCCAACTAGTTAGTAGCTGCCACTCCGAAGATGCTTTGCCAGTGCCTTACATGGCGTTCCATAACGAATGCTGATGTAGCGAAGGCCCCATTTAATTTGAGTGATGGGATTTGTGCGCCAATCCATTGCGACGATCTCCATCTTGTCGGCTGGAAGTGCCTGGGCAATTCCGTGGGCGCCGCTTCGATAGTTATGGGCCTGGAAATTCCAATGGCTCTCTTTATTCCAGAGAGTATTGAGACAGGTCGTTTGCGCCGCGCTCCAGTGGTAGGTCGCATCAATCAGTGATTGAGCAACGGTCTGGGCGCCGGTTGGGGTCTTTGCGAGTTCAACTTGTTCAGAGGCGAGAGCGACCAAGGACATCTGGCGAGCGCTCACTGCCGGGATCGAACCAAGATCCATCAGCCCTGGGGCTAATGGTGGGGTTGTTGTCGGCACCATCAGAGCTTGATCCCCCGAAAGGGCTGGGCGGTTATTTGCCGGAGAGTCACGCTGGATCGTGGTGGGAGCGATATCTGCGATATTGAGGTCGCGATGGAAACTGACCTGGGCAAATGTCGTATCAACCGAGGCGAGGATCGAGATGATGAAGGCAGCGCCGACCGCCAGAGCTGGTTTACGTAACTGTGGGATCAAAGATCCGCCTCCTCTCTTGCTCTTCGAGTTCTAGAAAAGTTCATCTGGGGTACCCCAGAAGTTCTTTGTCGGGCTAAAGAGTTACATCCATGCCATTCATCGGCAAACCCAAACCCGCTTAGCGGTGGAGAAAGTTTTAACTCACAGTTTTGGGGCTCTGTAAAAGTGCAGGTCAGCCTCGAAAGAGTGGCAAATGTCCGATTTGTCTTCTCAGCCAATTTTTTGCCTTAGAATGAGGGCAAGGTGGTGCCGTGGGGTGAGGCGAGTTGAGCGACTCCAGCTACTAAGAAGATATCAAGCCGAGAAGTTGAGTGGCTCTTCCAGCATCTCGGTGACAAGGGCTGCGATTGCAGATCGTTCAGATCTGGTGAGGGTCACATGGGCGAAGAGGGCATGTCCCTTCAAGGATTCGACGACCGCTGCGATTCCATCGTGTCGACCGACGCGCAAGTTGTCACGCTGGGCGATGTCGTGAGTCAAAATGACGCGCGAGCCTTGGCCAATTCGAGAGAGAACAGTCAGGAGAACCCCTCGCTCCAAAGATTGGGCCTCATCCACGATCACAAAGCTGTCATGGAGTGAGCGTCCGCGGATATGAGTGAGTGGCAGAACTTCGATGAGGCCCCGATCCACGATCTCATCGATCACACTCTGGCTTACAAGAGCTCCCAAAGTATCGAAGACCGCCTGGGCCCATGGTGACATCTTCTCGTTTTCAGAGCCAGGTAGATATCCAAGCTCTTGGCCACCCACTGCATAGAGCGGGCGGAAGATGACGACCTTCTTATGGTGGCGACGTTCCAGAACAGCTTCAAGTCCGGCGCAGAGAGCGAGCGCAGATTTTCCAGTTCCTGCTCGGCCACCGAGGGAGACGATTCCAATTTCATTATCGAGTAAGAGATCGAGAGCCACTCGCTGTTCTGCCGAGCGACCATGTAATCCAAAGGCAGAGCGATCACCGCGAACAAGTTGAATCTTCTTATCTGGGGTAACTCTCGCGAGGGCGCTTCCCTTTTCGGAGTGGAGAACGAGCCCTGTATGCACTGGGTGTTCGGTTCCGAGTTCATGGGCAGTTCGATCATTCTCATAGAGAGAGTCGATGACAGTTCCGCCAACGCTCGCCTCAACAATTCCGGTCCAGCCAGCGCTCGATGCCAACTCGGCGCGATACTCCTCGGCTTCAACACCGCACGATGAAGCCTTCACGCGAAGTGGGAGGTCCTTAGTAACGAGAACAACCTCGCGACCTTCGGCCATTAAGTTCTTAGCGATTGCCAGGATGCGGGTGTCATTTGAACCATCGCGCATAAAGCCAGATGGCAGCGATGAGACATCAGAGTGATTGAGTTCAACTCGCATCGAGCCGCCCTCATCGTTGATATCGATCGACTCATCCAGGCGTCCATGCTTGATGCGAATATCATCGAGCATCCGAAGGGCAGATCGCGCAAAATATCCGAGCTCTGGGTGGTCTCGCTTCATCTCAAGTTCGCCGATAACGATGATCGGAATAATCACTTCATGCTCGGCAAAGCGGCCAATCGCCGCCGGATCCGCTAGGAGAACACTTGTATCTAATACATATGTCTTGCGACCTTTATGGCTTTTGGATGAGGCCAAAGTGGGTATCTCGCATTTCCAGGCGAAGTATTCGGCTCCGGGGGAATCGGACTTATAGCCCAAAAGGTAGAACTCGCCAGAGCGCGGGGGTGGGCGACACGCAGTTGTGGAAAGTTAAATTTTCGTGACGATTAAGGTCTTGCTCGATCCCCAGAATTCAGGAATCCCTTCAGCATCAGTGCCCGAATCGGCGATGGCGCTGGGCATAGGCCCTAAGGGCTCGCAAAAAATCCACTCGACGAAAATCTGGCCAATAGGCTTCACAGAAATAGAACTCAGAGTGAGCAGATTGCCAGAGTAAGAATCCTGAAAGTCGCTGCTCCCCCGAAGTTCGGATCACAAGTTCGGGGTCTGGCATTCCCTTTGTATAGAGATGCTTATCAATCTCTGCAATCGTGAGGTGTTCTGCAATCTCATCTGCAGATTTTTTGCCTTCGATTCCAGTCTTGATGTAATCCCGAACCGCATCAACGATCTCACGTCGCCCGCCATAGCCAATCGCCACATTCACAACGATCTTCGAGCACCCTCTCGAACTCTCTTCCGCAGATTTCAAGCTCTCTTGTAACCATTGCGGTAAGAGATCAAGGGCCCCCAGTGCGTGAAGCTCCCAACGATTCTGGGCAGCAAGGTATTCGACCGCTCCTGCAATAATTTTCAAGAGGGAGTCGAGTTCATCTGCATCGCGATTGAGATTATCTGTACTTAAAAGCCAGAGAGTGATGATCGTGACATCTGCCTCTTCGCACCAATCGAGGAGTTCGATAATCTTTTCGGCGCCTTTGCGGTGGCCATCTTCAGGGCGGCCAAAGTTGTTCTTCGCCCATCGCCTATTGCCATCCAAAATTACCCCGACGTGATTGGGGGTTTGGGTGCGATCTAATTGGCGAAGTAAGCGTTTTTCATAGAGCGGATAGAGCAGAGATTTAATGGCAGGTTTAACAAGATCGCGTATTGGATCGACTGCCATGTCGTGTACTTACTCGTTATTCATGATTGAGCGCTGCATATTCAGCGACAGCGCGACGATCAGCGACAAAAGATGCGACCGGGAATGTCCCTGCGAGCATATAAAAGAAGGCGACTTTAAGTGGCTTTCGCACGGCGAAGCAGTAGTTAAAAGTCACAAGGATATAGACCATATAAGCAAAGCCATGGACTACTGCGATGGAGCGAATAGCATTTGGGACATTGTCATTGGTGGCAGTCAGCTTGATTGGGAGATAGACCAACCAGAGAAGGAGGGACATAACTCCTGCGATATTTGCCATGAGACGAAAGCGGGCGAACGCACCAGCCTTATTTGCCTTGAGAAGATTCATGGATTCACTCTACCTTTTCAGATCGATCTTGAGCGCGATTGACTGAACGGTTATAGAAGGGTGCAAAGAGCACGAGTATCGCCATAAACCACCATGTCACGACATAAGCGATGTGTTGCCAGTAGAAACCTCCGACTGGCGAAATCAAGGGCGGTGATGGGATTCGATCCCCAAGAATCTGAACTCCAGATCCCTCCTTTTCAGATCTCGCACTGACATATCCATCAAAGAGTTGGTACTTACCTACTCCAGCGACAAGGGCAGGATCTAGGCGAGAGAGAGTTGTTGCATCCCCATTTGCATGGTCCTCATTTTGATGGGGGTAGAGGCGACCGGTCACGGTGACCTCATCAGACCGCGCAGTCAGAGATTGATTATCTAACCCTCGAACGACCAAAATCGCTCGATTGCGAGAGAGCTCCATCAATCCAACTTGTAGATCTACAGTCTTATTTGCTGTGAGTACCTGCCGAGGTGCGTGATAGAACTTCACGTAATGGCCAGTAAAGGTGACAAGGCGGTTGTAGGCGGCATCACGCAAGTTATGCCCGGCAGCTGCAACGCTCTCTAAATTAATAATGGGGCGTTCTGGCGGAGTCTGCGATTGGTGTTGCACATCTTGGGCCCTATGAAGTTGCCACAGTCCGAGTTCAACAAAGCCTGCAGAGAGGAGCAACACTATGAGAATTGATCCGAGCTTCTTCATTCGTTGTTGGGATCATCCTGACGTCCCTGCGCTCGCTTATAGCGGCGATAGAAACTAACGCAGAGAAGAGCTACAGCGAGAGTCAAAAAGATCATTGTCAGAGAGCCCGCGATGCCAACATTCACATTCTGCGTAGTGTCGTTCATAGTGGAAGTATCCCCCATTTGCACAATCACCGTAGACTCTTAACCATGCGCCGCGAAGATGACCCTTATCTCAGAGCGCGTTATGGGATCGCCGAGCCATCAAGATCTCGCTATAAAAAGTGGTTCACACCCGCACTTATCGTCCTGCTGGTTGGGGGCTCTTGGCTCGCCTGGTCTGCCAATCATTACAGCCGCCCAGAAGTGAGGTCGACTCTTATCTCTTTTAAGGCGATCGATAGTTCACATATGCAGGTGCGCTATTCCATCTCATTTCGCACTGCAAGCAAGGCCCACCTCTGCCAGTTAGTAGCACGTGATTTCTCTGCCAATACGGTCGGTGAGATCACCGATCGCTTCCCTGCAGGCGCATTTATGCCATCAACGATCGTCAGCACGATCCCCACCCGTGTGGCCGCTGTTAATGCTGCAATCATTCGATGTGCCATCGCCTGAGCATCCAGTAAAGTTCATTCTCTTATGAGTACCTCTAATTCACCTCAGACATGGCTGACCCACGAAGCGGCGGATCGACTTCGCGCTGAGCTCGCCGACCTCGAAGGTCCGCGCCGTGCTGATGTCATCAAGAAGATTGAAGCGGCTCGCGCCGAAGGAGATCTCAAAGAGAATGGCGGCTATCACGCAGCCAAGGATGAGCAAGGAAAGATTGAAGCGCGCATTCGCCAGTTAAAGCAGATGCTTGAGAACGCTCATATTGGCGAGCCACCTGCATCAGCTGATGGACTCGTTGGCCAAGGAATGAAAGTTACCGTCGACCTCATGGGCGATGAAGTGATCTTCTTACTCGGATCTCGCGAGATTGCATCAGATGATCTTGATGTCTATTCAGAGAAGTCACCATTGGGCGGCGCCGTCCACGGCCAAACCATTGGTGCGACAGTTACTTACACCGCTCCCAATGGACGTGAAATCTCAGTGACTATCAAGGCCGCTGAGTACCTCTAGGAATTACTTATTAGTGTTCTTATATTTCTGAACACTGAGCGGAACGAAGATCGCCATAATCAGAACCATGTAGAGAAGTGATGTCTGAATAGGGTGAGTGCTCGGGAACGAGTTCTTTGTAACTCCAAACATATTCTGAAATCCAAAGAGCTGCCTGACTCCGGCAACCATCGTTGAAACGGGGTTCCATTCAGCGACATATTGAAGTGGCTTTGGCATCGATGTCGTTGATGCGAAAGCATTCGAAAGAAATGTCAGCGGGAATGTAAAGAGGAAGCTGATATTTGCGACAACTCTCGCATCTTTCGCAACGAGCCCAGCAAAGATTCCTGCCCAGCTCAGTGCATAGCCAAAGAGTAAGAGCATAAGAAAGCCAAGGCTGATCTTGAGTAGCCCTGAAGTGGGCCTCCATCCAACAAGATATCCCGCAGTTCCCATAACGGCGATAACAACTATGTTCAGCAAGCCATCACCGAGTGTGCGCCCAGTAACGACTGCAGCTCTCGAGATAGGAAGTGATCGGAAGCGATCGATCAGACCCTTCTCCATATCTTGTGCCATGCCTTGAGCTGTTGCCGCAAGCGTGAATGTCACAGTTTGAACGAAGATTCCTGGCATCAGCAATTGCACATAGCCACCCTTGATGCCCGATCCAAGGCCCGCAAAGACGTAGCGGAAGAGGAGCACAAACATGACCGGCTGAATAGTGTTGAAAATTAATACTTCTGGGACGCGAGCCAATTGAAGTAATTGGCGCTTCATGATGACGAGTGAATCCGAGAGCGCTCTCATTTCTTGCCCCCTCTCTTCTTAGACTTGCTCTTCTCATTGCTACCTGCCTCAACAACTTCTTCAGCAGCGTGACCTGTCAGAGACATGAAGACATCGTCGAGAGATGGGCGCTTGAGCGCAATATCGAGTGGGTGAATCTTTGCACTATCGAGCTCTCGTAAGAGTCCAACGAGTGCTTCTCCCCCTGTAGTTACTGGCGTTGAAATTTTACGAAGACCTGCATCAACTGTTGAGGTGGTGCCACCAACTCGATCAGCGATTTCACGCGCGCGCGCAATATCGCCTTCAGCAACGATAAGTTCTAGGCGCTCTCCTCCGACTTGAGTTTTGAGTTGATCAGATGTTCCTCGAGCAATTACCCTACCCCGATCGATAACAGCAATCTCATCTGCGAGTTGATCAGCCTCTTCTAAATATTGTGTCGTCAAAAGAAGTGTCACTCCATCTTTAACAAGTCCCTCAATAACTTTCCACATCTCCATGCGACCACGTGGATCAAGGCCAGTCGTGGGTTCATCTAAGAAGAGAACTTTGGGGCGAATAATCAGCGATGCTGCAAGATCTAATCTGCGGCGCATTCCACCGGAGAAGGTTTTAATGGGGCGCTTTGCATCATCAGCGAGTGAGAATTGTTCAAGTAACTCTTCTGCACGAGCATTCGCAGCCTGTGAACTCAGGTGATAGAGGCGACCAAACATCACCAAGTTATCCCACCCAGTGAGAGTCTCATCCACTGCGGCATATTGACCTGAGAGTCCAATAATTTCTCGAACCGCCTTGGGATTCTTCACGACATCGATTCCACCAACCATTGCGCGGCCTGAATCAGGTTTTAAGAGGGTCGCTAATACTCGAACTGTGGTTGTCTTTCCGGATCCATTAGGTCCAAGCACGCTCAAAACTGTGCCTTCTTCAATCTCGAGGGAGAGGCCATCTAAGGCTCTCACTTCCCCATTTTGATAGGTCTTTACAAGATTCTCAGCAATTACGCTCTTCATATCCCCAGTCTAAAGGGGCAGAAGGGAATTTTGCGTAGTAACCTACGGTTGAAAGTTCAACAAACAAGACCATCAGAGCCAGCCCCTCATAGCGATCTGGGCAGACTCTGAAAAAGAAGGTCTGCTCGCAACATCTCGATTTATCGGGTCTTATGAAAGGTACTCATGTCTAATAAAGATGCTTCCACTTCGAAGGCAAATTCTCACTCTAAAGAGATGACTCATAAAGAGATCATGTTCGTTCTCTCTGGTCTCATGATGGGCATGCTCCTTGCAGCTCTCGACCAGACAATCGTCTCAACTGCGTTAAAGAAGATCGTTGAAGATTTCGATGGCCTCTCCCATTACACATGGGTTGTTACCGCCTACCTTCTAACGTCAACTGCTTCGACTCCGCTCTACGGAAAGATCTCCGACCTCTACGGTCGTCGGCCTGTCTTCCAATTTGCAATCGTGACATTCTTGATCGGTTCATTTGCGGCAGGTGCTGCGACATCGATGACTCAACTCATTGCATTCCGTGCGATCCAAGGCCTTGGCGCCGGTGGATTGATGGCACTCACTTTCGTCATCATTGGAGATATCGTCAGCCCGCGCGATCGCGGCAAGTACCAGGGTTACTTCGGTGGCGTATGGGGACTCTCTTCAGTCGCTGGACCACTACTTGGTGGATTCTTCTCTGATCACCACCATATTTTTGGTGTTGCTGGATGGCGTTGGATCTTCTATATAAACCTTCCATTTGGAATTGCAGCGCTAGTCATTACAACCGCATCTCTCCATATTCCAAAAGTCGTGAAGAAGCATAAGATCGATTATCTCGGTGCTCTGCTTATGGTTCTTGGAGTAAGCGCACTTCTCCTTGCTATCTCTGTCTATGGACCTGAAAATGGCTGGACTGCGCCAAAGACGCTCACTGCATTTGGTGTTGCGCTCGCGCTCGTGCTGGGCTTCTTGTATCAAGAGACTCGCGCGACTGAGCCAATCTTGCCTCTGCGCCTATTTAAGAATCACACCTTCACAACCACATCGATCCTCGGCTTCATTATTGGCGCCGGAATGTTCGGTGCGATCGTGATGCTTCCTCTCTATCTACAGCTCGTTAAGGGCAATACGGCAACGACATCTGGGTTGAAGTTGATTCCATTTATGCTCGGTATCGTCTCGATGTCGATCACATCTGGAAAGTTAATCTCAAAGCATGGCCACTACAAGCGCTATCCAATTATCGGGTTGTCTCTGATGACCATTGGTATCGCACTCATGTCGACCCTCAATGAGACAACTCCCTTCTGGCGTCTCTCAATATTTGCAATTCTGATTGGCGCTGGCCTTGGCTTCTCTATGCAGACCATCGTTATTGCACTGCAGAACTCAGTCGAATTCAAGGATATGGGTGTTGCGACATCGTCTAATACATTCTTCCGATCTGTTGGTTCAACCATTGGTGTGGCGATCTTTGGTTCAATCTACTCAAGTCGCCTTGCTCATTATCTACCGCTTGCAATTCAAAAGACTGCAGCAGCAGATCCAGCAGCGATGGCTGGTGCGACGCCAGAGAAGTTCGCTCAGATTCAGCACAACACTGCGATCTTGAAGACCTTCTCACCAGCTCTCCAACAAAATGTCTTGCATGCATTTGTGCAGTCATTCCACGTAGTCTTCTTGGCCGCGGCGCCCGTAACGGCTGTTGGTTTGATCTTCGCCTTCATCTTGAAGGAGGCTCCACTTCGTAGCAGCGCCGAGCATCATGCTGCTAAAAACGAAGCTGCAGGGGAAGCGCTCGCCTAATTAATATCAATAAAAACCAATTGCCGAAGGAAGTATTTGTACTTTCGGCAGTTGGTTTTTTCGTTGCGATCGGTTATGGCCTCATCGTGCCAGCTATTCCACTCTTTGCGCGGACTTTCCATGCCAATGCAACGCAGGTAGGATTAATCATCTCCAGCTTTGCTCTCGCTCGCTTCGGATCGGGGCTGATTTCAGGCAAATTCGTTGATGCAATAGGTGAACGACTTACCCTTGGATTCGGGCTTGGAATGGTCTCAATCTCATCCCTGCTCTGCGGATTCGCCCATTCTTATTGGCAGTTACTGACTTACCGGGCTGCTGGCGGGCTTGGATCTTCGATGTTCTCAGTATCTGCAAGTGCGCTTCTGATGCGCTCAGTCAATGATGCGCAGCGTGCCCAGGCTCAATCCATTTATAACTCCGGCTTCCTAATCGGCGGCATTATCGGGCCGGCATTTGGAGGAATTCTCTCTGCCATTTCATTACGTGCTCCATTCTTCGTCTATGCAGTCACGCTCTTGGCGGCTTCACTTACCTCACTTCTCTACTTGCACGAGAAGCGCCTCGGTAGATCCATTATCAATAAACAGACTGAAGATGATCGAGTACTTCTTCGGGATGCGATCAAGCTTCACCCTTATCGCATTGCGCTGATTATCACTTTCCTCTCTAACTGGATTCTCTTCGGATTACGATCCTCGATCCTTCCGCTCTTTGCTACGAGCCAATTGCATATTTCTACATCAGCTTTAGGTTTCGGTTTCACCTTTGCTGCAATTGCCCAAGGCTCACTCCTCGTGCTGGCTGGAAAGATCATCGATATTCGTGGACGTAGGATCGGTCTCCTGATTGGATCTGCATTTATTACTTCAGGCATGATCGTGCTCATGACTGCAACACATCAATGGTCTTTCTTCACCTTGATGATCCTCTTTGGTTTTGGTGGAGCATTTATGGGAACCGCGCCCGTCTCTATCGTCGGAGATCTCTTCGGTGGCCGTGGTGGCAGAGTCATAGCGCTTTATCAAATGGCTGGAGATGCAGGAATGATTGCTTGTCCAATTATTGTTGGCTTCCTTGTTGATCGCTTCTCATATCGAGTTGCCTTTGAAGTTTCGAGTGCGCTCTTCTTGTTCGCGATATATATGGCCTTTAAATTGAAGGAGACTCGGAAAGAGTTTGAGATCTCTTTCCGAGAAGAGTGAGAATCAGGTGGTTTTAGGCTGGGTTACCCTTGGAATAGGCATAAATCGGGCCCCTTATTTGAGCGATAAGTAGTGAAGCAGGTAGCCTATCCAAATGCGTAAAGATGGCAGGGCGCTGATTTCAGCTCTAGTAATTGCTGGATCGCTACTCACTTCGATTCTGCCAGCATCAGCTACTCAAACCTTGGCCGATGTCCAGGCCCAAGTCACACGTTTACAATTTGAAGCATCCGCTGCTGCAGAAGCTGGCCAACAAGCACAGGTCGAGCTGAAGAAATTAACCCGCACTTTAAATTCAGTAATACAACAAGATAGCCAGCAAGCAACATCGATTGCTGGACTCAAGAAGTCACTCGGGCAGATTGCAAGCCAGCAATATCAAAGCAATGGTATTAGCGAGAGCATGTCTCTTCTCTTCTCAAGTGATCCCACTCTCTACCTTCAAACCGCGGGAACTCTTGCGATGGTTACGGGAAAGAAAACTTTACAACTTTCGCAATATGCAACGGCCGAACAGAGATTGCGTGCAACCTCGCTGACACTCAATGACAAGGTAGCTCAGGTTGCCGCGGCAAAGGCGAAGTTTGTAAAGCAAGAGGCGCTCGCTCAAGCAAAACTTGCACAAGCCGAAACTCTTCTCGCAAAGCTCACTAAAGAGCAGCGTGATGCCCTTGCCAAACTTCAGGCAAGTCAAGATGCTGCGGATCAACAATCTTCGCTGGCACTTGCCGGTCAAGGTTTAAAGATCAGCGGCCGTGCAGGTATCGCGATCCGTTATGCGCTTAAACAATTAGGTGATAGATATCGATTTGGCGCAGCAGGTATTGTTTATTGGGATTGTTCTGGCTTAACCATGGCTGCATTCAAGGCCGCTGGAGTTTCACTCCCCCACTCCGCAGCTGCTCAAGCGAGCTACGGAAAATATGTGCCACTCAACAAAATCCAACCAGGCGATTTGGTCTTCTTTGGGCGCCCTATTTCACACGTCGGGATTTATTATGGCGGCGGCAAGATGCTAGATGCCCCACATTCGGGTGCGCGGGTGCGAATTGAATCCTTCTCATCGTGGTTCGGGCGTGAAAAGTTCGTTGCAGCAAGACGCTTCTAGCGAGTTCCTGAAGCCTCTTTCGCAATATTGAGGATCATCGTTGGGAAAACTAATGTGTGAAATGGCGCCACCATTGCCCAATACAGGTGGCCACCTAACCCGCGCGGAGAGAATGTTGCCTCTTGCACAATGCGGGTCTTGCCACCTTCTGTGCTGATTTCAAAGGTGAGCCAAGCCTTACCTGGCAGGATCATCTCTGCATAGAGCCGTAACTTCTTTCCAGGAATGATCTCTTCTACTCGCCAGAAATCTAAGGACTCTCCAACGTGTAAGTGATCTGGATCGCGACGACCTCTACGTAATCCCACACCACCGATCATCCGGTCCATGAGTCCGCGTAGATACCAGAGGTAATCCACGCCATACCAACCATGTTCGCCACCGATCTTCTCAATAGCGCTCCACACCGCATCAATCGGTGCATCGGTAAGCCGCTCACGTCTATCTGTGTACAGCTTCTCACCAGACCACTCGGGATCACTCTGTGCTTTTGCCCATGGGGCGGTGAATGAATTCGCATCAGACCAGCGGGTAACAACATCGTGGGATGAAATCTTTGAGAGCGCCAATTCAATCGCTGTGGCAAGTGGAATTAATCCTCTTTCGGGCTTTGTAATGAGAGCATCAATTGAATGCTTGGGATCTGCGACGACTTCACTAATCAGCGAGTTTACGAGTGGTTTTGCAATAGAGACAGGAACTGGAGTCACCAAGCCGATCCAGAGCGAGGATAGTGCTGGAGTTAGTACTGGGATCTTGATGATCCATCTCTTTCGAAGCCCAGAAATTTTTGCAAAGGTTTGCATCATCGCCTCGTAGGTCAAAACTTCGGGACCGCCAATATCGAAGATTCCGCTTACGCTCTTCTTGAGCTCGCCAGCCTGTACCAAGTACCAGAGCACATCGCGAATTGCGATTGGTTGCGTTCTATTCAAAACCCACTTAGGTGTAGTCATAATCGGCAAGCGATGTGTGAGATGGCGAAGCATTTCAAAGCTCGCAGAGCCAGAACCGATAATAATTCCTGCACGAATCTCCATCACAGGCACAGATGTTGATGCAAGTGAGATACCAGTCTGCTCGCGTGATTTAAGATGCTTTGAAATATTCTTATCGTTGGCAATTCCACCCAGATAAATAATCTGGCCTACTTTTTGACTCTCAGCAGCATCGGCAAAATTCTTTGCTATGCGAGCTTCGGTCTCATCAAAATTTGTGCCATGGTTGATGGAATGAATTAAGTAATATGCAGTATCGACGCCAGCTAGAGCCAGATTAAGTTGTTCTGGGGATTCTGCGCTACCAACTGCAACTTCAACTTTATCGAACCAGCTTTGGCCGGCAATCTTGCGAGGGTCACGAACTAAGACCCTGACGATAAAATCTTTGAGCAAGAGCTCTTGAATGAGCCGTCCTCCAACATAGCCTGAAGCTCCAGTTACGAGTAGTCGTTTCCCCATGCCTAACGGTGGCACAAAGCTGGGCAATCAGCCATTTATGCCTTGAGGTTAAAATTTCACCCCTGGCCACCTGCTGTTTATGAGATCGTTACCAAGATTTCTGAGAAATCCCCTCAAAATTCCATTGACTTTCCCATTATCTAGAACAAAACTAACCTCTAAGTGGTTCTGTTATCGTTTACATAGATTGCCAGAAATGAGCTATCTAGGATGCGAGATCGGCGCCATAAAAGTACCCCTAGTTACTGAGAGAAGGATAGGAATCAATGGCGATCACAATTCAACGCTCCAAGAGCGTAAGAGCTCTTTTGGGCTTAGGTGTAGTTGGCGCAATCATTGTGGCTGGAGTCCCTGCAGTCTCTGCTGCAGCCGTCACAGTCGGAAGCGTCTGCCCAAAGTTGGGTGCGGCATCTAAAGCTGGAACAATTGCAGTCGTTTGCAAAGACGGCGGAGCACAAAATGTCTGGACCGATAAGAAGGTCTACCCAGTAAGTATTCAAGCTAATGCTGTTGTTGGTGGAAAGAACTCAGCACAGGCACAATGGCTTGCGCAATATGTCATCCCAAACTTCACACTTGAAGAAGCCGCAAAGGGCAAGCAAGTTGACGTTAACTTTATTTCATCCGGTGCGGACGACGCATCATACAAGAGCCAACTTGCACTTGACCTTGGTGCTAAAAAGGGTCCAGATGTTGTTAACATCGACGGTTTCTGGGTATCTGAATTCGCAGATGCTGGTTACATCAAGCCTCTTAACGATGTTGTTGGAGCAAAGGCTGTAGCAGCTTGGAGCGGTTGGAAGCAGATTCCTGCAACAATCAATCAAGTAATGACCTACAACAATAAGCTCTACGGAGTCCCTGCTGGAACTGATGGTCGTATCATCTACTTCAACAAGACTCTCTTTGCAAAAGCTGGCCTTCCAACAAACTGGCAGCCAACTTCTTGGGCAGATATCCTCACAACTGCAGCAACTTTGAAGACTAAGCTCCCAGATGTCACTCCATTCCAGCTCAACGCTGGTAAAGATATGGGCGAGGCAACTGCTATGCAAGGTTTCCTCAACTTTATTGCAGGTACTGGATCACTCATCTATGACAATAAAACAGGTAAGTGGCTAGGAAACACAAAGTCTGTCCGTGACATGCTCAACTTCTATAACGATGTTTACAACGTTAAGAAGGTTGGAAACACTGATTGGCAGGCAATGGCTGGTGGAACTGGTCGCGATGCATCATTTAGCGCATTTGCTAATGGCAAGCTTGCAATGATGATTGAGGGCGACTACGAATGGCGTAGCGTTATCAATCCACTTACCGGTAACTTCAAGATGGCAGATCGCGATACCGCGGTTGGATTTGCAAAGATCCCATCTCAGACAGCTGGTTCTGGCGTTAACAAGCAGAACTTCGTCTCCTACTCAGGTGGAAGCGGTTACATCGTAAACGCTAACTCCCCTCAGAAGGGCACCGCTTGGGAGCTTGTTCAGTTCCTCAACGATAAGGGCCCACTCACCGCCTCAATGGCGATCGGTGGATCTATCCGTATCTCTAACCGTACTGACGTCAACAACGTCACATTGGCTACAGATCCTTGCTTGAAGTTTGTATTTACACAGGCAATTCCAAATACATTCTTCCGTCCAGCAAATTCACACTACAACGCTGTTTCTACTTTGCTACAGCAAGCAACTACAGATGTAGTTAATGGCGGAATGACCGCTGCCGCTGCCGCTGCTAAGTATGAAACTGCACTTGCTGCAGAAGTTGGTGCTGGAAACATCTCAAGTAACTAAGGTGAATGAATTAGATTCATGACATCTCAAGTTAAGTCGGGTTCCCGGGCTGCAAAGCCCGGGAACTCCGTTTTAGGGCGCTTAAGCGCAATCAGCTTCATGACCCCTGCGAGCATTTTTATTGGAGTCTTCCTCTTTATTCCAGCTGTATGGACGCTTTACTTGGGATTTACTAATTACAAATTAACTGGCATAACTGCGGCACATCCTAAAATAGTAGGCTTCGCAAACTTTCAAAAAGCCCTTCACGATCCACAATTTATTAGCTCATTTAAGTTAACACTACTTTATGTACTCTTCTCGGCAATATTGGGCCAGGCAATCTTGGGGTTCTTATTAGCGTGGGTTCTCTCTACAGTAAAGCCTCGCATCCGCAGCATGGTTGAGTTAATTGTTATCTGCGCCTGGATTGTTCCGGGATCTATCGTGACATTCCTATGGGTCGCATTTCTTAATTACGACAACGGAACGCTCAACCGATTAACAGGACAACATATTTTTTGGCTACTTCACGATCCGTTCTTATCTATTGTCGTATTTAATACCTGGAGAGGTACCGCGTTTTCTATGCTGCTCTTTAGCGCAGCCATTACATCGATTCCAAAGTCCCACCTTGAGGTAGCACGCGTTGCTGGCGCTACCAAGATGCAGCAACTGCGCCAAATTGTGCTCCCCTCTGCCCGATCATTTATATTTACTAACCTGCTCTTAATCACGCTCTGGACCTTCAATGATTTTGGCCCATTCTTACTGACTGGCGGTGGCCCTGGTGGTAAGACTGAACTCTTACCAATTTTCGTATATAACAAGGCTCTCAAATACCTTGACTTCAGCTACGGTTCTGCGATCGCAGCGATCATGCTGCTCATGAATCTTGTACTTGCCCTCATTGTCATTCGCGCCGGAAGGAAGAACAAGTGATGGCTATTTTAAAACGTCAAAAAACGAAAATGATCCAAGAGAAGACGGCCGTAGAGAAGGGCTTTACAGGACTCTTTCTCGCGCTCTGCGTAGCTTTTTTTGCTCTTCCACTCGTATGGTTATTCATCGCTCCATGGGATGGACAGCCAAATTACTCGATCAAATGGCCAAGTTGGACACTCACCAACTTTGCTGAAATCTCCAAGAACCCTTACGCCTATAAGTCACTTGTGAATTCTGCGATCTTCTCTGCGGGCTCTGGAATAGCCGTGATCTTAGTTGGCGCCCCAGCATCTTATGTATTGAGCCGAGTCAAATTTAAGGGCCGCGACTCCTTTCTCTACACACTCTTACTGTTCTCCTCTATCGTCACAGGTAGCGCAGCAATGGTGCCTCTATACCTCCTAGCACTTCGCCTTAACATCCTTGATACCTACCAAGGAGTTATTTTAATTCTCACTGGTGGATTAATCCCGACTGCAATCTTTATTTTAAAAGACTTTACAGACTCACTTCCGAGATCATATGAAGAGAGCGCTCAAATATTCGGAGCTTCTTCTTTTAGAATTCTCAAAGATATCGTAGCTCCGATTATTCGTCCGGGACTTGCAGTGATCTTCGTCTGGTCCTTTGTTCAGGCATGGGGAAACTTTTTAGTTCCATTTATTCTGATTCGAGATATCAATAAACAACCAGGAGCCGTAATGATGTATAGCTTCTACAGTGATGGCGGTCAGCCTGTTATTCGCCAAGTTGCTGCCTTCTCACTTCTTTATGCAATCCCAGTAATGGGCATGTACTTCTATGTTAATAAAAAATATGGGTTCCGATTCTATGGAGGTATCAAAGGCTAATGAGCATCGTAACAACCAAGAAGATCACCAAAGTATTTCCTGGTGGCGTGCGTGCACTTGACGAACTAGACCTTACGATCAATGACGGTGAGTTCTTCGCCCTCTTAGGCCCATCCGGATGTGGCAAAACAACACTTTTACGTACTCTTGGAGGTCTTGAGTCACCCACGAGCGGTGAAGTATGGATCGATGATAAAGATGTGACCTGGTCACCACCGGGCGAACGAAATATTGCCATGGTCTTCCAGGATTATGCGCTCTACCCACATATGAGCGTAAAAGAAAATATTGCTTACCCGCTAAAAGTGCGGAAACTTCCCAAAGATGAACAAGAGAAGCGCGTAGCTATGGCTTCAAAGGCTCTCTCCATTGAAACATTGCTCGAACGACGTCCGGGACAGATATCAGGCGGGCAGCAGCAACGTGTGGCCGTAGCACGCGCTATGGCCACTACTCCAAATCTCTATCTCTTCGATGAGCCACTTTCAAATCTTGATGCACGCCTGCGCCTTGAAGCACGTACTTTCTTAAAGCAACTTCAAACTGAACTTGGGGTCACAACAATCTTTGTGACTCACGATCAATCAGAAGCACTTGCAATCGCAGATCGTATGGCTGTTATGGATAAGGGCGTGGTTCGCCAAGTAGGTTCACCATCGGAATTTTTCCATCGTCCAGCTAATCTTTTCGTAGCAGCATTCATTGGTTCAACGCCCATGAACCTACTTGAGGGTCAGGTGCTTCAAGGGAATGTGAAAGTAGGCAGTAACACATTCACCATTCCAGAAAGCTACCGCGGAAAACTTCAAGAAGGTCAGGAAGTTGTCTATGGTATCCGTCCAGAATATGTATCAGTGGTCTCGAGTAATGCTGATGGAGTCGCATCAGGTAGCGTTAAAGTTACAGAAAATATGGGCACCCATTACCTGGTCTCAATTGACTGTGGCGGCACCCTCGTGCGAGGAACTGTTCCTGATGGTCAGCAACCAGCTAACGGTGCGACTCTGCACTTCCTTCCAGACCTCAACAAAGTTTTGATTTACGATAAGGTCTCAGGAAACCTAATCTAAGGAGCTGGGTGTGAGATACGAAAAGTTTTACACCCGCTCAGATCGTGCTGATTCGATCTATCAATATATTCCCTTTGAAGTACCTCTTGGTTGTGATGGTCTCACCATCACCATGCACTATGACGACTCGCTTTCGACAGTTGATTTAGGGCTCTTTGATCCATCTGGTTTTAGAGGATGGTCCGGTGGGGAGCGTGACCTCATTCAGATTAGCAATGAAGAGGCGACACCTGGCTATCTGCCAGGCCAGATTGCGCAGGGAACCTGGTTTGTGGCACTTGGACTGCATCAGGTTGGCCCAGATGGCGTTGGTGTTGAAGTCACAGTTGAACATGGTCGACCACGCTTTCCCGTTTCAGAGCAACTTCCTCCAGCGGCAAACCGACCACCACGCAGAACCCTCCATGCGCCTCAAGGATTCCGGTGGATGCCGGCAGATTTTCACAGTCACTCAACACATTCAGATGGCCGATTAACTCTCGACCAACTCGCCAACTTAGCAGCAAGTCGAGGCTTAGAAATTCTAGCCATCACCGACCACAACACAATTAGCCATCATGCACATCTGCCCACTGTTGCCAAGAGCGCGGGAATTAATTTGCTTGCGGGTCATGAAGTCACAACGGCAAGTGGCCATGCGAATGCTTTTGGGAAGATTGAGTGGACTGATTTTCGCGAGGCATCTTCGCGCTGGCTTGAAGATGTTAGCAACCGTGGTGGATTACTCTCAATAAATCATCCCTTAGCAACACCGTGCCATTGGGATCGTGAATATCCTGATGGTGTGCCGCTTATGGAGATGTGGCACTCTAGCTGGGATAGATTTGAATTATCACCTATCGAATATTGGCGTGAAAAGGGATCGCCAATTCCGATAGGTGGGAGTGACTTTCATCGAATGGGTTCTGATGGATTGCCTGGTGACCCAACTACGTGGGTCATGGTCGCAACTGAGGATAATGTTGTGAGCGAAAAGGAAGTTATGGATGCTCTTCGCAACGGCAGAGTTGCGATCTCAGCTAGCCCCAAAGCTCCTGTTGTATATCCGATGGAAGAGGATCTCATTGTGCAAGGCGGTGAAGGAACTATTCTCTTAACCCCACGTGGCATAAGGAAGAATGTAGATAGTGAGCTCTTTCGGATCAAGAAAGAGTCAGGCCTGTACACCTTGACCAACCATTCAGGCGAGCACCTAGCTATTGGTTATATTCAATAGATCCTTTAGGCAGTGAGATCCCCGCCTAGTGCAACGCCTTCGCGTTCAAGCACAAATGCTGCGATTTTCTGGCAGAGCTGCATATCTTCGCGGCCATCCTTAATCGGATCACCTTGCTGCTTGCCGGTCTGAGTGAGTGTGTGGAAAGCCTCAAGTTCAATTTCAAAAGATGGCATATAGGACTCAAAGGTGGAGTTGATGTGGTCTAAACCGACGCGAGTAGTGGCAACATATTTTGTTGGAACGCGCAGGATATAAGGGCTTGGGAAGATCAGATGATGTCCTGAATCCTCATTTACCCAACGGATCTCCTCTTGATAGAGAGGGTAGTCATCCAAAATTAACCAGCGAATGCTGACACGGACATCATCATCAGTTCGTCCTTGAATCACCATATTAGGAGAGTTGTGACTCATCCAACGCTCTGCAAAATCGATCTTTGTCATATGAATATCGAGCTCACGAAGAACAGAGAATTCATGGATAATCGAACCGACGATGCCATTGGCATACAAACTACCAATTGACTTTGCCCCCGCTTCACCGAGCGCCTGTACTGCAATTTCATGTGCTTGCGCCGTGAACTTCTTAATATTCTCTGCAGATGCAGGGAAACCCTTCACATGAAGCTCTGAAGTAGCCAGTTGATTCTCTCCACTTGGATGGAGCACGACTACATCGACAGCGCGGGGGCGACCCTTAATATTGGCCTTCATCGCCTTCGTTGCTTGATCGAAAGTCTTCATATATCCAAGCATGAGTTGCTTGCCGGAAGATTTCAGTGCAACCTCAATCTTGCTCATCTCTGCTTCGCTATAACCCAATGGTTTCTCACAGAAGACATGAAGCCCTGCACCCAAGGCCTGTACAACAAGATCAGCGTGGCTACCGGAGTTCAAAATGATGGCTGCATCAATAAGGCCTGATGTAAACATGGCTTGAGGGTCTTCAAATCGACCTCCAGCTGGGATGGCAAAGCGATCAGCAAGGGCGTTCGCAGCATCGAGATTGAAATCTGCAATAGCTTCGACTTCGAAGAGGTCGCTTCGATGAGAGAGGATTGGAAGATGGACTGATGAGGCGACAGCCCCAGCGCCAACTACACCGACCCGAAGGATAGGGTGATTGTCCATAATTTTTCTCCTTTAATCTATCTAAAACCAATAAGACAATGGTATGTTATCGAATACACAAACGTAAACCCCGAAATGGATAATTAATTTTTTATGGCTAAGAAGCGCACGCATGCAACAATAACTGATGTTGCAGCCAAAGCAGGAGTAAGCACTGCCACGGTAAGTCGTGTTTTGGCAGGTGAGGGGTACGTTGCAACTGCAACCAAAGCAAGAGTCCAAGAGGTAATAGATAGGCTCCACTACCAGCCATCACTCATGGCCCAGTCCCTGCGTCGACAGAGTTCGGCAGTTATCGGTTTAATTGTCACCGATATTCAAAATCCTTATTATCCAGAGTTAGTCCGTGGAATCGAAGACGAAGTTCAAAAACGTGGTTACTCGCTCATTCTCTGTAATTCCGCGGGCGATCCCGAACGTGAAAAAAGCTATATCAACTATCTCAGTCAACATCGCGCTGACGGAATAATTATCTGTGCATCAGGTTTCTTAAAACGCAATCGAAAAGAACTTAAAAATTATCAAGGGCATATAGTTTTAGTGGACGTCGATCATGATGACCCTGCCTACCCAACTGTCTCCTCTGATGGTGAAGGCGGAGGTAAGTTGGTAGGTAAACACCTCATCGAATCTGGCTACACACAACTTATGTACATAGGTGACCCCGATGAAGCAAAAGATGGATTCCCTCGTTTCAATGGAATGAAATTAGGAGCAGGTAAAGTTCCAGTTCATTACTTCACCGGTGGGCCTTCATTCGAAGATGGTGCATCAGCGGCACGTGAAATTGCTAGCCGTTTTAAACCTCCCTTTGGAGTTATGGCTCATAATGACTTGAGTGCCATCGGCGCCTTAAGAGTCTTTCTGGAACTGGGGTTCAAGGTTCCTGATGAGATTGGGATAGTTGGTTACGACGATATTCAAATCAGCGCATATACCTCACCAACATTGACCACCGTGCGTCAGGAGCAAGGATTGCTAGGCCATAAAGCGTTAGAGATGCTCGACCTCCTCTTAGGGGGCGCAAAAAAACCTGCGAGTCTAAGTATTCAAACTCGATTAATAGTTCGAGAGTCGACGAAGAAAAAAGGGAGAGCAAAGAAATGACTTCACATCTAGAGGCACCCAACATGGGAGATTACCTATGGCTTCGCAAGGTCTGTTCTGATATCCACACAAAGAATCGTCAAGTAGGCCATGCAGATTGGTGCAACGAAGACTTTGACTTCACATGCCCTTCCTCGGTCACATACCCCTTCCAGTGGTTCTGGGATTCATGTTTCCACGCAATAACTCTGAGCCATTTTGATACCCGAAAAGCCGAAGCCGAGATCAAGAGCTTGCTCAAAAATCAACACTCCGATGGATTCGTCTCTCATGTAACTTTCTGGCAGCGAGATTCATATGAAGAGATGGTCTCTACCTACGCAATCGCCTTCCGTAGCAAGTACCTCTCCGATGAGATGCAACCACCACTTCTAGCAGAAGCGGTCGCTGCGGTTGCTTATCGTGGACGCGGCACTGAGTTTATTAAGGAAGTACTCCCATCAGTTCGACGCTTCTACGAATGGCTTCACACAGTTCGCAATCCTTATGGTGATGGCTTGATCCGAGTTGTTCAACCTGATGAAACTGGACTTGATCACTCCCCCGTCTGGGATGAGCTTTTACAGATCCAAGACGAAGAGCATGATAGTTGGGATCGCGGCTGGCACTATATCTGTGATCCATACGATGCCTTCGACCGCGACCCTAAGAAGATGATTGAAATAAATTATTTTGTTGTCGCAGATGTTATGGTCAATACGATCTATATCGAAAATTTAAAAGTTCTTGCCAATCTCTGTCTGCAAGTGGGCGACGATGCTGGAGCCGAGCAATACCTTGAGCGTGCGAAGAAAGCTCATGCATCTCTCGAGAAACTTTGCTGGAATGAAGAAGATGGGCTCTATTACAGCGTTAACGGCAGAGAGAATAAGCAGCTGCGCGTGAATACGTGGGTTTCACTCATGCCTCTGCTCTTAGAAGATACAGATTCAAGGAAAGTTGAGCGGATCATGAAGCATCTTCTAGATCCGAAAGAGTATTGGGCAACCTACCCAATCCCATCGACACCTCTGAATGGTCCAACACATCGGCCCAATACAGTGGGAGGCAACCTTGTATGGCGCGGTCCTTCATGGATGAATAGCAATTGGTATCTCAGTCGTGGATTGATTCGACATGGCCGCATTGACTTAGCTCGCCATATCGCAGCTCAAAGCATTAAATGCTTCAAAGAGAGCGGGGTACGCGAGTATTACAATCCCGCAGATGCAACTGGTTGGGGTGCTCCAGACTTTAGCTGGTCCACTATCTTGTTGGATCTAGTAGTTAAGGTGCTCTAAATGAATAGCTCACAAATCGGAATCGTCCCACTTAACTGGAGGTATGACGCAAGCCGGATGGGTGAATATCTTTCAGGTATAGCCAAATATGGTTTTAAAGGCATCCAGATCTCCATGGATCAAGGAAACTCCCCTGAGTTTGTGCAATCTATGAAAGATCACTCACTGAAATTTGCAGAGATCTATGTTGCTGTTCACATGACCACCGATGGCATAGAGGCTATTTCAGAGCTGGAAACAGCAGAGACCATCGCGCTTGCCGCAAGAGTCGCCGTTGAAATGATTGTCTTCGCCGTTGATGGAACTGCTGAAAGAGATCTCTGCGCAACCCGTGCAGAAACAGGTCCACAACTTACAGAAACTGCCTATTCACAGTTAGCCGAACACATCAATCGCTTTGCAAAGATTGCTCAGTCACATGGAATGAAATCATCGTTCCATCCTCACGCAGCCACTTTTATTGAAACTTTCGCAGAAACAGAAAAATTAATGAATCTGCTTGATCCAGAGCTCGTGGGAGTGTGTCTGGATGTTGGACATTGGATCGTTGGTGGCGGAGATCCGATTGAAGCTATCCAACACTTCGGCGAGAGAATCACCCATGTACATATTAAAGATGTCGCTGGCGAAGTCCTCACCAAGCTCGCTAGTGGAGAAATCGCAAGTATGCACGATTCTGTTATGGATGAGAAACTCTTTGTACCTGCCGGTACTGGAGTTCTCGATCTTCATGGGGTCATGGATGCATTGAGAGCAATAAATTTCACTGGTTGGTTGATGAGTGAGCAAGATTCCGCATGGGCACCGTCAGAGGCAGCCTCTGGAATTTCATTTGTAAATATCTTAGCTGCCCTGGGATAGAGATTTTAAGCTCGCGCCCATTTCATGAGGGGTGGAAGATCGCTCTCTAAATTCTCTGCAGCCCAAATTGCTCCATCAAGATTATCTCCCGCTGCTTCAACCAGTGCAGCGTTTGGCATAGCCCGATGAATATGAGCCATTATTAATCGAACGTAAGAAGTATTTTTGCTTAATCCACCAGTAATTGTAATAAATGGCGTATCGCTCTTTTCTCCACCCACACGTATCCATGCTGCGAGAACTGTTTTGCTCAGTCTCATCGCACCTTCTTCGCGAATCTCTTGGGCGATCTTCAATCCCGCATCAGCTGCCTCGAGAACTTTCTTACCTGTTGCAATTGCAAGCAAGCTCGCATCATGAGCATTTTTCACCTCTAAAGCAAAGTAGGCGTTGACCTCTGGGGTGAAATATTCCAAGTACTGCGGATCATCTTCACGATTCTCATGCGCGGCAAGTGCTCGTGCAATCCCACGAGTACCTAGCCAATAGCCTGATCCTTCATCACCAAAGACATTACCTAGACCATCTGTATGCGAAACGGAGTCCGCATTTCCACCAACGGCAACGATCCCACCACCAAGAGTGAGCGCTACTCCGCTACGCCCTCGCATCGCCCCGAAATAGCTCGCTAAGCCATCATCTAAGACGAGTACTCGCTTGGCTCCGACAGCTCTGCCGCATGAACTCAGGAAGTCGGCTACATCGCCTACAGCCCCATACAGGCCTGTCAGCGAGAGCGAAACCACTTCAGAGGATGCTCCTGGAAGTAAGGCTAAGACTTCTCGAACTGTCTTCTCAACTGGTTCACTTGATAATTTCCCACGCGAGAAAGTCGAGATTTTGCCATCGACTGATGCACGTGATCCAGATTGTCCAATATCAATCGCAATCATTTTATAAACTTATTCTGCGAAGAGAGCCTGCTGCCGGATCGTACTCAACAAAATCTGCTCGCATTCCAACTGCAATCGATCCATGCTGTGACAAGCCCATGAGCTGTGCAGCATTTGTTGAACTCATCGCCACAGCATCTTTGAGATCAAGACCCATATCTAAAAGTGTGAGGAAACTTTGATCCATCGTAAGAGTACTTCCTGCCAGAGTCTGTGTGCCTTTGATACGAGCAACGCTATTGCTCACCTCAACTTCTCGGTTTCCGATTGTGTACTCACCATCAGAACACCCAGCAGCGCTCATAGCATCGGTGACGAGAATAACTCGATCGCTTCTATCCAGCAGCACTTCTTTCATGGTCTGATGGCTGACATGCACTCCATCGGCAATAAGCTCTACATAGAGGCTTGAATGGTCAAGGAGATATCTTGGGACTTCATCCTCGTGTGAATGAAGTTTTGGCATCGCATTATTGAAGTGAGTTATAACTTCACTGCCTGCGGCGATTCCGGATTCAATCGCTTCTCTTGTCGCGTTGGTATGACCCATGGCTACAACAACTCCGTGATCTTTCAAAAATTTCATCGCTTCGAGGGATCCAGGTAGCTCTGGGGCGATTGTGACCATCCGAATTGAACCCTCGCCCGCTTTAAGAATCTCTTCAATCTCTGAGATCACCGGATGGCGCAAAGAGGCCACGTCATGAGCGCCACGCTTATCAGGTGAGAGATATGGTCCTTCAAGATGTATTCCAGCAAGAGATCCATTTTTTACATAAGGAAGTAACTTTGTGATTGAGATCAGGATTTCATCGATGGGTGCGCTTACTAAGCTTGCGTAGAGGGCCGATGTTCCATGTGTTTGATGGAGCTTAATTGCGGCGCTGATCTGTCCGTCATCTCCAGAAGCGAAATATCCGCCAGCACCACCGTGACAGTGAATATCTACAAATCCAGGTAGCAAAACTCCGGTCAGGGTCATCTCAGATTCAGAGGTTGCGCCATAGCCAAGATCGGTAATGATTCCTGATTCAATCTCCATCCACACTTGCGAGAGATCGCCATCTGGAAGAAGCGCCCTTGAAGCAGAAACAATCACTCGTGAATCTTACAGAGCCCCTCACGGTATTCATAGGGCAGAGCCTTACTTACACAGGTGAGAGCTGGCTCCACTTGAATATAACGAGAAGAATTCCAGCTATAGCCAAAGTCGTGGCAATAAATATGGATCGCTTGCGACCAAATCGCTGAGGTAAACCATCGATCCCTTGTTTGAGATCCCACTCTAAATCTTTTACAACATTGAGAAAATGAAAGGCGCTTGCGAAGATGATAAATCCAAGACAGAGCCAGGGAGTTGGTGATTTGCCCTCACTGACATAGATCGCCCAAGGCATCGCACCAAAGGAGATCATAAAAGGGATGACTGAGAAGATCGTCTTCTTGAGTGTGAGGTTGTAAAGAGTTGCGCTGATTAATCCGATTCCATGAACAGCGCTACCTCGTAAGCCAAGCGGTCCTACAAGGGATAGACCCACAGCAGAGATCAGCGCAAGAAAAATTCCACGCTTAAGGGCACGTGGTGATATCGATCCAGCTACTAATGGCTTCTTCTTTCGTGATGCAGCCAGATCTAATGGGTAATCAATCAGATCATTGGACCAGCCAACGAAGAATTGCCCAGCCAATATTGCCGCAGCGATTTGCAGTGAGCTCTTTACCGAATATTGGGTAGTCGCCAAGATAAAGGAGATCGTGACAACGAGAACTGTCGGGCCAAAGTGCGATGCAATCAGAAAACCTTTAAATACAGTTGCTGGTGAGTCAGATCTTTGCTTCACCACGTAAATCTTTAAATTCTCTCCGCAAAGCGATGATAGGCAGCGTTCCATTGAAGTTCTCGTCTAAACTCTCGCATCGTTGTGTTCTCATCGATGATGACATGTTCAACCTTTGCGATACGTGCAAAATCTTCAATCGTTTCAAGTGAGACTGCATTGGTTAGAACTGTGTGATGGGATCCGCCAGCTAGCATCCATGCTTCAGCACTAATAGGAAGTGAAGGCTTTGGTGCCCACACTGCGTGCGCCACTGGGAGATTTGGAAGAGCTTCATTGGGTTCAACGACAGTAATCTCATTGCTGATGATTCTAAAACGCTCACCCATATCAACGAGACAGACAACTCGAGCCTCTGCCGGAGATGCGGTAAAGACCATGCGAACAGGATCTTCCTTGCCTCCGATGCCAAGGGCATGAATCTCAATCTTTGGCTTTGACTTGGTGATTGTTGGACAGACTTCGAGCATATGCGCGCCAAGGATCAAAGGTTTACCTGGGCCAAAGTGATAGGTGTAATCCTCCATAAAGGAGGTTCCGCCACCCTTAGGAGTCATCGACTTCAGAATTGCGCCGAGCGCAGAAGTCTTCCAATCGCCTTCTCCACCGAAGCCATAACCCATCTCCATCAAACGCTGAACGGCGAGACCAGGTAACTGCTTGAGTGCACCAAGATCTTCAAAGTTACTGGTGAATGCGTCGAAAGAACCTTCCTTCATGATCTTCAGAAGTGCAAGCTCTTGCTTAGCCGCATAGACGAGTGAATCGTGACGTGCTCCCCCGCGTTTTAACTCGGCAGATAC
>CAITVX010000014.1 GCA_903895995.1 uncultured Actinomycetes bacterium
ACTTCATCGTTCGACTTGCATGTGTTAAGCACGCCGCCAGCGTTCGTCCTGAGCCAGGATCAAACTCTCCATAGAAAGTATTTGATCTGGCAAAAAACAAAACTAGCTATTGCTATTTTTTGTTTTACCAATTGTTTCTGTTTTGTAATGATCTCAAAAAGAGAAAATACAAAGGAATTTTGGCCTGAACTACGTTGCATTCATGTGACTGAAGACAGCGTAAAACAAGCCGATTGGCATTGATTGTGCACATTGTTGAGTTCTCAAGGTACGTACGCGCACCAGCCACAATCTTTACAGACCGTAACTAGGGCAGACTGCGTAACTTAGTGCAGAGAACAACTGCGGGTCAACTTGCGTTAACCAGCCGAGATTCTGGGTGGGTTAAACAGTTTTCTTGATGTGTCGCTGCACGGCCTAGATAAGTCCGTTTCGCAAGCGAGAGAGAAAGATAACCCCCCAGGGGGCATAGGGTCAAATCGGGCTAATCGGACAAAAATTGCCATTCTTGCCTGATTTTCGATGGAAAAACGAGGCATAAATCCACCTTCATTCATGAAAGAGAGCCCTAAAACCATTATAAATCAAGGGTTTTGGGCTCTTTTACGCTGAATTACAACTCTGTCATTAGGGTCCTACTTAGATGATTTCGACCGCCACCAGCTCTCTTTTTCCCTTTCGGAGCAGCAGGAATCGACCATGAATTAGATCACTTTCAGAGGGAGCGAAATCCTCTCCAGAGATCTTCACATTATTGAGATAAGCCCCGCCCTCTTTCACAATTCGGCGTGCTGCAGATTTCGAATCGACAACACCGGTCGCTGCAAGAAGGTCAACCCACGTTGGAAATGCATCGCCCTTATTAATTGTTGTGCGCGGCAATTGTGAAAGTGCGGATGCAAGAGTCTTTGGATCTAATGCACTGATCTCACCTTGGCCAAAGAGCGCTTTAGCTGCTGCTTGTGCATTCGCGCATTCAACTTCGCCATGAACAAGTGTTGTTAACTCTTCTGCAAGAGCGCGGTGCGCTACACGTGCACCGGGATTTTCTCGAAGTTCAACAAACAATAGTTCAAGTTCTTCGCGAGATTTAAAGGAGAACGTTTTTAAGAAGCGTTCAACATCAGCATCATCTGTACCAAACCAGTATTGATAAAAAGCGTAAGGAGAAGTCATCTCTGGATCGAGCCATACAGAACCACCTGCTGTCTTCCCAAACTTTGTGCCATCTGCTTTTTGCAGAAGTGGAATAGTGAGAGCGTGTGCAGATCCTGATTCAACGCGTCGTATCAGATCTAAACCAGCGGTGATATTCCCCCATTGATCACTTCCACCAAGTTGCAAGATGCAGTTATAGCGTCGGTACAGTTCAAGATAATCAAATGACTGAAGCACTTGGTAGGAGAACTCTGTATATGAGATTCCACCCGCTTCAAGACGTGAGGCGACTGAATCCTTTGTCAGCATTTGATTGACGCTGAAATGTTTGCCGATATCACGCAAAAATTCGATTGCTGTGACATCTTTCGTCCAATCAAGATTATTCACAAGCTTGGCAGCAGTGGCGCCTTCGAATGTTAAGAAGAGTTCTAGTTGCTTTCGAATACGCGATACCCATTCAGCAACAACTTCATCGCTATTGAGTGAGCGCTCTTCATTACGTCCGCTTGGATCCCCTACAAGTCCTGTCGCTCCCCCAACAAGTGGTAACGGCTTATGACCTGCCAATTGGAATCTACGCATCACTAAAAGAACCACAAGATTTCCAACATGCAGGCTAGGGGCAGTTGGATCAAAGCCAATATAGAACGAGATAGGTCCGGCATCGAGATCTTTGAGAAGAGCTTGGCGATCTGTGGACTGAGCGAGAAGCCCGCGCCATTCAAGGTCGGCTATAAGTGCTGTTGTCATACCTGAATCATCTCCAAAAAGTGTGAACGTTGCTTATCAAAGTAGGAAATGAAGCCCTGGTTTCGCTTATTGAGATCATGTATCTGCTTGATCAAGCTAGCGGTAGATGTTCCACCGAGAGAGGTTCTCGAAGCAACCGCTCCGATCGCTGAGAGAGTTCCACGAAGATCAGATGTGAGCCTTGGGTCTATCGCCGAAAGCTCGGCATCAGAGAGTTCATGAACATCCTTCCCTAGCTTCTCGGCTTGCTGTACACATCGACCAGAAATTTCATGTCCAGTTGCAAATGGAACGCCACTCTTGGCAAGAAAGTCGGCGATCTCTGTCGCTAATGAGTGACCCTTCACAGCCCCAGCAGCCATTTTCTCAGTATCAAAATATGTGGTCTCAACCATTCCTGTCAGAGCAGGTAAGAGAGTTAAGAGAGTGGCAATCGAATCAAAGGTTGGTTCCTTATCTTCTTGAAGGTCGCGATTATATGCAAAGGGAAGTCCTTTTAGCATCGCGAGAACTGAGGTGAGATTTCCAATAAGACGTCCACTCTTGCCTCGAGCCAGTTCTGCGATATCTGGGTTCTTCTTCTGAGGCATGATCGAAGATCCTGTTGAGAAGGCATCATCGAGTTTTGCCCAACCAAATTCAGTCGTGCTCCATAACGTGTACTCCTCGCCGATGCGAGATAGGTGCACGCCAATATTTGCCATCACAAAGAGAGCCTCAGTAACGAAATCTCGATCGCTCACTGCGTCGATGCTATTTCCATGTGTAGCGGCAAAACCAAGATCGGCAGCGCTCTGCTCGGGGTGTGGTTGCAGACCTGATCCGGCAAGCGCTCCGGCGCCAAGCGGTGAGATGCTATTTCTTGAGATCCAATCCTGGATACGACTGAGATCTCGCAGAAGGGCTTGTGAATGTTTCGCTAACTCATGACCAAAATTAATGGGCTGCGCATGTTGCAGATGGGTAAATCCTGGTGCGATCGCGCTCTTATATTCATCGGCTTTGATTGTGAACTCTTCAATAAGGAGAGTTAATTCAGAACCAATTGCGATCATATGATCGATGAGATAGAGCTTGAAATCTGTGACCACCAGATCATTACGTGAACGTCCTGCCCTAAAGGCGCCACCTAGCTCTCCAAGGCGAGCAACGAGGGCACGTTCGATAGCAGAGTGAACATCTTCATCCTCCTGCGTCGGAAGAAATGTGCCAGCAGCGATCTCCTCCCCCACAGCTACGAGTGCGATCATGATCTTTGACGCATCGGCCGCTGAAAGAACACCAGATGCCTGAAGTCCTTTAACGTGTGCAAGATTGACGCGGATGTCATAGGGCGCGAGGACCCAATCGAAGTGGATACTCCGAGATAACGACGCAACCGATTCGGCTGGTCCTTGATTGAACCTGCCACCCCAAAGGACCATCTACTTGCCCCGATTCTTATTCAGTTTCTTCTTTACGTTCTTCACTGATGAGGATTTTGTCGCTGATTTACTCTTCAATTTTACTGGTTCCCCATCCAAGAGCGCTGTTAATTCCCTCGCTAGGGTGTTGCCACCAGTTGGAGTTTTGGCGACCACCATGACTGTGTCATCTCCTGCGATTGACCCGATCGCTGAGGGCAGATCTCCTGCGGCGATAGCTGCATCAATCTGTCCTGCTAACAGTTGAGCCCCGCCCGGCGGGGTTTTGGCTATGACGAGGTTTCCACTTGCAACTGTGCTGAGCAAAAGGTTGCGAGTGCGATTATCGGTCTTCGAAATAGCCCCACCAAGGATGTAGCGAAACCTTCCAGTGGAATCTTTTCCACGCAATGCTCCAAGTTCGAGAAGGTCTCGGCTCGCCGTTGTTTGCGTGACCTCCACACCGCGTTTCTTCAATACTCGAACGAGTTCCTCTTGAGAATCGATTGCAGCGTTGGTCAGTATCTCTGAGACAAGTTGTTTGCGAGCTGCTGGATTCATGATGTCGCCTCCTGTTGCGCACTCTTGAGAGCGCTCGAGAACTTCTTGATGAATTCTTTTATCTGGGCATCAGTAATAGTTAAGGCAGGGGCGATTCTGATGACTCCCTTATTGGGTGCATTAAGCAATAGCCCGACAGCACGTGCATTCTCTACAAGCAGAGCTGCATCGCAACTATCAAGAACGATTCCTAAGAGCAATCCTTCCCCGCGCACTTGCAAGACACCAGGGAGCTTTGTAATCTCACGTTTAATGAGAGTGCTCATCTTCTTCACTCTCTTGAGAAGTAAACCCTTTTCAATGATAGATATAGCAGCAAGTCCTGCCGCACATGAGATCGGATTTCCACCAAAGGTACTTCCATGATCGCCTGGTGAAAATCTAGGCGTCTGCGGCCTGACAGTGATCATCGCTCCAAGTGGAAGACCTCCACCAAGGCCCTTAGCCAAGGTAATAATATCTGGGGTAATTCCAGAGTCTTCATATCCAAACCAGACACCAGTTCGACCCATGCCTGTTTGCACTGCATCGATGCAAAGGAGAGCGCCGTACTGGTCGCAGAGTTCACGAACTCGCTTCAGATAATCTGACGGAGGAAGTATCACTCCATTCTCACCTTGAATTGGCTCAAGGATTACCATCGCGACCTTCTTGGAGATCAATCTCTCCATATCTGCGATATCACCGTACTTAGCGAATTTCACATCTTTTAAGAGTGGAATAAAGGGAGCGCGTTTAGCGCGTTGTCCGGTTAAGGAGAGAGCTCCGATCGTTCTTCCGTGAAAGGCGCCTTCGGTCGAGATGATCCGTTTTCTGCCCGTCAATCTAGATATTTTGAGCGCTGCTTCATTTGCCTCAGCACCTGAGTTGCAAAAGAAGGTACGGGCCGACTCTTCACCAGTAAATGATTTCAATTTCTCGGCGAGTTTAAGAACTGGCTCATGCATGTAGAAATTACTCACATGTGAGAGCTCACGAATTTGCTTATTCACTGCAGCAATCACCGTTGGATGGGCATGGCCGACAACTGTTGTAGCGATGCCGCCTAGAAAGTCGAGATAACGATTCTCTTCGACATCCCAGACGATAGAGCCTTTCCCTTTAGCAAGATCAATCTTCGGAGTCCCATAATTATTGGCAAGGGATCCATCCCAGCGTTTACGGGCTAGCTCATTCGAGTTCTTCATTGGGTAACCACCGTTCCTCCGATACCGTCGAGTGCTGCGATTAAATTCGTTGGGTTGCGACCATCAATAACTCGTACAGCTGTAGCACCATGATCGAGTGCGTAGAGTGCAGCTTTCACTTTAGGGATCATGCCGGCGGTAAATGTGCTCTGCAAATCGCGAAGCTCATCTGCAGAGCAATGAGAAATAATTGAATTCTCATCAGGGAAATTCTTGTAAATGCCTGCAACATCGGTCATGAAGATGACTTCCTGCGCTTGCAGTGCTCCTGCAATCGCTCCAGCGGCGAGATCTCCATTGAGGTTGAGCGCCTGCCCAGAATCTGAAACACAGACGGGAGATATCACAGGGAGAAAACTCTTGCCGAGTAACTCTTTCAGTAAAGTTGGATTAGTCGCCGAAATATCACCGACGAGGCCAATATCTATCGCTTCCCCATCGACGACGGGGCGCATAATTTTTGCTCGGACAGTTCCGCCGTCAGAGGCGCTAAGACCAACAGCATTTGCACCAAAACCTATAAGTTGGTTCACCAGTGTTCTGCAGACTTGGCCCGCTAAGACCGAGTGAACAATCTCCATGATCTCGGGAGTTGTGGCTCGGTAACCTGAAATCATCTGGCTCGTGATCCCATGAATAGCTAGCTCTGCATCTACCTGGGGTCCACCGCCATGGATAAGAACAACCTCTCTCCCGCTCTTGTGATAGCTAGCAATCACCTTCAACATCTCATCTGGCACTCCAGCAGCGGGAAGTGCGTGACCACCATACTTAACAACGATCATGAGGCGTACGAGCTGTTCTCGTGGACATACATTGCCGTTAGATCATTCGTCCATATCGTTGCTTCGTGATCGCCAGCCTTGAGATCAACCAGAATCTCGATCTGCTTCTCTTTCATTGAGACGAGAGCGCGATCAGCGCCTGGGGCACTGTTATGACAGACCATGACACCATTGAGGCTCACATCGATTGTATGAGGGTCGAAGATTGCATTCGTAGTACCAATTGCCGCTAGGACGCGACCCCAATTGGGATCCTCGCCATGCAGCGCGCATTTCAGGAGATTATTTCTTGCGCACGAGCGCCCAACTTCCACGGCATCTTCTTCACTCGCTGCATTAATAGTACGAATCGCAACGATCTTAGAGTGGCCTTCCGCATCGCCGATCAGCGATTTGGCGAGAAAATCAGCGCAGTCAAAGAGCATAGTTCTCAATAGGCCATCATCGACCGTAATACCTGACGCGCCAGAGACCATGAAGAGAACAGTGTCATTGGTTGAGGTACATCCATCTGAATCGATTCGATTAAAAGTGCGAGAGATAACATCCTCGAAAATCGATTGGGCATTCTTGCTAACTATCGCATCCAAGGCGATGACGCTCAGCATGGTTGCAAGCGATGGTGCGAGCATGCCCGCACCCTTTGCCATGCCAAAGATTCGAACTCCGGAATTCTCTGCTTCGTAAACTTTTGGATGTGAATCTGTAGTCATAATCGCAGTTGCGCAATCTAGGCCAGATTCTGGAGTCAGTGATGATGCCGCGCGCTCAATGCCTTGGAGGATTTTCTCCATCGGCAGACGTTCACCAATCAACCCTGTGGAGCAGATAACGACATCTCCTGATGAGATACCCAAAAGATCGGCGACCTTCTCAGCGCTCTTGTGTGTATCGAGGAATCCCTCTGGGCCTGTACATGCATTCGCTCCACCACTGTTGAGCAAAACTGCTGAAACTTCGTGGTCCGCAACAACTTGGCGAGACCATGTGACAGGTGCGGCGACAACTTTGTTTGATGTAAAGACAGCTGTTCCAAAGTTCAAAGGACCTTGGTTCACAATAAGAGCAAGATCTGGATTCCCAGAAGCCTTTATCCCTGCTCGTATACCTGCTCCTACGAACCCTTGAGGCAAGGTGATCATGATGGAATTCCCATTGCTGACATAGATAATCCTTCGGGTAGGCCCATCATCACATTTGCATTCTGGATCGCTTGTGAAGCAGCGCCCTTTCCGAGATTATCGATCGCAGAACTCACAATGAGGCGGTTCGTATGTTCATCTAGAGCAATCTGGAGATGAACGGCATTAGATCCAAGTACAGATGATGTCTTAGGCATCTCTCCCTCAGAGAGAAGGGTGACGAAAGTTTCATCGTTATAAGCGCTCTCATATGCCTTGCGGAGTGCTGAATAATTTGCCGATGAGGAAATTTTCGCAGTCACTGTCGCCAAAATTCCACGAGGCATCGGAGCAAGGATTGGTGTGAATGAGACCTTCACATCCCCGTTCTTCAATTTCGACAGACTTTCCTCGATCTCGGGGGTGTGTTGATGGACTCCCCCAAATTTATAAGAGGTGAGTGAGTTCATAACTTCACTACCCAAGAGATTAATCTTTGCAGATCTCCCAGCTCCTGTTGTCCCAGATGAAGCGACAACGACGATATCGGATGAATCGATCAACCCTGCCGAGATCGCCGGAGCAGCAGCCAGCGCGATTGACGTCGCGTAGCAACCAGGATTTGCAACTCTCGTAGCTTGTGCAATTTTTTCACGTTGACCAGGAAGCTCAGGTAATCCATAGACCCAAGTTCCGGCATGGTCCCCACCGTAATATCTCTTCCAGCTCTGCGAAGAGTGGAGTCTGTAGTCGGCACCAAGATCTACTATCCGAACTGATGGATCGATCGCCTCGACAATCTTTGCCGACTCTCCATGAGGAAGTGCGAGAAAGAGAAGTTCGCATGTATTCATCGCTGCAGTATCGGTCGCTTGAAAGAGTTGATTCTTAAATCCAGTTAAGTATGGGTGGACGGATGTGATCTTCTGCCCCGCGTTACTTCCGGCCGAGATATAGCTCATCTCAAATTCTGGGTGGTTCGATAAGAGCCTGATGAGCTCTCCCCCTGCGTAACCACTTGCCCCAATGATCCCTGTTTTCATGGCTCTAGGGTAACTCAATGAGGACGAATTTGCATAACTATGCACGATATTGCATAAATATGCATCCTCGCAAGGGCCTTAATCTCGGATTATTGCTCCACAAGCCTCTACAGCCTTCGCGGCTGCCGCCAATCTAAATTCTGAGACTTCATCGGCTGTGAGGGTCCGGTCTGGGGCGCGGAATGTCATCGTGAAAGCTAGCGAAACTCTCGCATCTCCTGCTTGTTCATAGCGATCAAAGAGGGAGATTGACTCCAGCAGGTCCCCTGCCCCAGCACGCAGGGCTGCCTCGACTACCGCTGATGGGACTGAACTATCGACGAAGAGTGAGATATCTTGAATCGCAGCAGGCATAGTGAGGACAGGATTAGACGTTGTGGTCGGAGCAAATGGTAGTTCTGAGAGAATCACGCCGAATGCGACAGAGCGTGGTGGAAGATTAAGTTCTTCTAGAACACGTGGGTGTAACTCACCGGCATGCGCAACTGCTTTTCCATCAATCTGAATTTCAGCACATCTACCTGGGTGCCACGGTGCGAGATCAGATTGCACGATTGTTGCACGATTTCCAGTCTCAAGAACGATCCGCTCAGCAATGGAAACTGCATCACTCCAGTCATAGTTTCGGCCCTTACCCCACCAACCTTTTCGATCGAGAGAGCCTGAAACAACTCCCACTACAAAGAGCGGCTGGGCAGGAACGCTTGCATAAATCTTCTTGATGAGTGCATCATCTGGTCGGGTTGCAGTCGGGATCACGCCAACTTTTGCAAGAGCAGATACATCACGAAAGACAGTACCAATTTCAAAGATTGCTACATCTTTCGCTCCGCGCGATAAATTTCTTTGCAGAGCTTGCAAGAGACCAGGAAGAAGGTGTGTGCGCAGAAGAGGCGCTTCATCTGACATTGGATTAGCGATACGGAAGGAGGCGGCACGTGGCCCTACAAAGCCAAGGGTCTTCACCATTTCGGGTGAGACAAATGGATAGTTGTAGACCTCAGAGAACCCGAGGTTCGCAAGCATCTGACCTATACCGCGCTTTCGTTGCTGCATAGGAGTAAGAGTGGCTCCAGCTCTGCCTACGGGAAGTCTTGAAGGTATGAGATCGAAACCATTTACTCGAGCCACTTCTTCAGCTAAATCTGAGATAACTTCTAGGTCAGGTCTCCACGTGGGAACTGAGAGCGTCCATCGCGATGCTGATGTTGTGGCAACTTCTCCACCAATCGCCGTCAGTGCCCCGCTGATCTGTTCACTTGAATATTCATAGCCGATCAGACGTGAGATTGCTTGAGGCTCAAAATCAATAGTACGACGGGCAGGAACGAGGCCATCTGAGCTCTCTCCTATATAGGTTGCGCCAGCAAGTTCAATGAGCAGGGCTGTTGCTCGCGCCGAGGCGACGCTTGCAACCGCAGGATCCACATTTCGCTCAAGGCGACGTGAGGCCTCGGACGACAATTTATGGGCCCTTGAATTCTTTGCTACAGAGATCGGATCAAAGTGAGCTGCCTCAAGTGCGATGCGCTGCGTTGAACCAGTGACTTCTGATTCTAACCCGCCCATAGTTCCAGCAAGAGCAAGTAATTTCTTATCATCGGCGATCATCAACGAATCTGGAGTCAAGGTACGTTTTACCCCATCAAGGGTAATGAAATCCTTCTTGGTGCCCGCACGCTGTACGTGTAGCGCCTCAGAGATTTTATCTGCATCAAATGCATGCAGTGGCTGTCCAAGTTCTAACATCACATAGTTAGTGATATCAACAGCGAGGGAAATTGAACGCATTCCACATTTTTCAATACGGCGGCTCATCCACAATGGTGTTGGAGCAGCAACATTGACTGAATCTACAGTTCTGATGTGAATGAAGTCGGCGCCGGTTGAGTCATCAATCTTTACTTGTATCGGATTCGACCCTGTTGCTTTATGTGCATTCAAGTAATCTTTTGCAGCAGGATCTTTGAAAGGGACGTTCAGGGAGATTGCAATCTCACGTGCAAGTCCACGAGCTGAGAGTGCATACCCGCGATCAGGATTGACCGCGACATCAATAATCATCTCGTTGATCTCAAGAAGTGCGATGGCATCGCTTCCTATTGGCGATGCTCCAACTGGAAGAACGATGATTCCTTGATGTTCATCACTGATTCCAAGTTCACGCGCAGAACAGATCATGCCATTACTTGTCTTGCCATAGGTCTCACGTGCAGAGATCGCAAAATTACCTGGAAGAACTGCCCCAGGTAATGCAGCAACAATGAGGTCTCCGACAGCAAAGTTGGTTGCACCGCAAATAACATAACGAACTGAACCCTCGCCACAATCTAGACCCACATAGCGAATCGGCTTCTTAAGGTCAGCTAGCTCTTCAATACTCTCCACACGGGCAACAACAAGTGGCCCGGTGAGATCTGCGCCTTGAATCTCGATATCTTCGACTTCAAAACCAACTTTGACAAAGGCAGATTCAATGAGTTCGGGAGTGCAATTAGAAGGTAGCTCTGCAAATTCCCGTAACCACGATAGAGGAATCTTCATCGCAGACCGCTTCCAAAGTTTTGTGTGAATCGGATATCGCCTTCAACGATGTCATGCATATCGGTGATTCCATGCTTGACCATCAAGGTTCTTTCAAGGCCCATTCCAAATGCAAAACCAGAGAACTCCTCTGGATCAATTCCTGCTGCACGGAGAACTTTAGGATTTACCATTCCACAACCGCCCCACTCAACCCAACGGCCATTGAAGAAGAAATCTACTTCAGCGCTCGGCTCAGTAAATGGGAAGAAAGATGGACGAAGGCGAGTCTTCACATCAGCGCCAAAGATAGATCGCGCAAAATGGTCGAGAGTTCCCTTGAGGTCGGCCATGGTGATTCCACGATCGACAACGAGGCCTTCAACCTGGCTAAAGACTGGTGTGTGCGTTGCATCAAGTTCATCGGCTCGGTAAGTGCGCCCCGGACAGATGACATAGATCGGTGGTTTCTCTTCAAGCATGGTGCGCATTTGAACGGGAGATGTGTGAGTACGAAGAACGAGATGTGAATCAAGCGGCTCAATGAAGAAGGTATCTTGCATCGTACGAGCTGGGTGATCGGCAGGGATATTAAGAGAGTCGAAGTTCAACCATTCAGCTTCAAGTTCTGGTCCTTCGGCTACGCGATAACCCAATCCAGTAAAGAGATCACAAATTTCATTGGTTAATATCGTGAGTGGGTGCAGACCCCCGGAAGGAGTTCGCTTTGCAGCGATAGAGACATCAACGCGCTCTTCAACTAATACCCTTGCATCACGCTCTTCTTCGAGAACTCTCTGTCTTGACTCAAACGCTGAGGTAATTGAACCCTTTGCCTTACCGATTACCTTGCCAAATTCAGCACGTGCACTGGGATCGAGGGAAGCTAACGATTGATTGGCCCTTGCGATAGGTGATTTATCTCCAACGTGTGCAATACGAACCTCTTTAAGGGAATCTAAATCCGCAGCCCCTGCAATAGCCTCAAGAGCAGCTGCGGTGACCCCGTCAATGTCTTTGGAAGAAAGGCTCATAAGGTTTCCTAGTCTAGCGACTGCCCGCATTTCCTAAGTGGAATAACGCGATTGCCGCAGCACTTGCGACGTTGAAGCTTTCAGCATGGCCCTTCATGGGAATCCGAATCTTTTCGATTTCTGCAGGAAGTGTTGGAAGCCCGCGAGCTTCATTGCCGAAGATCGCAATGGTTGGTCGATCAGGGTGAACCTCTACCAGGCTGCGCTCCCCAGAGCCATCAAAAGCTAAGAGTGAGAATTGATCAGAAGTTACGAAATCAGTGATGGAGGCCAACGGGAGATCTTCGACGATGGGAATATGCCATAAAGATCCTGCGGTTGATCGAACTACTTTTGGAGAGTAAATATCAACACTGCCTTCAGAGAAGAGCACAGCATCAAAGCCACATGCATCTGCCGTGCGGATTGCAGTTCCCGCATTTCCAGGATCTTGGATCTGCCAGAAGAAGGCTAAACGCTTGGGCCCGGTTTCAAGAAGAGTCTCAAGATCAAGTGGGCGGTAACGACAGAGAGCGAGAATGCCTTGCGGGGATTCGGTATCAGCCATTGCTGCCATGACGCTCTCGGTTACAGGGATAATCTCGTGCGCATCAATAATCTGATCGGAAAATTCCGATCTCAATTTCTCTTCACCAGATTCGGTCAGATATAACTTTTCAATAAGTGGAGCGCTCTTCACTTTAGGGAATAAGGCGCTACGAAGGGACTGAGCTCCATCTGCAATGAACAGGGACTCCTCCCGGCGAAGCTTCTTGCCACGAGAACCCAAAAGAGCCTTCACTCGCTCAACGTGCGGCGAATGAAGGCTCGTAATAATTTGGTGTGTCAACTACTACCTTTGCAGATATTACGCAGTGACGACGTGCTTGCGAGCGACCTCTACGAGAGCAGCAAAAGCTGCAGGATCGTTCGTTGCAAGCTCAGAGAGGACGCGACGATCAACTTCGATTCCAGCGCCATGAAGACCCTGAATGAAGCGATTGTAGGTAAGTCCATTTGCGCGTGCACCGGCATTGATGCGCTGGATCCAGAGGCGACGGAAATCGCCTTTCTTATCCTTGCGATCATTGAATGCATAGACGAGTGAGTGTGTTACTTGCTCTTTCGCCTTGCTGAAGAGACGTGAACGTTGTCCGCGATAACCAGCGGCGCGCTCGAGGGTAGTACGACGCTTCTTAGCAGCGTGGACTCCGCGTTTTACTCTTGCCATGTTCTACTCCCCTTACTTCAAACCGAGCATGCGCTTGGCGGTAACTGTGACGGTCTTCTTACCCGTTGCATCGTTGCTCAAACGACGTGTGACGCGAGAAGACTTGTGCTCCAAAAGGTGGCGCTTGCCAGCACGTTCGTGCATGACTTTTCCTGTTCCTGTAAGGCGGAAGGTCTTCTTCGCCCCACTGTGGGTTTTCATCTTTGGCATTGCTTCCTCTTTTCCTTCATTTCTAGTACATCTGTATCAAGTACATCTGTAGTAAATCGGTCCTACGAAAATTTAATTATTGCGCTTCAGGTACTGCAGGTGCCTTCTCGGGCTTTTCAGCTAGAACGGGAGCGACCTTCTTGATCGAACCCTTCTTCACCAGTGGTCCAAGCACCATAGTCATTGAGCGTCCCTCTTTCTTCGGAGCGAACTCAACTACAGCAACTTCAACCAACTCTTCAGATAACTTCATCAACAAGCGATATCCCATTTCTGGTCTCGTCTGTTCACGTCCGCGGAATTGAACGGTTACCTTTACCTTGTCACCTGCACGAAGAAACTTCTCGATGTGATTTCGTTTAGTTTCGTAATCGTGAGGTTCAATCTTTAAACCAAGTCTCATCTCCTTCACCACGATGTGGGTCTGGTTCTGACGAGCTTCGCGTGCTTTCTGAGCGATTTCGTACTTGTACTTTCCGAAATCCATCACTTTGCATACCGGTGGCTGGGCATCTGGTGAGATTTCAACGAGGTCGAGTCCGACTTCATCTGCCATCGCAAGTGCAGTATCGATATCGACAATGCCAACTTGATCACCTTCATGTCCGATTAGGCGCACCTGTGGAACGCGAATTCGATCATTGATTCGTAGATCGGCGCTGATAACTATTTCCCTTCATTACGGCTGTTTTAGATCTGAGTGACAAATAGAGTGCGCCGCACAAGGAGAACCCGCTGAATGAACAGCTTGTTCAGAAGACCCAAAAACTGGGTAATCATTCTTGACCAACTAACCGAAGTCAGTGAGGTGGGAGCGGCTAGCTCCACTTGATGGTTAAGGGTAACGCAGGCCCGCTCAATCAGGAAATCGAGCCTAGAAGGTCGATCGGAATTAGCCCGATCACGCGCCCATGGCGTGAACGCCACCATCGACATGGACCATCTCCCCGGTTGTCTTGGGGAACCAATCTGAAAGGAGTGCAACAACTCCGCGGGCGGCCGGGACGGGATCTGATGTATCCCACGAGAGAGGCGCCCTGGCGTTCCAGACATTTTCAAACTCTTCAAAACCTGGGATCGACTTCGCCGCAATAGTTCGGATGGGCCCGGCAGCAACGATATTTACGCGAACTTTCTCCTTACCGAGATCTCGCGCGAGATAACGTGAGCAGGATTCAAGTGCCGCCTTTGCTACTCCCATCCAGTCGTATTTCGGCCAGGCTACACGGGCATCAAATGTTAATCCGACGACGCTCGCACCGTTCTCGCTATCAAAGAGAGGACGAGCTGCCATGGTGAGAGATTTTAACGAGAATGCTGAAACGTGAACTGCGGTAGCAACATCAGCCCATTCGGTATTGAGAAAGTTTCCACCTAATGCAGCTTCTGGAGCAAAACCAATGGAATGAACGACTCCATCGATGCGATCAACATGTTCACGCAATCGCGATTCGAGTGCGGCTAAGTGCTCCTCATTTGTCACATCAAGTTCAATAACGGGTGCTGGCGTCGGAAGTCTTCCGGCTATGCGTTGGGTAATACTCATCGCGCGACCGAAAGAGGTCAGGATCACCGTTGCGCCTTCTTCTTGGGCTAATCGTGCGATATGAAAAGCAATCGATGCTTCGGTGAGCACTCCCGTTACAAGAATATTCTTTCCTTTGAGAAGTGACATCAGTGACCCATTCCTAATCCACCGTCAACAGAAATGACGGCACCGGTGATATATCCCGCATCAGGTGATGCGATAAATTCGACGACTTTTGCAACTTCTTCAGGTGAAGCGAAACGTGCCAGTGGGATTTGTGCTTCATACTTCTCTTTAAGCCCATCGGCTAGAACTGCAGTCATATCAGTCTCAACAAAGCCAGGGGCGATCACATTGAAGGTAATACCGCGACTTCCATACTCACGGGCGAGTGATCGAGCCATACCAACTAAGGCAGATTTTGTAGCTGAATAATTCACTTGACCCGCAGAGCCTAAAAGACCGACAACCGATCCAATAAAGACCACACGCCCAGAACGCTTCTTCATCATTCCCGATAAGACTTTCTGCGTAACTCGAAATGACCCAGTCAAATTTGTATCAACAACATCGTGAAAATCTGCTTCGCTCATTCGCAGGGAGAGTCCATCTTTCGTAATACCGGCATTCGCAATTAGAACATCGACGCTTCCATACGTGCTCTCAATCTCTTTGAAAGCTTTCTCGACACTCGCTGGGTCTGTTACATCCATGATGACGCCAGTGAAACCTTCAGGAGCACTGCCGGATCTGTGAGTAATGAGGACGTGATCTCCAGATTGTGCAAATGCACGAGCGATTGCAAGACCGATACCGCGATTGCCCCCAGTGACGAGTACAAGGCGCCTGGTAGCTTCACTCTGATTCTTATCGGTGCTCATAGTCTCTAAAAGTACCCGCTACTGGTGCGTACTCCCAAGAACGACCCTCGAGAGGCGAGAAATACCGCCAGCACCTACGATTACGACCATGCGAAAGAAGCTCGATGAGTCGAAAGTTCAATCAATCACTTCTGCGCAACCTGGGTTGACCGTCGATCAATCAGCAAGAGCTCGTCGATATTTTATTAGCATGATGGTCCGTACCGCTTGTTTTATCCTGACAGTAATTCTGCCTAGTCCTTATCGCTGGATTGCTCTCTTTGGGGCAGTAGTGCTCCCGTATGTTGCAGTTGTTGTTGCTAATGCAGGCCGAGAAACAATCATCGGTCGTTCAACAATATTTAATTCCCGAGCGATTGCCTCTGGTAAAGATCAAAGTAAAGACCCTTCTTAGCAACAAGCTCTTCATGTCTGCCGGATTCGACGACTGATCCCTTCTCTAGAACCAGTATCTGGTCGGCATGTGAAATTGTGGAGAGCCTGTGCGCGATCACAATACTTGTGCGACCAACAAGGGCGCTCTTCAAAGCTTCTTGAACTAAGGCCTCATTCTCTGAATCTAAGTGAGCAGTAGCTTCATCAAGAATCACAATCGAAGGTGCCTTGAGCAGAAGTCTTGCGATTGCCAACCTCTGTTTCTCGCCACCAGAGAGTCGATGCCCGCGTTCCCCAACAACGGTCTCAAAACCGTTAGGGAGGGTTGAGATGAAATCCCAGATCTGAGCAGATTCGCAGGCTGAGCGAAGCTCTGCATCCGTCGCATCTGGTTTTGCATAACGTAAGTTCATTGCGATCGAATCGTGGAACATATGCGAATCTTGTGTGACGACACCAATTGCACCGCGCAAAGATTCCAAGGTGAAGTCGCGGATATCTGTGCCATCGATCGTAATAGAGCCACTTGATACATCGTAAAGACGTGGCAAAAGCCCTGAGATCGTGCTCTTACCAGCACCAGATGGTCCAACGATTGCAGTGAAACTTCCTGCAACTGCTGTAAATGAAATATCGTTGAGGACGCGACCAGAGTCAACAATCTCTGGCTTTGCTACTCCTTCAAGAGATGCAAGTGAGATCTCTGAAGCTGTTGGATAAGCAAATGAGATGTGACTAAAGGCAATCTCTGGCTCTTTAGTAAGAAGCACCTTGGCACCAGGGCGATCCTTCACCATTGGTTCGAGATCTAGAACTTCAAAGACGCGCTCAAATGAGACCAGCGCCGTCATGATATCCACACGAATATTTGAGAGTCCGGTGAGCGGTCCATATAAGCGGGCAAGTAAGGCCGTTACCGCTAGCAGCGTTCCCACGGTGATTGAACCGTTAATCGCCAGATGGCCACCGATTCCATAGGCGACTGCTGTTGCTATGGCTGCGATAGATGTAATCGCTATGAAGAAGATTCGATTCAGGAGTGCGATCTGAATTCCCATATCTCGGACGCGGCCAGCTTTGCTCGAGAAGATTGAATGCTCAACCTCTGGCTCACCATAAAGTGTCACCAGAAGCGCCCCAGAAACGTTGAAGCGTTCTGTCATCGTTGAAGACATCTCTGCATTGAGATTAAAAGATTTCCGTGTGTACTCCGCCAACTTGCGGCCAAGCCACTTAGTGGGAATAAGAAAGATAGGTAGAAGGCAGAGTGAGATAACAGTAATCTGCCACGAAAGCGTCATCATTGCGCCGGCAACGAGGATAAGACTGAGCAGATTGCTCACCACTCCCGAAAGAGTCGATGTGAAAGCTTGTTGGGCGCCAATAACATCAGAGTTCAACCGAGAGATCAGTGCACCAGTCTGTGTTCGAGTAAAGAATGCAATCGACTGGCTTTGTACATGTGCGAATACTTGAGTACGAAGGTCATAGATAAGCCCTTCTCCGATTTGCGCAGAGAACCATCTCGTCACCATATTTATCAATGCATCGGCAACGGCGATAAGTCCGACAATCAAAGCAACTCTTGTAACAAGTGCTCCATTATGTGGAATCACGCCCTTATCAATCAAGGTACGCAGTAAGAGAGGGGTCGCTACAACGAGAGAGGAATCGACAACAACTGCAATCAGAAAGAAGAGAAGCTCAGCTTTGTAAGGCTTGGCAAAAGTGAGAATTCTTTTGACTGTACCGGCTTTTAGCTTCTGGTTCTTGACAGATTGATCCTGGGTAAGCGAACGCATCGCCATCCAATTGCCATGCATAGTCACCGAAAGGCTCCCTCAAAGAAAAGAATTTAAACAGTAAAGCCAATCGAACGTAGTTGTTCGCGACCATCATCTGAAATTTTATTAGGACCCCAAGGTGGCATCCATACCCAATTAATCTTTACATCGGAGGCTAAATCTTGAAGGACTGATCGAGTCTGATCTTCAATGACATCTTGTAATGGGCAAGCCGCAGAAGTAAGGGTCATATCGAGGACCACAATGTTGTTCTCATCGACCTGCATATCGTAGACAAGTCCCAAGTCAACGACATTGATTCCAAGTTCTGGATCAATCACATCCTTCATCGCTTCAGTAACATCATCGATCGATGCGATAGTGCTCATTTCTTCTCCTCGTTTCTGCCTTGAAGTGCTGCATCTTTGAAAGCCATCCACCCTAATAAAGCACACTTTACTCGAGCCGGGAACTTGGAAACTCCAGCCAGGGCGACGCCATCCTCGAGAATCTCTTCATCACCGGTAATAGAGCCTTTGCTACTCATGAGCTCTGAGAACGATTCAAGAATAGTGAGCGCGTGATCCACGCTCTTGCCATGAACTAAGTCGCTCATGATCGAACAGCTTGCCTGGGAGATCGAGCAACCAACTCCATCCCATGTCACATCTCTTACAACGTCGCCCTCTAAAAGCAGATTCAGGGTTATCTCATCACCGCAACTTGGGTTCACATGATGAACTTGGACCGTCTTCTCTGCAGATAAACCCTTGTGCAGGGGATGTTTATAGTGATCAAGTATTACTTCTTGATAAAGAGAGTCGAGTTCCACTAGCTCACCTTAAAATATTTCTTCGTCGCTTCAATTCCTGTAACAAGTGCATCAATATCTGCAAGATCGTTATAGATATAGAAAGAAGCACGTGTGGTACCCGAGACTCCATACTTACGCATCAATGGCCATGCACAATGATGACCTGTTCGAACTGCAATTCCATATTGATCAAGTACTTGACAACCATCGTGCGGGTGTATTCCATCAAGGGCGAAGGAGAGTACTCCTCCACGAGAATCCATATTTGTAGGGCCAATAATGGTGAGACCTTTAATAGTCTGCAGACCTTCAAGTGCGTATGTAGTCAGCGCTACCTCGTGCTCATGCACTTTATCCATACCGATTGCTTCCAGATAATTAATCGCAGCAGCAAGCCCGACCGCCTGTGCCATATTTGGAACACCTGCTTCAAATTTGCGAGGGGCTGGTGCCCATGTAGCACTTTCCATTGTGACCGTTTCAATCATTGAACCGCCAAAGAGGAATGGTTCCATCGCGGCGAGAAGTTCACTTCTCCCCCACAGGACTCCGATACCTGTTGGCCCAAGCATCTTATGCCCAGAGAAAGTTACGAAATCAACTCCAAGTTTCGATACATCTGTAGCAAAATGTGGAACTGATTGACAAGCATCCAGGACAAAGAGTGCCCCGTGCTCCTTCGCCTTTTTTGCAATCTCAGTAATTGGATTGATCGTTCCGAGCACATTTGATTGATGGGTAAGAGCAACAATTTTAGTGCGAGCGCTCAAGAGCTGATCAATCTGGGAGAGGTCTAAACGTCCATCAGGAGTTACTTCGAACCACTTCAGGGTAGCGCCCGTGCGTTTAGCTAGTTGTTGCCAAGGTATGAGATTTGCATGGTGCTCCATCTCGGATAGAAGGATCTCATCACCAACACCAAGTGCGAATCGTCCGGTTGCGGAGTTTGAGAAAGAGTAAGCGAGCAAATTGAGAGACTCGGTAGCGCTCTTTGTAAAGATGATCTCATCAGATTTTGCCCCAAGGAACGCTGCAACAGTCTCTCGAGCTCCCTCGTAAGCGGCAGAGGCTTCTTCAGCTAAGAGATGTGAGCCTCGATGAACTGCGGCATTCTGATGGGTATAGAAGTACTGCTCTGCAGCCATTACCTGTCTCGGCTTCTGGCTTGTAGCACCTGAATCTAGGTAGACCAATCGAGCATCATTTCTCATCTTCTTTTCGAAGATAGGAAAATCAGCTTTAATTGTGGCTACATCAAGAAGGGTCATTATTAGGCAGTTACGTACTCTGCATAACCATTCTCTTCAAGCTTATTCGCAAGCTCAGCTCCACCCTCTTCAACAATGCGACCATTTGAGAAGACGTGGACGAAATCTGGGGTGATGTAACGCAAGATACGTGTGTAGTGAGTGATCAACATGATTCCAAGATTGTTCGTCTCTTTGATGCGATTGACACCTTCTGAAACGACTCGTAGCGCATCCACATCTAGACCTGAATCAGTCTCATCGAGGATTGCAATCTTTGGCTTCAATAATTCCATCTGCAAGATCTCGTGGCGCTTCTTCTCGCCGCCAGAGAAACCTTCATTGACATTGCGCTCGGCAAAAGCTGGATCCATGCTGAGGGCAGCCATAGCTTCCTTCACTTCGCCAACCCACGTACGCACCTTTGGAGCCTCACCACGGATAGCGGTGACGGATGTACGTAAGAAGTTAGAGACAGAGACACCAGGAACTTCAACGGGATATTGCATCGCAAGGAAGAGGCCAGCTTTTGCGCGCTCATCAACTGACATCGCAAGAACATCGACGCCATCAAGTGTTACAGAGCCACCAGTGATTGTGTACTTAGGATGCCCGGCGATCGAATAGGCGAGGGTTGATTTACCGGATCCGTTAGGTCCCATGATCGCATGTGTCTCACCAGAGTTGATGGTTAAATCAACACCGCGCAAGATCTGCTTTGAGCCTTCTTCTGTGTTAACGGATACTTGGAGGTTTTTGATCTCTAGTGTGCTCATTATTTTCTCTCTCTACTTTTTGCTCTGAATAGTTATGGTCGTTCCATCGTGCTTTACGTCAAAAGTTGGCACTGCTTCTACAGCAGGCAGCGTCAACGCGACCCCCGTGCGAAGATCAAACTCAGCTCCGTGGAGCCAGCACTCAATACGGAATTCAGTGATATCTCCCTCAGACAGTGATGCATCTGAGTGCGAACAGGCATCCCCGATGGCAAAGACTTCATCACCAACGCGAGCGACACAGACAGCAACGCCATCTACCTCAATACGTTTTGGCTTGCCTGGTGTGAGATCGGCGAGATTAAGAGTTGTCATGCGATTGTCACCTTGGAGAGCTCCTGATCAATGCGATTCATAATGCGCTCTTCGATAGTTTCAATTCCAATTTTGGAGAGAATCTCTAAGAAGAAGCCACGAATGACTAAACGTTTTGCCTCTGCCGCAGGTATTCCCCTGGACTCGAGATAGAAGAGTTGTTCGTCATCAAAACGACCAGTAGTAGAAGCGTGGCCCGCTCCGACGATATCGCCAGTCTCAATTTCAAGGTTAGGAACTGAATCTGCGCGAGCTCCATCTGAGAGCAAGAGATTGCGATTGAGTTCGTAAGTATCAGTGCGTTCTGCCGCTGCACGGATAAAGACATCGCCAATCCAGACAGTGTGGGCACCATCGCCTGAGAGAGCGCCTTTGTAATTGACGCGAGATTTACCATCAGGCAGATTGTGATCGACGTGAATTCGGTGTTCTAAGTGTTGTCCTGAACCTGCGAAGTAGAGACCATAAAGTTCGGCAGAAGCTCCAGGACCCGCATATTCAACAGTAGGTAGTAGGCGCACGAGTGAACCACCAACGGTAACCACGACTGATGTAAAGGTTGCATCTCGACCAACGATTGCATGGTGTCGACCAAGGTGTACAGCATCGTTATCCCACTCTTGAAGAGTGACGAAGTGCAGGTGAGAGCCAGGCTCAAGGATCATTTCGATCTCTTCTGCGAAGGTTCCGGTTCCAACATTCTCTACGACAACTGTTGCATGAGAGTTAACGCCGGCGCGAATAACGGTCCGAGAAAGTTGCGCACTCGAGCCACTCTCGCGCGTTAAAAAGATTGGACTCTGCGGAGCCGCATTCGCTGCAATTGCAAGAACGGTCACGCGAGAAGCCCCGTCGCGCACGCGCTGAACAACGAGATCATCGGTGAGAGAGTTTGGTGGTGTCTCAACAGAAGGTTGTGTAGAGATCGTGACCCCATCTGGCACTGAATGTGAACTCAGAGAGATGTGATCAGCAACGACAGTCGCAGCATCGTGCAGGCCCTTTAGCCGTGAAAGCGGTGTAAAACGCCATGCTTCTTCTCTGCCAGTTGGGGTTAGATAATTTGTTGTCAGAGTCGACATTAACCAACTGCCCCTTCCATCTGCATCTCGATGAGACGGTTGAGTTCAAGTGCATATTCCATAGGAAGTTCACGAGCGATAGGTTCGATAAATCCACGAACAATCATCGCCATCGCTTCATCTTCAGATAATCCACGTGACATGAGATAAAAGAGCTGATCATCAGAGATCTTTGAAACTGTAGCTTCATGTCCCATCGAGACATCATCTTCGCGGATATCAACATATGGATAAGTATCAGATCGCGAGATCGTGTCAACAAGGAGGGCATCACACTTCACTGTTGATTTTGAGTGATGTGCACCTTCAAGAACTTGTACGAGACCACGATACGAAGTGCGGCCTCCACCACGAGCAACAGATTTGGAGATAATTGTTGACGATGTATATGGCGCAGCGTGAACCATCTTTGATCCAGCATCTTGATGTTGACCTTCGCCAGCAAAGGCGATGGAGAGAGTCTCGCCCTTGGCATGCTCACCCATTAAGAAGACTGCTGGGTACTTCATGGTTACCTTAGAACCGATATTTCCATCGATCCACTCCATGGTTGCACCCTCAGCACATGTGGCACGCTTTGTTACCAAGTTGTAGACGTTGTTCGACCAATTTTGAATTGTCGTGTAGCGAACACGAGCATTCTTCTTGACAATGATTTCAACAACAGCAGAGTGCAGAGAATCCGAAGAGTAAATCGGGGCTGTGCAGCCTTCGACGTAGTGAACATATGAGCCTTCATCGGCGATGATCAATGTGCGTTCGAATTGGCCCATGTTCTCAGTGTTAATGCGGAAGTATGCCTGTAGGGGAATATCAACGTGAACTCCCTTAGGCACATAGATGAAAGATCCACCTGACCATACAGAAGTATTGAGGGCGGCAAACTTGTTATCGCCAACTGGGATTACAGTTCCAAAATATTCTTTGAAGAGCTCTTCATGCTCGCGCAGGCCAGAGTCTGTATCAACAAAGATCACGCCGAGCTTCTCTAGATCCTCACGGATAGAGTGGTAAACAACTTCTGATTCATACTGTGCAGCAACGCCTGCAACGAGACGGTTTCTCTCAGCATCAGGGATTCCAAGACGATCGTAGGTATTCTTAATATCTTCAGGAAGATCTTCCCACGATGTTGCCTGCTTCTCTGTTGAGCGTACAAAATATTTGATCGTATCAAAGAAGATTCCAGTGAGATCTGAACCCCAAGTAGGCATCGGCTTCTTATCAAAGAGTGAGAGACCCTTGAGACGCAGATCCAACATCCACTGTGGCTCGCTCTTCTTAGAGGAGATATCACGCACTACAGCCTCACTGAGACCACGCTTCGCAGTTGTGCCGGCATCATCCTTATCTGACCAACCGTATTCGTAGGTTCCAATGCCTTCTAGCTCTGGGTTGGCTAGTTCGATACGTGATGTTAGGTCACTGCTCATGCGCGCGCTCCTGTAGTTGTTTTTTGTTGGGTCTTCTTTGGGATAAAAGTTGTGCATACTCCATCGCCATGAGCGATAGTCGCAAGTCTCTGGACGTGTGTTCCGAGTATGCGTGAAAAACTCTCGGTCTCTGAATCGCAGATCTCTGGGAACTGTGCAGCAACGTGCGCTACGGGACAGTGATGCTGGCAAAGCTGATCACCAGTCGGTCCAGTTGTTACCGAAGCGGCAAAGCCTTCATCTGATAAGAATGATGCAAGGGCTTCGGAGGTAGAAGTTTTTGAATCTTTATTCTTCATCGCAAGGGTCGCGCGATTTTCAATATCTGCTGCACGTTGATCGGCAAAGGCCTTAATGGAGTTTGAACCATTCTGTGTAGCGATAAATTTAAGTGCAGAGAGTGCAAGGTCATCGTATGAATGTTCAAATGTTTCGCGTCCAAGGTCTGTCATCAAGAAGACCTTTGCGGGTCGCCCTCTCCCCCGGCTATCTAGCGCTGCTGCGCTCTGATACGGCTCGCGAGATGTCAGAATGCCTTCAGCAACGAGCGCGTCGAGATGACGTCTTATCCCTGCTGGGGTGATCGACAGGCGCTTGCCCAAGTCGACGGCAGTGGCCGGCCCGCCCTCGAGGATCGCCCGTGCAAGGCGGTCTCTCGTACGAGAATCTGGCTCAATCTTTTTCACAACAGAAGTGTTGCGTAATTCACCCACAATTGCCAGTCGAAAGAGAGGTGCCTCCCGCGTGGCGAGATCAGCGAGACTAGGCTTGCCTCATGCGAGACCGCCACAACCCCAGCCTTCGATTGAAGAGCTTCATCTATACCGCCTTGGTAGCCCTTCAGGCCGGAATCGTCGTCACCGGCGGCGCCGTTCGCTTAACCGGCTCAGGACTTGGCTGTCCAACCTGGCCACGCTGCACCCCAGGCTCCTATACCCCAGTTCCCCATCAAGCTCAGGGGACGCTCCATTCATGGATTGAATTCGGCAATCGTTTATTGACCTTTGTTCTCATTATCTCGATTCTCGCCGCTGTTATCGGAGTGATGCGTTGGCGGGTGCAGTACCACGAGGGACGTGAACGTAGAGCGCTCAATTGGCTCGCGGCTGGACAACTCCTTGGTGTGATCGCACAGATCGTCTTGGGCGGCTTCACTGTTCTTACCCACCTCAACCCTGCAGCAGTCGGTGCCCACTTCTTACTTTCGATCGTCATTCTTGCCGCTTCACTCTCTCTGCGACAGAGGATGCTCCGTAAACCGCAAGCAGATGTATCAGGAACATCCAGAATTCTTATTCGCATCCTTCTCGGTCTAACGGTAATTGTTCTCACTATAGGAACGGTTGTTACAGGTAGCGGACCTCATGCAGGAGATGCCAAGGCGCCTCGTTATCACTTCGATCCTCAAGCAGTCTCATGGCTTCATGCCGATGCCGTTATTGCCCTGATCGCTCTTACCTTCGCCTTGATCTTGCTGATGCGTGCTACTGAAGATATGGCACACCGCTCATTCATCCTTCGACGAGCAATGCTCTTTTTCTTTATATGCTTAGCCCAGGGGTTGATCGGTTATATTCAATATTTCACCGGTTTGCCTGAGGCACTCGTTGCCGCCCACTTACTCGGTGCTGATTTAGTGTGGCTCGGAATCTGGAATCTTGCTTACAGTGGAAGAGTTCTTACTCGGAGCTCTTAATTTTCAGAGTTACTAAAAACAATAACCAGGAGAGAAAATGACTTCAGTACAACGTCCAACATGGACAGCCCTTGATGATAAGGCTGTTGCAATCTCTCGAGCCCTCGCAGCCGATGCAGTCCAGAAGGTTGGTAATGGGCACCCAGGTACCGCAATGTCATTGGCTCCAGTTGCTTACACTCTCTTTCAGCGCTTTCTCAAACACGATCCTAAAAATCCAGAATGGCTCGGGCGCGACCGCTTTGTACTCTCATGCGGACACTCTTCACTCACTCTTTACATTCAACTCTTTCTCTCGGGTTATGGGCTCTCACTCGATGACCTCAAAGCATTCAGAACCGCAGATTCAGCGACTCCTGCTCACCCGGAGTATGGGCACACTAAGGGTGTTGAAATTACAACCGGTCCTCTTGGTTCAGGTATTGCATCCGCTGTTGGAATGGCGATGGCTGCTCGTTACGAAAAGGGTCTCTTTGATCCACAAGGTAAGACAAATCTCTTTGATCACAATATTTGGGTCATCGCATCTGATGGAGATCTCCAAGAAGGCCTCAGTGGCGAAGCGTCATCATTAGCGGGAACTCAAGAGCTCGGAAATCTCAAAGTTATTTATGATGATAATAGAATCTCTATCGAGGGTGACACTCACGTCTCCTTCACAGAAGATGTGTCTGCAAGATACCGTGCATATGGCTGGAACGTTTTTGAGGTTGCCGCACTCGCGAATGGAAATGTGGATCGCGATGCTCTTGAACGTGCGATGGAGAAAGCAGAAGCCGCCACAAATCTACCGACATTGATTCGACTAAAAACAGTAATCGCCTGGCCTGCACCGAAGGCTCGTGGAACTTCTAAATCCCACGGTTCTGCTCTTGGAGCAGATGAGATTGCAGCAACGAAGATTGAACTCGGATTAGATCCTAAAGATACTTTTATCGCACCAGATGATGTCGTGGCTCATGCCCGGAAAGTTATTGAACGAGGCGCTGCCGCTTCTGCGAAATGGGAATCTGAATTCGCAACATGGGCGAAGTCGAATCCAACCGAGGCAGCTCTCCTCTCCCGCTTACAGAAGAAGGAACTCCCCGTCGGCTGGGAGAACTCCCTTCCAATATTTAGCAGCGATAAAGAGATTGCCACACGTGCTGCTTCAGGAAAAGTAATCAATGCAATCGCGCAAATCCTTCCAGAGTTCTGGGGAGGTTCTGCCGATCTTGGTGAATCCAATAACACCACTATCGAACATGGCGGATCATTCCTACCTTCAACCTCGCAGATGGCCGGTGCAGATCCTTATGGCCGCATCATTCACTTTGGAATTCGCGAACATGCCATGGGTGCGATCCTAAACGGAATTGCACTTCATGGATTAACGAAGGCTTTTGGCGGAACCTTCTTGGTCTTTGCCGATTACATGCGCGGTTCTGTTCGGCTTGCTGCAATCATGGATATTCCATCAACTTTTGTCTGGAGCCACGACTCAGTCGGTGTGGGCGAAGATGGTCCAACACATCAGCCAGTCGAACATCTCGCTTCACTGCGTGCGATTCCAAACTTTGCTGTTGTGCGTCCTGCAGATGCAAATGAGACAGCGATCGCATGGCGTGAAATCCTCACACGCCAGAAGCCAGCAGGGTTGATCCTCTCTCGTCAGAATCTTCCTGTTGTAGACCGCACCATCTACGCCTCCGCAGAGGGCGTAGCAAAGGGTGCGTATATCTTGAAGGATTCGGATGGAACTCCCGACGTTATCTTGATCGCCACGGGTTCCGAAGTTCAATATGCAGTCGCTGCACAAGCTCTCCTTGCCGCACAGGGTGTACAGGCAAGAGTTGTGAGCGCTCCCTGTATTGAATGGTTTAATCAAGGCAGCGATAGCTACCGTGAATCAGTTCTCCCATCACCGATTCGCGCGCGAGTAAGTATTGAAGCTGGAATCGCCCAAGGATGGCGTGAAATGATCGGTGACTGCGGTGTTGCCATCTCTCTCGAACATTATGGCGCCTCTGCTGCAGCTGGTCATCTCTTCAAAGAATATGGATTCACACCTGAGAACGTTGTCAGCGCTGCACTCAGTTCAATCAAGAAAGCCAGCCGCTAATTAATGACGATTCAGATATCTGGTTCGCGAGCTGAAAATTCTCACTCTGCGCTCTACAAAGAACTCTTAGACTCCACCTCTCGACTTGTGGCGAAGGATCCGACTCTGTGGGGTCACGATGCAGAGGCAGAGGCGGTGATACGTCTGAATTGGATCGACCTCCCGCTCTCTTCTATGGCACTTCTACCCGAGCTCAATGAGTTGGTGTCATGGGCTAAGGAATCTGCACTCACCAATGTCATCCTCTGCGGAATGGGTGGTTCATCTCTCGCTCCAGAAGTCATCGCTAAGAGCTACAAGAAAGCGCTCACTGTTCTTGATACGACCGACCCTGATCAGATTCGCGCCGCTATTCCTGCATCACTACGTAATACCGTGATCGTGGTTGGTTCAAAATCTGGTTCAACAGTGGAGACTGCCTCACAGAAAGCACTCTTTGAGAAGTTGCTTGCAGATCAAGGGCTAGCAGCATCGGCGCACATAGTGATCGTGACAGATCCTCTCTCGCCTTTGGACCAATCATCTCGCTCCCAAGGTCTACGCACAATCAATGCAGAACCTCATGTTGGCGGTCGCTACAGCGCACTCAGTGCATTTGGTCTTGTACCTGCAGCTCTTATGGGAGTCGATGTTGCATCGCTGCTCAATGATGCCCAAGTGGCCGCGAAAACTTTTACAGAGCCGAATTCACCAGCGGTACTTCTCGCTACCGCACTCTTTGAAGCGGGCGAGCAGAACATTGCCTTCTGCGATACTGGTTCACAGACTCCAGGGCTCTCTGATTGGATCGAACAACTTGTTGCTGAATCTACGGGAAAGAATGAACGAGGTCGCCTTCCAATAGTTCTTGAAGCTGCGGACTCCCCTGTTTCTGGTCCGCATCTACTCATCGGCTTAGCTGCAGATCATTCCCATCATGCAGATCTGGTGGTTACTGCAACTCTCGGCGAACAATTTATCTTGTGGGAGTGGGTAACAGCTCTACTGAGTATCGCTCTCAGAGTTGATCCATTTAACCAACCCAATGTGACTGAAGCGAAGGAGCGTACTAACGCGATTCTTGCGCAGTGGGCCAATGGTGATAAGGATGAGCTCACGCCATCCTATGAAGATGAGAATCTTGCAATCTATTCAGGATCGAAAGCTTCATCTCTCATTGATCAATTCGATGCAATCCTTGCGAACCCATCTCATTACATCGCGATCATGGCCTATCTTGCACGCGGTATCGATGACGAGATTGCACAATCACGTTCACTCATTGCCAAAAAATCAGGCCGTGGAACAACCTTTGGTTGGGGTCCGCGCTTCTTACACTCAACAGGGCAGTTCCATAAGGGTGGTCAACAGAATGGACTCTTCATTCAAATTACGGGAGAGAACAGAAGCGACCTTGAAATCCCAGGTAGAGAATTTACATTCCATACGCTCTTAATGGCTCAAGCGCTCGGAGATGGTCAGGCTTTAGCCGATCGAAATTTCCCGCTGATGAGGATTCATCTGAAGAATCGTGAAGCAGGTATCGCAGCGATCATCGCTGCGCTTCAATAATTACTCGTCTTCTCCGCGAAGTTTTGCAAGTGCATCACCAAGAATTTTTACTGCCTCTGCCTCGGAGCGACGCTCTTTTACATATGCTAAGTGAGTCTTGTATGGCTCGTTCTTAACAGGGCGAGGTGGCTTGTTCTTATCAAGACCTGCTGGGTAACCACAACGCGGGCAATCCCACTCTGCAGGAATCTGAACAGTTCCATCTTCAGCGAATGATGGACGGGTCTCGTGACCATTTGCGCACCAGTATGAGACTCGGAAACGAGCAATTGCCTCGCCACGCTCTGCCTCACCCATTGGGCCTGCACCGACGCGACTTCCGCGGATTGCACTACCTGACATGATCGAACCCCTTTATTTCTTTAATACGAGTGAGAGTGCTACAACGCCAGCGAACCAGAGGCCGCCGACAACGATCGTGATGCGATCAAGATTCTTCTCAACAACCGATGATCCACCATAGTTAGAGGAGACGCCTCCGCCGAAAAGATCCGAGAGTCCAGATCCCTTACCTTTATGCAAGAGCACAAGAAGAACCATCAAGACGCTTGTGATGACGAGAATAATTGAGAGAGCCAGGATCACAGAGGAACTCCTTTATAGATTTCGATAGAGCGAATATATCGTGGACCGGTTACTGCAATGGCTAAGGATAGCGCCCGTAAGCCCTTGATCTACCCCTTTTTGAGCTTAAGCAACCCGGTAGAACTTGGCTATTCGTGCGAATTCCTCAGGATCTAGGCTCGCTCCGCCGACAAGAACGCCGTCAACGTCAGCCTGACGCATGATATCAACGATATTTGCTGACTTCACAGAACCGCCATAAAGAATACGTGCGGCTTCTGCAATCTCATCGCTGCCGATCTTTGCAAGTTCAACACGAATCGCGGCGCAGACCTCTTGAGCATCTTCAGGTGTTGCAGTCTTTCCAGTACCGATCGCCCAAACAGGCTCGTAGGCAAAGACAATCTTCTTTAAATCAGGCTTATGTAATCCCTTAAGACCATTTCTTAGCTGATTAAGTACATGCGCTACATGGGTGCCTGCTTCACGAATCGGAAGTTCTTCGCCGATGCAGAAGATCGGAATAATCTCGTTCGTTAAAGCTGCCTTCAGCTTTCTGTTGAGAAGCTCATCGCTCTCTCCATGGATTGCACGTCGTTCTGAGTGTCCTACAGCAACATATGTGCAGCCAAGCTTTGCGAGCATACTTCCCGAGATATCACCTGTAAATGCACCAGAGACATCAGGTGAGAGATCTTGCGCTCCATAGGTAAGTCGGAGTCGATCGCCATCAACCAGAGTTTGAACTGAGCGGATATCAGTGAATGGCGGAAGGATGGTGATATCGACCGCTTCATAATCCTTCTCTTCTAGCGAGTAGGAGAGCTTCTGTGTGACGGCAATCGCCTCGAGATGATTGAGATTCATCTTCCAGTTTCCTGCGATAAGCGGCTTGCGCATTTCTACTCCTTAGACCCTCAAATGAATTAAGCGAGAACGGAAATTCCGGGAAGTTCTTTACCTTCTAGATACTCGAGAGAGGCGCCTCCGCCAGTCGAAATATATCCAAAATCTGAATCGGCAAAACCAAGTTTTCTTACAGCAGCAGCTGAGTCTCCCCCACCTACGACTGAAATGCCAGTTACCTGGGTGAGCGCCTGTGCAACGACCTTTGTGCCAACGGCGAAGTTAGGAAATTCAAAGACTCCCATAGGACCATTCCAGAATACAGTCTTGCACTCTACGATCGCCGCTGCGAAAGCTGCTGCACTCACAGGTCCAATATCTAAGCCCATCTGATCGGCAGGGATCGAGTCAGCTCCAACTATCGTGGGAGTTGCATCTGCAGCAAAGGCAGGAGCAACCACAATATCGGTTGGCAGAAGAAGTGTGACGCTTAATTTTTCTGCACGAGCCATCAACTCTTTAACGGTCGGAATAAGATCAACTTCTACGAGTGACTTTCCAATTTCATATCCCTGCGCAGCTAAGAAGGTGAAGAGCATTCCTCCACCGATGGCCATCACATTGACCTTATCGAGAAGATTTTCAATAACACCAATCTTGTCAGAGACTTTAGATCCACCCAGCACGACGCCATAAGGGCGTTGTGGGTTCTGAGTAAGTTTCTTCAAAACATCAATCTCAGCTGCAACAAGATAACCCGGTGCATGAGGCAGAAGTTTCGCAACATCGTAGACAGATGCATGCTTGCGGTGCACCGCGCCAAAGCCATCTGAGATAAAGATATCTGCGTAGGCAGCTAGCTCTTTCGCAAGAGTCGTCCGTTCTGATTCATCTTTACTTGTCTCTGCGCCTTCGTAACGAATATTTTCTATGAGGACTACTTCCCCAGCCTTAACGTTCTTCGCCTCAATGGATCCAATGATCTCTTGTGAGAATGTGACTTTCATATCGAGTAAGTCACCCAGGCGATGAGCAACAGGTGCAAGTGATAGTTCTGCTTTGCGCTCTCCCTTTGGCCGACCAAGGTGAGCGGTGATAATGACCGCCGCCCCTTGGCTGACTAAATATTGAATTGTAGGAAGTGATGCCCGAATGCGTCCGTCATCAGTAATGACCCCATCCTTGATAGGAACATTGAGATCACAGCGAAGAAGTACTCGCTTTCCTGCATAATCAAAAGATTGAAGAGAGTTCATAGAGGCGCTCGTTAGAGCTTTGCCCCCACAAAACCAACGAGATCGACGAGGCGGTTTGAGTAACCCCACTCATTGTCATACCAACCAACGATCTTGACCTGATTACCAATAACTTTAGTAAGGCCAGCATCGAAGATGCATGAAGATGGATTAGTAACGATATCTGCAGAAACGATCTGATCTTCTGTATATTCGAGATATCCCTTGAGCGGGCCTTCAGCAGCCTTCTTCATCGCTGCATTGATCGCTGCCGCTGTAACTTCCTTGGCAAGCTCAACAGTGAGGTCAGTTGCTGAACCAGTAGGTACTGGAACGCGCATCGCATAACCATCTAGCTTGCCCTTGAGTGATGGCAATACCAAGCTGATCGCCTTTGCAGCGCCAGTTGATGTTGGGATCATTGAGAGAGCACCGGCGCGAGCGCGACGGAGATCTTTGTGTGGCTGATCTTGGAGTGATTGATCATTGGTATACGCATGAATAGTTGTCATCAAGCCCTTGACGATTCCAAAGTTATCTTCGAGAACCTTTGCCATTGGTGCAAGACAGTTTGTTGTGCATGAAGCATTTGAAATGATTGTATGAGCAGAAGGATCGTACTTCTCATGGTTAACGCCCATGACGATGGTGATATCTTCATCAGTTGCAGGTGCTGAAATAATGACCTTCTTCGCGCCAGCAGTGATGTGCTTCTGCGCATCTGCAGCCTTCGTGAAGAAACCGGTTGATTCAATAACGATATCGGCCTTCACATCTGCCCAAGGAAGTGCACCTGGATCGCGCTCTGCGAAGACGCGGATCTTCTTGCCATTAACGGTAATTGAATCATCGTCAAAGCTCACTGGCAGACCGAGAGGTCCAAGGATTGAGTCATACTTCAAAAGGTGAGCGAGAGTGGCATTATCTGTGAGGTCGTTGATTCCAACGATCTCAAATTGTGCGCCTGAGGTAAGAGCAGCGCGGAAGAAGTTACGTCCAATACGTCCAAAACCATTAATTCCAACACGAACCACAGTAATCCTGCCTTCTTGAGAAAAGTGTCTACCCTAAGTTTTCGTCGGATAGCTACGAGCTAGGTGCGAGCGAGATATACAAATGAATCCGCTCCGAGCCACAACATTGTGATGCTGAAGTCTATCAGGACTCAATCAGTCGTTTTCGAGCATCTCCGGGCTCAATCCAGCTTCGGTATCTGGTATTCCAAGATCGTGGGCCCGCTTATCTGCCATCGCAAGTAATCGACGAATTCTTCCAGCGATCGCATCCTTGGTCATCGGCGGGGTGGCAAGTGAACCAAGTTCTTCTAGGCTCGCTTGGCCATGGGTAATGCGCAACTCCCCTGCCTCTTTCAGGTGATCAGGAATCTCATCCCCCAGGATCTCCATAGCCCTAGCTACTCGGGCTGACGCTGCAACAGCTGCCCGGGCAGAGCGGCGAAGATTGGCATCATCAAAGTTTGCAAGGCGGTTCGCGGTCGCACGAACTTCACGTCGCATCCGACGCTCTTCCCATGCCAGAACAGATTCATGCGCACCTAAGCGAGTCAGAAGCGCGCCGATAGCATCGCCATCACGGATCACAACTCGATCGACGTTACGAACTTCACGAGCCTTCGCAGTAATTCCCAACCGGCGAGCGGATCCCACAAGTGCAAGTGCAGCCTCAGGTCCTGGGCAGGTGATCTCAAGCGCTGACGAGCGACCTGGTTCAGTAAGAGATCCATGTGCAAGAAATGCTCCACGCCATGCAGCTTCTGCATCACATATGCCGGCTGAAACAACTTGTGGAGGAAGTCCGCGAATGGGGCGGTTATTCCCGTCGATCAATCCCGTCTGCCTGGCAAGTGCATCGCCATCAGAGGTAACACGTACCAAGTAGCGCGAACCTTTGCGTAGGCCACCTGCTGAGAGAACTGCAAGTTCAGCTTCATGGCCAAAAATTTCAGAGATATCTTTGCGCAGCCTTCTGGCACTTTGTGCAGTATCTAATTCAACTTCAATAACAATATGTCCTGCTGAGATGTGAAGTCCCCCAGCAAAGCGCAGAAGAGCAGAGACTTCGGCCTTACGACAGCATGGCTTGGTGACGCTGAGTCGACTCAGCTCATCTTTCACACTTGCGGTCATCGCCATGTGAGTATCTAAGCAGGGTTCAATTGAAAATGTGGCGTAAAAGTGGACCTAATTTTTGGGGATCGTGATGAAAACTTCCTGGCGTAAGAGCTAAATCCGATAAAACAAGTTCACCACCGCAACCCTCAACTACCTGTTTAAGGCTAGGTGATTGTGCCAACGAGGCACGATCGGCCACTGCATAATCAATATGAAGATCGGGTAAATGTTTAGTGATCAATTGAAGATGTTCGGCTGCTGAATATCCTGCAAATTCATTTTCAGTATCGGGTTCGGGCAGATTGAAGAGAACTACCTTCTTGGCCGATGATTGCGCAATCGCTGCTGCCTGCTCTTTGAGAAGAAAATGAGGCATGACACTTGAGAACCAAGAACCTGGCCCTATGGTGATCCATTCCGCATCAGCAATTGCTTGTATCGCTTCTGGTGTTGAACGTGGTTCATCTGGAATCAATCTGAGAGATTCCACTCTACCTTTCGTTGTTGCAACCTCAACTTGGCCCCGAACGATCTTTCGCCCATACGCTGTATTGAAAGTTCCTTCAATATCGAGCGGTTCAAGAGCCATCGGTAATACGCGACCACGAAGGCGAAGTAATTCACCAACCCTGGCGATTCCTTGTACCGGATCTCCATCCCGATCCCAAAGAGCTGTCAGAAGTAAATTTCCTAATGCATGTCCGTTAAGGTCGCCTTCGCTTGTGAAGCGATATTGAAGTATCTGCGCCCAATCACGGCCCCACTCATCATCTGAGCAGAGAGCTGCAAGTGCCATCCTCAAATCGCCTGGAGGGAGAAAACCAAACTCTTCACGCAATCGTCCGCTCGATCCACCATTATCTGCAACGGTAACGATCGCCGTCAGATCATCTGTAATAGTTCGAAGTGCTGTGAGAGTTGCAGCCAGACCATGTCCACCACCAAGAGCAACTACTCGAGGATTGAAGCTCAAATTTCGCGCCCAAGATCTCGATGCATGGGATGGGCGATAATGGAACGACCGCCGATGAGAGATTTTGCATTAAACCTCTTGGAGAGTTCTTCTGCGATTGCAACGCTGCGATGTTTTCCACCTGTGCATCCGACAGCGAGGGTCAAATATTTTCTACCCTCGTTGAAGAATCCAACAGCCATCGTCTCAAAGAGAGACTGGTAACGATCGAGAAATTCTTGAGTATTGGCACTTCCCAGAACAGCCTCACTCACTGGGGCATCTAATCCATTGAGTGGACGAAGCTCAGGCACCCAATGTGGGTTAGCAATGAACCGGCAATCGACCACAAGATCTGCATCGACTGGGATACCGTATTTGTATCCAAAGGAGAGAACATTGACGCGAAGGTCAGCATCTCCAGCGGAGTTGAAAATCTCCTCGATCTTCTTCTCGAGCTGATGGATATTAAATGCCGAGGAATCAACAATTAAATCTGCAAGAGAGCGAACTTCTCGCAGGCGTTCGCGCTCTTTTGCGATGCCATCGAGAATCCGGTCTGACCCTTGCAAGGGATGGGGTCTACGTGTTGCTTCAAATCTGCGTACGAGAACATCATCGGAGGCATCAACAAAGAGAATTCTGCGGGCAATTCCTCGCTTCTGTAATTCGGCGAGAGCCCCGTTCAGTTCGTCAAAGAATTGACCCCCGCGAACGTCGATGACGACTGCATACTTTGTCACAGTTGTCGCTGCTAGATCACATAGATTGGGAAGTAACGCTGGCGGCAGGTTATCGACGACATACCATCCAAGATCTTCCATCACATGTGCAACTGTTGATCGACCAGCACCGCTCATACCAGTGACGAGAACTACTTCGGATGAAGACATGTCTCTATCCTGCCTTACTTGTCAAGGATTTCACCAGTAGCCATATCAACCGTAGGGCTCGTTGCAGCCTCACGGGAGATTCCGTCGATGATGATCTGAGCAGTCTTTGTCCCAATTCCTGGAATCGTCGCTATCTGCTCAAGGGTCGCGCTACGAATCGCAGTCACAGATCCAAAGTGATCTAAGAGCGCTTTACGACGAACTTCACCTAGAGAAGGAATATCATCGAGTAAAGATTCAAGCATCACCTGTGATCGCTTGCTGCGGTGGAATGTAATGGCAAATCGATGAGCTTCATCGCGAACTCTCTGCAGAAGATAGAGCGCTTCGCTATGGCGCGGAAAGATCACCGGATCTTTATTATCTGGCAACCATACTTCTTCCAGGCGTTTTGCTAAGCCAACTAAGGTGATGTTCTCAATCCCAAGTTCTGCCAGAGCCCTCGCTGCGGCAGCTACTTGTGGCTGACCACCATCGACGACAATCAACTGCGGTGCATAAGCAAACTTTGGACGGCTTCCCCCGGTTGTTGCGATCTCATTGAGATCGATATCTTTCTCAGCCAAATAACGCTTGAGACGTCTTGTGAGGACATGATGCATCGCCCGCGTATCATCAAAGTTTGATTCATCATCGATCGCAAAACGTCGGTATTCACTCTTCTTCGCTTGACCATCTTCAAAGACGACCATGGAAGCGACCATATGCTTGCCTTGGATATTAGAGATATCAAAACATTCGATTCGCAGTGGGAGCTCAGGCATATCGAGAGCTTGTGCGATCTCTTCAAGCGCTGCGCCACTTACAGCTGCATCATTGGCTCTCTTGCTTAAATACTGAATGAGGGATTGGTGAGCATTGCGTTTAACGACAGCGATGATCTCTGCCTTCTCACCACGAATTGGGTGGGCGATAGAGACCTTGTGGCCACTTAACTGCGCAAGCCACGCCTCAAACTCGGCAATCTCATCGCTCTCTCGATCAATCAAGATCTCCTTGGGGATCTCATTATCGAGATAGATCTTGCTCAGAGTCGCGCCGATAAGTTCTTCGCCTTCCAGGACGTTTGCCATATCAATAATCCAAGAGCGAGACCCGACGATTCGTCCATTTCGTACAGAGAAGAGTGATGCAGCGCAATGTGTGGTCTCCTCATGGATACCTATTACATCTGCGGTGAAATTTGGACTTAGGGAGGTTCCCATAATCTCGTTGGACTTAGAGATTGCGTGGAGTTGATCACGCAATTTACCCGCCTTCTCGAACTCCTCATTGGCGGAGGCCTGAGCCATCTCTTTTTCGATCTGCACTTCAATATCTGCTGGATTTGAATCGAGATATTTGACGAGCTTCGTTGCTAGATCTTTATGGTCATCTTCGCTGATCCAGCCCACGCATGGCGCCGAACACTTGCCGATATCACCCAGGAGACATTGACGTTTACTCTTTACTGCCCGTTCAAAGTTACCGTCACTGCAGCTGCGTACTGGATAGATCTTTTGTAAAGTGTCGAAGGTACTCCGAAGTGCCCAGGTATGAGCAAATGGTCCGAAGTATTTAGTTCCTTTCAACTTCTTCTGCCTTGAGACATAGACCTTAGGAAACTTCTCATTGATTGCTACGGCCAAGTATGGATAACTCTTATCATCTTTAAATTGAACGTTAAATTCAGGGTTATAGCTCTTGATCCATGTGAACTCGAGTTGCAGCGCTTCAACTTCTGTATTGACAATCGTCCAATCGACGCGGATCGCCTTATGCACCATCCGATATGTCTTCTCAGTGAGATTGCTACCAAAATATGAGTTGAGGCGGTTCTTTAAATTTCGCGCCTTGCCCACATAGATAACTGTTCCAGTGGCATCATAGAAACGATAAACGCCAGGATCTGTGGGAATATTCGATGGGCGATAACTCTGCGGATCAGCCATTGGTGCTTCCTATTTCAGAACTGAAGCCAGGAATTGACCCGTATAACTCTGCTTCATCTTCGCAACAGCTTCGGGAGTTCCTTCGGCAATCACTTCGCCTCCCCCGGCGCCGCCTTCTGGGCCCAGATCAATGACCCAGTCTGCACATTTGATAACGTCAAGATTGTGTTCGATGACGATAACTGTATTACCAGTGTCTACCAATCGATTGAGAACCACTAAAAGCTTTCGCGTATCTTCAAAATGTAAGCCTGTTGTTGGTTCATCAAGTACATAGATAGTTCGGCCGGTTGAGCGTCGCTGGAGCTCTGTAGCAAGCTTTACTCGCTGGGCTTCTCCACCTGAAAGGGTTGGGGCCGATTGCCCGAGTCGTACGTATCCGAGTCCAACGTCATTGAGCGTCTTAAGGAAGCGCGCGATGGCAGGAACGGATTCGAAGAAATCAAAGGCTTCTTCGATGGGCATATCGAGTACTTGGGCGATCGTTTTTCCCTTGTAATGAACTTCAAGAGTCTCACGGTTATATCTCGCTCCATGACAGACCTCGCATGGGACATAGACATCTGGCAGGAAGTTCATCTCAATGGTGATGGTGCCATCGCCAGCGCAATTCTCGCAGCGACCACCTTTAACGTTAAATGAGAAACGTCCTTGCAGATAACCACGAACTTTTGCTTCGCTCGTCTCTGCAAAGAGGGCGCGAATCTTGTCAAATACTCCTGTATATGTCGCTGGATTGGAGCGAGGAGTTCTTCCGATAGGAGATTGATCCACGTGTACAACTTTGTCGAGATTATCAAGACCTGAAACTGAACGGTGTCTACCTGGGACAATACGTGCACCATTGAGTTTGTTTGCAAGAACGCTATAGAGAATGTCGTTGACGAGCGTTGATTTTCCTGAACCGCTCACACCGGTCACCGCCACAAAATTTCCAAGCGGGAATGTGACTGAAATATTCTTCAGGTTATTCTCTTTCGCCTCTTTTACTGTGATCGTACGAGCCTTGTCATAGGCTCTTCTCTGCTTCGGAACTTCAATCTTTGTTCGTCCTGACATGTAGGCACCAGTGATAGAACGAGGTGCATCAATCAATTCTTGGTAGCTTCCAGATGAAACGATCTCTCCACCATGCTCACCTGCGCCAGGACCGATATCAACGATCCAATCAGCAGCGCGGATCGTATCTTCATCGTGTTCTACGACAATCAAGGTATTACCCATATCGCGAAGGCGTGTGAGGGTTTCAATAAGTCGATGATTATCACGTTGGTGCAGACCAATGCTTGGCTCATCTAAGACATAGAGAACCCCGACTAACCCTGAACCAATTTGAGTGGCGAGTCTTATGCGCTGCGCTTCCCCACCTGAGAGAGAACCAGCTGCACGCTCCAACGAGAGGTAATCCAGCCCAACATCCAAGAGGAAACCGAGGCGAGCATGAACTTCCTTGAGAACTCTTTCAGCGATCTTCTTCTCGCGGGCGTTAAGTGAGATCTTCTTGAGGAAGAGCGCACAATCGGCGATAGATAATTCACAAATTTGAGCGATGCTCTTTCCGCCAAGTGTGACAGCGAGAACCTCAGGCTTTAATCGCGTTCCTTTGCATGCTGGGCATGGGGTCTCACGCATATAAGCCTCATATTTATCGCGACCATACTCGCCTTCGCTTTCGGAGTGACGACGCACGATAAAAGGTTTTACTCCTTCAAATCCAGTTGTGTATGCGCGTTCGCGTCCATAACGATTCTTATACTTCACATGAACTTCATAATCCCATCCATCGAGGATTGCGCTCTTAGCTTTTATTCCAAGTGCTTTCCATGGCTTATCCAGTGAGAAGCTCAGCTCTTTCGCGAGGCCTTCAAGTAAGCGATCAAAGTATTCTGAGTTGACCCACGGAGCGATTGCACCTTCTCCAATAGAGAGAGTGTCATCTGGGATTACGAGCTCTTCATCAACTTCAAGCTTGATACCAAGACCTGTGCACTCTGGGCATGCACCGAAGGGAGAGTTAAATGAGAAAGAGCGTGGTTCTAATTCCCCGAAGGAGAGCTCACAATCATGGCAAGCCATATGTTCACTGAAGGTCTTCTCTTTCTCGGGGTCACCTGCTTTGAGATCAACAAAATCTAAGACGACGAGGCCACTTGCAAGCTTGAGGGCGGTCTCGATCGAATCGGTAAGACGAGACTTTGCATCTGCTTTGACGGCAAGGCGATCGACCACAACTTCGATGGTGTGCTTCTCTTGCTTCTTCAGCTTTGGGGCTTCGGCGAGTGCGTAGACAGTCCCATCCACGCGTGCACGTGAGAAACCTTGGACTGTAAGATCTTTGAAGAGATCAACGAACTCACCCTTGCGACCACGCACGATTGGAGCGAGCACCTGAAACTTGATACCTGCATCGAGTGCAAGAATCTGATCAACAATATTCTGTGGCGTCTGCTTAGCTATCGCCTTGCCACAACTCGGGCAATGGGGCCGACCAGCACGAGCAAAGAGTAAACGCAGATAGTCATAAACCTCTGTGATCGTTCCTACTGTCGATCTCGGATTTCGATTTGTAGATTTCTGATCGATTGAGACTGCAGGTGAGAGGCCCTCGATGAAATCAACATCAGGTTTATCCATCTGTCCTAGAAATTGGCGCGCATAGGCTGAGAGAGATTCAACATAGCGACGTTGGCCCTCAGCAAAGATTGTGTCGAAGGCGAGGGATGATTTTCCAGAGCCAGAAAGTCCAGTAAAGACGATCAGTGAATTACGAGGAAGATCGAGGGAGACATTCTTTAGATTGTGAGCACGCGCTCCACGTACAACTAAACGATCAGCGCTCATTCACCAGCCTCTTCCATTCCACGAAGCTCCTTCTTGAGCTCTCTAATCTCATCACGAAGTCTGGCCGCCACTTCAAACTGCAATTGGGCGGCGCTCGACTTCATCTGATCCGTGAGGGATTCTATGAGAGCGATGAGCTCTTGTCGCGGCAATGAGGCTGGGAGCGTTGAGCGCACTCCTACCGCGATCCCCCCACCATTCTTGGTCTTCTTCTTCGTCAGGTTATCCGTATCGTCGGCCTCTTGGGTAATGAGATCTGTAATATCGGCGATCTTCTTTCGAAGCGCCGTTGGTTCAATTCCATGTTCAGTGTTGTAGGCGACTTGCTTCTCACGACGCCTATTTGTCTCATCGATCGCCTGAACCATTGATTTCGTCATATTGTCGGCATACATGTGAACTTCACCCGATACATTTCGGGCAGCACGGCCGATATTCTGAATCAACGATGTAGAAGAACGCAAGAAGCCCTCTTTATCTGCATCAAGGATTGCAACCAGTGAGACTTCTGGGAGATCTAGACCTTCGCGCAGAAGGTTGATTCCGATCAAGACATCGTATTCACCCGTACGTAGTTCACGCAGGAGCTCTACTCGCCGCAGAGTGTCAACCTCTGAGTGCAAATAACGCACACGGATCCCAATACCCTGTAAGTAATCAGTGAGATCCTCGGACATCTTCTTTGTTAGCGTTGTGACGAGAACCCGCTCATTCTTTACTGAGCGTTCATTGATAGAGGCGACTAGGTCATCGATCTGACCCTTAATTGGCTTAACAATAATTTTAGGATCGATGAGACCTGTTGGGCGAATGACTTGCTCAACAACATCACCCTCTACCTTGGCTAACTCGTACTTACCCGGCGTCGCCGAGAGATAGAGCGTCTGTCCTTTACGAGTGAGAAATTCATCAAAGCGCAAAGGTCTATTATCGAGAGCGCTTGGCAGTCGAAAACCGTGCTCGACAAGTGTTCGTTTTCTCGATGCATCACCTTCGTGCATTGCTCCGATCTGCGGAACCGTTACATGAGATTCATCTATCACAACAAGGAAATCTTCAGGAAAGTAGTCGAGTAAGCAGTGAGGGGCACTTCCAGCTTCGCGGCCATCGATATGACGGGAGTAGTTTTCAATTCCTGAACAGAAGCCGAGCTGGCGAATCATTTCGATATCAAAGGTCGTGCGCATACGAATACGTTGAGCTTCAAGAAGTTTGTTTTGGCGTTCAAAGGCATCGACTGCAATCTCAAGTTCTGAATCAATCTGAGCCACTGCACGTTTCATGGTCTCAGGACCTGCGGCATAGTGGCTTGCAGGGAATACATACATCTCAGTCTCTTCGCGAATAATCTCACCCGTCAGTGGATGCAGAGTCATGATCTTCTCGATCTCGTCTCCAAACATCTCGATACGAAGCGCTAACTCTTCATACATGGGGATGATTTCAATAGTGTCACCACGTACTCGGAATGTTCCGCGTTCAAAGGCCATATCATTTCGTTTGTACTGGATATCAACGAATTGACGGAGCAGAACATTTCTCTCAATGGAATCCCCGACCCGAAGTCTGATCATTCGATCCACATACTCTTGAGGTGTACCAAGCCCATAAATACAGGAGACAGTTGCTACCACGATCACATCGCGGCGGGTGAGCAGGGAGTTCGTTGCACTATGTCGCAAGCGTTCTACTTCAGCATTCACCGAAGAATCCTTCTCAATGAAGGTATCTGATTGAGGGACATATGCTTCAGGTTGGTAGTAGTCGTAATAAGAGACGAAGTACTCAACAGCATTGTTTGGAAGTAATTCTCTAAATTCATTCGCAAGCTGGGCAGCGAGAGTTTTATTTGGGGCGAGCACGAGAGTTGGCCGCTGTAGCTTCTCGATGAGCCACGCCGTTGTGGCGGACTTTCCGGTACCAGTCGCTCCTAAGAGGACGACATCCTGATCTCCACGTTCAAAACGTTTTGCTATCTCTGCAATCGCAGTCGGCTGATCCCCCGAAGGAATGTAATCGCTAATTACTTCAAAAGGGTAAGGCTTGCGTTGCAGGTCAGATATCGCTCTCATTCTTTCGACCTTGCCCGTGGAGAGAGTTCACCCTCCCAGAGATTCTCTACAGATCGCAAGAGGCTATCCCTATCCCCTGAATTTATGATCACTGAATCTGCAATTGCTTCTCGCTGTGCATCAGTGACTTGGGCCGCTACTCGTTTATCGAATTCATAACCCTTCATGCCTCGGGCGATAGATCGCTCTCGGCGCAATTCAAGTGGTGCCGAAACTGTCACAATATAATCAAAACGTGCCGCACCTGACGTTTCAACAAGGAGTGGAATCTGATTAACGATGACATCTCCAGCTTTGGCAGCAGCAACAACCTGCGCAAATGCATCTCTAATGCGGGGGTGGGTGATCGCTTCTAAATCTGCTCGCGCCTTTGGATCGCTGAAGATGATCTCTCCAAGTTTCGATCGGTCGAGGTTGCCATCTTTGAGAACGAGATCCCCAAAGCGAGAAACGATCTCATCAAAACCAGGTGTTCCCCGTTCAACGACATCACGGGCTAGCTGATCTGAATCGACAACGGTTGCTCCGAGGGCAGAGAGGAACTCTCCAGCCAGGGATTTACCTGAACCGATTCCACCAGTGAGAGCGACAAGGAGCACGCGTATAGCCTACCTAGGAATCAAAACCCTTCTAGATCTGGCAGGATTTTCAAAGTCGCTTTCACAAGGAGAAAGCCCCGACCAGATAACTGATCGGGGCCTTCAACACTCGTTCGCAGTTATTCGGCTGCTGGGGCCGGAACCGCTGCAGCTTCTTCTGCGGGGGCAGATTCAGATGCTGCATCCGCTGCGCGGGCCTCATCCTTCTGCTTCTTGTGCGCCACAAAGCGAGATTGAGCTTCAGCATACTGACGCTCCCACTCTTCACGTTGTGATTCAAAACCTGGGCGCCACTCTTGAGTCTCAGCATCGAAACCTTCAGGGTAGATGAAGTTGCCAGCTGCGTCATAACGAGCAGCCATTCCATATTGAGTTGGATCGAAAGCTTCGACCTCAACTTCATGTCCTTCATTAGCCTGCTTGAGTGAGAGTGAGATACGGCGACGCTCGAGATCAATATCAATGATCTTCACGAAGAGTGAATCGCCAACCTGAACAACTTGCTCTGGGATCTCAACGTGGCGTTCTGCCAACTCAGAGATGTGAACTAAGCCTTCGATACCTTCAAAGACGCGGATAAATGCGCCGAATGGAACGAGCTTCGTTACTTCACCAGGAACAACTGGGTTGATCGCGTGAGTACGAGCAACTGCCTGCCAAGGATCTTCTTGGGTTGCCTTGAGTGAGAGCGATACGCGCTCACGCTCGAAATCAACTTCAAGAACTTCAACAGTAACTTCATCTCCTACTTCAACGACTTCACTTGGATGATCGATGTGCTTCCATGAGAGCTCGGAAACGTGAACAAGACCATCTACTCCACCAAGATCAACAAATGCGCCGAAGTTCACGATAGATGAGACAACACCTTCGCGGACTTGACCCTTTGTGAGCTGATTGAGGAATGTTGTGCGAGACTCAGATTGAGTCTGCTCAAGGTATGCACGACGTGAAAGAACTACGTTGTTACGGTTCTTATCAAGTTCGATGATGCGGCATTCAACTTCCTTGCCGATATAAGGAGTGAGGTCACGGACGCGACGCATTTCAACGAGCGATGCTGGTAAGAAGCCACGCAATCCGACATCAACGATAAGTCCACCCTTAACAACTTCGATGACAGTTCCGACCACGACTTCGTCGCGCTCCTTCTTGCCTTCGATGTCGCCCCATGCACGCTCATATTGAGCACGCTTCTTGGAGAGGATCAGACGTCCTTCTTTATCTTCTTTCTGGAGTACGAGCGCTTCAATACGATCGCCAACTTTTACAAGCTCTGATGGATCAACATCATGGCGGATTGAAAGTTCACGGGAAGGGATAACACCTTCAGTTTTATAACCGATATCGAGAAGTACTTCTTCGCGGTCTATTTGTACGACGATGCCTGATACGAGGTCTCCGTCATTGAAATTCTTAATGGTGCCTTCGATTGCGGCGAGGAAATCTTCTGCTGAACCGATGTCGTTAATTGCGTGAGTGCTCAAGTTGCTCCGTAGGTGAATAGAAGTAGTAGGAATAGGACGGGTAAAGCTTTACCCGGCTGGATGCGGGGTGAGTCGCTAAGGGTACGCACCCGAGAAATATGGGTCAAACTGCCAAAAGCCAGTACGCGACCCCTTCAAGGTGGCTACGATGCAATCGTGCGTGAATATCTGCGAATCTTCCAATATCGGGGAGCTACATCCATGATTCTCGCCTCATTCCCCGCTCGTTTGGCCTACGGCATGATCGGATTAGGTCTCTATTTCAAGACCTACCACGCGCTTCACTCCATCGCCTTTGCCGGATTCGTGGCCGGATTGAACGGCATATCTGGGGCGCTCTCAACAAGTATCCGCACATCGATGATTGATCGATTTGGCATGCGTATCCCCCTACGAATCTTTGTCCCGCTCTATGCAAGTGCAATCCTGCTACTCAACTTTGTGCATGGACGAACTTCTCTCGTCTTTGCTGCATTCTTCTTAGGAATTTGTGGTCCTCCCATTAACCTTTCAATACGACCACTCTGGCGCCACATTGTTCCACCGCACGATATGCGCAAGGCACTTGCAATTGATACTTCCGTCATGACAACTGCTTCGATTTTTGGTCCGGTACTTGTTACCTATCTTTCACTTTCCGCCCATCCCGCTTCTGCTCTTCTGACTTGCTCAGCTTTAATTTTCCTTGGGGGTATCTCACTCTCTGTTCTATCTGTCACCAATCAATGGAAACCCGAAGTGAAATCAAAATCTGATATCGGGATATTCCGTGTACCAGGTATTCGACTTTTGATGGTCGAAGGAATCATCATTGGGCTTGGAGCAGGAATGTTCCAGATTGCAGTCCCTGCATTCACATCTATTCGCCATGTAGAACGTCTCACTGGAACAATCTTTGCTGTCAGCAGCATTGCCAGCATTATCGGCGCACTCCTCGCAGGAGTGATTGGTAAGCACCTGACGCCACTCAATGCATTTATTCGAAACTATTACCTTTGGGCGCTCGTTGGATTACCGCTCTTTCTTACAACGCCGGGATGGTCTCTTATGTTGGTGGGAGGACTTATAGGCCTAACCGTTGGATCTCAACAAGTCTTCTATCTCGAAATAGTTGAAGCAGTTCGCCCTCGAGGAACTGCTGCATCAGCGCTCGGATGGATGTGGACAGTTGAAGGAAGTGCAGCATCTGTCGGGTCATGGATCGGTGGGTCACTTTCTCAATCAGTCTCACCGCAATTTTGTTTCTTATGTACAAGTATTTCAGTTGTCATCGGAGCGGTCATGGTTCGCTCTGGAAAAGGTCTATTGAAAGCCGCTGACAAGTTTGGTCCTCGCGAAGATTAATTGCAGTTAGTGCGCGGCCAAATCCCAGCTCTTCCCGATGCCAATATTCACATCTAGCGGGAGCGACAATTCAACCGCCTGCGACATCTCAGCCTGAACGAGGGTAGAGAGAACTTCGCTCTCCCCGGGAGCAATCTCAAAAATAAGTTCATCGTGGACTTGTAAGAGCAAGCGTGATTTCAATTCCTCGACCCGCATCTTCTTTGCAACATTGAGCATTGCGACTTTCATGATGTCGGCCGCTGATCCTTGGATAGGAGCGTTGAGAGCCATACGTTCTGCAACTTCACGTTGTTGGCGGTTCTCAGAGTTTAAATCTGGAAGATATCGTCTGCGGCCAAGAATCGTCTCTGTATATCCACGTTCGCGAGCTTCAATGACAACCGTCTTCAGGTAATCACGAATACCACCGAAGCGATCAAAGTAACTACCCATAAGTGCAGCCGCTTCTGTTGGTGAGAGATTGAGTTGTTGGGATAACCCAAATGCAGATAGGCCATATGCCAGACCGTATGACATTGCCTTTATTTGGCGGCGCATCTCAGGGTCTACATCTTTCGGCTTTACGCCGAAGACCTGTGCACCAACAGTTGTGTGAAGATCTTCGCCACTCTTAAAGGCTTCGATAAGAGCCGCATCTTTAGAGAGGTGGGCCATGATGCGCATCTCGATCTGACTGTAATCAGCTGTTAAGAGATCAACATATGGCGTTGCTGCAACGAAACAGTCACGAATTCTGCGACCTTCTTCGGTACGTACTGGAATATTCTGCAGGTTCGGATCAGTAGATGAGAGTCGTCCTGTTGCTGTGACAGTCTGCTGAAACGTTGTATGGATTCTTCCATCTGATGCAGTTGCAGTAGTGAGACCGTCAATTGTTGTAAGTAACTTTGTCGTCTCACGGATACGCAAGAGGTGGGCCAGGATTGGGTGAGCAGTCTTCGCAAAGAGAGTTTCAAGGCTCTCTGCATCGGTGGTGAATCCCGTCTTGATCTTCTTGGTTTTTGGTAGGCCAAGCTCATCGAAGAGAATGACTTGCAGCTGCTTAGGTGAACCTACATTGAACTCTCTACCCGCTTCTTTATGAGCAGCGCTCGTCTCTCGATCAACTTCGCCACGAAAATAGGCAGATAGATCGGTGAGTTTCTTTGAATCCACAGCGATTCCATCCTGCTCCATCGCGGCAAGCTCAATCATTGTTGGAATTTCTAGATCAGTGAGGAGTGAACGCATATTCCGAGCTTGAATCTCTTTCTCTAAGACTGGTACAAGGCAATAAATCACTGCTGCTAAGGAGCCATCAAATGAGGTGAAGAGGTCTTCGTTTTCGACAGCAACGCTCTGGCCTAGATAGCGTTGAGAGAGATCTGCTATCTCAAGGTTACGTCCGCCAGGATTGATCAGATAGGCAGCAAGCTCTGTATCGAAGGTGATTCCCTCTATGCCAGATGCACGTGCAAAAACTTTGCCTGCGTGTACCCACTTCGGAAGGTTTCTATCTGTAAGCCACTCCCCTTGTGGTGATCCCACGACGGTATAGATCTGGGATTCGTTCACAGCAACGGCAAAAGCGGTGATCGATGAATCGATTACTTCAGCAAAGAGTGCGATAGGCGCAGTTCTACCAGCAAGAATCTTTGTGAGATCTTTATTGGTTGATTCTTGAGTGGTTGCCTTATCCATTGTTGCGAGCTGGGGAACGGGAGTTTCTGCAGAACCTGTACCTAAAACCTTTGCCTTCTCTTTGAGTGCCTTAATCTCGAGTTGATCCATAAGTGCATTGAGTTTTGGAAAGTCGACCCCAGGCCACTCAAGCTCAGTAACACTCGCACCAAATGAGAGGTCATGTCGTAATTGTGTGAGCTCTCGATTGAGGCGAATTGCATCTACATGGGCTCGAAGAGAATCACCCACCTTGCCAGTTATCTCAGGTGCATGCGCAAGAAGTCCATCAAGATTTCCATACTCCTGAATCCATTTCGTTGCTGTCTTCTCGCCAACTCCGGGTACCGACGGGAGGTTGTCACTCGGGTCTCCTCGAAGAGCTGCAAAATCTGGATACTGCAATGGGGTTAATCCGTACTTCTCTTCTACTGCCGCAGGTGTCATGCGAGCTAAATCTGTCATCCCCTTCTTGGGATAGAGGACGGTGATATTTTCGTTGACGAGTTGGAATGAATCACGATCACCTGTGCAGATGAGCACTTCGTATCCCTGCTCGGCTGCGTGAGTGGAGATTGTTGCAATGATGTCATCGGCTTCAAATCCCTCCATCGCAAAGTGGCGGATTCCAAGTGCCGAAACAGATTCGAAGATAAAACCCATCTGGGATCTAAACTCATCAGGAGTCGCACTTCGATTTGCCTTGTACTCGGGAAATTTCTCCGATCGGAATGTCTTCCGCGATACATCGAAGGCGGTCGCAATATGGGTCGGCTTCTCTTCTTTAATGAGGTTGATCAACATGGATGTGAAGCCATAGATCGCATTGGTTGCTTGGCCTGAGGCAGTTGAGAAGTTCTCCACCGGGAGCGCGTAGAAAGCGCGGTAGGCCAAGGAATGGCCATCGACCAGCAATAAGCGTTTCTCTACAGTCACGAGGTGGAGTCTAGTTAGACTGACGCCCATGACCGACTATCTCGCAGTTATTCGTCAACGTGGCAGTGGCGCTTTAGATAAGAAAATGGGGATTGAATTCCTCGAAGCCTCTCCAGAACGTCTAGTGGCTCGAATGCCTGTTGAAGGTAATACCCAACCATTCGGACTTTTGCACGGAGGTGCAAATGTCGTCTTGGCGGAGAGCTTGGGATCTGTTGGTACGAGCTTGCATGCTGGACCAGATCGCCAAATCGTTGGAGTGGATATCAACGCGACTCATCATAAATCAGCAACCTCTGGTTTTGTTACGGGCGTTGCGACTGCAATTTCACTGGGTAAGACCTTATGTGTCTATGACGTTGTTATAACAAATGAGGCAGGTGAGCGCACCTGTACTTCGCGCATCACCTGCCTCATCTTGGCAGAACGTAAATAATCCGCGTTAGGAGTGAGCACCGGTTCCGAGGTATGCCTCGCGAACTGCTGGATCGTTAAGTAGATCTGAAGCCTTTGCCTCCTTCACAACTTTGCCTGTCTCAAGAACATAGGCGCGATTTGCACGCTGCAAGGCTTGCTGTGCATTCTGTTCAACGAGAAGGATCGTTGTTCCGAGAGCGGTGTTGATCTCAGTAATGATATTGAAGATATTTTGGATCATCATCGGCGCAAGTCCCATAGATGGTTCATCCAGTAAGAGAACTTTTGGACGTGCCATAAGCGCACGACCAATCGCAAGCATCTGTTGCTCGCCGCCTGAGAGAGTTCCACCTGCTTGTGATGTACGTTCTTTCAAACGTGGAAAGAGGTGATAGACCTTCTCTAGATCTTCATTCATCTCTGCTCTGCGATCTTTTCTAAAGTACTTACCGATCTCGAGGTTCTCAAGAACAGTCATACCAGGGAAAATTCCGCGGCCCTCAGGCACTTGTGAGATACCAATCTCTACACGCTCGTGAGCAGACATTCCTGAAATATCTTGACCATCGAAGATAATCGCACCAGATGAAACTGGGCGAAGGCCTGAGACAGTCTTCAGAGTTGTTGTCTTGCCAGCGCCATTTGCACCAATCAAGGTAACAATTTCACCTTGGTTGACGACAACGCTAATGCCTTTGATTGCCTCAATCTTGCCGTAGAAGACATGGAGATCTTTAATTTCAAGACGCATCAGATGGCACTCCTAAGTAGGCTTCAATAACCTTCGGATCATTCTGAACAACGCTTGGCAGATCATCGGCAATCTTCTTGCCAAAGTCGAGTACGACGACGCGATCAGAGATTCCCATAATCAGAGACATATCGTGTTCGATCAAGAGGACGGTATAACCAGCATCGCGGATACGTTTAATATCCTTTGCAAGTGCAACCTTCTCTGCAGGGTTAAATCCAGCAGCCGGCTCATCTAAGAGAAGCAACTGCGGATCAGTTCCGAGTGCACGTGCAATCTCAAGGCGACGTTGATCTCCGTAAGGCAAGTTCTTCGCCAATTGATCGGCGCGATGATCGATTCCCAAGAATTCAAGAAGTTTGTGAGCCTTAATAGCGCTCTCCTTCTCTTCCCGACGTGAACGAGGTGATCCAAAGAGTGCTCCAACGAGTCCACTCTTCTTATGAACATCAGTTGCCGTAATAACGTTTTCGAGAGCTGTCATATCTCCGAAGAGGCGAACATTCTGGAATGTGCGAGCGATACCCATTGCGGTGATTTTGTTTCGCTTCTTACCGGCAAGGTTCTGACCATTAAAACGAATCTCTCCTCCGGTGACAGAGTAGACGCCTGTGATCACGTTGAAGACTGTTGTCTTACCAGCTCCATTAGGACCGATAAGAGCGCAGATCTCACCCTTCTTGACTGAGAAGTTGACGGTATCGAGAGCACGTACGCCACCAAACTGCATGACGACGTTATCCATCTCAAGAATCGGTGCAGATGTATCAGACATTATCCACCGCTCTCTTCGCCTTGATCTTCTCGCGCTTCTTACGCGGCAAGAGACCATCGGGACGTAAATTCATGATGACAACTAGAACAAGACCAAATACCAACTGACGAGCATTTGTGATGAATCGAATGCGCTCTGGAATATAAGCAAGAATTACGCCACCAAACACCACGCCCCACATATTTCCCATTCCGCCGAAGACGATACAAGAGAGAATCAATACCGAGACGTTAAAGGTGAACATCTGGGGTGCAATTACTAATACTTTAGCTGCGTAGATTACTCCCGCTGCCCCGCCAACCGCTGCACCAATACTAAAAGACCAGATCTTGTAACGAAGGGTTGCTACGCCCATGAGCATCGCCACATCTTCATCCTGACGAATCGCTTCCCATGCGCGTCCTGGACGACGTACTGATAGGCGACGAATCATCCAGATAACAAGTAAAATCATTCCAAAGACGAGCCAGAAATAATTCACAGGATGCATGATGTCGAATTTCAAACCAGCGATTTCGGGTGGTCCAGGAATTCGAGCAATTCCGTTTGTTCCACCAGTGATAGAAATATTGAGGGTGACAATACGAACGATCTCACCAAAACCGAGAGTCACGATTGCGAGGTAATCACCGCGTAGTCGCAGTGTTGGTAGACCAAGTAGTACCCCTGAGAGCATCGCAAGTCCCATACCGATCGGAAGAATCTCCCAGGCATTCAGATGAGTCTTTGTTCCGAGAATCGCTTGTGTATATGCACCAATAGCAAAAAATGCTACATATCCAAGATCGAGTAATCCGCTCTTACCAACAACGATATTTAATCCAAGCGCCATCAGTACAAACATGCCAATCGGATAGACCAAGACATCTTGATATGAAGCAATTGGTGTATCCAAAATGCTCGTGAAGGAGAAGTTACCCGCGAACGGCATCAAGATAACTAGCCCAATGAGCGCGATGACAAAGATTGTACGACGTGGACGATCCCAACTCTCCCAGAGAGCTGCACCCTTATCGCGCAGATTAATATTCTTTAGATTCATCGTTAAACCCTCGTCTGCTGGATTGCTTCGCCAAAGATTCCATTTGGACGAACTAATAGAACAAGAACCAATACGACGAAGACAGTCACAGATTTCCATTGGCTGCCAAGGACCGCTGCTGACATGGTCTCAAGTAATCCAAGGGAAATTCCGCCGAAGAAGGCTCCTCGGAGATTTCCGATTCCACCCAGAACTGCGGCGGTAAATGCTGCCAAACCAAGGTTAAAACCGACGTTGAACTTCGTAGTCTCATAGACCGTCATGAAGAAGAATGATGCGGCGCCAGTCATGAGGCCACCGATAAGAAATGTTACTGAGATGACGCGATTGAGGTTGATGCCCATCAACTTTGCATTCTCTTCAGACATCGAAACAGCGCGAATAGCTTTACCTAAGCGGCTCTTATTGACGAAACGATCAAGAGCGATAAACATAAGAAGAGCTGATACAACAACAAGGACGGTATCCACACGGAAATTTGCACCTGCGAAATGTCCTAAAGAACTCTTTTCGAGAAGTCTTGGGTTTGCCTGTGGGCGTGAGTGGGTCAAGATACGAGCACTCTCACTCAGAACGATTGACATTCCAATTGCAGAGATCAAGCTCGCCAAACGGTTAGTTCCTTTAGCGCGCAGTCTGCGGTATGCAAAGAACTCGACCGCGAGTGCTGTGATTCCAGATGAGAGCATGGCGACTACAAGGGCAAAGAGAAGTGTGTAAATTAATTGAAAGCCATGGATTGGGCTAGAGCCGGATGTATGCCCTGTCAGGCCGGTCTCAACCCAGACTGTGGCGAAGGTTCCAACCATAAAAATTTCAGAGTTTGCAAAATTAATGAGGCGCAATACGCCATAGACCATGGTGTAGCCGAGGGAGATCAGTACGTAGATCAATCCCAAGCTAATACCGCTCAGACAGAGCGACCAGAATTGGCTCGTTAGAACGGAGAAATTCATTAGCTCCCTATTTCTACTTTACACAGTTTGCCTTGGGCTAAAACCAACCCGAGAAGGTGATAGTACAGAAAATTCTCTTGAAAAGAGTGAAGTGTCTGCTGATTACTCCGCAGACACTTCACAACTTCAACTAACCTGGAAGGTTAAACCTTCCAAAGTTATTTTTAACTTATGCCTGGCCTACGTAAACGATATTTCCGTTTGCATCAAGCTTGAAAGCACCAATTGGCGCTCCGCCCTTGATATCTCCCCATGATTCAAAGGAGAAAGTTCCACCTGTGAAGTTAGGGAATTTGCCAGTATTTACGCATGTAGCAATCGCTGCACGTGTTGTCTTGCCCTGCTTGATGCAGGTAAGGAATACGTTTGTAGCGTTAATTGTGTTGGTAGCGTATCCGCCAGCAACCTTAACTCCGCTTGCAGCTGTGAATGCCTTCTTCTGAGCAGCAGTTGCAACGTTATCGAATGGTGTATCACCTTCGGTTAAACGTGCATCCTTTGCAGCAGCATTTCCTGCAGCCTTTGCGAATGAAGAAGTCGCTGATCCATCGCCAGAAGCGAAGATACCTGTGTATCCGCCGTCACGAAGTGACTTAACGAATGCGCCTGCATCGATATCGTAACCGCAGTAGATAACAACGTTAGCTCCTGAAGCCTTTACCTTTGCAGTTGTTGCTGACCAGTCGGTACCTGTTGTTGGAAGGATGTGATCTGTTCCGACAGTCTTTGCGCCGACCTTTGCAAGGCCAGGAACTGTGTACTGAGCAAGACCAGCACCGTAAGGAGATTGGTCATCTACTAAGTAAACAGCAGGTGCTGTAACACCCTTTGTCGCGTAACGAGCAAGTGCTGGGCCCTGAACGCTGTCGTTACCAACAACGCGGTGGAAGACTGGTCCACCAAAATCAGGAGCCTGTGGTGTTGTAAGAGTCACGCGTGAAGCTGAAGGTGAAACCATTGTTAGTCCAGCTGCGATGTAGAACGGGAATGAGTTGGCTGAAGCACCTGAATAAGCAGAACCGATAACGCCGATTACTGCCTTATTCTTTGCAACTCCTGGAGCAACTGTTGCTGCTACAGAGCCTGAACCCTGATCGTCAACCTGAATGAGGTTAACCTTGACTGCTGGCTTGCTTGCATTGTAAACAGCAAGTGCATACTTAGCACCAGCAAGTTCATCTTGACCAGCCTGTGCAGCATCTCCGGTCAATGGACTTTGGAATGCCAATGTAACTGTTGTAGCGGCTTGTGCGTGTGTTGCAGTCAATGTTCCAAGTGCAAGGAACGCAGCTGCAGCAGCGCCAAGAACGCGTGTTGAATTCTTGTTCATGTAGACCTTTCTTACTAACCTGTTGTTTCCCGGGACAGGGAGGTGAGAAGAGTAGCCCGAGGGGTGGCAGCTGGGCAATCTTTTTTACGCCTGATCCACGCTCGCCAGGCGCTACTTTTATTACATTCTTATCACATACCCGGCTTTTACATATCCAGTCTGAGCATGTGAACGTGCGAAGGTCTTGCAACAGGTGGGCCCTGGCGGGTGTTAGGCCTTCTTGGCGCTATCTGGCACAGCATCCGGGGAGATCACCGCGAGGGCTACATCCTTCATTGAAATTCTGCGATCCATCGCAGCCCGTTGGATCCACGAGAATGCTTGTGGCTCTGTGAGGTTGAGAGCTGCCATCAGAATCCCCTTTGCACGATCAATTACTTTGCGAGTCTCAAGACGTTCGTGGAGATCAGCAACTTCTGCTGCGAGCGATTTCATCTGTGTGTGACGACTCATCGCAATTTCAATAGCTGGAATGAGATCTGAAATACCAAAAGGTTTAACGACATAAGCCATCACACCTGCATCACGAGCACGCTCAACAAGATCACGTTGGCTAAATGCGGTAAGCATCAACACAGGAGCGATCTCAATAATCTTCTCTGCTGCAGAGATTCCATCGAGTTCTGGCATCTTGACATCTAAAATCGCAAGATCAGGTCTAAATTCTTCTGCAAGAGCTATCGCTTCCAGACCATTTGTTGCTTCTGCGACGACGGTATACCCAGCTTCAGTTAACATCTCAACAAGATCAAGGCGAATAATCGCTTCATCTTCAGCAACAAGAATGCGCGCGCTCGGAATTACTTCAGGAGTGCTCGATGTATCGCTCATGTGCCTCGAGTCGGATTTGAACCGACACTGTGCGGATTTTGAGTCCGCCCTCTCTACCGTTGGAGTACCGAGGCTTCAACGCCGTAAATGCGTCAGTGGCAAGAGTTTATAACCCTTGCCACTAATCAGCGAATTTCTTCCTTACTAGTTGCAATATCTATGCGCAATACGGCAAGCCTAGTTGCGGTAAGCAGCGGCAACGCCGCCCACAGCATCACCAGTGATGTGCACCCGCACCGCATTTGTAGACCCTGGGATTCCAGGAGGAGACCCTGCAACAATCACAACAGGCTCACCCTTCGTTCCACGACCAGAATCGAGGAGAATTGCATCTACTTGCTTCACCATCTCGTCGGTATGAGAGACCATTGCGGTGATCATCGGTTCGACTCCCCAGCTCAATGCGAGTTGGTTATAGACATGTTCTTCAGGAGTGAGCGCAAGTAAGGCTATTGGTGAACGGAAACGCGAAATTCTGCGAGCCGATTCACCGCTTTGAGTGAAGGCGATCAAGTACTTCGCCCCAACGGTTGCGCCAATTTCTGCAGCGGCCTTAGTTATTGCGCCACCTTTTGTGGTCGGCTGATGTTGAATCGCAGGAATGCGGTCTAGCATCGCCTCTTCGGTCCGCTCAATAATGCGAGCCATTGTCGCGACTGCCTCGATCGCAAAGGCGCCAACAGAAGTCTCACCAGAGAGCATCAGCGCATCTGCGCCGTCAAGAACTGCATTAGCGCAGTCAGTTGCTTCAGCGCGAGTAGGTGAAGAGTTGGTAATCATTGAATCAAGCATCTGAGTAGCAACGATGACAGGCTTCGCAGCTTCGCGTGAGAGAGTGATACAGCGCTTTTGCACCAGCGGTACTTCTTCAATAGGCATTTCAACGCCCAGGTCACCTCGGGCAACCATGATTCCATCAAATGCTTCAACGATCTCTTCTAGATTATCAACAGCTTGTGGCTTCTCAATCTTGGCAATTACTGGACGACGAATTCCAACTTCATCCATGATTGCATGGACATCATCAATATCTTTCGCACTACGTACAAATGAGAGTGCGATGAAATCTGCTCCAGCGCGAAGTCCCCAGCGAAGATCATCAATATCTTTCTCAGACATTGCTGGCACAGAGACTGCAACTCCGGGAAGGTTGATACCTTTATTATTAGAGACAAATCCTGGCTGTGTCACCTTTGTGACAACATCGTTGCCCTTAACTTCAACAACTTCGAGAGATACCTTGCCATCATCGATCAGAATGCGATCGCCAGGCTTGCAATCTCCAGGTAGACCTTTGTAGGTAGTACCGCAACGCTCTTTTGTTCCTTCAACCTCATCAGTGGTGATGGTGAAGATATCTCCGCGGAGAAGTTCATGAGGGCCATCCTTAAAGCGAGCTAAGCGAATCTTTGGGCCTTGAAGATCTACAAGGATCGCAACAGCTTTTCCGCTCTTCTTCGCGGATGCGCGAACTGCATCGAAACGGTTCTGGTGCTCTTCATATCCCCCATGTGAGAGATTCAGGCGCGCCATATTCATGCCTGCCGCTATAAGTTCATCAATCTTCTCGGGTGACTCAACTGCTGGACCCATCGTGCACACTATCTTCGCTCTACGCATGGTTGAACCTTAATCTATTACCTCTGGGTAATTGTAAGTATTGAGTGATCTCCGGATGGAGAGCACGTGAATTATGAGTGAGTTACACCATCAACGATCGTGTTGTTGGGGCAATGGGTGAAGGTAGTTGAGTCGAACCTTCGAGATAGAGGTCTACAGCTGACGCACAACTTCTGCCTTCAGCTATCGCCCAGACAATAAGTGATTGGCCACGGCCTGCATCTCCCGCTACAAAGACTCCGTCAATATTTGTTGCAAAATCTCCATCGCGCTTAATGTTTCCGCGCTCATCCAACTCAACCTCAAGTTGCGAGATGAGATCACTCTTCTCGGGCCCAACAAATCCCATTGCAAGGAATACGAGATCAGCCGGGATTTCACGTTCAGATCCTGCAACCTTCTCAAACTTTCCGTTAACGAACTCTGTTTCTACTAATTGAAGCGCACGAAGGTTCCCGTCGGCATCTCCAAGGAATTGTTCGGTCGAAACTGAGTAGAGTCTCTCGCCAGCTTCTTCGTGGGCAGAACTCACGCGATAGATCATTGGATACGTTGGCCAAGGTTGGGATGAAGGACGTTCCTCTGTTGGACGAGGCATAATCTCAAGTTGTGTCACGCTAGCCGCACCTTGGCGAATAGCAGTTCCCAAACAATCTGCACCGGTATCTCCGCCACCAAGAATTACGACATGTTTTCCTGTTGCATTGATCGGTGGAGTTGAGTCGAGTTCTCCAAGGCCCTGCTTATTTCCCCAAGGCAGATACTCCATCGCCTGGTGAATCCCCTGCAATTCACGACCTGGTACCTGAAGGTCTCGCCAATGAGTTGACCCAACTGCAAGAACGACAGCATCATATTTAGAGCGCAACGAATCCCCGGTGATGTCTACGCCAACATTGACGCCGGCACGGAAGCGAGTTCCTTCTGCCTCCATTTGTGCGATGCGGCGATCAACGATCGACTTCTCCATTTTAAATTCAGGGATTCCGTAGCGAAGTAGACCGCCGATGCGATCAGCACGCTCAAAGACAGCGACTGTGTGACCGGCACGCGTCAATTGTTGAGCAGCGGCAAGGCCGGCTGGACCAGAACCAATGACAGCAACAGTCTTTCCAGTCAACCTCTCTGAAGGGAGCGGGGTGACGAACCCAGCATCAAATGCATCTTCAATCGTGCGAAGTTCAACTTGTTTGATCGTCACTGCATCAGCATTGATTCCAACTACGCATGCGGTTTCACACGGAGCTGGGCAGAGGCGGCCAGTGAACTCAGGGAAGTTATTGGTCGCATGAAGACGGTCGATTGCCTCACGCTTCTCGCCGCGCCAGATGAGATCGTTCCATTCAGGGATGAGATTGCCGAGTGGGCAGCCACTATGGCAGAACGGAATACCGCAGTCCATACAGCGACCGGCTTGTTTCTGCAGATCTGTGAACGCTTGTGGTTCGTAGACCTCTTTCCAATCTTTAATCCGAACATCAACGGGACGACGCTTTGGGGTCTGACGCTCTGTTGTGAGAAAACCTTTTGGATCTGTCATTTTTACAAGACCTCCATTACGACTTTATTGACATCAAGTCCTTCACGTTCTGCTCGCTCCATCGCAGCTAAGACACGTGCATAATCACGGGGCATCACCATAGAGATACGGCTCTTCTGGTTATCCCAATCGCTCATCAAGGAGTGTGCAACTTCTGAACCAGTCTCCCCGTAGAAGCGCTCGATCAAACTCTTGAGCTTCATATCTTGATCAGCTGGAAGTGCAAGTACATCGACCATATCGGGATTTACTAAACGTGGATCGAGATCAAGTACAAATGCGCGTCCACCAGACATTCCAGCAGCGAAGTTGCGGCCAATCTTGCCAAGCACGATCGCCATTCCGCCCGTCATATATTCACAACCATGATCGCCAACGCCTTCAACGATTGCAGTGGCACCAGAGTTACGTACACAGAAGCGTTCACCAACGATTCCACGAATGAAGATCTCACCGCTAGTAGCACCGTATCCGATGACGTTACCTGCGATCACATTCTCTTCTGATTTAACGATCGCTCTCTCATCTTGGCGAACAATCACACGGCCACCTGAAAGTCCCTTGCCGACGTGATCATTGGCATCACCGTAGAGACGAAGCGTAAGCCCCTTCGGAATAAATGCTCCGAGGGATTGGCCAACTGCTCCATGCATTGTGATATCGATTGTGTCATCAGGCAGACCATCTCCCCCATATTTACGGGTGAGTTCTGCGCCTAGCATTGTTCCGACTGTACGGTTCACGTTACGCACATTGACTGAAAGTCGCACTGGCTTTGCATCGAGAAGTGCAGCAGATGAGAGTTTGATCAGTTCATTATCAAGTGCCGCTTCAAGACCATGCTCTTGGGTCGTGGTGTTCTTACGATCCGGATAAGCCATGGTTGCCGGGGCTGCGAGAAGTGGAGCAAGATCAAGTCCGCTCGCCTTCCAATGATCGACCGCCGCTTTTGTATCTAAGAGCTCAACTTGTCCTATTGCCTCATCAAGAGTGCGGAATCCAAGCTTGGCTAGCCACTCACGAACTTCTTCAGCGATATATTCGAAGAAGGTTTCAACAAACTCTGGTTTTCCAGAGAAACGTGCACGCAGTTCTGGATTCTGAGTTGCAACACCAACTGGGCAGGTATCGAGGTGGCAGACGCGCATCATGACGCAACCAGAGACAACGAGAGGTGCAGTTGCAAAACCAAATTCTTCTGCGCCAAGAAGCGCGGCAATAACAACATCACGACCGGTCTTCATCTGGCCATCAACTTGAACAACGATGCGATCGCGAAGTCCGTTAAGCATCAATGTCTGTTGCGTCTCAGCAAGTCCAAGCTCCCACGGAGCTCCGGCATGCTTGAGCGAAGTAAGAGGAGAAGCACCAGTGCCGCCATCATGTCCTGAGATTAAGACTACGTCTGCATGAGCTTTTGAAACACCAGCTGCGACGGTGCCGACGCCAACTTCAGCAACGAGCTTGACGTGCACTCGAGCATTGCGGTTTGCATTCTTAAGATCGTGAATAAGTTGAGCAAGATCTTCAATGGAGTAGATATCGTGATGCGGAGGTGGAGAGATGAGTCCTACACCTGGGGTTGAATAACGCACTTGAGCAATCCATGGATAGACCTTGTTGCCAGGAAGCTGCCCACCTTCACCAGGCTTTGCACCTTGAGCCATCTTGATCTGAATATCATCGGCATTAACGAGATAGTTAGAGGTAACTCCGAAGCGACCTGAAGCAACTTGCTTAACGGCAGAACGTCGGAGATCCCCATTTGCATCGCGAATAAAGCGATCTGGAGATTCACCACCTTCACCGGTATTTGATTTTCCACCAATCCGGTTCATTGCAATCGCAAGAGTCTCGTGAGCCTCTTGTGAGATTGATCCGTATGACATGGCGCCTGTTGCAAAGCGTTTGATAATCGATGAAATTGGCTCGACTTGATCGATAGGTACTGCGGGCCTGATTCCCTCTTTAAACTCAAAGAGTCCGCGAAGTGTCATCAAGCGATGAGATTGATCATCGATATGGCGCGTATAGCGCTTAAAAATGTCATAACGCTTGGCGCGCGTTGAGTGCTGGAGAGTAAAGACAGTCTCTGGATCAAAGAGGTGTGGTTCGCCTTCTCGGCGCCACTGGTACTCGCCACCAATCGGAAGCTTCTTTGTGCCAGGTACTTCTCCTCCAGGTGGATAAGCAATGTGATGACGCTTAATCGTCTCTTCTGCAATGACGTCGATTGACACTCCACCAAGGCGCGAGGTTAATCCAACAAAGTACTCATCAACCACTTCACGTGAGAGTCCAATCGCTTCAAAGACTTGGGCTCCGGTATATGAGGCGATGGTTGAGATACCCATCTTCGACATTACCTTTAAGACTCCCTTACCGAGAGATTTAATAAGGTTAGCAACGGCCTTCTCGGGAGTTATGCCTGTGATAACGCCTTGGCGCACGAGATCTTCAGCAGATTCCATCGCAAGATATGGATTTACCGCAGCAGCACCAAAACCGATGAGAAGAGCAACGTGGTGTACTTCGCGCACTTCACCAGATTCAACGATCAACCCGACTTTGGTGCGAGTCTTTTCGCGAATTAAGTGGTGGTGGATTGCAGATGTCAGCAATAGAGAAGGAATAGGAGCATCTTCTGAATCGCCATCGCGATCTGAGAGCACAATGATGTGCGCACCATTGGCTATCGCTTCTGAAACCTCTGCGCGGATCTCATCGATACGCTCACGTAGCGCCTCTCCCCCACCAGCAGCAGGGAAGAGTCCACGTACAACGTGTGACTGGAATCCTGGGTGATCGCCATCAACATTGACGTGAATAATCTTTGCTAGTTCATCATTATCAATGACTGGAAAATCTAGAGAGATTTGGCGACAGGATTGTGGCCCTGGATCGAGCAAATTATGTTCAGGGCCGATGGTTGCGCCAAGGCTTGTAACAAGTTCTTCTCGGATTGCATCAAGAGGTGGATTTGTAACTTGCGCGAAGAGCTGTGCAAAGTAATCAAAGAGCAGGCGTGGCTTATCAGAGAGCGCCGCAATAGGTGTATCGGTTCCCATCGAACCAAGAGGTTCAGCACCATTTCGAGCCATTGGCGCAACGATGATACGAAGTTCCTCTTCGGTATAACCAAAGGCGCGTTGACGCCTCACCACAGATGCATGCGGATAGATGATGTGTTCGCGCGCTGGCAGATCAGAGAGTTTTACAAGTCCTGCATGAAGCCAATCTCCGTAAGGCGCAGCTGATGCAAGTTCATTCTTGATCTCATCATCTTCAATAATGCGTCCTTGTTCAACATCAACTAAGAACATACGGCCAGGCTGCAGACGTCCTTTACGAACTACCTTCTCAGGTGCAATATCAAGAACGCCTACTTCAGAAGCCAGAACGACGAGGCCATCCTCAGTAACCCAGAAACGTGAAGGACGAAGTCCATTGCGATCCAGCACTGCACCAACTTGCTTGCCATCGGTGAACGTAACGCACGCAGGGCCATCCCAAGGTTCCATGAGAGATGAATGGAATGCATAAAAATCGCGATGCTTTTGCGGCATGGTCGCATGGTTCTCCCACGCTTCGGGAATCATCATCAACATTGAGTGTGGAAGCGAACGTCCCCCAAGATAGAGAAGCTCTAATACTTCATCAAAAGATGCAGTATCACTGCCTTCTGCATCAACGATAGGAAATACTCGAGCTAGATCACCAGGAATAAGATCAGTCGCAAGGAGCGCTTCGCGAGCGCGCATCCAGTTGCGATTTCCCTTTACTGTATTGATCTCGCCATTGTGTGCGATAAAGCGATATGGGTGAGCGAGTGGCCATGATGGAAATGTATTTGTTGAGAAGCGAGAATGGACGACAGCCAGTGGTGAGGCGACGCGTTCATCTGAGAGATCAGGGAAGAATTCTTCAAGCTGCCCAGTTGTGAGCATTCCTTTATAGACGATCGTTGCAGACGAGAGTGATGGGAAGTAGATAGGGAATGTATGTTCGATTCGCTTGCGAATCACAAAAGCGAGTTGATCTAGCGCAAGTTCGCTCTCACCATTATTGCCCGCAATAAAGATCTGCATGAACTTAGGCATAACTGAGAGCGCTGTCTTACCGAGCTTCTCAGATTCAATAGGAAGTTCGCGCCAACCGAGAACGGATGCACTCTCTGCTTCAACGATCTCGCGAATTCCATCGTAATCAGAGAAGGATGGATCAATAAAGGCGATACCCGTTGCGTAGGAACCAACTGGGGGTAATGCAAAGCCGGCAACTTCGCGGTAGAAAGCATCGGGAACTCGAATAAGAATTCCGGCACCATCACCACTATCTGGTTCGGCGCCAGTTGCGCCACGGTGCTCGAGATTACGAAGTGCCTGTAGCGCTTGAGAGACAATCTCATGGGTTGCGACTTTATTGAGCGTTGCGACCATTGCGACGCCACATGCATCGTGCTCATCGGCAGGGTTGTAGAGCCCCTGTGCGGATGGCAAAGTACTAAATAATGTCACGATCGCTCCCGATGAAAATCTTCACTATGAGTGAAAGGTCGGGACATCAGTGGCCCATTCGACTACGACAGGTTTCTTAGCTCCTGCGAGTAGGAAAGGTTACCAACTAGATACCTGAAAGGTGAACTAGTGAGCCAATTCCAGCAGTGATAGCCATACCTATTCCGCCACCGATCGTGACGCGCAGGACTGTGATTCCTACCTTTGAGCCTGCTAGCCGTGAGCTGAGCAGCCCAGTTCCGGCCAGACCGAGGAAGGTTGCGATGACAATTCCAATGGACTTATGGGAGCTCTGCCAGGCGAGTGTTCCAATCAAGGGGACGAGGCCACCGGCTGTGTAACTAATCGCCGAAGCGATCGCCGCTTGAACTGGACGGGCTTTCGTATGTTCAAATTGACCAAGCTCGTCACGAAGGTGAGCCTCTAATGGATCCTTCTCGTGCATTATTCGAGCAACTTCCCGAGCAAGCTCGAGAGAGAGTCCGCGCTCTACATAGATTTGTGCGAGCTCTGCTTCCTCGCCTTCGGGATCGAGCTTGAGATGTTCAATCTCCATTAATCGATCACTCTCTTCAATATCGCTCTGCGATTGAACTGAGATGTACTCACCGACCGCCATCGACATAGCGCCAGCGGTGATAGCAGCAACACCAGTGATCGTAAGATTCGCATTCGGTGAAGCGGTTGCAATTCCTATCATCAGAGATGCGGTCGCAACTAATCCATCATTGGCGCCAAGAACTGCAGCACGTAACCATCCTGCATTATGCGTCTTGTGGTGGCGATTGCGCAGATATACATCTTCGATCATGGCGCAATTCTACTCTTTTTAGATTCTCGAAGGCGGTTAACGAGGATGAACGTTGAGCAAAGAACTCCGATGACGCTTACCCACTCGTTGAGACGGATTCCAAATAGGTGGTGAGCCTCATCGATACGCAGGGCTTCGATCACAGATCGCCCGAGGCAGTACAGAGCAATATAGAGATAGAAGGCGCTCCCCTCTTTTTGGGTGATTCGCTGGCCTATGCCAGAGATCAGCCACGCAGCGAAGAAACACCAGAGAGCCTCATAGAGAAATGTCGGGTGAAAGGTGGCAAAACTTTCATAACCCGCAGGACGTAATGGCAAGGGAATCTTTAACCCCCAAGGAAGAGAGGTGGGTCTTCCAAATAATTCCCCATTAAACCAATTTCCAAAGCGACCAATTCCTTGCGCAACCAATAAGCCAGGAGCGAGTGCATCTGCAAGCGATCCAAATCCAAGAGATCTCTCTTTACTGCGAAATACGAGGAAGGCCACGAGGGTGCCAAGTGCGATCGCTCCCCAAATGCCCATGCCTCCATCCCAAATTTTTAGCGCATCAAGTGGGCGTCCCGCGCTCCCAAAGTATCGATCTGGGGATGTGATCACGTGATAGAGACGGCCACCGATTACCCCTGCAGGGATAGCGACGATTGCAAGATCTGTAATCTCATTTACATCACCACCGAGTTTGGCATAGCGATTTCTTCCAACTGCTATTGCGGCGATTACGCCCATGAGAATACAGAGAGCGTAAAAATGTATCGTTAACGGGCCCAACGCCACAGCAGATTGCGATGGCGTTGGGATGAATAACTTCACGAAGGGTTACTTAACTCCTAGTGCTGCAAAATCAGCCTTTAACGCAGCAAGGTTCAGATAATGAGTTTGATCAAGCTGCTTGCCATTGATAAACATTGTCGGAGTCGAATTCACATTCTTGGTTGCAGCATCCGCCTCAACATTTTTAGTCCAATTCACATATTTACCTGAATCAATGCAGGCTTGAGTTGCACTACTCGTGTCACCTGCGGTGGTGGCAATTACTTTGAGGGCAGCATTTGTCCATGTGCCGGAGTTCTCTTTCGCTGGCTGGCTCTCATACAAAGCCATATGCATCTGAAGGAATTTTCCGCTATCGACAGTACAGGCGGCGGCGGCAGCAGCGAGGATTGATTCTGGCCCAATGAAAGTCATGGGATGGTAAGTAACTCTTATCTTTCCCGCACGTGCTAGGTCGTTGAGGTAACCACCTGAAACAGCTTCAAAGTTGCGGCAGTTTGGGCACTGGAAATCTTCCCAAAGATCAACTTTTACCTTGGCATCTTTATTGAGGACAATTCCATAGCCATCTGCTGCAGAGACCGTTGAGGGGATCGAGACTTTGCTATTTGTCTTATTCGATAGGACCGAGAAGCCAGCTCCAATGAGAACAACAAAGAGGATCATTCCAACCGCAATATTGCGAGTGGTGTTATCCGTCTCCTTCGCAACATTCTTCTTTTTATTGTTTTTATTGCTCATTCTCATCTCCTTGGATCTTCGCTTTATCTAAGCCCAACTTACCGTGCGGATAGAGAAAGAGAAAAATAGCAGCAGCGGTCAGCCCAAGATCCCTGAGAATCTCTTGAAGATATTGAGTATGGCCAGCTGCGACCTCACCCCCGCCACCAAAACAGCCACAATCGATCGATAGCCCGCGCGCCCACGCTTGGGAGATCGCCCCCACAAAGAGGAGCATCAGTGAGCCACCAAAAATCGATGCATAGCGAACCGTGACTCCAATAATCAGCAGTATCCCAGCGCCAATCTCCAGCCATGGCAGAGCTAGCCCGAAGAAGTTTGCGATCCCAACTGGAAGTAAGCGATATGCACGTACAGCCATCTGCGCCGTAGAAGGTGATTGCTCTTTGAGGTATCCAGCGAGAAGAAGTACTCCACCAAGGACCAGACGAGCCACAAGTGTCACCCAAGGTTGGGCCATCATAAATCTCTTCATCTGCGTACGCCTTTAGCAAGTGATTCCGCCAATTCGCGAACACGATCGCGCGCCTCTTGAATGGAAGCGCTCTCTTGCACCTGGCGAATAAATGCAGAACCAACAATTACGCCATCTGCGTATGCGGCAACTTCGTGTGCTTGTTCGGCATTCGATACTCCTAATCCAACTGCGATGGGGAGATCACTCTCTTTGCGAATACGAGAGACCAAAGAGCGAGCATCTCCAGAGATTGAATTTCGTGTACCTGTAACTCCCATCAGGGATGCTGCGTAGATAAATCCTGAGCATGCTGTAACAACAAGTGGGATACGTGAATCTGAAGTACTCGGGGCGACAACGTAAATTCGATTAATCTCGGAATCCGCAGTAGCGTGCGACCAGGCAGTTGACTCTTCAACTGTGAGATCTGGAGTAATAACTCCTGATCCGCCAGCATCTTTGATCGATTGCGCAAATTTATCGACACCGTACTTCTCAATTGGGTTCCAGTAGGTCATGACTACAGCAGGTACGCCAAGATCACTCGTTGCCTTTAAGAGTGCGAAGACATCTTTTGCGCCGGTTCCATTGCGTAAGGATTGGTCGGCCGCATTTTGAATAATGGGCCCATCCATAACTGGATCGCTATAAGGAAAACCAATCTCCACTGCATCAACGCCGCCCTCAACCATCGCATGTATTACAAGCTTTGCATCTTCTATGGTCGGAAATCCTGCAGGCAAGTAACCGATGAGTGCCGCTCTATTCTCACTCTTGGTACGGAGAAAGAGTTCAGAGAGTGGCGTGGCGAATGAAGCCATTACAGAGGTATTCCGAAGTACTGCGCTGCGGTTTGAACATCTTTATCGCCACGACCAGAGAGATTGATCAACAAGATTGAATCTGGTCCGAGTTCGCGTCCAACGATCATTGCGCCAGCAAGTGCATGCGCTGTTTCAATCGCAGGGATGATTCCCTCGCTCTTGGACATGATCGAAAATGCTTCCATCGCCTGGTCATCATTGATCACTCGATACTGCGCGCGACCTATATCGTGAAGATAGGCATGCTCAGGACCAACGCCAGGATAATCAAGCCCCGCCGAAATTGAATGAGATTCAACAGTCTGTCCATTTTCATCTTGCAAAACATAGGTGCGAGTTCCGTGAAGTACCCCAGGTGATCCACCAGAAATAGTCGCTGCATGTTTGCCAGATGCGATACCGCTTCCGCCAGCTTCAAAGCCAATAAGTTGTACCTGTGAGTCATCGAGGAATGGATGGAAGATACCAATCGCATTGGAACCGCCGCCAATACAGGCAAGTACAGCATCAGGCAAGCGCCCGACTTCCTCTAACATCTGTGCTCGAGCTTCTACGCCAATGATGCGGTGAAAATCGCGGACCATTTCAGGGAATGGATGAGGTCCTGCGACCGTTCCGAGTAAGTAATGCGTCGTCTCAACATTGGTAACCCAGTCGCGCATCGCTTCATTAATGGCATCTTTCAAAGTCTTAGAACCTTGGGTAACAGGAACAACTTCTGCCCCGAGTAACTTCATCCGAGCAACATTGAGAGATTGTCGCTTCGTATCTTCTTCTCCCATATAGACAACACATTCAAGGCCCATCAAGGCAGCGGCAGTCGCAGATGCAACTCCGTGCTGTCCAGCGCCGGTCTCGGCAATGATGCGCTTCTTGCCCATACGTTTAGTCAGCAGTGCTTGTCCCAAGACATTATTAATTTTGTGGCTGCCAGTGTGGTTGAGATCTTCACGCTTAAGAAAGATACGTGCTCCACCTGCAAACTCAGAGAAGCGCTTTGCCTCTGTGAGGATGCTTGGGCGACCTGTATATGTGCGATGGAGTTCTGTGAGTTCAGCTTGGAACGTTGGATCACTCTTTGCCGCGAGATGCGCAGCTGCTAATTGATCGAGCGCGCCGATAAGAGCCTCAGGAACAAATCGACCACCATAAGGTCCAAAGTGCCCAATGATCGAAGACTCTTCGAGAGGATGTATCACGCTCATGTGCTTAAAGTACCAGCAGGCCTATCTACCAAGCAGTCTGGAAATTGCCTCACCAGGGTCGCCAGCTTTGACGAGGGTTTCACCCACCAAAATCGCATGCGCGCCGAACTCCTCGACGAGTGCGACCTCACTCCGCTCTGAAATGCCTGACTCTGCTACGCGGATAATCCCAGCAGGTATAAGAGGTAAGAGTTCTCGAAATGCCACTGGGTCAACATCGAGCGTCTTCAAGTTGCGCGAATTAACACCAATAATTTTTGGGGCTGCATCCATTGCCCGTTCGAGCTCACTCTCATTGTGTACTTCTACAAGTACATCCATACCTAGCTCATTTGCCATCTGATGAAAATCGATAAATTGAGATTGGGTAAGCCCTGCAACAATTAAAAGGAGAAGATCTGCGCCGAGAACTCTCGACTCCTTCACTTGATATTCAGTAACAATAAAATCTTTTCGAAGCATCGGAATTTTTATCTCTGCTCGCACCGCAAGGAAATCCTTGATTGATCCTTTAAATCGACGCTCTTCGGTAAGAACACTGACGATCGAAGCTCCGCCTTCTTCATACTTCGCCGCAAGCCGCGCAGGATCTGCGATAGCGCTAAGTTCTCCTTTAGATGGAGAAGAGCGTTTTACCTCGGCAATGACCTTCGTTCCAACTCCAGTGAGCGCATCAAGAGCTCCTCTTAAGGGCTTTGCATCGGCAAGTTGCGACTGTAATTGAGAGTCAGATATTCGACGCTTATCAAGATCTTCAAGAACACCTTCGATAATAGAGTCGAGAACGCTACTCATACGGTTGGGTCTTGATCATCATTGAGAGCTGCCCAAGGAGTTTGAGGTTTGCGCTGGTAACTACTTTGGGCTGATGTTTTCCGAGATTTGCGCAGTAAAAACCATGAAGCAAAAATCACTACGAGCAAAAGAATCACCTTACTCATGAGATTGCCCGCATCGCATTTGCTGCAGCGATCGCACCTAACACTGCTGCAGCTTTACTTTGACATTCTAAGTCTTCAGATTGCGCAACTGAATCTGCAACGATTCCCGCGCCTGCTTGCACGTATGCGATCCCATCCTTGATTACCGCAGTTCGAATCGCGATACAGGAATCGATATTCCCCTGAAAATCGAAGTAGCCAATTGTTCCGCCATAAATTCCGCGCCTTGTTGGCTCGAGCTTCTCAATGATCTCCATAGCGCGCGGTTTTGGTGCACCTGAGAGAGTCCCCGCAGGAAAGACAGCTAAGAGAGCATCTGTTGGAGTTGAACGTTGTGAAAGTCTGCCGGTCACGGTTGAGACGATGTGCATGACGTGCGAATATCTCTCCAAGTGCATGAATTCAACGACTTCGACCGAACCAGATTCGCAGACACGTCCCAAATCATTCCGACCTAGATCCACAAGCATCACATGCTCTGCTCGCTCTTTTGGATCAGCCAAGAGCTCTTCGCCGTTGCGCTGATCAATCTCTGGATCTTGCGACCTTGGACGAGTGCCAGCGATGGGATGCACCAAAACTTCTCTGCCAGTGATTTTCACGAGAGCTTCAGGGCTTGATCCCACGATCTCTAAACCATCAGCAAATCTAAAGAGATACATATATGGACTTGGATTGCGCAAACGTAGCGCGCGATAGATATCAAATGAATCCGCAGTAACAGCCATTGAGAATCGTTGTGAAAGAACTACCTGGAATGCCTCACCGCTTCGGATCTCTTCCTTGATCTTCTCAACCTTCGAGCAATACTCATCTGAGCCCATGTTGCGTTCATACTGTGGAAGTTCTTTCGAAAGTGGTTCAGAGAGCGCAGTTGATGAAGGAACTTTAAGAGAGTTCAGCATCGCATCTAAACGTGCCACTGATTCATCGTAGGCTTCATCGACTCGCTCTGAAGAGCCATCCCAATTTATGGCATTCGCAACAAGAATGAGTGATCCGGTCAGGTGATCAAAGACTGCAAGATCGGATGTGAGCATGTAAGCGATCTCAGGAAGATGCACATCAGCTTTTGCAAGAGAAGGTAACTTCTCAAGTCGTCGCACAATGTCATAGCCTGCATAACCTACAAGGCCCCCAGTGAGCGGTGGAAGCTCTGGAATCCTTGGACTCTTCAAATGAGCAGCCGTAATTTTTAGCGCATCCAGTGGATCGATACCTGTCGGAACTCCTGCTGGAGCTTTTCCTTCCCATACCGCTAAGCCATCTCGTTCTGTAAGCGTTGCTAGGGAGTTCACTCCGATAAATGAGTAACGTGACCAGACTCCCCCATGCTCGGCAGATTCAAGGAGGAAGGTTCCACTTCGATCTCCTGCCAGTTTCTTATAGACAGTTAATGGAGTCTCGTGATCAGCAAGAATTGCACGCCAGACAGGAATGACGTTATTGGACTGCGCATGCAGACGGAACTCCTCGCGAGTCATCATCTTTAAAGTTCAATTCCTCGATGGAAGCATGATCGCTCCCCTGTGTGGCAGGCGGCCCCACTCTGTTCTACCTTCAAGAGCACCGCATCGCCGTCGCAGTCATAAGAGATCGCGCAGAGCTTCTGAGTATTTCCTGAAGTGCTGCCCTTCTCCCAGAGTTCATTCCTGCTTCGACTCCAGTATGTAACGCGTGATGTAGAGAGCGTAAGTAGTAGCGCTTCACGGTTCATCCACGCAACCATCAAAACTTCTGAGTTATTGCAATCTTGGGCCACTGCTGCGATCAAATCTCCGCGCGAGAAGACCGCTTCAATCTCATCAGGAATCGCTGCAGCCATGGTTCTATTCTGCCCTACCTGGGCCTACAGGCGAATCGAATATCCGTGTGAAGCCAGCTCTGATTTCACTTGAGCGATTGTAAAAGTACCGAAATGGAAGACGCTGGCGGCCAGAAGAGCATCGGCCCCGGCATCGAGTGCACGCGCAAAATCTCCTAGCGCCCCCGCCCCGCCACTTGCGATCACAGGGACTGATGAGATCGCTCGCACCGCGGCGATCAGCTCAATGTCATATCCAGAACCTGTCCCATCAGCATCCATAGAATTTAAAAGTATCTCACCTACTCCGCGAGAGATCCCTTCCTCAACCCATGTAAGTGCATCAATGCCGGCGCTCTTGCGACCACCATGCGTTGTTACCTCAAATCCAGATGGAGTCTTAGCTCGCCTTGCATCAACTGAGAGAACAAGAACTTGATTTCCAAAGCGATCAGAGATTTCATTGATAAGTCGGGGTTTATTTATTGCAGCGGTGTTGATAGAGACTTTATCTGCGCCGGCACGCAGGAGCTGATCTACATCTTTCACTTCCCTGATACCACCACCAACAGTCAGTGGGATAAATACTTGATCCGCAGTTCTTGCAACCATATCCAAAGTGGTTGATCGATCTTCAACGGATGCTGAAATATCTAGAAAGGTAAGTTCATCTGCCCCGGCATCTCCATATAACTTAGCGAGCTCAACTGGATCACCAGCATCACGTAAATTCTCAAAGTTAACACCTTTAACAACCCGGCCGCCAGCCACATCTAAGCAAGGGATGATTCTCTTCGCGAGCATTATCGGCAGACCTTTATCGCCTCTTGCAAGGTAAATGCACCGGCATACAGCGCCTTTCCAACGATCGCACCTTCAACGCCAATGTTCGTGAGTCTCTTGATCGCTTCCAAGTCAGCCAACGATGAAACACCACCGCTAGCAACGACTGGCTTAGATGTTGCCGCACATACTTCTTTTAACAATTCTAAGTTTGGCCCAGTCAGGGTGCCATCTTTTGCAACATCGGTCACGATATATCTCGAGCATCCATCCCGATCTAGGCGTTCGATCGTCTCGAAGAGATTCCCACCTTCTCGAGTCCAACCGCGCGCAGCGAGAGTATGGCCGCGCACATCTAATCCAACCGCGATGCGATCGCCAAACTCACTTATAGCTCTTGCTGTCCAGTCTGGATCTTCGAGAGCTGCAGTTCCTAAATTGACTCGTTCACAACCAGTTGCAAGTGCACGCCGAAGAGTTGCATCATCACGGATTCCTCCGGATAGCTCAACCCGAAGGTTCACACTCTTAATAACTTCTTCTAGTAACTCTGCATTACTTCCAATTCCAAATGCTGCATCTAGATCTACAAGGTGGATCCACTCCGCGCCTGCTGCAAGGAATTCAAGGGCGACTTCACGTGGATCTCCATATTGGCTCTCGGCAGATAACTCACCTTGAACAAGTCGAACAGCCTTGCCGCCTTTAACATCGATCGCTGGTAATAGTTCTAAGGAAATATTGTTCATAGTGTCTTAACCCAGTTCGCAATCAGGCTAGCGCCTGCCTTTCCACTCTTCTCGGGGTGAAATTGCGTTGCGCTGACATGACCGTACTCAACAGCTGCAATAAAATCTGCACCATACTCAGTAGTCGTAACGAGGGCATCTCTATTTGTCTTCTGCGCTCCATACGAGTGAACAAAGTAGAACGACTCTTCTTCGATTCCAGAGAATAGTTTTGAATTCTGTGGAGCTTTCACAGTATTCCATCCAATATGAGGCAGAACTGGAGCATGCAGCTCTGAAATTTCACCCTCGAGAATTCCGACACCGGGGTGGCTACCCTTCTCAGTACCTGATGTGAAGAGAATCTGCATTCCAACACATATCCCTAGAAGTGATTTCTGGGATTGCACGCGTTCAGCAATTATTCGAGCGCCATCAATATCTTCAAGCTGTTTCATACAAGCGCCAAATGCTCCGACTCCAGGAACAACAAGTCCATCAGCAGCGAGTGCGATTGTTGGATCAGAAGTAATGCGGACCTCATGACCGGTTAATTCAAAGGCGCGCTGGGCTGAACGTAGATTCCCCGATCCGTAATCGAGAATCGCTATCAAAGAACGCCCTTAGTCGAAGGGATGCCAGCAACTCCATCGCGAGATACAGCGTCGCGAAGTGCACGGGCAACCGCTTTGAATTGAGCTTCGAAGACGTGGTGAGCATTTCTACCTTCAAGAACGCGCACATGAAGTGCAATGCGAGCTTCGGCAACGATTGACTCCCAGATGTGGCGCCCAAGAGTTGTATCGAATGTTCCGATGAGCTCAACAATTTCTGGTTGGCGGTGCACAAGATATGGACGGCCAGAGAGATCTACTGCTGCTTGAACGAGAACCTCATCAAGGGGAACCATTGCATCACCAAATCGACGAATTCCTGATTTATCTCCGAGGGCTTCGCGAAGAGCTTGTCCAAATGCAAGAGATGTATCTTCTACTGTGTGGTGAGAATCCACATCGACATCACCCTTAGTAATGACAGTGAGATCAAAGCCTGAGTGCTTGCCGAGTTGAGAGAGCATGTGGTCAAAGAAGGGCACGCTTGTATCAACGTTGATCAATCCAGTCCCGTCGAGATTGAGTTCAACGCTTACGCTTGACTCTTTAGTCTCTCGAACGACTTTCGCTATACGTGCACTCATGATGCCTCTTTCCTGTGAAGTGTAATTATGACGCAATCTCATGCATTGCCGCCAAGAATTGGTCATTCTCGACTGGAGTTCCGACGCTGAAGCGTAAATACCCTTCGAGGCCAACATCGCGAATGAGAATTCCCCGATCTAAGAAGGCCTGCCAGATCTCTTCGCTCTTGCCTTCAAAACCTCCGAAGAGGATGAAATTTGATGAGCTCGGCAGAGGTTTCCACCCTGCAAGCGTGAGAGCGGCAGAGAGCCTCTCGCGTTCAAGGCGAATCTCGTCAAGTCCTTCTTGAAGGAGATCAGCGCTTTCGATCGCAACTTCTGCAGCGGCTTGAGTGAGTGCGCTTAAGTGATAAGGCAACCTTGTAACGAGCATCGCATCTACTACGGATGGGTGGGCGACCAAGTAACCAACTCGAACTCCAGCAAAGGCAAAGGCCTTGCTCATGGTGCGAACGACCACAACGTGAGGGTATCTGCAAATAAGTGTGACAGCGGATTTCTCGTCAGAGAATTCTGCATAGGCCTCATCAACGACCATAAGTGCACGGACATCGCCTGCTGCCCTTGCAAGATCTTCTAGATCTGCAAATGGAGTGGGAGTACCTGATGGATTATTGGGAGTCGTAACAAATACCAGAGTTGGCTTTACTTCACGTACACCTTGAGCCGCCCCTTTTGCTTCAATCGAGAATTGAGAGTCACGGCTTCCGACGATCCAACTTGTGCCAGTGATATTTGCAATCATTGGGTGAACTGAATAGGAAGGCGTAAAACCAATTGCAGTTCTACCGCTTCCTCCAAATGCTAAGAAGAGAGTTTGAAGAATTTCATTACTTCCATTTGCTGCCCAGATATTTGCAGATGTAAAAGAAGTCTCTGAGATCGCATTGATGTACTCGGCAAGTTTCTCACGAAGCGTGAGCGCATCACGATCAGGATAGCGATTGAGATCATGAACGAATGAAGATATTCGATCCATAATCCGATCGCGAACTACCTCGGGCAGTTGGTTCGGATTCTCATTGGTGTTGAGTTGGACAACATCTTTTATCTGCGGAGCGCCATATGGGGATGAAGCGCGCAGGGCTGCACGAAGTGGTAACCACTGTGGCCATGATCCAGATCGAGTCTCGTCACTCATCGTTACTCCTTCGAGTTCTTAAGATTTTCAAGGCGAGCGCTCATCGCTTCACCGTGTGCTGGCAGATCTTCTGATTGCGCAAGAGTGATGACATTAGGCGCAATATCAATAAATGCCTCACGGCCATACTCAATGAAACTCACACCTCGTAGGAAGCTCTGAACAGAGAGCCCGCTTGAGTGACAGGCGCATCCACCTGTTGGAAGCACATGATTTGAGCCAGCTGAATAATCGCCTAATGAGACTGGTGAAAATCGACCAAGGAAGACAGCGCCGGCATTGCGAATCTTCGAAGCCGATGCACCTGGATTAGTAACGATGATTTCAAGGTGTTCGGCGGCATAGGCATTAACTACATCGATGCCTTGCTCGAGTGAGTCGACCAGCACGAGTGCAGATTGAATTCCACCTAAGGCAGTTGTGATTCTCTCACTGTGCTTCGTCGCCGCAACTCTCACAGATAATTCTCTCTTTACATCAGCGATTAAATTCTCTGATGTCGTGACAAGAACTGCTGCAGCGATCGTGTCATGCTCAGCTTGGCTGATGAGATCAGCTGCAACTTCACTAGCAATAGCACTCTCGTCTGCAAGTATCGCGATCTCAGTCGGACCTGCTTCTGAATCGATTCCAATCTTTCCACGCAAGGCTCGCTTTGCAGCGGCAACGTAGATATTTCCTGGGCCCGTGACCATATCCGCACTCTCGCAGAGACCATCGACACCGTAAGCAAACATTGCAACCGCTTGAGCGCCCCCAACTGCGTAGACCTCATAAATACCCAAGAGTGCACATGTCGCAAGGATTGTTGGATGCGGGTATCCCCCATGCGCGAGCTGTGGTGGTGATGCAACAGCAATGCTTGGAACCTTTGCAATCTGTGCCGGTACAACATTCATGATGACAGAGCTTGGGTAGACGGCCTTTCCACCTGGAACATAGAGCCCAACACGATCAACTGGAATCCAGCGCTGCTCAACAGTTCCGCCATCTACAACCTGAGTTTTCGTTACGCCACGTGATTGATCAGAATGTACCTTCGTAATACGAATAATCGCCTCTTCGAGAGCGCTGCGAACTGCTAGATCAAGTGATGCAAGTGATTGGTCGATCACCGATTGCGGCACGCGAATAGAAGCTGGCTTTACTCCATCAAATTTCTCACCAAGAGCTATGAGATCGGCTTCAGTGCCATTTTTTACCTGCTCAAGAATTGGCTCAATCTCGCGCATCGCTGTTGCAATATCCATGCTCGCTCGCGGAAGGAGGGCTTGATATCCAGATTTTGAGAGTGCCAGACCCCGAAGATCTACGCTTCTCATCTCAATGCTCACGAGGTAATTCTAGAGGTTAGAGGGCGTGGCTCATTCCATATTCTTGAGGCCCGCTAGTGAACAGACTAGATCTAAGCCAAGAGGCAATCGGCCCCAAGTATCTGCTTGAGATCGGCAGAGAGGCTCGGTGAAGAAGTGACTCGTAGCGCATCATCAATCTTCATCACCATCCCCCCGCGACCATCTTCAATCTTCAGATGAACTTCGCGATTACCAGGATGAGATCGCAGAATCTCCTTCATCCGTTCAACAAGAGGTGGGGTCACCTGGGCTGAATCGATTGTAATAATCACGGGGCCAGTTGGTGCAGCGCTAATATCTGGCATCGACATATCCAGAGCAGTAATACGAATATTTTCTTCACGTCGATCAATGCGTCCTCGAATGACAACAACACGATCCTCGATGAGATTCATCGCATGTGTCGTGTAAGTATTGGCAAAGAACATCACATCAGCAGAACCTTCGAGATCTTCGATAGTAACAATCGCCCATGAGTTACCTTGCTTGGAGACTTTCCGCTGCACCCCAGTGATTAACCCACCAATGGAGACAATTGAATCGTGGCCAATGGAGTCGTCAGAGAGCGAGGAGATCGATATATCAACGGCAGCGCGCAAGATATGTTCGACACCAAAGAGAGGGTGATCAGAGACATAGAGACCTAACATCTCTCGCTCATAACTTAAGAGAAGGGATTTCTCCCATTCATCGGATGGGATATCCAACTGCACATCGGTGACTGCTGTACCTGATGCACCGGACGAACCAAAGAGGTCGTACTGTCCAATTGATTCTGCGCGTTTGCTCTCCATAACTGAGTCAATGGCAGCGAGGTAGACCATCATCAGACCTCGTCTAGAGTGGCCCAGAGAGTCAAAAGCTCCGGATTTGATCAGAGACTCAATCGTCTTCTTATTACAGACTTGCTGATCTGCCTTAGCCAGGAAATCTCCGAAAGATGTATAGCGTCCCTTCTCGCTTCGAGAGGCAACAATCGAAGCTGTGACATTCTCGCCGACATTGCGAATTGCACTCAAGCCAAATCGAATATCTTTCCCACGTGGGGTGTAATCAGATTCAGATTCATTAACATCCGGTGGCAAGACTTTAATACCCATGCGGCGGCATTCACTGAGGTAGAGCGCGCTTTTATCTTTATCATCACGCACGCTTGTAAGCAGCGCCGCCATGTATTCAGTCGGGAAATTTGATTTGAGGTAAGCGGTCCAGAATGAGACAACGCCATACCCCGCGCTGTGTGCTCTGTTAAATGCATAGTCAGCGAAGGGAATCAGCGTCTCCCAGAGCTTTGAAATAGCTCCTTTTGAGAATCCATTTGCAACCATTCCCGCTTCAAAGTTCACAAACTCTTTATCCAGAATATCTTTCTGCTTCTTACCCATCGCTTTACGTAGGAGGTCCGCACGTCCAAGTGAGAATCCAGCAACTTTCTGTGCGATAGCCATAACTTGTTCTTGATAAACAATGAGTCCATAGGTATTCCCAAGAATCTCAGCTAGTGGTTCTGAAAGTTCTGGATGGATCGCTACAACAGGTTTGCGTCGATTCTTACGATCAGCATAATCATTATGTGCATTAACTCCCATTGGCCCTGGTCGATAGAGTGCAATAACAGCTGATATATCTTCAAAAGAATCCGGGGCCATCTGACGAAGAAGTGCACGCATAGGTCCACCATCAAGCTGAAAGACGCCGAGTGTGTCACCTCTGCCCAGAAGCTCGAATGTCTTCTGATCGGCGAGTTCGAGATCTTCAAGTACTACGTCGATATTTTGATTTGCTTTGATATTGAGAAGTGCTTCATCTAGAACAGAGAGATTTCTGAGGCCTAAGAAGTCCATCTTGAGAAGGCCGATCGCCTCGCAGGCACCCATATCGAATTGAGTAATGATGGCGCCATCACTCTCGCGACGGTGGATCGGGATGATTTCAAGAAGAGGATATTTACTCAGGATTACTCCAGCAGCGTGCACACCTGATTGGCGCTTTAGGCCCTCAAGTCCACGGGCAGTATCAACGATCTTTTTCGAATCCGGATCGGTCTCATAGAGTGCACGGAACTCTCCTGCTTCTCCATATCGATCATCTTTAGCATTGAAGATTCCAGAGAGCGTAATGTCCTTGCCCATAACTGCTGGAGGCAGCGCCTTGGTAAGTCGCTCCCCTAACGCGTATGGGTATCCGAGTACACGTGTTGAATCCTTTAGCGCTTGTTTTGACTTAATATTTGAGTATGTGATGATTTGAGCAACGCGATCTTCACCATATTTCTCTGTTGCATAGGCGATCATCTCGCTGCGACGTCTTTCATCAAAGTCCAGATCAATATCTGGCATCGAGATACGTTCTGGATTGAGAAAGCGCTCGAAGAGCAGTCCGTGGCGAATTGGATCAAGTGCGGTGATACCTAGGGCGTACGAGACGAGAGAGCCAGCAGCAGATCCGCGCCCGGGACCAACACGAATTCCAACTTTGCGGGCGTGATCGCAGAGATCCGCGACCACTAAAAAGTATCCAGGGAATCCCATAGAGATCATCGTTGTAAGTTCGTACTCAAGACGCTCTTGGTATTCCAGCGGCAGGGATCCGCCGAGTCGACTCTTTGCTCCCTCGGTAGCGAGCTTACGTAGCCACGAATCTTCACTTTCACCTTCTGGGACAGCAAATTGAGGTAAGAGATTCTCATGATCTCTCATGGTTGTATTGCAACGTTCGGCGATAAGTAGGGTGTTATCGCATGCGCCCTCTAGTTCGCTAAATTTTTCACGCATCTGCGCTGCGGTCTTGAGATAGAACTCATCATTATCAAATTTAAATCGCTTAGGATCTGCAATCGTGGAACCGGATTGAACGCAGAGCAGAGCTTCGTGTGCACCTGCATCTTCATGCTTTGTGTAGTGAAGATCATTTGTTGCAAGGAGAGGAAGGCCAAGCTCTTTCCCAAGTTTGAGAAGATCGGCTTTAACGCGTGATTCGATCTCAATTCCATGATCCATAACTTCCAAGAAGAAGTTCTCTCTGCCAAAGATATCGCGCAATTCGCTCGCCGCTCGAACCGCCTCTTTATAGGCGCCCATTCGCAAGCGAGTCTGCACCTCACCACCAGGACATCCTGTTGTTGCGATGATCCCCTTTGAGTACTGTGCAAGAAGTTCACGATCCATGCGGGGTTTGTAATAGAAACCTTCAAGAGATGCCAGAGATGAGAGCTTAAAGAGATTTCCAAGGCCCTCATTATTTTCGGCGAGCAGTGTCATATGCGTATATGCACCACCACCTGAGACGTCATCTTCGCCGCCGTCAGCCCACTTCACACGACTCTTATTGAAACGAGAATCAGGTGCTACATATGCTTCAATTCCGATAATTGGTTTTACGCCAGCCTTTAACGCTTGCTTATTGAATTCGTAGGCACCGAAGACATTGCCATGATCAGTAATGGCGATCGCAGGCATCTCAAGTCTGGCAACTTCATTGACGAGCTCCTCTACACGTGCAGCACCATCGAGCATCGAATACTCGGTGTGAACGTGGAGGTGAACGAAATTATCAGACACGGTTGGTGAGATTACTACTGTGCATTAGTCGCGCTCTTGATTGGCTTCAAGCAGGCTCAAGGCGCGTCTAAGGTCGGCGGGATATTCAGAGGTGAAATGCAGTTGTGCGCCAGAAATAGGGTGGATGAGTGATAGCTCCCGAGCGTGGAGCCAAGGCCGGTTCATCGCAAGGCGATCAGCGATCGTATGGTCGGCGCCATAGGTGAGATCTCCTACCAGTGGGTGGTGGAGGGCAGAGAAGTGAACACGGATCTGATGTGTGCGCCCCGTCTCAAGTTCGATTTCAAGGAGTGAGACAGCACGAAAATACTCTAAAGCTTTGTAGTGAGTGATACTAGGTTTTCCATCTGCGACGACAGCAAATCGATAATCTTCTTTAGGGTGTCGATCGATCGGTGCGTCGATTGTTCCTTCTGATGGATCCATGTGACCTTGCACAAGTGCGTGGTAGACCTTTCCGACAGTGCGATCTCTAAATTGATCTTTGAGATGGGTGTAGGAAATTTCATCTTTAGCAACAACCATCAATCCGGTCGTGCCGACATCGAGTCGATGAACAATTCCTTGTCGCTCGGCAGCGCCACTTGTTGAAACATTAAAACCCGCCGCAATAATTGCGCCGATAACAGTTGGCCCCGTCCAACCCGGGCTTGGGTGTGCAGCAACTCCTGCGGGTTTATCAATAACAATAATATTTTCATCGTTGTAGACAACAGTTAATCCATCGATAGGAGTTGGAGTAAGTGTTGGTTCACTCTTCGGCGCAGGCATAACTATTTCGAGTAGGTCGCCTGTCAGAACCTTGTCAGATTTTCCAAGGGCTTTTCCCTTACGCGTTACCTCTTGAGACTCGAGGAGTCCGACAACAACTGAACGCGATAACCCTAATAAACGGGCGAGTGCAGCGTCGACTCGTTCTTGATCTAGCCCTTCAGGGATAGATAGAACTTTTACTTCTCGCTCACTCATCAGATTCACCTTTATTAGTGCGGTTGGTCTTGCCTTCTCCAGCACCCGAATTTTGGGGAGAGATATTTCTCAAGACGAGGATCGCCGCGAGGATTGCTCCGCTAACAATAGAGGTATCAGCGAGATTAAACGTTGGCCAATGAGGCAGTTCGATCCAATCGATGACCTGCCCTGAGAGCGCCCCAGGTGCTCGAAAGATTCGATCTATGAGGTTTCCAGTGATTCCACCCACAACAAGACCGGCGGCGAGAATCCAGATGCGATGAGTAAATCGTGAGGCGCGAATGAGGATGAGCGTGGCAACCGCCATTGAAAAGGCGCTTAAAAGCGTCGTCTTGTTTGTAGCGATGCTAAATGCAGCCCCTGAGTTATAAACCAGATGTAACTGAAGGAGAGATCCAAGAAGCTTGCGAGGCTGCGAATCTAACGTTGAGAGTGCAAGTGATTTCGAGAAAATATCGAGCCCAGCAGTGATGAAGATCGTGTAGATCAACTGCCGTTTTGAGACTCTAGCTGGGATCAGCGACGTTCCTCTTTCTGCTTACACGCCATACATAAAGTAGCTCGTGGGAATACTTGAAGGCGCGCTTTTCCAATTGGGCTAGAGCACTCTTCGCAACGGCCGTAACTCTTTGTATCAATGCGATCGATCGCGCGTTCGGTTTGCAGAACCATGTCGCGTGCGTTGTAGACAAGTGACATCTCGTGTTCGCGCTCAAAGGTCTTTGTACCGGCATCAGCTTGATCATCACCAGCGCCCACACCTGCAGAGACGATGAGATCTTCCATCTCTCCTTCAGCTTCGGCAAGCTCTGCTTTCAAGCGAGTGAGGTCCTTCGATAATTCTGTGCGCATCGCTTTGAGTTCAGTTGCAGTCCAACTCGCTTCGCTATCTTCGACGACAAATGGAGCTGGTGCTCCCTTAATTGGCTTCAGTGGTGCAATCTTCTTTCCAGCCTTAATAGGACGAGGAGGAGGAGGCATAACCAGACGACGCTCTTCTACTACTACCTCAGGACCATTATTAACTTCACGAGGTGCTACTGAGATCGTTGTTGAGTTTCCTGTTGTTGTGCTCTGTAGCTTTGCAGGAAGTGCCTTGAGCGGAGCCTTCTTCTTTGCCAATTGTGGCTTCACAATATTGGGTGAACGTGCAGGCGCAGCCTTCTTGGCTGGCGCAGCCTTCTTGGCTGGGGCTTTCTTAGCCACAACTTTCTTCGCAGGTGATTTCTTTACTGGTGCTTTTTTGGCAGGTGCTTTTTTGGCAGGTGCTTTTTTGGCAGGTGCTTTTTTGGCAGGTGCCTTCTTAGCAGGAGCACTCTTCTTCGCTGTAGCCTTTTTCAGTAAGCTCGCTAACTTTCCACTCTTACTTGCTTTACCTGAACTCACTTTTTTAACTGCCTTCTTCATAGTTACCTCGTTGCGAGCGAAAGCCCATTTTTAAGGGTGCCTGACGTGAAGTGGAAAGGCTAGAACCTATGAGAGGTAAACACCAACTTCGCCGCGCTAGACTTCCCCCATGTCCCGCCTCCTGCTGGTGACGGTACTCTCCCAAGCAATGTGAGCCAATTAAAGGGGTATTAAAGAGGTATGAGCGTGGTCGAAGGTCGCGATGGGAGCTCTACAGTGAGTGCTGACTCTGCGAAGGGATTTAAAGCCCTCGCTCCAGCAATTGACCTGCCTGCCACCGAACACCAGATCTTAAATTTCTGGGAGCAGAACTCAATCTTCGCCAAGAGCATCGCTTCACGCGATGGCGCACCGCGTTGGACTTTCTATGAGGGTCCTCCCACTGCCAATGGCAAACCAGGAACACACCACATCGAAGCTCGCGTCTTTAAAGATCTCTTCCCTCGCTATCAAACGATGAAGGGCCATCAAGTAATTCGTAAAGCGGGTTGGGATTGCCACGGTCTTCCCGTTGAGATCGCTGTTGAGAAAGAACTCGGCTTTGCTGGAAAAGGCGATATCGAAAAATTTGGAATAGCTGCCTTCAACGATAAGTGCCGCGAATCCGTACAACGCCACGTTGATGAATTTAGTCAGATGACTCGTCGCATGGGTTTCTGGGTTGATTTCGAAGATGCCTATTGGACGATGTCCCCTGAATATGTTGAGAGCGTCTGGTGGTCACTTCAGCAGATCTTCAATAAGGGACTTCTCGTACAAGATCATCGCGTCGCTCCATATTGCCCTCGCTGCGGAACTGGACTCTCAGATCATGAGTTAGCCCAGGGTTACGAAACGGTGCAAGATCCATCTGTATTCGTCCGCTTTAAAGCTACCTCGGGAGTTGCTGCAGAGCATGACGCATCATTTTTAGTATGGACAACAACTCCTTGGACCTTAGTCTCCAATACTGCGATTGCGGTAAACCCTGGCGTGAACTATCAGATCATCGAAGTCACTACAGATGAGCTCACAGAGAGATTAGTAGTTGCAGAAAATCTCGTCTCCTCGGTTGCAAAAGCTGAAGAGATCAAGGTTTTAGCAAATGTTATGGGTCGCGACCTTGAGCGTTCCACATACGTGCGTCCCTTTGATCTCGTTGAAATTCTAGATGCTCATTACATTGTCTTAGCTGAATACGTCACAGTTGAAGATGGAACCGGTCTCGTGCACCAATCTCCCGCCTTCGGCGCAGATGACCTCCAAATCTGCCGCTCATATGGCCTTCCTGTTGTTAATCCAGTCGCACCTGACGGAACTTTCATGCCTGAAGTGCCTCTTGTTGGTGGAGTCTTCTTTAAAGAAGCTGACAAGATTCTTATCAAAGACCTTAAAGCTCGTGGACTCATGTTTAAGCACACCCAGTACGAGCACTCATATCCACATTGCTGGCGCTGTCACACTGTATTGATCTATTACGCACAACCGTCTTGGTATATCCGTACAACAGCTATTAAAGATGCTCTCCTTCGCGAGAATGAGAAGACAAACTGGCACCCAGAGACAATTAAGACTGGGCGTTACGGTGATTGGCTCACGAATAACATTGATTGGGCAGTCTCGCGTAATCGTTACTGGGGAACTCCCCTACCCATCTGGAGATGTCCTGATGGCCATTTATATTGCGTCGGTTCACTTGCAGAACTCTCCACGCTCAGTGGAAAAGAGCTCGCAGCTACCGATCCACATCGACCATTTGTTGATGACATCACGATTCCTTGTACTCAATGTTCACAAACTATGACCCGCGTGAACGAAGTTATCGACTGCTGGTATGACTCGGGTGCAATGCCATTTGCACAATGGGGCTATCCACATAAAGAGGGATCTGTCGAAAAATTTGAAGCCGCCTACCCAGCTAACTTCATTGCTGAAGCGATCGATCAAACTCGAGGCTGGTTCTATACCCTGATGACAATCGGAACTCTTCTCTTCGATGAGAGTTCGTATGAGACTGTTCTCTGCCTTGGACATATCCTTGATAAAGATGGACGAAAGATGAGTAAGCATCTTGGAAATGTTCTCGAGCCAATTGCGCTTATGGACCAACATGGCGCAGATGCAGTCCGTTGGTACATGCTCGCAGCTGGTTCACCATGGTCTGGGCGTCGAGTAGGCCATGATGCGCTCTCAGATGTTGTACGGAAGACTCTGCTCACCTATTGGAACACCGTCTCCTTCTTTACTCTCTACGCCAAAGCAGCAAATTTCACTCTCGATGATAGTGCTCCGGCGACCACAGCAACTATGGATCGTTGGATCATCTCTGAACTCAACGAACTCATCCAGGATGTTGATGCTGCTTATGCCAATTTCGATTCTCAAGAAGCGGGCAAACTCATCGCCGGATTTATCGATGATCTATCGAATTGGTATGTCCGTCGCTCGCGTCGGCGATTCTGGGATGGCGACACAGCGGCACTGACAACCCTCTACAACGCACTCAAAGTTTTGACACAATTGATGTCGCCCATGGTTCCCTTTATCTCAGAGCATGTCTGGCAAGAGCTTGTACGCGTAGCCGAGCCATCAGAGAGTGAATCTGTACACCTCACTGACTTCCCAGTCTCTCAAAGCAATCTCATTGATGCACTGCTCTCCGCATCAGTGCGTCTCTCGAGACGTCTCGTTGAACTTGGGCGTGCTGCGCGAGCTGAATCAAAGATTAAGATTCGCCAGCCTCTTGGACGCGCGCTCGTCGCTGCTTCTGGTTTTGAGGCGATGGATCAAGAGATTCGTGCGCATATCGCAGATGAATTAAATGTTCTCACCCTTGATGATCTCGCCACCGCAGATGGAGATCTGGTTGATGTTTCTATCAAGGCGAACTTCCGAACAATCGGGGCTAAGTTTGGTGGAGATGTGCAAGCGATTGCGAAGGCGCTCCTAGCGACAGATCACACTGAAACTGTCCGCACTCTTCGATCTACCGGTGCCATTGAAATTGCCTACGATGGCAAGAAGGCCACTTTGGAACTTGATGATCTCGTCATCACCGAAACACCTAAGAATGGCTGGTCGGTCGCATCACATGCCGGCGAGAGCCTTGCCCTTGACCTTGAGCTCACTCCTTCGCTGATCCAAGCTGGCCTCGTCCGCGAAATCATTCGCGCTATTCAAGAGGAGCGAAAGAATTCAGATTTTGATATTTCAGATCGCATAAGCGTACGTTGGAATGGTTCACCTGAAATCACGGCGGCTATGGGCGCACAGCAGGAGTTTATTGCAGCAGAAGTGCTCGCCACAGAGTTCGTGATCGACTCCACTTTGGAGATTGATGATGAGATTGGGTTAGCACTACGCCTGCGTAAAAATTAGTTTTTACAGGTATTAATGAAGCGTACTAACAAAGCGAGAGATCATCTGCACAACGATAAAGATCAAAATAAAGGATAGATCGATCGAGACAGGACCCATTCGAAGCGGCGGTATGAAACGACGGACAAATTTCATCACTGGGTCTGTGATTCCATATATTGCTTCAGCGAGGGCAAGGATGATCCCACGCGGACGCCACTGCGGAGCAAAGATTCTTGCATAATCAAGAATCAAGCGCCCAAAGAGAGATAAGACAAAAATCTGAAGAACAATCCTGACCAGCAGGACGATGAGTGACATGACTCTTAACTCTGGTTAAAGAAGCTTGCTTCTGCTGCAGCAGCTTTATGTTCTGATGAGACGCGAACATTTGCTGGAGTTAAGAGGAAGACCTTTGAAGTGACGCGTTCGATGCTTCCGTGATGTCCGAAGACAAGACCTGATGCAAAGTCAACGAGACGCTTACGTTCGGACTCTTCCATATCGCTTAAATTCATAAGAACTGGTTGGCCTTCACGGAAATGTTCTCCGATGGTCCGAGCTTCATTGTAAAAGCGAGGATGGATAGTAAAGATCGAATCTAGGATCGGCAACTCTGATTGCATCGCTGGTGCAACACTCGCGGCGGGTGTGAGAGCTACAGCGCTTCGCTCGCGAATTGTTTGCGACGGTGTGACACTTCGAGAAGGACGTGTCGGCGCAGTAACGCGAACACTCTTCTGAGGAATCTCCATAGCTACAGTCGTTTCGAAATCTGCCTCATCATCGACGAGTCCAAGATATCCAGCCATTTTCTTAAATGCATTTGCCATGGGTTAATTTTATGCGGGAGTTGGCCGCGAACCGAGGATTGAACTGCCGACCCTAATATGTGTCGCACCGGCCATAATCGCATCTTCAAAGTCGTTACTCATGCCGAGTGATAGTGAGGGAAGTTCCAATCTGTGAGCGATTGAGGCCACCTCTGCGAATGCCTGTGCCGGTGATTTATCCAATGGAGGGACGGACATGAGTCCAACAATCTTGACCTGTGAAAACTCTCTCGCAGCATCCAAAAAACCCTCAACCTGGTCGGCAGGAAGGCCGCCACGGTCGGTGCGATCTGGCTCAAGATTGAGTTGAAGGAAAAATTCTCGAGACTGCCCCATCTCCTTCAATCGCTGATTGAACTTCATCGCATGATCAATCGAATCGAGGGAGTGGATAACCCGAGCCCACTCGATAATCGACGGAATCTTTTTGCTCTGAACTTGCCCCTGAAAATGCCACGAGATATCAGTGGGTAATTCAATCGCTTTCGCCGATCCTTCTTGGTCGCGATTCTCTCCAAAATTACGCAGACCTAGTCCATAGAGGATCTCAAGATCAGATCGTGGGAAGAATTTTGTGACTGCGATCAAGGTGATCTCTTCACGAGAACGGTGGGACTCTTTGAGGGCTCCAGCAATCCTTGCCTCTACAGCTCTGAGATTCTCTGAGATCTCACTCTCTCTACTCTTCATAAGGATATGACACCTGCCTGGCGACCGATTGACTTATCACGCCTATGAGAGAAGAAGCGAGAGTTCTCGAGAGTGCAGATTCCCAGTGCATGAGTATCAATCCCTCGTTCGCGAAGGATTTCAATCGCACCCCGCGGGAGGTCGAGTGAGTGCTTCTGTGGAGAGGTTGCTGAAGCTGGAAAGAATGTAGTGACCTCTTCATACATATCTTGCGAGACTTCATAGCACTCTCCGCAGATAGAGGGCCCAATCCAAGCAAAGATTCCGGTGGCTCCAAGGCCCTCCATCACATCGAGAGTCTTATCAATGATTCCATTTGTCATGCCAACCCGACCCACATGAACCGCTGCAACAGAAGTTGTAGAGCTCAGAAGCAACGGGATGCAATCTGCTACGAGGACAGCTAATCCAATATCTGGGTTAGTCGTTACCAATGCGTCAGCCGCTATATCTTCAGCTGAGTAAGAATGAACAACCTTGACGATATTGCTATGACTCTGCGCCATAAATTGAATAGCTGGTATCTGTAGCTCGCGAGTGAGAGCGCCTCTATTTTCACGTACGGCTGATTCACTATCACCGGTGTGCAGAGCTAAGTTATTGGGAGCAGATGTGAAATGGATCTTTGGCATTGGGAGTTGAAGCGAGGATCTACTTCATAAAGTCTGGGACATCAATCTCATCTTCACTTACAAGCTCTTCAAAGGTAATTTTGCGTCGAGGCGGAGTCATCGTAGGTATTCCATCGGTGTTCTCATTAATTCCAAGATCGAGCGCGACCGCTATCGGATCATTTGCAGCGATTGGATCGGCTTGCCCTGAGAGAGCTGCAGCGCTTATTGTTGGCATTTGAACCTTCTTCGGTTCTCCACCATCAAAGCCAGCTGCAATAACAGTAATGCGAACCTCGTCACCAAGTGCATCATCGATCACAGTACCAAAGATGATATTTGCATCAGGGTGAGCAGATTTAGCTACCATCTCTGCAGCTTCAGAGAGTTCAAAGAGACCTAAGTCAGATCCACCTGCGATAGACATGAGTACTCCACGTGCGCCATCGATTGATGCTTCAAGGAGAGGGCTTGCAATCGCAAGCTCTGCTGCACGAATTGCACGAGACTCACCGCGTGCAGAACCGATTCCCATAAGAGCGGAACCAGCTCCTGCCATGACACTCTTTACATCTGCAAAGTCCAAATTAATTAATCCAGGAGTCGTGATCAAATCGGTGATTCCCTGGACTCCAGAAAGAAGTACTTGGTCGGCGCTACGGAAAGCTTCGACTGCAGTGATGCTGCGATCTGAGATCGCTAAGAGACGATCGTTAGGAATAACTATGAGTGTGTCTACTTCTGCACGCAGATTTGCAATACCTTCTTCTGCTTGCGCAGTGCGGTGTTTTGCTTCAAAGGAGAATGGTTTCGTAACAACGCCAACTGTGAGTGCTCCGAGATCTTTTGCAACTTTCGCGATAATTGGTGCACCACCTGTACCAGTGCCACCGCCTTCACCTGCAGTAACAAAGACCATATCTGCCCCGCGCAATACTTCTTCGATCTCTTCAATGTGATCGAGCGCAGCTTGGCGACCAACTTCAGGAGCTGCACCTGCACCTAATCCGCGAGTGGACTTTCTGCCAATATCTAATTTCACATCTGCATCAGACATGATGAGTTGTTGCGCATCTGTATTGATTGCGATGAACTCAACACCTTTAAGTCCTGCTTCAATCATGCGATTAACAGCATTGACGCCACCGCCGCCAATGCCGACGACTTTGATTACTGCAAGATAATTTTGTGGTGTTGCCACGATGCGCCTCTTCCTGATCTCTAAATCTCTACTTGAGACTTAAAGTTATGATAAATCCGATAGGCAGAAAGTAAAGGTGCGCTGTTCATCCTGCAATGACCGACACGATATGCAGAGATTTATTTTGTAATAGGAGAAAGTGGATCAGAGAGATCAAAGTTCCTTGCTTTTGTATTTTCTTTTAACGTCAAAAGCTTCTGATAAATCGCAATCTTCAGTGGAATATCGATGCTATCTCCCCAACGAATCGTGACAGTTCGTGTAGGGGAAAGTTCTACCTTCATACGAAGGTTTGTAGCACCATTTCCAGCAGTTGTGACAGAGAATGAGCGAGCATTTTCTAATAGAGATGGGGATTTTTCGTGAAGTGTTGTAAGTAGTATCGCTACTGCCTCTTTTGCAGCAGTGCTTGGGTTGTCGAGTGAAATATTTGGCACCGCTGGATAGTTGATAGGTGAGAGAAAATCCAAACCTGCCACATCAAAGTAACGAGTGGTTCCATCAGGGCTCTGATACGAAGCGACTGGTGTTCTCTCATGAACTGCCACCGTCAATGTGCCATGCAGCCAGCTGCGACCAATAGAGGCAGATGAGATCCATTGATTCAACAATATTCTCCTACGTAGAGATTGGACATCAACTCGAGCTAATGGCTCCCCGATAGAGACCCGAGGTGTGCCCGAATCAATACTGCTCTGAATGAGGGCGGATTCCGAAGTGCCCGAGATTGAAATCGTTCTGACTGCTAAGAGAGATGACCAGCCTAAGAGGTATGCAAGCAATGAGATCAAGGCGATTGTCAGAGCGATCCCTGGGAAATGCGCGATCTTTACTCTCTTCATTTACCTTCAAGAGATTTCACGATAACAGGCGCGAGAGAGCTCACATCGCCAGCGCCAAGTGTCATAACTACGTCACCTTGTCTAGCCTTCTGCACAACTGCTTCGACCACCTCAATCATCGATGGTTCAAAGTGGACCTTCGCAGGATTCATCTGTGAAGAAATGAGCAGCGATGAAACCCCTGGGATTGGTTGCTCGCTCGCTGCATATACTTCGAGAAGGTAGATCTCATCAGCGAGATCAAGCGCCTCTGCAAATTCACGAGCAAATGCTTGAGTTCGAGAGTAGCGATGGGGCTGAAAAATCACGTAGATCTTCCCATCACCAACATATCGGCGAGCCGTTTCAAGAGTTACTCGAATTTCAGTTGGATGGTGGCCGTAATCATCAATGATGCGAATGCCATCCACTTCCGCCTTGAGTTCGAAACGTCTGCGTGAACCAGTAAACGTTGCCAAGCCATCAAGCATCGAAGCGCTTGATACCCCAAGGGCACTTCCCGCAGCTAATGCAGCTGCTGCGTTAAGCACGTTGTGAGCGCCAGGTACATGCAGTTCGAGATCCCCAACGACTTTGCCAGTATGAGTAAGGCGAGCAACAGAACTATTTGGTGAGAGCAATTCACGAGAGATCTGCCAATCGTGGTTGCCAACTCCGTAGGTGCTGATAGTGAGATCGGTCCGTATCACTCGTCGTAAAAGCTCTTGTACTCCGAGGTCATCGCCGCAGGCAATCAAGAATCCTCCTGCTTGAATCGAATCAACAAACTCTTCAAACAGTGCATAGATCGATTCAAGATCACTGAAGTGATCGACGTGATCTAGTTCAATATTTGTGACGATTGCCCCGAGTGGTTTATAGGCGAGGAAGGATCCATCACTCTCATCAGCTTCAGCAACAAAGATATCTCCGCTGCCCGAATAAGCATTCGTTCCAGATGCATTGATCATCCCTCCAATTGCGAAGGATGGATTGAGTCCAGCGCTCTGAAGGGCGACAGTCAGCATAGAAGTAGTTGTTGTCTTTCCGTGGGTGCCTGCTACAGCAACAGATCGTTTGCCTGCCATAAGAATCGCGAGCGCCTGCGCTCGGGAGATCCGTGGGATTCCCAATTTTTCTGCAGCAACTATCTCGGGGTTATCTTGAGCTATCGCGGTAGAGAGAACAATGAGATCAACCCCCTCAACATTCTCGGCTCCATGTCCAATTCTTATCGTTGCACCAAGAGTCGCTAAATTCTGCGTCACCGACGATTCCTTAACATCTGAACCCGAGATCGAAAGCCCTTGCGCAAGCATGATCCTGGCAATACCGCTCATACCGGCGCCACCGATGCCAATGAAATGTATCTTCTTGCTCTGGAGCTCTTCAAAAGTTGGGAACTTCATGAGCGCTTTTTACGCTTGCCTAGTAGCTCTTTGGCGATACACCCAAGCCGAGCTTCGGCGTCTAATGGAAAAAGTGCGGCCTTCGATTCGCTCTGGTACGCCTGCGCTGCCTTTACATAGGAGATGAATCGCTCTGAAAGTAAGCGGGCGGAAAATTCCTTTTCAACAATCACAGTCGCTCCCCCTCGGGTGGTGAGCTCTAGTGCATTGAAAGCTTGTTCACCATTGCCTATTGATAATGGTACGACAACCCCATAGGTATGTAAGGCGCCGAGTTCGGCACACGTCACCGCTCCACCGCGTGTAATAGCGAAATCAGAGGCGATCATCGCTTCTGGCATATCGGAGATGTAATGCAGCGGAAGATATGAATCACTCCGAGCAGGGAGCTGATTGGCGGCTCCCACTGCATGCACAATTTGAATCCCTGCTGCAGAGGATTCTGGTAGAAGTTCAGTAATCACTTCATTAATACGGCGAGAACCTTGAGATCCACCGAAGACCAGTGCGATGGGGCGCTTAGGATCGAAACCCCAATCGTGAGATTTCTGCTTTCGTACTTCATCGCGCTGCGCTGAAGTTGATCCTGCAAGATTGCGTACAGTTGCGCGAAGGGGCATACCAACCACCTCTGCAATGCTCCACTTCGGATGCAAAGTACGTGTGCTTTCAAAAGCAACGGTTAAGCGCGCACCTAAACGTCTACCCAAGTTATTTGCCATCCCAGGTTTTACATTCGCCTCATGGATCAAAATTGGAAGATTCATCAACTTCGCGACAATGTAGGTAGGTGCACAGACGTAACCCCCAAAACCAACTACAAGATCCGATCCTTGCAAGGCGCGAGATATTTGAAGAAGCGATCGTGAAAATCTGATGGGCCAAAGAAGTGCCTGAAGCGAAAGTTTGCGAGGGAAGGGCGCCTTGGTGATCGGATGGCGTACAAATCCACTCGACTCCATCAGGGCCGTATCTAAACCAGCGCTCGTTCCGATAAATTCACAGCGAATTTCTGAATCTGAACTCTGTAACCAATGGGCGAGAGCCAACGCCGGCTCAATATGGCCAGCAGTTCCAGCAGCTGCAAGTGAGACTCTCATAAGAGCCCCTATTCTGCCTGTGATCGACGCTTCGAGCGAAGCGCGGCGCGGACTTCTGGATCCCGACGTATAACGGACAAGACAAAACCTACCGCCATGAAGTTGGCCAGAAGCGAAGAACCTCCATAGGAAACAAAGGGCAGAGTAACTCCCACAACGGGAAGTAATCCGATATCAGACCCCACGTTCACCATCACCTGCAATAAGAACCAGGCGCCTATTCCGGCACACGCGTACTTGTAAAAGAGATCTTTTGTGTGGAGAGCAGTTCGGAATATCCCGTAGATAAGCGCTGCATATAAGAGGAGAACGATAAGAGTTCCAAGAAGGCCTAACTCCTCGCCGATTACCGAGAAGATGAAATCAGTATTTGCTTCCGCAAGGTTTGCCCATTTCTGACGACTTGCACCAAGGCCAACTCCAAAGAACCCTCCACTTGCAAGACCCATAATGGAGTGTGCAGTCTGCCAGCCAGCAAGTTTGTAAACATCCGGAGAGAAGGGATGCAGCACTGCGGTAAAACGTGACAATCGATTCGCTGAAGTGAGAACGAAGAAAGCGATTGCCCCAAATCCGGCAACACTTAAACCGAATAAATAAGACATTTCAAGCCCAGAAATAAAGAGCATCGCAAAGACTATTCCCATAACAATCATGGCACTTCCCAGATCCTTACCAGCCATGATGAATACGAGGAAAATAAATCCACCTGGAGCCAGAATTTTTAGATGGTCGAAAGCACTTTTGCTGTGATCTCTCTCTGCAAATCGTCGCAGCATCATCGAACACCATAGAACAAGAAGTAATTTTGCAAATTCACTGGGTTGCAACGTGAATGAACCGATTCCAATCCACGATTTATTTCCATTGATATCTTTACCGATAATTGGCGCCTGGGGTAGAAGGAGAGCAATTCCACCAATGATCAGTGCAAATCTTGCAAGCTTCTCCCATATTGCGCGCTTGAGATGGATGGCTAAGTACATGACTAACCCTCCAGCTGCAATAAAGAGGAGTTGTTTGTAAAAAATTGAATAGGTCGATCCCGTGGTCTCATAAGCCTTCACTGATGATGAGGAGAGCACCATGACGATTCCAAGGCCTGTGAGCAGGGCTGTTGAAGCGCAAATCAAGACATAAGCAGCGGTTGGCTTGTGAAAGAAATTAATATATTTTTCTCGGGAATTTCGAGGATTGGATGAGCTCTGCATCATTTCACTTGCTTTAAGACAGTTTGAACGAAGAGCTCACCGCGGTGGCTATATGAAGTGAATTGATCCATTGAGGCACAAGCGGGAGCAAGCAGTACTGCATCACCCTTTGCCGCAATTTTCTTTGCTTGATTGACGATCGAATCCATCAACTTCTCAGAGGAGCCGTCGCTATCGATTCGGTAAATAGGAAGATGCGGAGCATATGTAGCCAACGCGTCGGCGATCAATTCACGATCGCTTCCTATCAAGATGACCGCTTTCAACCGCGGCGCTGCTCTCTTCACAAGCTGGTCCATCTTCGCACCTTTTGCTAGGCCACCGGCAATCCAAATAACGGATGTGTGAGAGAGGATTCCAGCGATTGCGGCATGAGGATTGGTGGCCTTTGAATCATTTATCCAACTGACTCCATCTGACTCTAGAACTAGTTCCAGTCGGTGGTGATCCAAAACAAATGAACTTAATCCTGCCTTGAGACCTGCATGAGAAATTCCAAGAGCTAGCGCGAGCCCCGCAGCTGCTAGAGCATTTGAGACATTGTGGGGAACTTGCGGACGAATGTCGGCGAGCTCGGCAATCATCTGCGCCTCTAACGGATCACTACCAAAGGCTCTATCAACCAATATCTCTTCAACGAGCCCTAACTCGCCTGGAGCAGGTGTATCTAGAGAGTAGAAGATTTTCTCTCCGGTGAATGCGGTACTTCTGTTTACGACTTCTGAGTCAGAGGCGTTGAGGATTGCAATGTCAGACATTGTGAGTAGGCGCATCTTTGCATTTGCGTAGCCATCAAAACTTCCATGCCAATCGATGTGGTCTTCTGCGATATTCAAAATTGCGGAGGCAACAAAATGTGGTGAGCTACTCCATTCAATTTGGAATGAGGATAGCTCCAAGGCGAGAACGTCGTAAGGCTCTTTAGCCATGAGCGCTGCGATCACAGGCTCCCCAACGTTGCCACACGCTAATCCATGGGTTCCTGACGCTGTAAATATTGACTCCAGCATCTGAATAGTCGTGGTCTTCCCGTTCGTACCTGTAAGGGCGATCCACTTCTGATCCGGTGCTACCTCAGTCTTCAACAACCACGCTAAATCGATCTCAGAGATAAGTTCGACCTGGGCTGCTCGTAGCTGCTCGACGAGTGAATGGTCCATGCGCCAACCAGGTGAAACAACAGCAATTCCATAGCGATGTGGCTCTTTAATTTTGGTGAAGGAAGTTCGTCCAGATACCAGTACTTCCTTCTCATCAAAGAGATCGAAATCTGCCCCACGGCTGAGAAGAAAATCAACGATCGCCTTGCCAGTTACTCCCCCGCCCAAGACCGCTACTGGTTTTGCCAGGAGAGAGGAGATTGATTTCATTTAACGAACAACCCATTGAGCGTAGAAGAGCCCAAGGCCTGACGCGACACATATTCCAGCAATGATCCAGAAGCGCACAACGATCGTCACTTCACCCCAGCCTGATAATTCGAAATGGTGCTGTAGTGGTGCCATCTTGAAGAATCGTTTTCCACCCGTCGCCTTAAAGTAAAGGACTTGGATAATGACAGATAGCGTGATGATGATAAAGAGTCCACTGAGTGGAATAAGAAGGAGCTCTGTACGAAGGGTGATGCCAAACCCAGCAATCGCTCCACCAATGGCTAGCGAACCTACATCTCCCATAAAGATCTTTGCTGGTGAAGTATTCCACCATAAGAAGCCAGCGCATGCTCCTGCAAATGCCGCTGCTAAAACCGCCATATCGAGTGGGTCGCGAACTTGGTAGCACTTTGCGACCTGCGCAAATTCACAACTCTGACGAAATTCCCAAATTCCGATCAGTACAAATGCAAGGAAAGCCATGATGGCAGCCCCACTTGCAAGTCCATCAAGTCCGTCGGTGAGATTAACCGCGTTACTTGATCCAATAATAATAAGGAGAACCCAGATAACGACGAGCGATCCACCAAGAACCAGTGAGGTATCGCGCACCGCTGATAGATGATGTGAGATTGGAGCAAGGCCATATTTATCTACGAAATGAATTCCAGCGAAGCCGAATCCAATCGCAACGAGCGATTGCCCCACGATCTTCTGCCTTGCAGTCAATCCAAGGGAGCGGTGTTTAACAATCTTCAGCCAATCATCCAAGAAGCCAATAGCTGCCAATCCCATGACCATTGCCAGCACGAGTAGGGCCGAAGAGCTGATATCTGAACCTGCGAGAAGATGAGAGAAGAAATATGCCACGATCACAGATGCGAGAATCACGATTCCACCCATAGTTGGCGTGCCTCGTTTTACCTGGTGGGCAGTTGGTCCATCTTCGCGAATTTGCTGGCCATATTGTCGCCTCACTAAGAGTTTTATAAAGAGAGGAGTGAGAAAGAGAGAGAGGAAT
>CAITVX010000015.1 GCA_903895995.1 uncultured Actinomycetes bacterium
ACAACTAAATCATCCACAACCATCGCAACGAGGTCTTCACCGATCGTGTCGTACTTACCCATTGCGCGTGCGATCTCAGTCTTTGTCCCAACTCCATCAGTAGATGTTGCAAGAAGTGGACGTTTCATATCTTTAAGTGCCGAGACATCGAAGAGCCCAGCGAAGCCACCGATATCGCCAACAACTTCGGGGCGACGTGCACGCTTGAGGTGAGCCTTCATTAATTCAACAGCGCGATCTCCTGCATCGATATCAACGCCGGCATCTGCATAGGTACTCACTCGGACTTGTTCACTATCTCGAGCAAATTCTTTCCATTGGAGATATCAGCAGGGACATCAATCGGATAAGCACCGGTAAAACAGGCCGTGCAGAGCTTTGACTCAGCAATGGTGGTTGCCTCGACAAGCCCCTCAAGTGAGACATAACCCAAGGTATCTGCCCCAATTGAGCGCCGAATTTCATCAACTTCAAGGCCAGATGCGATCAGTTCTGCGCGTGAAGCGAAGTCGATTCCGTAGAAACAAGGCCATTTCACTGGTGGGCTAGATATGCGGACGTGGATCTCAAGGGCCCCAGCTTCACGGAGCATCCGAATCAGAGCCCGTTGAGTATTTCCACGAACGATCGAGTCATCGACAACGATGATTCGCTTGCCTTCAACGACTTCACGGAGTGGATTGAGCTTTAAACGAATACCAAGTTGGCGAATTGTCTGGCTTGGTTGAATAAATGTGCGACCAACATATGAGTTCTTAACAAAACCGGCGCCATAGGGAATCCCTGATGCGCGTGCATAACCAACTGCAGCAGGAGTCCCTGATTCTGGGACAGGAATAACGAGATCAGCTTCGACGGGATGCTCTTTTGCAAGTCGTTCACCAACTGCGACTCGAGTTGCATGCACGTTGCGGCCTGCAATAGTTGTGTCAGGACGGGCTAAGTAAACATATTCAAAGATACATCCCTTAGGTGTTGCCTCTGCCCAGCGATAGCTACGCAGTCCGTCGCCATCGACTGCAACAAATTCACCAGGTTCGATCTCGCGAACAAGAGATGCACCGACAATATCGAGCGCTGCAGTTTCAGATGCAAAGACCCAACCATTATCGAGTTTGCCAAGAACGAGTGGACGAACTCCATGTGCATCGCGCGCTGCATAAAGTGTCTGCTCATCCATAAAGACGATCGAAAATGCGCCTTTGAGCATGGGAAGAATATTCATTGCTGCTTGCTCAAAAGATTCGCCCTCTTGAGCAGCGATGAGTGCCGTCATAATTTCGGTATCAGTTGTTGCATGATTTGCGTGATCTTTATGACTTGGAACATTCTTCGCTAGATATTCGGCAAGATCACCTGTGTTGGTGAGGTTTCCGTTGTGTGCAAGTGCGAGAGAGCCGTGGTTTGTTGCACGAAGTGTTGGTTGTGCATTGTTCCAATTGGAAGAACCAGTGGTGCTGTAACGACAGTGGCCGACTGCAAGATTTCCAGTCAGAGTTGCAAGATCTGTCTCAGTAAAGACCTGTGAAACAAGGCCCATATCCTTATAAACAAAGATTCGTTCACCGTCTGATGTTGCAATACCCGCTGACTCTTGACCACGGTGTTGGAGCGCATAAAGGCCGTAGAAAGTGAGTTTTGCGACTTCTTCACCCGGTGCCCAGACGCCAAATACGCCGCACTCATCTTGAGGCATACGCTCTTCACCAAAGAGTTCGTGGGTTAAACGTCCATCGGGGCGGCGACTCATGAGCTGATCCTAATCTTTTCAAAGAGTGAAGATAAATCAGAACGCTCACCCGAAGCATGGATCTCACCTGCTGAAACTGCAGATGCCCAACTGATCTCTCCCGCGGCAAGACCCGCGAGCGTCTGCGCATTCATCTCAACAACGTTGGGAGGGGTGCCCCTGGTGTGCTTTGGGCCAGTCCCGCATTGGATCGCAGAGTATGGAGGGATTCGTACTTCAACAGCATGGCCTGGTTCTGCCTCTGAGAGCGCAGCGAGAATCTCTTTCACCTTCGCCATGATTACTGGATCTCTCATGAAGTCGGTCTCTTCTTTATCCGAAGAGCTTCGGGAAGGTTTCAGTGAAAGCGGCACGCAATTGCGTGAGGGGAATCGATGCACCATTGATTGCGAGGGCATCGCCACCGGTAATGCCGACTTTGTGAAGTGCAATCTTGTGAGACTCTGCAAGTGAGGTCAGCCCCGCAACATCAGAGCTCTTTACTGCAACAACCACACGTCCTGGTGTCTCTGCAAAGAGTCCAGCAGTGACTCCACCTGGAATAAATTGTGCAGGAAGATCGATCGTTGCGCCGATATTGCTCTTCAAGACCATCTCAGAGATTGTTGCAGCAAATCCACCATTGCTGATGTCATGAGCTGCTGCGAAATATTTCTGGCCTTCGAGTAAGAGTTTGACTAAGCGAGTCTCATGATCGATATCTGGGGTTGGCGCCTGATCACCCATCTGACCGTGAAGGTGTGCCCACTCAGATCCAGTGAAGTTATCATCAGTATTTCCAAGTTGGAATAACTCAAGACCAGCTTCGATAAATGACATGGATGTACGAGTACGCACATCTTGAATAACTCCGAGCACACCGATCACCGGTGTTGGAAGGATCGCGACTTTGCCAGTCTGGTTATAGAAGGAGACGTTTCCACCCGTAACAGGTAGACCCATTTCAAGGCAGATATCTGCAAGCCCGCGTACCGTTTCAGCGAATGTCCACATCACACCTGGATCTTCAGGGGATCCAAAGTTTAGGCAGTTGGTGATCGCAAGGGGCTTCGCACCGGATGTTGCGATATTTCGGCAAGATTCTAAGAGCGCAAGCTTTACCCCGTTATATGGGTCCACAAAGCTTAAGCGTGCATTCGCGTCGGTAGAAATTGCGATACCCAAATGAGTCTGCTCATCGATGCGGATCATTCCTGAATCTTCTGGTTGAGCAAGGATTGAATTTCCTTGCACATATTTATCGTATTGCTTAGTAACCCAGGATTTATCAGCAATGTTAGGAGCAGCGATTAACTTCAAGACAGCTGCCTTAATAGCTTCTGGAGTTTCAACTTTCTCAAGAGTTACAGCTTTGAGTGTATCTAAATATTCCGGGCGTGACATTGGCCGAGTAAGTACCGGACCATCATGTGCAACTGTGCGAGGTGGGACATCGACGATCAACTCACCATTAAATGTAATGTGCAAACGATCACCAGAAGTGACTTCGCCAATGACTGTGGCCGTGACATCCCATTTCTTGCAGATCGCCATAAAGCGGCCGAGCTTACTTGGTTCGATAATCGCACACATACGCTCTTGGGACTCTGACATCAAGATCTCTTCAGGCGAGAGTGATGGGTCGCGAAGTGGGACTTTCTCAAGTTGAACGTTCATTCCACCCGTACCAGCTGATGCAAGCTCTGATGTTGCGCAAGAGATTCCAGCTGCGCCGAGATCTTGAATTCCAACAACAAGATCTTCAGCAAAGATCTCAAGTGAACACTCGATCAGAACCTTCTCTGCAAATGGATCACCAACTTGCACCGCTGGGCGCTTCGTTGGCTTTGATGTATTAAATGTTTCAGAGGCGAGAATTGACGCTCCGCCGATTCCATCTCCACCAGTCTTTGCACCGAAGAGAACTACTAAATTGCCGGCTCCGTGGGCTTGTGCCAACTTGATATCTTCATGGCGCATTACTCCAACGCAGAGCGCATTAACTAATGGATTTCCTGCATATGTCTCATCAAAGACAATCTCTCCACCAATATTAGGTAGACCAAGACAGTTTCCGTAGCCACCGATTCCTGCAACAACTCCGGGTAATACCCGCTTTGTATCGGGTGCATCTGCTGCGCCAAAACGAAGAGGATCCATCACTGCAATAGGACGCGCACCCATGGTCAAGATATCGCGGACGATTCCGCCGATTCCGGTCGCCGCTCCTTGGTATGGCTCAACAAAGGATGGGTGGTTGTGAGACTCTGCTTTAAATGTGACTGCATATCCCTGGCCGATATCAACGACGCCGGCATTCTCACCGATACCAACGAGAAGCGCATCAGAGTTTGGTGCCTTCTCGCCGAATTGCTTGAGGTGAATCTTGGAAGATTTATATGAACAGTGCTCGGACCACATCACTGAATACATCGCTAGTTCTGATCCAGTAGGGCGGCGACCAAGGATTGTCTTGATCTTCTCGAATTCATCAGCCTTTAAACCAAGTTGCTCAAAGGGGAGAACAAAATCTGGTGTTGCTGATGCATTAGTAACGGTATCGAGGGCCATTACTTCACCCCGCAATCATCGAATGAAGGAGTGAGGTAAAGAAAGTTAATCCATCTTTACTTGGACCAGTAAGTAGATCGATTGCATGCTCTGGGTGAGGCATCAACCCAACTACATTTCCGCGCTTATTTGTGATTCCAGCAATCGCATCACGGGATCCATTGGGGTTTACTCCAACATAGCGGGCAATAACTCTTCCTTCAGATTCAAGTTCGTGCAGAGTCGCATCATCACAGTTGAAGTTTCCTTCAGCGTTCTTCATAGGAATGAGGATCTCTTGGCCAAGGGTGAATCCATTGGTCCACATTGTGCTGTTATTTTCAATCTTGAGGGTCTGATCGGTGCAGAGGAAGTGCATGTCGGCATTGCGTGTAAGAGCGCCAGGCAAAAGATGAGCTTCAGCCAATACTTGGAAACCATTACAGATTCCTAATACTGGAAAGCCGTGTTCTGCCGCGACAATAATTGATTTCATGATCGGAGCTTTCGCTGAGATTGCGCCACAACGAAGGTAATCACCGTAGGAGAATCCACCAGGAAGAACTACAGCATCAACATGTTTGAGATCATCAGATCCATGCCAGAGTGAAACTGGTTCTGCGCCCGCATATTCAACCGCACGAGCGGCGTCGCGATCATCAAGGGTTCCGGGGAAGGTGACGACTCCAACCCGCATTACTTCTCAACCTTTACAACGAATGATTCGATAACCGTGTTAGCCAGGAACTCTTCGGCCGCCTTCTCAACATCAGCAAGCATTGCAGGAGTTGGATCGCCAGCAACTTCGATCTCAAAGCGCTTTCCTTGGCGCACAGATTGCGCGAAGGTGAATCCAAGGCGTGGGAGTGCTTTGCCGACAGCTTGTCCTTGAGGATCCAAGATTTCAGGCTTCAACATAACTTCGACGATGATCTTTCCCATTTACAGCGCCTTTCCAGTAAGCAGCGTAAAAGCTGAGTTGTAACGCTCTTGCGTCTTTGCAACAACATCATCGGGGAGTGCAGGTGGGGTGCTATTGCGATCCCAACCAGAGTTCAATAACCAATCACGTACAAATTGTTTATCAAAAGATGCACGAGATTCTTTAGACCAAAAACGTGAAGAGTCCGGAGTCAAGGCCTCATCGCCTAGGCAGATATTACCGTCTTCATCGATACCGAACTCAAACTTAGTATCGGCGAGAATAATTCCGCGCGTGGCGGCATAGTCATGTGCCCGGGTATATAGCGCAAGGGTTAGCTCCCTCAATCGTTCTGCTGCTGCATACCCCACGATTTCAGAGGCTTTTACGAAATCGATATTCTCATCATGGTCGCCCATCTCAGCCTTTGTCGCTGGCGTAAAGATCGGCTCAGGTAACTTATCGCCATCTTTGAGGCCTTCGGGAAGAAGGATTCCACAGATTGATTGGCTCTTCTGATATTCAACCCAGCCACTACCGGTGATATACCCGCGAGCGACACATTCAATAGCAAACATCTTCAACGGCTTCACAATGACTGCACGGCCAGCAACGTTTGCAGGAACATCAGTCGAGATGATGTGGTTAGGAACAATATCTTTGAGGAAATCAAACCAGAAGAGTGAGAGTTGAGTGAGGAGTTCACCCTTATGGGGAATCTCTGTTGGCAAAATAAAATCAAAGGCAGAGATGCGATCTGAAGCAACTATTAATAAATGATCAGAGTCGTTTGTGTAAAGGTCTCGGACCTTCCCAGAGCGCAGGTGATTCCAACCTGCAATCTCTAGCATTATCGAATAGAACCAGGTCGATACTGCGCCGCGGCAGCGTGTGCGGAAGTGATCGCATCGATGCGACCTACAACTCGCAATGTTTGAGCATGTGCATCGCCAGTAAATTCAAGTGGCTTTGATAGTAAAGCTTCGAGCTCTGCTTTATTGAGTGGGATTCGAGAATCAGCAGCGATTGCATCGATCATGGTGTTTGGCTTGCCCGCACGGATTCCAAGAGCTGCGGCAACTGCGTGTTGTTTAATCGTTTCGTGAGCTTCTTCGCGGCCAACGCCTGCTTTAACAGATGCCATCAAAATCTTTGTGGTTGCAAGAAATGGCAAGTAACGAGTGAGCTCTGCAGCGATCACATCAGGGAATGCGCCAAATTCTTGTAAAACAGTGAGGAATGTTTCGATCAAGCCATCGATCGCATAGAAAGCATCAGGAAGTGCGACTCTGCGAACAACGCTGCATGAAACATCGCCTTCATTCCATTGATCTCCAGATAGCTCACCGACCATCGATGCATAGCCGCGAAGTACAACAGCCAAGCCATTAACACGTTCGCAGGAGCGGGTATTCATCTTGTGAGGCATTGCAGATGAGCCAACTTGGCCAGCTTTAAAGCCTTCCGTAACAAGTTCGGCACCAGCCATCAAACGAATTGAAGTTGCGAGCGATGATGGTGCTGCTGCAATTTGAACAAGAGTTGTGACAACATCAAAATCGAATGAACGTGGATAGATCTGCCCTGTTGAATCGAGAACGCGAGTGAATCCAAGATATCCCGCAACTTCTTGCTCAAGCTTTGCGTGAGCAGCAGATGATCCAAGGAGATCTACAGAATCTTGCGCAGTTCCGACTGGACCCTTGATTCCGCGAATCGGATAGCGAGAGATTAAATTCTCAAGACGTTCGTAGGCAAAGAGAAGTTCTTCGGCAGCTGATGCAAAACGCTTACCAAGAGTTGTGATTTGAGCAGGGACGTTATGAGAGCGGCCAGCGATTGGTTGATCGATGTAATCAGTTGCGCCGATTCCAAGGAGTGCAAGGGCTGCAACAGTGCGATCTCGAACAAGGACTAGCCCATCACGAACTTGCATCGCTTCAATATTTTCAGTGAGATCACGTGAGGTCATTCCGGCATGGATTGCTTCATGACCTGCGAGTGCATTGAACTCTTCGATGCGAGCCTTTACATCGTGACGAGTCTGCTTCTCACGTGCATCAATCGATGCAAGATCAACTTTAGAAATAGCTGCTTCATAATCTGCAATTACTTGTGCATCAATCGCATGGCCAAGATGTGATTGGGCCTTCATGACAGCGATCCAGAGCTTGCGTTCTGCGATGATTTTTTGCTCTGGGCTGAAGATCGCGCGCATCGCGGCCGATGCGTAACGGTCTGCGAGCAGGCTCATGGCTCAATCCTATCTTCAGGATCGATTCTTCCCGAATCAAGCCTCTGCGAGCGACTCCGACCAGACCTTATAGAGCGCCTCACGGGCTATCGGCTGAACAATCATGACGCCGCCCTTTTGGGGGAATATATCATCTTCGCCAGCTTCGTTGACGATTACAGATCCTGCTTCGCGGGCAATCAAGGCCGCCGCAAGGTGATCGATCGGGCTGAATTTATGAATGACCGCACCGATTCCATAATTAGCAGAGACCGCTGTGAGGGTGAGTGTTCCGGCTCCCATAATGCGAAGTGTGCAGAAATTTTCATGCATGCTGTCAAGGAACTTTGTGAAGCCGCGCCATGGACGAGAGCCAGCTAATTCGGTGAGAACAACTTTTCCTGCAAGTGGGGTTGATGTTGGTTCTGCAACAGGAGTCTTCAGTGGCTCCCCATTTACAAATGCACCTTTGCCTTTGACGGCGCTAAATACTTTATCGCGCCACGGATCAATCGTTACTGCAACTAATGGATCGCGGCCGACTGCGAGTGAGAGTGAGAGTGAGCTCCATGGTGTTCGATTTGCGAAGTTGGTAGTTCCATCCACTGGATCGATATACCAAGTCGGACGTGCAGCATCAAACTCGCCACCAAATTCTTCACCGACAATATTGTGAGTCGGGAAATTTGCAAGGATCATCTCGCGCGCATGAGATTCAATGAGTAGATCGACTTCAGTAACTAAATCTGCAGGATTGACCTTTGTTAAGACTTTGCCTGGTTCCATCCACTGACAGATTTTTACTGCCCAATGTGCGATTGATTGGCTGAGCTCTGCAGCTCGTGGAATATCAAGCGGATCTACTGCGCTCTGATCCGCAATAACCGCTTGCAACTTTGCGAGTTGGTTTGTGGTAATTGAATCAATTCCGATTGCCTTTGCCCACCGCATTGTTGGTACATCATCGATAGTCCATGCTGAAGTCTTGATTCCAAGTTTATGAACAGCTTCCACTTTTTCACGGTTCCAATATGAGTACTGCGAATTCACTGACTCTGGCTTTAATTCTGCGATGAGAGCTGAATCAACAAGTATCTGCTCATTCCACGGTAACCAGATTCGCGCAGTCGATGAGCCACGACGAATAACTCGCATCCCATCGAGTACACCGCACCAAATCACTTGCTCAGCAGGCAGTTTGGAGGCCTTTACTACTTCAAGAGCAGCGAGAGCGTTCTCATCTGAATCCATATCGATCAAGATTGCAGAGTGTGAGCCTACGAAAAGTTCGATAACTGCTGCAAGAGTAGGAATTCGGGTTTCAGCAAAGCCGAGCTCTGAGATCTGCGCGAGCGTTAACTCTGACGCTTTAGCAGGATGCCCCCAAAGTCGCTCGAGCGTTGGATCGTGTAAGACGATGACATGTGCATCTTTACTCTGGCGGATATCAATTTCAATGATCTGCGCACCACGAGCAATTGCAGATGAGATTGCGGCAACTGTGTTCTCACGGTGAACCGAACTATCACCTCTATGAGCTGTTGCGACAGTTGTCATCTAATTATGCTACTAGTTTCCCATTGAGGTAGCGCAGAGATTTCTTAATGCCTACGTGAACATTTGCACCAACAGCAGGGATATTTTCGCTTGCGAAGATTCTAAAGGTTGCATCAGAGCGCTTCACAACAACTTCGTAGAAGTGGCCACGAGGAATAATGAGTTCAACAACCCCGGGGTGTGAACCTTCAAATGCTTGCATAGAGAGTGTGAGATCTTCAGGGCGAATACCTGTGACATGAGCACCTGGTTGGATAAGGCCGCTTACGAGATCGCCTTCAAAGCGATTGAGTGAACCAATAAATGTTGCAACATATTCAGTAGCAGGAGCGTTATAGAGCTCATGTGGAGTTGAGAACTGTTCGATTCTTCCATTATTCATAACGGCAACTCGGTCAGAGATTGAGAGAGCTTCCTCTTGATCGTGGGTCACAATCACAGTTGTGATACCAAGGCGACGTTGCAGTTGGCGAATATCTTCACGTACCTTCTCGCGAAGCTTTGCATCCAAGTTACTGAGAGGCTCATCGAGCAAGAGAATATTTGGCTCTTGCACCAATGCGCGCGCGAGAGCTACACGTTGCTGTTCTCCGCCAGAGATCTGTCCTGGACGAGAATCTTTATGATGTAGCAGGTTAACAAGTGCGAGAGCAGCATCAACTTTCTCTGCAATCTCTGGCTTAGAAAGCCCCTTAATCTTCAATGGATAGGCGACATTCTTGGAAACGCTCATATGGGGCCAGAGCGCATAGTTCTGGAAGACCATTGCACTGGGGCGCTTATCTGGACCAAGGGCTGTGACATCTTCACCCGCGACAAAGATCTGACCGGCATCGACAGCTAAGAAACCAGCGATCATGCGCAAGGTGGTGGTCTTGCCGCAACCAGATGGTCCGAGTAGAGAGATCATCTCTCCAGGAGCAACGCTCAAATGGAGGTCGTCAATAATTACGCGGCCACCCAGGATCTTCTTCAATCCCTTGAGTTCTAGTCCCATGTCATTTCCCTCTTGTGTCATTTCAGTTGGAATCCTTCTGCGAGTTGTCCGCCCATGATGTGTTTTCTAGCAAGACCTAAGAGCAAGACTGATGGGATTGCAAGCAAGATTGAGAATACCGCTGCAACTTGAATTGGGTAGTTCTGAACAAGTGAGTACATCTCAGTAGGCATCGTGAAGATAGCTGGCGCACCGACAAGGTATGTGCCTTGAGCTTCATCAAATGAAGCGAGGAATGACATCACGATGGCAACAAGAATTCCCGGCATTGCTAAGCGCAGTGTGATGGTACGAAAGACAGTGAACTTACTGGCGCCAGCATCGCGGGCAGCTTCCTCAAGATTCTTCGGGACAGCTGCGAAAGCTGCAGCAGGAATCCATGTCATATAGATAATGGTTCCAAGCAATTGAATAATCACAACGCCGACAAATGTCCCCATTAAGTTCAGTGCGTAGTAGAGAGTCGCAATCGCTGCAAAGAGTCCAATTTTTGGAAATGAGTTTGCAGAGAAGAGTGTGATCATAAATGCCTTACGCCCAAAGAAATTCATACGCCCGGCTGCGTAGGCAGCAGGCAAGCAGATAAACATCGAAATGATGACAACAATGGGACTAATGATTAATGAGTTCTTAATAGCGGTTGCAAGCGCTGAATCAAGGAAAACTTTTGACCACCAACGCATAGTGAGGCCACTCGGATAGAGATTTGGATAGTGCCAATCTGCCGCGAAGGCATGAACTCCCAGCCAGACGAGCGGCCCAAGAATAAATACTGCGAGCAGGGCAATAAAGAGATTGATGCCGATGCGACTGAGGTTGATTGATTTGAAGAATTTAGCCATTAGAGGCGACCGCTCTCTCTAGCACTTTTAATATTGGATCGAACGTATAAGACTGCAATACCCGAGGCAATTGCGAAGACAATAAATGCCATCACGAGTGATTGCTGTGGTCGATTGTAAGCACCAAAGAAATTAGAGATTTCAACGCCAAGCATCGTTGGCTGATTTGGCCCCAAGAAGAGTGGGATTGTGAATGATCCCAAAATTCCGATCGAGGTGAATGAAGCGGCAATAATGATCGGAGTCTTTGCAAGGGGAACAAGAATATTGGCGATCACACGAAATACCGAGGCACCACAATCTTTCGCTGACTCAATCAGCGCATCTGGAATTGCTTGCAGACCAGAGCTAATCATGAGAATCGCAAAGGGAAGAGATGTCCACACAGTGCCAATAACAATGGCTGATGGGGTCGAAGTCAACGTTGGGAAATCAACTCCAAAATGAGTGAAGAATGTCTTCATAAATCCATCGCCACCATAAAAGGTATGGATCGCCCAAGCAGATATAACAACTGGAACAAAGAGAGGCACGATAGAGAGCGTGACAAGAACTGCGGCTTTTCTACCACCGATCAAGCGCTGATAGAGCGCGATCGAAAGTGCGAGCAGCAACACAAGTGTCGTGGAGAGAACTGTGACAAAAATTGTCAGGCCTAAATCACCAAGAAAACGTGAGTCATGAATAACATCGTTATAGGCGCTTAGCGTTCCCCACCAATGATTCTTCTTATGAATCTGCTGGCCGATAATTGCAATAACGCGGTTCGGCCCAGTCGTAAAGCCAAGGCTAAATGTCAGGCCAATAAGAATTGGCAGCCCGACAAAGACCAGGACTATTAAAAGTGGTGGAAGAGAGAGGCCAAGTCCAAGGAGAGAAGGTCCCCCACCTTGTGAGGTGAGGGACCCTTCCTTATTCTTTTTACGGCGAAGCGATATCACGAATTAATTGCGATATCTGACTTACTTGCCAGGGACTGTTGAAGCCCACTGGCTCTTGAGATCATTCGCATTTGCACTGAGGTAGGCAGCACGAAGGTTCAAGATATCCACGCCAGCAAATGCTGTTACTAGCTTTGGATCGAGCTTGTTCAGAGGGATGACAGGGAATCCATTTAGAGTTCCGCCGACGATCAAGTTCTGAGCAACTGGTGAAAGTACCCAGTTAGCAAGAAGGCGTGCGCCTGTCTTGTTTGTTGAGCTATTTGGAATACCGAGGTATGAAGCTCCACCAGTCAATGCTGGGTTTTTGATTGCTGTTACCTTGATATTTGCAGGCATAGTGCCAGCCTTGAGTGCTGATGAGAATTGATCAGACCAGACTGTTCCCATATCTACAAGACCAGTTGCAAGGTCCTTAAGAGTCTCAGCATTGTTTGCTGGGTAGGTACCGTTCTGTCCATATGTGTACTTATTAAGCTGGCGAAGAGTTTCAAGACCCTGTGCCCACTTAGCTTCTAGTTCTGGAGCAGCCTGTGCAACGAGAGTTGCACGATCAGCATTTGAAAGATACTTATCTACAACAGTTTGTGCGAATGCGTATCCGCTTCCGCCACCGCTTGGAACGTTGTATGTGAACTTACCTGGGTGAGCCTTGATCCATGCAAGAAGATCATCAAGAGTCGCAGGAGGTGTTGGGACAGTTGTTGAGTTGTAAGCAAGGAGAACTGATGAAGCACGGTATGGAATTCCACCCTTACCAGCAGCAAGAACAGTCTTGTTTAGATCTTTAATGTTAGGCATAAGTCCTGGTGTTGGACGGTAGAGAAGTCCAGCAGCGCCAAGAGTTGTTGTGAAGCCACCGTCGATAAGATCGACGCCTGGATCTTTGTGAAGAACTGATGCTGCAGTGATCTTTGCAGTCTCTTGTGCATCATGATCTCCGTGAAGATCGAATGTGACGTTTACGTCATATCCTGGATAAGCAAGCTTGAATGCTGGGACAAGTGTCTTGACCCAAAGGTCCTGAATATTTGTATCAGCAGAGATGTAGACCTGGATGGTTGAGCTGGCTGCATGTGATGCAGGAACAGTCAAACCAATTGCAGCGAGTGATGCTGCAGCAAAGAGAGCCAGTGGCTTTCTCATTGATTTCTTGAGCATTGGATTCCTCCGTTGGTTGTTAAGGGGCAAAACGTAAAACGTCTTGATGGCACATTAAACCACTGCAGCACTGCCACCGTGAACAGATAGGGCTATTTAGATGAATGCGAGTTGAAAGAGTTTTATAACTTTTAGTTACCTTTTTCAGCGATTGACGCATTGAGTGCGATATCACTGCGGTAATGACTGCCTCGTAGGGTAATTCCTGAGATCACTCGATAGGCCTTATCGCGGGCCTCGGTCAGGTCTGCTCCCAGACCCGTGACAGCCAGGACCCGGCCTCCGGATGACTTTAAGAGATTTCCATCCAGCGTTGTACCAGCATGAAAAACTTCAGAGCCCTCAATTGGATTGATACCCGTGAGTGGCTCGCCAACTTTTGGTGACATCGGATAACCATCTGAAGCTAGCACTACTGTCACCGCAGATTGGTCTGACCATTGAAGAGGTGGGTGATCTTTTAAATCTCTCGTTGCGGCTTTAAGAAGAAGTCCCGCAAGTGGAGTCTGTAAACGCGGCAGGAGTACTTCTGTCTCTGGATCACCAAAGCGCGCATTAAATTCGATAACACGTGTGCCTTTGTTTGTCAGTGCAAGACCTGCATATAGCAATCCAACGAATGGAGTACCCCGCGCAGCCATCTCTGCGATAGTTGGTTTCAAAACTTGTTCGAGAGTCTCTTCAACAATCTCATCAGGGGCCCATGGAAGTGGTGAGTAGGCACCCATGCCGCCCGTGTTCGGCCCTAAATCTCCATCAAATGCACGTTTGAAATCTTGAGCCGGTTGCATTGCAAGAATATTTTTTCCATCTGAGATTCCAAAGAGTGAAACTTCAGGTCCATCAAGAAATTCTTCAATGACGACTCGCGGGCTAAGGAGTGCATGCTCTAAAGCTATTGCACGATCTTCTGTAACAACAACGCCTTTACCAGCAGCAAGTCCATCGTGTTTCACAACATATGGAGCGCCAAAGGTGTCGAGCGCGCGTTCTACCTCTTCACGAGTTTCGCATGTGAAACTGTGTGCCGTAAGAACGCCAGCATCACGCATAACTTGCTTTGCAAAATCCTTTGATCCTTCGATCTCTGCAGCGGCCTTCGATGGACCAAAAACAGCGAAGCCAGCTTTGCGTAGATCATCAGATAACCCTTGGATTAAAGGCTTTTCAGGTCCAATGACAACAAGATCGATTCCAAGTGATTCAGCTAAGGCGATTACCGCTGCGTTATCATCGGTATTTGTTGCATGACATGTTGCAATCTCTGCGATGCCGGGGTTTCCTGGAGCGACGTGAAGTTCTTCAAGTGATGGATCTCTTTTTAGCGCGCTAGCGAGTGCATGTTCACGCCCACCAGAGCCAATCAGCAGAACCTTCAAATGAGCGACCGTACTGAAATTGTTTGATCGCGGCCTGGGCCAACACCGATCGCCGACATTGGTGCTCCAGAGATCTCTTCAAGGAATTTCACATAGGCACGAGCATTAGCTGGAAGATCATCGAAGGTACGTGCAGATGAAATATCGCACATCCAACCTGGAAGATATTCGTAGATCGGCTTTGCATGGTGGAAATCGCTCTGTGATGCAGGAAGTTCTTCGACGCGTACGCCATCGATCTCGTATGCAACGCAGACGGGGATTTTCTCCCATGTGCTGAGGACATCGAGCTTTGTTAAGAAGAAATCCGTAAGGCCGTTAACGCGCACTGCGTAACGAGCAATCGGTGCATCGAACCAACCACAACGACGGTTGCGCCCAGTAGTAACACCGACTTCACCACCGATTGAGCGAAGTGCTTCACCATCAGCATCGAAGAGTTCAGTTGGGAATGGACCAGAACCAACGCGCGTTGTGTATGCCTTCAAGATTCCGATAGAGCGAGTGATCTTTGTTGGTCCGATTCCAGAACCAGTTGATGCGCCGCCAGCAGTTGGGTTTGAAGAAGTAACAAAAGGATATGTGCCATGATCAACATCGAGAAGTGTTCCTTGTGAACCTTCAAGAAGCACGACTTTATTTGCCTTCAGGGCATTGTCGAGTAAGAGGACTGTGTCAGTGACATACGGACGCAAGATCTCTGCATAAGCAAGGTACTCATCGAGAACATCTTTAACGTCAATGCCCTTGCGATTAAATACCTTGATCAGTACTTGGTTCTTATCTTTCAAGGCACCCGAGATCTTCTGTTCGAGAATTGACGGATCGAAGAGATCTTGAACTCGGATACCAATACGGTTGATCTTGTCAGCATAAGCAGGTCCGATACCGCGACCTGTTGTGCCGATCTTGTTATTACCTAAGAAGCGCTCTGAAACTTTATCGATCGTGCGGTGATAGGGAGTGATGAGATGTGCGTTCGTCGAAATCTTCAACTTCGAAGTATCGATACCGCGTTCGTTTAATCCTTTGATCTCTTCAAGTAAGACTGAGGGGTCGATCACAACACCGTTACCGATAACGGGTACAACATTTGGGCTCAAGATTCCTGAAGGCAGAAGGTGCAAGGCATATTTCTGGTCACCGATAACTACAGTGTGGCCAGCATTGTTTCCACCTTGGTAGCGAACAACGTAATCAACTTGATCGCCAAGGAGATCGGTTGCTTTGCCTTTACCTTCATCGCCCCATTGAGCGCCGACTAAAACTATTGCAGGCATGAGTCAGCTCTTACTTCGACAATGATGTGCCGGTTGAGCGAAGATCTTCGCAGGCAACGCCAACGCGAGCAGCGAGTCCGGCTTCAGCAGCCTTGCCCCATGCGCGTGGATCGTATGCCTTCTTATTTCCAACTTCGCCATCGATCTTGAGAACGCCGTCATAGTTCTTCATGACGTGATCAACAACTGGGCGAGTGAATGCATATTGAGTATCGGTATCGATATTCATCTTTATTACACCGTAATCGAGTGATTCGCGGATCTCTGAAAGCAAGGATCCTGAGCCACCGTGGAATACGAGATCCATTGGTTTTGAACCTGCAGGAAGACCGAGCTTTGCAGCGACTGCATCTTGCAATGTGCGCAAGATCTTTGGCTGAAGTACGACGTTTCCTGGCTTGTAAACACCGTGAACGTTTCCAAAAGTTGCAGCGACCATGTAGCGAGCGTTTGCATCATTACCCAAAGTTTCGAGGGTAAGGAGAGCATCTTCAGGTGTTGAGTAGAGCTTTGCATCATGCTTTGCTTCGATGCCATCTTCTTCGCCACCAACAACGCCGATTTCGATTTCAAGAATGGTATTTGCTGCCTTTGACTTCTCAAGAAGTTCTTTTGCAATCTTCATATTCTCTGGCATATCAACTGCTGAGCCATCCCACATATGTGAGTTGAAGAGTGGCTTCTGGCCAGATTTAATGCGATCTGCACCGATTGCAAGAAGTGGACGCATGAATCCATCTAGCTTCTCTGCTGGGCAGTGATCGGTGTGAATTCCGATATTGACCTTGTAATTCTTAGCAACGATATGTGCGAACTCAGCGAGCGCAACTGCGCCATCGACCATGTTCTTTACGGTTGAACCTGAGAGGTACTCCGCCCCGCCCCATGAGATCTGGATAATTCCATCTGACTGCGCTTCTGCGAATCCACGGATTGCACCGATCAGAGTCTGTGACGATGAGACGTTGATTGCTGGGTATGCGAATGATCCGGCCTTCGCACGATCCAACATCTCGGCATAAATTTCGGGGGTTGCGATTGGCATTTCAGATCTCCTTGATCCCATTTACGATGGTGTGAAAATTCGCGTAAGTTTCTTGCGAGACTCATCATTGGGCTCGGAGGCTTACGGCTAATCCCACCATATTTCGGGGCGGATTGGAATTTAGGGGGCGCCTTCACGCTCAGGCGCCCCTTCGATGTACTCCTCAATACCGCTTTACTGGAGAAACGAGTTCGTTAGAAGCCGATTTTGGTCAAGAGGCGATCTAGCCCCAAGAGGCCAAAATTGGTGTGAAGCAGGGACTGACTAGCTTTTGCAAGAAGCTTTACCGCACCACCGACGAGGTGCAAGTGTGAGACTGCTGTAAAAAGACGCATCCACCACATTTACCTTCTCCTTTCTATTGTTGTTGGGATCAAGCGATGCTGCGGAAGGTACAAGTTAAAGAAGGGGAAAATTTGGGTGGCAAACCCATAGTGTGGATAAGTTTTGGCTGGTAATCTCGAAAAATGAGTTCTGAAGAAATTTCAAATCTCGGCAACGAAAGCCGAACCTTTGCCCCATCAGCTGCCTTTGCTGCACACGCAAATGCGAAGCCCTCGCTCTATACAGAAGCTAACTCTGATTACGAAGGTTTCTGGGAGAAGCAAGCAACTGCACTTGCCTGGGAGAAGAAGTGGGATCGAGTTCTGGAATGGAACCTGCCCTTTGCAAAGTGGTTTACCGGCGGAAAATTAAATGCTTCCTATAACTGCATTGATCGCCATGTCTTAGAAGGTCGCGGAGATCGCGTTGCATTTCACTTTGAAGGCGAACCTGGTGACACTCGAACACTGACATATAAAGATATGCTGCGAGAAGTTTCCAAAGCTGCAAATGCTTTAATCGAACTCGGAGTAAAAGCTGGTGATCGCGTCGCGATCTATATGCCGCATATTCCTGAAGCGGTTATTGCGATGCAGGCCTGTGCACGTATCGGAGCCGCCCACTCTGTTATCTTCGGTGGATTTAGCGCCGAATCACTTCTCCAGAGAATTCAAGATGCAGATGCAACTCTTGTTATTACTGCAGATGGTGGATTCCGCAAAGGTGCAGCATTTGCACTTAAGCCAGTTGTTGATGAGGCCCTGCTTGGCACAACTAATGTTCGCAAAGTATTAGTAGTACAACGCACAAAGCAAGAGACTGCCTGGAATGCAGATCGCGATATCTGGTGGCACGAACTCGTTGAGCGCCAATCTGATGTACATGTAGCCGAATCTTTTGATTCAGAACATGTCCTCTTTATTCTCTACACATCAGGCACTACTGCAAAGCCAAAGGGAATCTTCCACACAACAGGTGGTTACCTCACCCAGACCTCATTCACACACAAGATTGTCTTTGATCTCAAAGCTGAGACCGATGTTTACTGGTGTACAGCAGATGTTGGTTGGATCACTGGCCACTCATACATGGTTTACGGCCCGATGATTAATGGCGCAACCCAGGTGATGTATGAAGGAACTCCTGATACCCCAAATAAGGATCGCATCTTTAAGTTGATTGAAAAGTACAAAGTAACGATTCTCTACACAGCTCCAACACTTATCCGCACATGGATGAAATGGGGCGATGAGTTCCCTAACTCATGCGATCTCTCTTCACTGCGCTTACTTGGATCAGTCGGAGAACCTATTAACCCTGAAGCGTGGATGTGGTACCGCGAAGTTATCGGTCATAACAACTGCCCAATCGTTGATACATGGTGGCAGACGGAGACTGGCGCAATCATGGTCTCACCGCTACCTGGAATCACTGCAACAAAGCCTGGATCTGCAATGGGTCCACTGCCTGGCGTTGATGCAACAGTGATTGATGATGAAGGAAAAGTTATTGGTAATGGCCACAGTGGATACCTCACATTAAATAAGCCATGGCCATCGATGATGCGTGGTGTCTGGGGTGAACCAGAGCGTTATCGCGAGACATACTGGTCACGCTTTGAAGGACGATATTTTGCTGGCGATGGTGCGAAGTGGGATGAAGATGGCGCACTCTGGTTATTGGGTCGCGTCGATGATGTGATGAATATTTCTGGCCACAGAATTTCTACTGCAGAAGTTGAATCAGCGCTCGTCTCTCACGAATCAGTTGCAGAAGCTGCAGTAGTGGGTGCAACCGATGCGATGACAGGCCAAGGAATCGTCGCCTTTATTATCTTGCGCGGAGGCATTGATCATGTTGAAGGTGAAGCCCTCACTAAAGACCTCAAAGCACATGTTGCTAAAGAGATTGGCGCGATCGCACGCCCTCGTCAGATTATGGTTGTGAATGAACTTCCAAAGACTCGTTCTGGAAAGATCATGCGCCGATTGCTACGAGATGTTGCAGAGAATCGTGCAGTGGGAGATTCAACAACACTCGCCGATCCAAATGTTATGAAACTTATTTCAGAGGGTTTGCAGACTGCAAAGAGTGAAGATTAAAAGTGATCTTTGGGGCTGACTTCTGCATCTGCGTAAAGAGTTTTGATTGAGGAATCTCGTTATGCCCGATCGCCCATGGCATTGCAATAAGCAGCTTGCCGATAATGAAGATCATTACCAATGTGCGTGCGATCGATAGGGCTGCCCCGAGTAGTGAATCTACAAATTTAAGTGGGCCAATCAACATCTTTCCGTGGAAGAACTTTGCAAAACGGCCAAAGATCGCCTCACCTAACCCAGCTCCCACAAAGATTGCGATGATAATGACTGCAAACTTCGTTGCATTGCTATGCCAATTCGTGACAAAGTGGAGTGAGGTAAAGAGTCCTGCGAAGCCGCCGCCGATATAGCCAATTGCACTAAAGAGAGTTGAGAGCAGGCCCGCGCGATAACCCCGAACAAGTGCGGCAAGAGTTGCAATCAGAATTATCCAATCAACCCAATTCTTCATGCAGTGATACCAAAGTATTTCTTGACGAGCTTCTTAATCTGATCAGTCGATGTAAAGAGGCCAATCTGTTTATAGACCGTCTTTCCTTGCGCATCAATAAACCACGTAACAGGAACGCCCATCCCAAATATGCCACGCGTCTTTGCCTTCACATCGTAGAGCTGGGGCCACGTCATGTTGTGGGCAGCAACAAATTTCTGACCAGCGGCCATATTGCGCTCTTCAACATCAATGCCGATGATCGCAATCTTCCCGCCCTTTGCAATCTCTACTAAGTGAGGGATCTCTTGCTTGCACGGTTCACACCATGATCCCCAGACATTTACTAAGACTGGTCCACGGATAGCTTCATACGTAATCGATCCAGTTCCA
>CAITVX010000016.1 GCA_903895995.1 uncultured Actinomycetes bacterium
CGACGACGGCCCCAAATATCGAGCTTGTCGACGGTGCCACCACTGTCTTTGATGATCTTGAGATATGTCTCAAGACTCGGTGCGACTGTGCGTTCTTCTAATTCAGGATCGAGAATGACCATGATTTCATAATGACGCATGCGTTAACCCAACCTCCTCTGGACTAAAGCGGCCACAGTATTTCTGCGGCAGGAGGGTAACTGCTCCCCAAACTACAGATCTGACGGGTGCCAGGTCTTGTAAGAGGAAGGCTAAGCGTAACCCTCGCTCTGCGAGATGAGAAATTCAAGCCCCTGTGGAGCTCGGCTACGTGTGGATACGCGTACGGCGAAGAAGATTGTGGCGGCGATCCGGATCAGGGTCGCGCTCGCATAAGCCCGAGCTGGAAACCCAAAGTGGCTGCCCGAATATGAAGCCAAGTACTCCCAAATCGCCAGGTGGTACAGAAGCTCGGCTCCCTGCCAGATCCAGAAAGCGGGGCGATCTTTCTTATCTCGCATCGCCAAAATTGCAAGAGGTGTTAACCATAAAACATATTGAGGTGAGTAAACCTTGCTCGAGATTGTAAAGATCGCAACAACAATAAATGAAGTCGTCGCAAGAGTCGGAAGATTACTTAAACCAAAGAAGTAGACGGCATATGCCGCGATGCCGATCAGGAATAACAAGATTGAGAGATTATTTGGGTTCGACGTCGAGATATTAAATAAGTTAAGTGCATACCAGAGTGAACCAAAATCTACTCCGCGCTCACCATTCATCTTAAAGAAGCGCCACCAACCAGTACGGCTAAATAAAATAAATGGGGCATTGATTAATAACCAAGTCCCCGCTGTAATGATGCAATATCGTGCAAGAGATCTCATCTCTCTTCGGCGATAAAAAATTAGCGCAATTGGCGCAAGCAAAACTATTGGGAAGAATTTTGTTGCAATCGAGAGCCCCAAGGCGATTGCGCTGTAATCATATTTTCTCCTATCAAAATAATAGATTCCAAGAATTGCAGAACCAACCGCCCACAAATCCCAGTTGATGTAAAGCGATCCAATAACTGCTGGTGATAAAGGAAGTAAGTACCAGAGCTTGGGTTTCATCTTTGCAGTAAGAAATGCGACCCCGACAAAAAGTAGCGCTATAAATAAAACATTGATAAGAAAGTAACTCTTATCGTGATGAGTTGGCAGAGATGTCAACCACATCACCATGCCAGTAACCGGTGGGTACTCTACGGCATTTGTCGCACTCGAGTATGGCCAGGTGTGATTAATAAGTCCACGAGCGCCAAAGAGCGCAGGTAGATCTGAATAACATGCATGCGTATAGACATCAGGGGTCGCAAAGTTTGCATTGAAGCAATGATCAAACTTTCCAAATGAGAGAAGTGCGCTGAGAAATGCGAGGGCGATGATGGGGCTCACCGCAAACTTCATGAACTTCACCGATCTCATGAGAGCCTTAGAAATTACTTCTTTTTAGAGGATTTTGGTGAAGGAGTTGGCTTAAATGCCGTGGCCTCTGGGGTTGGCTTCTCGGCTAGTTGTGGATCGAGTGTTGGAACTGCTTGAGTCATATCTACTGGTTCTACCCCACCAATGTGTGATGGCGCAGGGAAATCAACGATTGGCTCTTTAGCGAGAGCTGCCTTCATAAAGAGATTCCAGATACCGGCCGGGAAAGATCCACCAGTGACTGCATTTAATCCACCGATGCCATTGAGTGATTGAGTCGCATCATCACGGAACATTGCGACAGTCGCCTCCATTTGTGGGGTGTAGCCGTTAAACCAAGCAGATGCATTGTCGGTTGTAGTTCCGGTCTTACCTGCAGATGGGCGACCGAAACCAGCGAGTGCGCCTGAGGCGGTACCAAACTTAGTTACGCCTTCCAGTGCAGCAGTTGTATCAGCCATGACATCGGCCGCAAATACTTGATTTGCTTGGACGTGCGACTCATAAAGAACTCCCTGGTTTGCTCCCAAAACTTCTTTCACAATAAATGGTTTTGCATAAACACCCTGCGCCGCAAATGTCGCATAGGCAGCAGCAACGTCAATAACATGCGGGCTCGCAACTCCTAGAGTCACTGAAGGTGTTGCGATCATATTTACTGAATCAGGAATTCCGGCGCGACGTGCAACATCAATAACTTTATCTGGGCCGACTTTAATCCCAAGTGGGACAAAGACTGTATTTACTGAATGAGCCGTTGCATCCGCCAGTGAGATTTTTGGGAATTGCTCGCCTCCATAGTTGAAGACTGAATAATTTTGTTGAGCGCCTGAATCCCAGAAGACTGCAGGGGATGTCCCGGTCCAGACGGATTGCAATGAGATTCCTTGTTCAAGTGCAGCAACCAGAGCAAATGGTTTAAAGGATGATCCTGCCTGCGCAGTAGCTTGCGTTGCATTATTAAGTTGTTGCTTCAAATAATCTTGTCCGCCATAGAGCGCGGTGATCTCACCGGTTCCTGGTCTAATTGCAATTAACGCAATACGAAGATTTGCTGGTGCGCTAGCGGGGGTGCGTTTCGCGACAGCATCAACCGCTGCTTGCTGAGCGGTCTTATCTATCGTCGTCTTTACTACTAAGCCTCCAACTTGAATCTGTTGGTCGTTAAAACCAAGATTGAGCAGTTCATGTTGAACCCATGAAATGACGTAACCTTTTGGTCCCCCTAAGACGCCACCAAGTGTGCGTGGCTCAATAAATGGGAACTTTTGTTTGGCCGCTATCGCTGGCGTGATCCACTTTGCCTTTACCATCTCGTTGATAACATAGGAGAAGCGATTCTTGAGGCGGCGCAATCCATCAACGCTTTGAGGGTCGTAATAACCAGGTGAGTTTAAGATTGCAGCGATTACAGCTTCTTGCGCAATAGAAAGTTGATTTACAGATCGATTGAAATAAACTTGTGCTGCAGTTGAAACGCCGTATGAACCTCGCCCAAAGTAGATGGTATTGAGGTAACTCTCAAAGATTTGATCTTTCGATAGTTGGCTCTCAAGTTTTGTTGCTATAACAAGTTCTTTGACTTTGCGAGTAACCGTTCGACTCTGATTGAGAAATGCTGTCTTTGCATATTGTTGAGTGATTGTGGATCCGCCCTGCAGAGTTCCACCCGAGAGATTGTGATAAATCGCGCGCAAGATTCCAGTTGGGCTAAATGCTGATTCAGAGTAGAAGTTCTTATCTTCTGCCGCGAGAACTGCATGGCGTAAATTAATAGGGATATTGGCAAGTTTGATGATCGTGCGATTTTCAGATCCGATTCGACCAAGCTCGCTGCCATCGGCATATTGAATAATTGTCGCCTGGCTATTAACAAAGGCGTTTGGATCAGGGATCTTGACCGTGAAGTATGCAAAACCAAAGGCGAGCGCACCCGCGACGAAACCGCCACCGATGCTAAAGATTGCCCCACGAATGAGCCAAGCCTTCCAATTCACCATAAGTGGAAGGTTACTCCCTACTTTTAAGGCGCCTAGCTCGTTCTCCGAGGTGGCTTACGATCTTGACCATCCCCAAGCCTGAATGAATAAATAAGGTGGTGCCAATCGCATCCGCGGCAGACTTCAACGACATAGACTCGAAATTCTCCATATTCACTCTGCATCTCGTTGAGCTCTTTAATCGACTTAATACGACCTGAGTATTGGCCGAGTTGATCACCAAATGCATAGTGCAGAACAACCATCTCTGTTTTACGGCAAATGGGACAAGGGCGTTCGACAGATTCACCGTGATGCTTTGCAGCTAATCGCAGATAAGGGTCAGCATCACAAATATCTACCTTCGCTTGTGCGCCTTTGAAATAGGAGACCAGGGTTGCGCGACGTTTGAGTGCATAATCAATCGAATCGCGTCTCGACCACATATGTAAAGGGTAATAGGTAATCACTTACTACGCTAAGCCTTATGCAAACCGGAACCCATTATTGGCCTTTTCACAAAGGCAGCCGCCTCCCGGTTCTCTTACAGATTCGCTGGCTGGGCCAATTCACTGACGGTCTCTTCCAATCCGCCCTCGCCTCATTTGTTCTCTTCTCCCCCGAGCGCCAACCGAATGCTGTCGCAGCTGCGCTCGCTTTCACAGTTGTCTTACTTCCATACTCTTTAGTTGGTCCTTATGCCGGAGTCTTTCTCGATCGCTTCTCCAGGCAGAAGATTGTTCAAGTCGCCAATATCTTTCGCGCTCTTGATCTCATTATCATCGCTCTCGCCGTAAAGAGTGGCCTGACTGGAATTCCTCTCACACTTCTTGTTCTTATCGCTTTTGGTATCAATCGTTTAATTCTCGCTGGTTTATCTGCTGGTCTTCCGTTGGTTGTAAAGAAATCAGAACTCATTGCAGCGAATGCTCTTGCTGTTACAGGTGGAACGATCGGTGTTGTTATTGGTGGTGGAGTTGGAATCGGGCTCAAGAAAATCTTGGATCAGGGCCATACAAGTGATTTCAGTGATGCTCTCGTTATAGCTCTCGCTGCGCTTCTCTATCTCATAGCAGCGACTATCTCTCATAGATTAAAACGCGATGAAATTGGGCCACAAGAGCATGAAATGAGTGCGCAAAACCGTGGCTGGCGTGAGATGCAGGAAGGCTTTCATATCCTGCGAGAACACGGAGATTCGTTGCGCGGTATTGTGGCAACAAGTGTTCAGCGGGGTGGTCTTACAGCACTCACACTGATGGGGTTATTGCTTGAGCGAAATACCTATCACGCATCGAATAACCCAGATGCAGGGCTCTCTGCTTTTGCTATTGCACTCGGTATCGCAGGAGTAGGAATCGGAATCGGATCACTCATCACACCAATTTTTGTTGATCGAGTAGGTCGTCATATCTGGATTCGTTTAATGATGGTTGGCTCTATTCCTTTTCTTCTGATCTTCCTGATCTCACAGAAGCAGTGGTCACTTATTCTCGCGGCATTCTTTGTTGGGCTCTGCGGGCAAGCCGTGAAAGTAACTAACGATGCACTTGTGCAATCTAAGATCGATGACGAATACCGAGGCCGGGTCTTCGCTTTTTATGATGTCTCCGTAAATGGAGCGATAGTTAGTGGTGCACTCGTTGCTGCGCTTGTTCTGCCAGTAAGTGGAAAATCAATTCTTCTCCCACTGCTCATCGCTCTCGCTTATGGAGTTGCGAGTGGGTATCTACTTCGGAGCATTCGCTTCCCACCACAACGCTAATTCGCGTCTGGCTTCTTCATCACTGAGTGGCCCGCGATCTAAACGAATCTCAAGCATATGTGCATAAGCCTTACCAATAAGTGGTGATGGCTTCACTCCTAGAATCTCCATGATCTGGTTTCCATCCAGATCTGGGCGAATTGCATTTAACTCTTCCTCTTCTTGTAGCAGGGCGATTCGCTCTTCAAGCGAGTCATATGTTGTTGCAAGCATCGCTGCCTTCTTCGCATTGCGTGTTGTGCAATCTGCACGAGTGAGAACGTGCAAATGAGTTAAGAGCTCATCTGCATCTCGAACATAACGTCTGACAGCAGAATCTGTCCATTCTCCGCTCCCATAGCCATGGAAACGAAGGTGTAAGAAGACGAGCGTGTAGACCTTATCTATCGTCGCATTATCAAAGCGGAGCGCCTTTAAACGAGCCTTCGCTAGGCGCGCGCCAACTACTTCATGGTGGTGGAAGGAGACTCCGCCCCCCGGAATTAATTCGCGGGTTTTTGGCTTGCCGATATCGTGCAGAAGCGCAGCCAAACGAATAACAAGATCTGGGCCGCCGATTCGATCTTCAAGAGCGATCGCTTGCTCGAGAACAGTCAAAGTGTGTTCGTAGACATCTTTGTGGTGATGATGCTCATCGATCTCAAGTTTTAACATGGGTAGCTCAGGCAGAACAATTGCAGCAATTCCTGTCTCCACAAGAAGTGTTAATCCAAGCCTTGGGCGATCAGAGAGCAAAATCTTTGTGAGCTCATCTCGTACTCTCTCTGCTGAGATGATTGAAATTCGATCTGCTATTGAACTCATTGCTGCAATTACTTCTGCATCAACAGTGAAATCTAATTGACTCATGAAACGTGCAGCGCGCATCATGCGCAGTGGGTCATCGCTAAATGAATCTGTTGCAGTACCCGGTGTTCGGAGTACTCGCTTGGCAAGATCTGTGACTCCATTAAAAGGATCGATAAATTCTGGAGTGGGTGTTGTTAATTCAAGTGCCATTGCATTTACTGTGAAATCACGACGACCGAGATCACCAATAATAGAATCACCAAAATCAACATCGGGTTTACGTGAATTGGGATCATAAACATCACTGCGATAAGTCGTTACTTCAACAGTGACATCACCCTTCTTCCCAGCGATCGTTCCAAAGAGTGCGCCTGTATCCCAGACGGCATCAGCCCACTTACTTAAGATTGATTTTGTTACATCTGGTCGCGCACTTGTTGTGAAATCAAGATCATTTCCAAGGCGACCTAAGATCGCATCGCGAACTGGACCACCGACCAAGGCGAGGGTATGCCCGCTCTCTTTAAAGAGAACTGCGAGATCCTCGGCTAGCGGAGCCTCTTTACGCAGGGTGGAAATCGCAAGGGCTATCGCCAGCTCTTGTGGTCCCTGCTGCTTGGTCATAATAGGTAAGGCTAGAGGTTGGGCATCAAAAGATGCGCGCAAGAGGAGTACCCTGCAGGTATGACCCCGGCACACGGTGCGGGTGGCGAAGCGAAGCGTAAAAGGCGTCGACGTGGACGATCTTCTACTGCAAACCCCGCTACAACCGCATCTACATCTACTTCTGGCACGGCTGAAAAGCCAGCTCCACCGAAGGTTGCACCAAAAAATTCGCAGAAGCCTGCTCGCAGCGCAAAGAAGCCGCCATACGCAAAACGTGTGGATGAAGTCAGCGCTGGTGGACTTGTTATTAATGAATCTGGAACTCAGGGGCTCTTAATTGGTCGTCGCGATCTCAAAGATCCAACAAAAGAGAGACTCTTATGGTCACTTCCTAAAGGACATATTGAAGCTGGTGAAACTCCAGAGATGGCAGCGATCCGTGAAGTGCAAGAAGAGACTGGAATCCAATCTGAAATCTCTCGCGCTCTAGGTGTTATCGATTTCTGGTTTATGGCAGGTGGTAAGCGAATCCACAAGACTGTTCATCATTATTTATTTAAAGAAACTGGCGGAAATCTCCAAGCTCAAATCGAAGAAGTTGATGAGGTTGGTTGGTTCCCGCTAGAAGAAATCGTTTCGATGCTCGCATATCCCGATGAGAAGAAGCTCATTGCAAAATCTGGAGAGCTGACATTGTGAAGCGCCTTCTTGTCGCGACTCTTGCATCGCTTGCGCTGATGATAGGTGTGGCCCCTGTGCATGCGAATGGCACTTCTTTAATCTTTATAACAGCGCCTGCGCATCGCGACACAAATGGAAAATTTATCAATGATCAACTTGCGATGCAATTAACTCCAGTTGGAACAATTGGGGCTTTGCTCTATTCAAAACCATCTCCAGGCACGCGTTGGGCTGTGGATCCTGCTCTCATCGAAGATGTTATAGATATGTCTGATGGTTACACCTTGGTGGATGGCACTATTGGTGTTGGCAAAGACTTTGCGAAGAGTTTTCTTGCTCAAGTTCAAGAACTTGCCGCATCTGGTCGAGTAGATGCGATGGTTTATGGAAATCCTTCCCAATATTGGGAAGAGCACCTCACACCTCACGAGAAGAACTACCTCTTAGGTGCATCTCAGAAGCGTTTAGCGGGGCTTTTAAAGCTTGAGGTGGGCGCCCCAACAAGTTATGTCAGTGTTAATTACTTCTCGCTTCCTCGCCAGACCGTTATAGATATTCGCGAAGATTACAACACTATTCAAAGTAGCGCCATCTATATGGACCCACTTGATTTAGAAAATATTCGTCTATCCCTTACAAAATTATTTAATCCTTCGATGAGCGCTGCTGTTCGTGCTCTGCTTTTAGATGATCTCAATCAAAACGCAAATACATTGAGTAGGAAGATTCGTTTAGCGCCGGGACGATTCACCGTTACATCTGCATCCCAAAACCTTCCCATTACGATTATTAATGATTTCCCTGGTGTTGCAAAAGTTAACTTAATTATTAACTCACTCAATGAGCGAGTATCTGCTCATGACATTAAGGGCATCACTGTTCCAGGAAAATCAAAGATACAAGTGATGGTTCCAGTAAAAGTTCTGACATCAGGAGATAGCGCCTTGAGTGTGATCGCTCAGAACCGCAAAGGTGATTTAATAAGTGAGACACAAATTTATGAGCTCTCACTTAAAGTGATCAGTCCTATCGCAACATGGATTACGAGCGCAGCTGCAATTACGCTCTTTCTCGCCGCGATTCTGCAATCCTTACGCCGTGTACGTAGAAAACGTTCAGCATGAGTAACCTCGATAAAGGTCGCGACGATGTAGCTCTGATGCGCTCATCGACTGTTATGGCGGTTGGAACGATCTTCTCGCGCATAACAGGCCTTGTACGTGGACTGCTGACTGTTGCTCTTCTTGGAACTGCGCTACTCGGTGATACCTTCAATGTGGCAAATACGATGCCAAATATCTTATATAACCTCATTATTGGTGGGGCGCTCACTGCAGTCTTTGTTCCACAGTTAGTACGCGCGATACGCGAACCAGATGGTGGTTCTGCCTTTGTATCTCGCCTTCTGACCGCAACCGTTGTAGTACTTGGCGCTCTTACTCTTATTGCTGTCCTCGCAGCGCCGCTCTTAGTGAGCCTCTTCGCTACAAGCTATGTGGGCCGGCCAGAATTTCACCTAACAGTCTTGATTATGCGCTGGTGCCTGCCTCAGATCTTCTTTATGGGGCTCTTCGCCTTACTTGGCCAGATCGCCAATGCGAAAGAGAAGTTTGGTCCCATGATGTGGGCCCCTATCTTCAATAATCTCGTGGGAATCTGTGGCATCGCTTACTTCCTCCATCAACATCCACATTGGACAGTCTCATCCATTACCTCATCTGAGGCGATCTGGCTTGGGGTAATTACAACCTTTGGTTATGTCGTTCAAGCAGCAGTCCTTATTCCTGTCATTGTTAAGACAAAGATCAAGATCTCACCACGGTTTGATTGGAAAGATCCCGAGATCAAAAAATCTATGCGTCTTGCTTCATGGACTCTCATCTTCGCGGCAATCAGTCAGATTAGTTATTTAGTCACAGTGAATCTCTCAACACATGCTGCAGTTCGCGCGCTGAAAGAGGGAATCACAACTGGTGTTGGTTATACGCCATATAGCAATGCCACATTTATCATGATGCTGCCACATTCGATTGTTACTATCTCGATCGTTACAGCGCTCTTGCCGCAACTCTCGCTCTTTGCACATCAGAAGCGAATTACAGATATTCATGATTCACTCGTTAAAACAATTCGTTTAGTGGGAATTATTACTGTGCCAGCAGCGATCGGTTTGTTGCTCTTTGGCCCGCTCATTACACACACTCTCTTCTTTGGAATCTCTCAAGCAGATAGCCAATACCTCGGTAATGTTCTTGCTGGGTTCTCCCTTGGTCTTCTCCCATTGAGTATCAACCTCATCGCTCTGCGCGGGCTCAATGCATTCGAGAATGTGAAATTACAAGTTCTCTCTAATTTAATTATGAATATCGCGGCAAGTGTTCTAGCTGTTATTGCGGCTTTATCACTGCCAGCAAAATGGGTAACTGTTGGACTAGCAGGAGCGCTATCACTCTCTTATTACATCGGCGCTTACAGCACGATCCGCTTACTCCATCGTTATGAGATTCGCATTCATACTGGTGAGGTCGTTGGGTTATACGCTCGCCTTGCTGGGATTTTTCTCTGTGTCGCCCTTCCATTACGTATCGTGAGCTCACATATTCCAGGCGGGAATACCTTGCGTTTACTTGTTGTTCTTGGATTGAGTGGGATTGGTTATTTCGGAGCCGCTAAGCTCTTTAAAATCGAAGAGGTTGGAAGTACTTTCCGAGTTCTCCTTGGGCGAAAAATCTAAACCGAAAACCTAAAAGAGATAGGCTAGAAGCATGAGCGATGTAAGAAATGTAGTCATTGTTGGATCTGGTCCTGCTGGATATACAGCGGCAATCTATGCGGCTCGCGCTCAACTAGAACCACTCATCTATGAAGGTTCTGTCACCGCTGGTGGTGCACTGATGAATACCACTGAGGTAGAAAATTTCCCTGGTTTCACTGATGGTGTGATGGGTCCAGACCTTATGGACAATATGCGCAAACAAGCAAAACGTTTCGGTGCAGAACTCATTACAGATGACATCGTTGAGATGGATCTCTCTGGTGATATTAAAATTCTTAAAGATGGATCTGGAAATACCGTTAAAGCTAAATCTGTCATTCTCGCGATGGGCTCTGCATATAAAGAGATTGGTCTTGCGAATGAGAAGCGTCTCTCTGGCCGCGGCGTCTCATGGTGTGCAACCTGTGATGGTTTCTTCTTCCGTGAACAAGAAGTTGCAGTTGTTGGTGGCGGAGACTCTGCAATGGAGGAAGCAAACTTCCTGACAAAGTTTGCATCAAAAGTTGTTGTTATTCACCGACGTGACTCTCTACGTGCATCAAAGATCATGGCAGAGCGTGCGCAAGCTAATCCCAAGATTGAATTTGTATGGAATACCGAAGTCGTTGATGTCCTTGGTGATCAAAAGGTAAGCGGTCTCAAACTGCGCAACCTTATTGATGGCACCGAATCAGAGCGTTCATTTACTGGGCTCTTTGTTGCAATCGGCCATGACCCACGTTCAGAGCTCGTCAAAGGCAAGGTTGATCTCGATACCGAGGGTTATGTGACCGTTGATGGTCGCTCAACACGTACCAATCTCACGGGTGTCTTTGCATGTGGCGATCTCGTCGATCACACCTATCGCCAAGCCATTACCGCTGCTGGCTCTGGCTGCCAGGCAGCACTCGATGCCGAGCGCTTTTTAAGCCACTAGACCATTAAGATCAGCCCACTACACAGATGAGAGAAGAGTTATTCATGGCAACTACACCAGTAACCACAGCAACATTTGAGGCAGAAGTCCTCAAGAGCACAACACCAGTTCTCGTTGATTTCTGGGCAGAGTGGTGTGGCCCTTGCCGCGCAGTTGGCCCAATCTTGGAGGAGATCTCCAATGAGTATGGCTCAAAGATTAAGATCGTCAAGCTCAATACTGATGAGGAACCTGCCATTGCGATGAAATACGGCATTGTCTCAATCCCGACAATGAACGTCTTTGTTAACGGTGAAGTTGTGAAGAGCATTGTCGGCGCAAAGCCAAAGCCAGCTCTTCTCAAAGATCTCGAAGCTTTTATCGCTTAATTTCACTTACTTGTAGATAAGAGTTTTCGTGAATTCAGAGCCCCTTCGTTTAGGAGATTCTGGCGACTCTGTTGCGCTCTTAAGTAATACCTTGCAACGACTTGGATTGCTCATAACTGCATCTAGCCAATTTGATGCTGTTATTGAATCTGCTGTTAAAGCATTTCAGCAGAACCGTGGTTTAAATGTTTCAGGCGTTGTAGATGAACATACTGCACAGATCTTAGAAGAGGCTCGCTGGAAGTTAGGTGATCGAACTCTTCTTCTCACATCTCCGCGGTTAATGCGTGGAGATGATGTAGCTGGATTGCAATCTCGATTGAGTGAACTTGGATTTAACTGCGGCCGTGTTGATGGAATCTTTGGTCCCCTCACAGAGAAAGCAGTTCAAGAGTTTCAAAAATCAGCAGGTATCTTTATTGATGGAAAGTGTGGCCCTTCAACAGTAATGGCGGTGCTTCGCTTAATGAAAGTTGTATCAGGTGGTGCACCTGCACAACTGCGAGAACAAGTTGCCCGCGAAGGTAAGGGTCCTGCTCTTGCAGGGAAGGTAATAGTCCTTGATCCATCATCACAATGCGCCGATCCATCACTAACTTTTGATATTGCACAACGTCTAGAAGGCAGACTTATTGCCCTTGGCGTCACTGTATTTCTTACTCGTAGCGCATCAGATGCTCCCTCTGATCAAGAGCGTATTGATAAGGCAAATAACTCATCTGCTGACTTACTCATCTCATTCGCCATCGATACTTACAAAAATGATCGTGCGCATGGAGTTGCTACCTACTATTACGGCGCTGATGCTCACGGAGTCCACTCTGTTGTTGGTGAGCGCTTTGCGACCTTGGTTCAGCGAGAGATCACCGCTCGAACCGATCTCTTAAATTGCCGGACACATGCAAAGACATGGGACCTACTTCGCCGAACCAAGGCCCCAACAGTGAAGATCGATCTGGGGTATGCGAGCAATCCTGGCGATATGAAGCGCCTAACTGACCCAGCTTTTCGCGAAACGATCGTGGAATCACTCATGATCGCGATCCAGCGCCTCTACCTCTCTGCCGAAGATGATGCGAAGACCGGAACCCTGAAAATAAGTGATCTCCGCCGAGCTGGTATTAGGAAGTAAGATTTACCCATGAGCAACGAGATCACGCGCGTCCATACTGGGCAACCTGAGAACTTAGAGCTTCGCTTCTCTGAGCGAGCATCTTTCATGCGTCCATCAGAAATTCGTGCTCTCTTCGCTGTTGCATCACGCCCTGAAATTGTTTCACTCGCGGGTGGAATGCCAAATCTTTCAGCACTTCCTATGGAGATGTTCTCTGATGTTGTTTCGAAGCTTGTTCGTGAGAATGGACAAGAAGCCCTTCAATATGGAAGTGGCCAGGGCCATCCAAAACTTCGCGAGCAAATCTGCGACATTATGGCTCTTGAAGGAATTCGTGCCCATCCAGATGATGTCATTGTGACAACTGGTTCACAACAAGCGCTCGATCTCATCTCTCGTATCTTTATCGATCCACATGATGTCGTTCTTGTAGAAGCACCTTCTTATGTTGGTGCCCTTGGTACCTTCCAGCAATATGAAGCAGATGTTGTTCATGTTGAGATGGATAACGATGGGTTGATCCCTGTTCGCCTCCGCGAGGCGATCACCTCAATGAAATCTGCTGGAAAGCGTATTAAATTCTTATATTTGATCCCTAACTATCAGAACCCAGCCGGTGTGACTCTGACGCCTGAGCGCCGCACAGAGATTCTTGATATCTGCCGTGAAGAGAAAATTTTTGTCGTTGAAGATAATCCATATGGCCTCCTTGGTTTTAATGGTCCTGCCCCTGATGCAATGCGTGCAGAAGATTCAGAGAATGTGATCTATCTCGGATCATTCTCCAAGACGATCGCTCCAGGGTTCCGTGTTGGTTGGGCTCTCGTTCCACAAGCTCTTAAAGAGAAGCTTGTTATCGCTGCCGAATCATCAATTCTCTGTCCTTCTAACTTTGCCCAGCTAGCTATTAGCGGTTATCTCGCCGATCAACCTTGGCGTGAGCAGATCACAGAATTTTGCAAGCTTTATATGGCCCGTCGTGATGCGATGCAAGAGAGCCTTGAAAAGTACTTCCCTGAAGGCGTTACCTGGACCCATCCCGAGGGTGGTTTCTACTTCTGGGTCACTCTTCCTGAAGGAATTGATACGAAAGCGATGATGCCAAAGGCGATCGCTGCAAAGGTCGCATTTGTGCCAGGTACTGCTTTCTATGCAGATGGTTTTGGCTCTCGCTCAATGCGTCTGTCATATTGCTACCCAACTCCAGAGCGAATCCGTGATGGCGTTAAGGCGCTGAGCGTTGTCGTGAAAGCTGAGATTGATGCGCTGGGTAAGAAGAGTAAAGCTATTAAATAATCGCCTTTGCGATTCGGTTGAGATCATCTAAATCGGCGAATTCGATCGTGATCTTTCCCTTCTCTTTACCAAGCTCGACAGTGACGCGAGTATCGAGAACATCTCCTAATTGATCACTAACCTCTTTCAAGCGAGGTGAGTTAGTTTTTGGTCCAGATGCTTTCTTTATCTTCTCGCTCTTTGAACCGAGTGCGACAAGTTCTTCTGTAGCACGAACACTTAAACCTTCTGCGACTATCTTGTTAGCAAGTTTTTCGATCTCATACTCATCAGCCATTGATAAGAGCGCACGCGCATGACCGGCAGTTAATACGCCAGCAGCGATCCGGCGTTGTACAGATGCTGGAAGGTTGAGCAATCTCAGAGTATTGGTTACAGCAGAGCGAGACTTACCAACCTTGGTTGCAAGTTCTTCATGGGTATATCCAAAATCATTGAGGAGGTTTTGGTAAGCGGCGCCCTCTTCAAGTGGATTAAGTTGCGAGCGTTGAATATTTTCAACGAGGGCTTCACGGAGTAACTCATTATCTGCGGTCTCGCGAATAATCACTGGAATTGTTTTAAGTCCAGCAAGTTTCGATGCGCGTAAACGGCGCTCTCCCATAATTAATTCGTAGCGACCATTACCAAGTGTTCGCACAACAGGCGGTTGCATCACTCCAACTTCTTTAATCGATGCAGCTAATTCATTGAGGGAATCTTCATCAAAGACGGTACGTGGTTGCTTTGGGTTTGGTGAGATTGCGTTGATATCAACTTCGGCGCGATCAGCAACAACTACTCCAGCGCTAGTAGAAATATTTGGAAGTGGTGTCGATGGAATCAGTGAATCTAAACCGCGACCGAGTCCGCCTTTACGAGTGCTCATGCAGTAATCGCTCCTGATTCATGTGATGTTGGTCCGGTGCCACGTAGTGCAATTTCGCGCGCAACTTGCATATACGCAATCGCTCCAGGAGATGATGCGTCATATGTCATAACGGTCTGTCTAAATGATGGTGCTTCGCTCACACGAACTGCACGTGGAATTGGGATATCGATAAGTTCGCGCGGGAAGTGCGCACGAACATCATTAGCAACATCATTTGCTAAACGAGTACGTGAATCAAACATTGTTAAGAGAATTGTTGAGATATGCACCAATGGATTGAGTGCACGTTGAATCTTTCCTAGCGTCGATACAAGAAGTGATATACCTTCAAGTGAGTAGTACTCACATTGAATCGGTACTAATACTTCATCTGCTGCGGTCAGTGCATTAACAGTTAATAGACCAAGGCTTGGTGGGCAATCAATGATGATGTAATCAAGGCGATCCCCCGCCGCTTCGCGTTCGCGAAGATAATCATTGAGTGCGAGTTTTAAGATTGATTCGCGTGCGACCATATTGACCATTGAGATCTCAGCGCCAGCTAACTCTTGGTTAGCAGGTGCGCACTCTAAGTGAGGAAACCCAGCGACCTTCTGAATAATTTCTGCGAGTGGTCTCTCATCAACAAAGACTTCATACATTCCTTCGCCTTCGCGATCCACACCAAGGGCTGTACAAGCATTTCCTTGAGGATCGAGATCGATCACTAATACTTTTAAGCCACCCATTGCGAGCGCTGCTGCGATATTGACTGCAGATGTGGTCTTGCCGACCCCACCTTTTTGGTTAGCTACCGTGAAGAGGCGGGTTTTGATCGGCCGAGGCATTGGCTCTTTAAGGCGGCGGACACCGATCACTGCCTTTTTAGTTTCACGTGAAACATCAGATCCGCTCATAGAGAGAATCTAAACAGACTTTCGGACCTCGATGATGCGTGCCGTCTCGAGTTCGCCAATATTGAGGGTGTGAAGGGTTGTTATGGTGTTTGTTTTTTCCTTAGTCTCATCAATTTCAGCTTGGGCCGACTCCCCTTTAATAGCCAAGAGCGCTCCCTTTGATGCAACGAGGGGCCAGACCATTGGTAGTAAGACTGGGAGGGGCTTCACCGCGCGAGCCGTGACGATCGCAAAGGCGCTCTTTACTGACTCTGCCTTGCCTCGAATAACAGTGATAGGCAGATCAAGCTCTTTGATGACCTCGTTGAGGAAGTCGACCCTTCTTTGAAGGGGTTCAATCAAGGTTACGCGTAGATCTGGGCGGGCTAGGGCGATCACGATTCCTGGAAGGCCTGCTCCAGAGCCGATATCTGCGACGGTAACCCCCTCTGGAATCAGGGTTGTTACAGGGATGCAGTTGGCGATATGGCGCTCCCAGATACGGTCAGCCTCACGTGGGCCAATTAAGCCACGCTCAATCCCCCATGTTCCAAGGAGTTCGGCATACCTTTCGGTCTGGGCGGCCCTCTCAGAGAAGTAGCTCGTTACCAGTGTTTCACGTGAAACACTCATAGCCAGGCTCTATTCAGGGAGTACGACGACGCAGCGGTTTGGCTCTTCGCCCTCAGATTCAGAGGTTAGGCCGATCTCTTGGATCGTATCGTGGATGACTTTGCGCTCAAAGGCATTCATGGGCTTAAGTTTGATTGACTCGCCGGTCGACTTCACTTCATCAGCGGTCTCATGGGCGAGCTTTGCAAGCTCTTCCTTCTTATCTGAGCGGAAGTTATCGATATCGAGCATCAAACGTGAGCGCTCACCGAGGCTTGTTTGGACCGCCAGACGGGTGAGCTCTTGGAGAGCATCGAGGACTTCACCATTGCTGCCGACGAGGTGGTTGAGCTTGCCTCCAGCGATAGAGAGTGCAGCGCGTCCATTTTCAACATCGATATCGATATCGCCATCGAGATCGGTGATATCTAGGAGCGCCTCCAGGTAATCAGCTGCAACATCGCCCTCTTCTTCAAGGCGTTCGATCTGACTCTTTTTAGGGCTCTCTTTTTCATCTATTGCTACCTCTGTTGTTGCTTCAGACATCTTCTGCTCCTCTATCTCTCAAGCGGCTTGCCCGCTTTAAACCTATAAGGGGTGTTTTGGGGTATTAAAAGGTGTTTTGTACTACTTCTTCGGCTTCTTCTTCTTGGGCTGTTTGCGCTGGTTTGAGTTCGGGAGCTTGCCCTCATCTGGGGCCTCAAGGGTTGTTCCGGCGCCCGAATTGGTTGAGTTATCCAATGTAGTTGGATCAATAATCCCCTTCTTTGCGCGCTTCTCCATGAGTTCGATGTAGGCGGGTGATCCTGGAGTTGGGTTTCTCTTAATCACGTAGAACTGTTGACCGAAGGTCCACAAATTTGTTGTGCCCCAATAAATTAAAACACCGACTGGGAAGTTCACACCAGATACAGCGAAGATAACAGGAAATACATACAACATGATTTTCTGTTGTTGAGCCATCATGTCATTGCCACCAGTGCTCTTAGGCATTCCTTTTACCATCAACTGACGTTGTGTGGTGAAAGTTGTCGCCGACATAAAGATGATGAGTGCAATAGTCACGAGTTTTGTTGTTGTTACATGTGAACTTAAAAATGTATCTGAAAGACTCGCACCAAAGAACTTAGCTTGTTGTGCAGATTTAAAAGCTGCGGTTCCAAGTCCATCTCCACCTTTAAAGACACCATGTGGGTGGTTATGTGCAATTCCGTTAAGAACGGTGAAGAGTGAGAAGAAGATTGGCGCTTGCGCAAGAATTGGCAAACATGAAGAGAGTGGGTTTGTCTTATGCTCTTTGTAGAGCTTCATCATCTCTTCTGATTGCTTCTGACGATCATCTTTGTAGCGCTTCTGGATCTCTTTCATCTTTGGTTGCAGAACTGTAAGTGCGCGTTGCGACTTAATCTGCTTAACAAAGAGTGGGATCAAAATAATTCTAATAAGTACGACCAGTCCGATAATCGCAAGGGACCACTTCAGAGACTCGTGTGATGTTTTACCCACGAGATATCCAAGAGTGTTATGAAGTGTGACGATAACCCAGGAAACAGCGAAATATAAGGGGTTGAGGATCGTTGACATTAAGCGCTCGCCTTCATTTTTTGATCTTGGGTAACTTTATTTTTAACTGCGTAATCAACACCGCCGTGTGAAAGTGGATTACAGCGCAGCAAACGCCACGCAGTCATTGCAACTCCCATGATCGATCCGTACGCGCGGATTGCATCAATGGAATATTGCGAACATGTTGGGTAGTACTTACAGCGGGGTGCAAAGAATGGGGAGATAAATTTCTGGTATCCGCGCAGAATTGCGATGAGAATATATTTCACTTCGCAGCTCCTAACCGGGATGCAATCTTTGTGATCGTTTGTTGTAGCTCGCCTGGGTAATCCTCACTCGCACCAA
>CAITVX010000017.1 GCA_903895995.1 uncultured Actinomycetes bacterium
CATCTCTTCGAGAGCATCAGCTGCAAGGTTTGGATCTAAGAGGTCAACAAAGGCACCTTGTTCACGGCCGGCAAGATCTTCGAGAAGGTCCGCAAGATCTGCTGGTCGAAGTTGTGCAAGTTTGGAACGTTGCCCAGCAGTTCGGACTACACCTGTGCCGCTAGTGAGTGAAGCGATCGTTGCCCAATCGACAACATGATCAAAAGTTGGGACACGACTCATCGCACCAGGAAAGAGGCGACGAATAAAGGAGCGGAAAGAGATATCTACCCCAACAAGTCGTACTTCTTTATCGATAGGAGCGAGATAAAGATCTGATGATCGAACTACTCGCAGGCCATCTACATCAACAATCTGATGGTCGAGAACATCTGCATCGAGGAGTGATTCACCATCACGACGTTGGAAATCTTCTAAATTAATCTTGAGGGATGAAATCCGAATCTCGTTATGTGTCAATGAGGAGATCTTTGCGCCTTTGATATACGAAGTACGTTGGCCAACTTTGACAATAAGTCCTGAGACCGCTGGATAAGTCGCTTCATCGTGCTTGATAACAAAATCAACGAGGCTACCGATATCACGACCGTTCTCATCGCGAACAGGGCGGCCGATTAATCCGGCGACAGAGACGAGGGAGTCGCGAATAGATTTCTTGGTAAGGGCGCTATCTGAGCGGCCAACGATCTTCTTCGCCACAGTATTGATAGTGCTGACTGGTGGCGTTTTCATGCCCCAATCCTATTCGATCAGAATTGGCGATCAGGTGTGCAGAGTGAGTGGCACTCCGACTAATGAGCGAGGCCGTTGGATCAACTTTGCTAAGAGTTCATCTATCGCCTTGCTTGCGAGAGCATCAGGGTTGGCGAGGGTGATCGGCTCGCCATTATCGCCACCTTCGCGCAGGGCCTTATCAAATGGGATCGAGGCTAAGAGGCTGATCTCACTGCCCACAAGAGTTGAGAGGCGAGCAGCAGTCTCTGCTCCCCCACCTGATCCAAAGATTGATATTGCTTCTCCACATGAAGGACATGGAATATCACTCATATTTTCTACAACGCCAAGAATATGTTGCTTGAGTTGGTGCGCAATTCTTCCGGCGCGTTCAGCAACTTCTGCTGCCGCAACTTGAGGAGTAGTGACAACAAGAATTTCAGAAGCGGGTAATAGTTGGCCGAGTGAGATTGCGATATCGCCAGTACCAGGTGGAAGGTCTAGCAATAAGAGATCGAGATCTCCCCAGTATGCATCGCTTAAGAGTTGTTCAAGTACACGGTGAAGGAGCGGTCCGCGGTATGCGATGGGATCAGAGCGTTCAGGTTTGAACATCTCCATAGAAACAATCTTGACGCCAAATCTTTCAACGGGAATAAAGAATTGATCGATCGATGTTGGCCGCTGACCAAGCACACCCATTAAGCGCGGTACTGAGTGGCCATAGACGTCGGCATCGAGAACTCCGACCTTCAACCCTTGACGAGCTGCAGCAACGGCGAGGTTAACTGTGATGGATGATTTTCCAACTCCACCCTTACCTGATGCGATGCCAATAACTCTGGTGAGTGATGTTGGTTCAGCGAATTGAATAGTCTTCTCTCGACCGCCTCGCATAATCTTCTTCACATTGCTACGTTGCTCTTCACTCATGGCGCCGAAGGTGAGATCAACCGAAGAAATGCCATCAACGCTAGAGACAGCAGCTCTCACATCGCGATCGAGTCGATCTCGCATGGGGCAGCCAGAGATAGTGAGAAGAATCTGAACGATCGCTTTACTGCCTTGAACTAATACTGACTCAACCATGCCCAGTTCGGTAATTGAGCGATGCAACTCTGGATCAGAGACTTTTGAGAGTGCGCTCTGAATCTGATCAACAAGTGCTTGGCTCATAAGAGATCTGGATCAATCTTCGCTTGCTGCACAATTTCATGAATTTCAGCAGTAGGAAGTGCCGCCTCGTTGAGGGTGCGGGCAATAAATTTCTTTGGGTGTAGATCGGCCACGTTGATATCTTCAAAGCCAGGTCCTAAGTTCTCGCGTAACTCCTCGGTCGCCTTTGTGGTGAACTCTTTAAAGCGGCGAACGAGTTGTGCTGCCTCAGTAGCCACATGAGGAAGTCGATCTGGGCCGACCAAGATGATTCCAAGAACAGCCAGTAAGAGCCACTCTCCTACCCCGATATTGAACATGAGCCCAGCCTACTCTTTCCAGACCGTGCCGCTCTATCAGCTATTTTGCGGCGACGAGTGTGAGAGAGACGGTATGGGCCGTTGAACCTCGTTGATATTTCACGGTGACGTGATCGCCCACATTGTGGGATCTAATTGCGACAATGAGCTCATCAGAGTTTGCAATCGCTTTACCATCGAGTTCAAGGATGATGTCACCACTGCGCAGACCAGCACGAGAGGCGGGGCCACCAGCAAGGATGGCTGTAGGAATATTAGCGATACGAGCGCCAGGACCTGCGAAGGTTGAATCAACAGAGATACCCATCAATGGATAGGTAGCTTTACCATTTTTAATTAATTGCTCGGCAGTCTTCTTTGCTTGATTGATAGGAATCGCAAAGCCAAGTCCGATCGATCCTGATTGGCTACTAAAGCCAGAGCCAAGTGATGCGATCGCTGAATTCACTCCAATAACCGCACCGTTCACATCTACCAGTGGTCCACCAGAATTTCCTGGGTTAATCGCAGCATCGGTTTGAAGCGCATTAATAAAGGAGCCCTCACTTGTTCCGCCACCAGATGTCACCGCTCGGTTCTTAGCTGAAATGATTCCTGATGTCACAGTTCCTACTAGACCAAGAGGTGATCCAATCGCAATAACTGTGTCGCCTACTTGAATCTGATCTGAATTACCAAGTTGAAGCGCTGGTGCATCAGTAACATCTATTTTGAGAACGGCTAAATCATAGGAAGCATCTCGGCCAATAACCTTTGCAGGGTAACTCTTTCCGTTCACGAGGTTTACGGTGATCGATCCACCACTCGTTACGGATCCTTCTACGACGTGATTATTTGTAAGAATAGTTCCATCACTTTGAATGAAGAAGCCTGTACCAGTATCTCCGCCAGATTGTGTCTGTGCATCTATGGAGACAACAGATGGCGAGACGCGGGCTGCGATTCCAGCAATGGAATCTGGTGCACGTTGAATAGATGAGTGTGTCGAAACGAGATTGGTTGTATGCAAGGTAAGTGTGCGATCCACGATTGCACCAACACCACCTGCAAGAAGTGTCATCACTAAGGCGAGGCGAATGCTGATCCCAGGGCGAGGTGCATATTTTTTATCATCGGTCTCTGGGTGTGAAGAGACCCACCAAGGCTGATCTGGTGATGGTGTGGCAGGCACGTCGTTCTCGCTCATGTCTTCGATCCTATAAGCCAATTCTTAAAAGAATCATAAAAATTGGGCCTTTATCTCTAAGACTTTGTGGCGAGGAGTACGCCGGCGCCAAGAGGCAGCAGCGTAGATCGCCAGCGATTATCTTCCTTGATCGAGCGAATTCCATCTCGGCGAGAGATGCTCTCGAAGTCACGTTGAGTTGGATCTGCAACCTTGCCGCCGCTGAGAGCGTGGTCGATCACCAGGGTTCCACCGACGCGCAAGAGGCGATGGGCTTCGTGGATGAGATCCATGAGATCAGCTGATGTGCGAATTACGACGAGGTCATAATTGTCATCGGCTAATTTGCCGACGATATCTGAGATGACGCCTGTGATGAGTCTGAAACGTTGGGCAGAGATTCCAGCCTCTTCAAAACTTGATCGTGCTGCACTGGAGAGTTCTCGCTCTGTATCAATAGATGTGAGCACGCCATCTGATGGCATTCCTTGAAAGAGCCAGAGTCCACTCACGCCAGAACCGGTTCCGATTTCAACAACAGATTTTGCACTGACTTGGCTTGCTGCAAATTGCAGTAGTCCGCCAACTGCTGGCGTTGGGTCTATTGCACCGGATTCAACTCCAAATGCGCGCGCTTGCTGCATAAAGATATCTTCACGAACATAGCTCTCTGAGTATGCCGACATATCTCCGCGGTTTCCAAAAGTTGTCACAGAGATGAGATCCATTCGATAAGAAGTCGAACACCAGAAGCGGTTCCACCTTTAGGATTTTCTCCGGAATCACTTTCAGATCTACCTGTTCCGGCGATATCTAAATGTACCCAGCGACGCCTGCCCACAAATTTCTCTAAGAAGAGTGCGGCAGTAATGGAACCAGCGCCAAAATGTTTGCGATCGATATTTGCATAATCTGCGATATCGCTATGAAGCGCATCGAGATAATCATCCACGAGAGGCATCTGCCAGGCGTTATCGCCAATACGCTCTCCTGCTTCGTGCAGATTCGCAGCAAGCTTGCTATCGCGCGAATACATCGCTGCATATTGGCGGCCAAGACCAACGCGCGCTGCACCAGTCAAGGTTGCAACATCAACTAAGTAATCTGGCTTTAATCGCAGATCTGCATAAGCAAGACCATCTGCAAGAACAAGGCGGCCTTCTGCATCTGTATCGAGAACTTCAACGGTAGTCCCACCATATTGAGTAATAACATCAGATGGCCTCTGAGCAGTACCTGAAATGAAGTTCGCTGCACACATCATGAGAGCCGTAACTCGAACCTTAGGTTGCACCTCTGCCATTGCAAGAGTCGCTGCCATAACAATTGCTGCGCCAGACATATCAGTCTTCATCGGGGCCATATCTTCCCAGCCGCGCTTGAGCGAGTATCCGCCAGTGTCGAATGTAATTCCCTTACCAACTAAGACAACATGCGGCCAGTGTGAAGAACCCTTGGGTGCGTAACTCACTTCGATCATGCGCGGACCAGGGTCTGGTTGTGAACCGCCTACTGCATGCAACCCACCAAATTCTTTGAGCGCAGCGCCTGAAAGTACATTGACCGTTAAGGCAGAAGAGTTAGCTTTCTTCAGAGCGCGCTTTGTCTCTGCTGCCATCCATGCAGGATCTTTCTGATCTGAAGGCGCATGGATGAGATCACGTGCAAGCCAGACAGCTTGGATAAGTGCCTGTGAATAATCTAACTCTGATTGAAAGTTTCCTGAGTGGATAAATGTGCAGCGCTCTGGCTTTTTCGTACTCTTACGATTCCATAGGTATTGCGAGAGAGCGAGCGCATTGAGATGAACAACCGCGTTCTCATTAGTGGTGATAATTCCATTGAAAACTGTGACGCTCTTACCTTTTACTTTACGACCAAGGGTCGCCCCAGCTTTGCGATAATCAGATGGAGTGAGTGATCCAATTCCAACAATATATACACGCTTCACACTGCCAACGCGGATGGGAATCTCAATGAGTTCTCCAGCTTTGGCGGTGAAATCTGGCCACTCCTGGAGGATCGATAGAAAATCTAAGCTGAACTCTTTCGCAACTAATTGACTGACCTTGTTAGATCGAATAGTTGGCGCACCATTGACAATCTCTGCGGCAATGGCGATCGCATCAATCCCAGAAAGAGAGATGAGGGAGTGGGGAACGAGCTTGAGATCGGGCGGCAGTGTGGTGTTCACACCCCGACCCTATAGAAAATTACTTCTTAACGAGTGCTACTGCGGCCTGAAGTACATTGCCGAGATTTGTAGCCTCTTCAATATTGAGCTCGACCACAAGGCGACCTCCGCCTTCAAGTGGGATACGCATAACCATGCTGCGTGCTTCCTTGGTGACTTCCATTGGACCATCACCCGTACGAGGTTTCATCGCTGCCATTGGAGAAGTATCTCGCACCAATGGGTGAGAGAGGAAATCGGCTACAGGGCAAATCCCGCGTAAGAAGAGTGATTGAGATTAATTTTTTGTTATTACGCCCAAGATCCGAGCTTTGCCGCTACTAATCATCGAATCAACGGCCCGAAGTGGGACTCCCAGGGCATCGGCGATCTCTTGACTTGTGCGGCCCTTGATGTAATGAAGAGTCAGAATAAAGCGCTCCTCTTCGGGCAGCCCCTCGAGCAGTTGGCTCAGGGTCTCCCCACTAAAAGGTGAACGCTCGGACACGGGAACAGGCTACTAGCGCGATAGTGCTGTGAGGGCTTGCGAGACCTCGGTAGTCCAAGAGATCAGCTCACTCTGGCCACTTTTCATCAGATTATGAGTAGCAAGGTGATCAAGTGCGCTCTTGAGGGGGCCATATGCATTGATGGGATCCAAGATCGCGATCGGCTTTGCATGAAAGGCGAGGTAGCGGCCAACCCAGATTTCAAAGAACTCCTCGAGAGTTCCTATTCCTCCGGGCATTGCAATGAATCCATCAGAGAGCTCTTCAATGAGAGCTTTGCGCTCGCGCATCGTGTCAACGAGATGCAATTCTGTAGCGAGTGGATCTTGTATCTCGCGATCAACGAGGGCGCGAGGAATGACGCCAATTGTCTTAGCGCCGTGATCTCTCGCTCCACGTGCAACAGCACCCATCATAGAAACCTTTGCACCGCCCCAGACGAGATCATGGCCAGCTTCTGCAATGCCTTTGCCAAGCTCATAGGCAAAATCGATGAGCGCAGGATCTAAGTCAGGGGCAGATGAGCAATAGACCGAGATCTTCATGCTCATAATCCTAGTCACCAGATGGATTAGTCGAGTGATTTGGTAGGTTTGGTTTATGAGTTCAGCACATGGATATGGCGATGGCATCGCCCATGGATATGGCGTCGCGACGATCGCGGCAAATGGAGATGTGCTGGATACCTGGTATCTCGAAGTTGGAATGGGTTCACTCGCATCGAAGGCTGCACCAGATCGTTCTGCATACTTAACTGCGGACCCGCTACGTGGCGTCACTAAAAAATCTGTTGATCTTGAGATCTCACTCACCGATGCACCAAAGAGTGCAGAAGATGCCTATCTTCGTCTGCATCTACTTTCACATCGAGTAGTTAAGCCTCATGGCCAAAATTTAGATGGTCTCTTTGGGCTACTTACTAATGTTGCATGGACATCAGCTGGCCCATGCTCACTCGTTGATTTTCCTGCAACATCTGCACGGCTTCGTGCAGCTCACGGAAATCTCACTATCTACAGCGTAGATAAATTCCCACGAATGGTTGATTACATTATTCCTGAAGGTGTTCGTATCGCAGATGCAGATCGTGTTCGTCTTGGTGCGCACCTCGCTTCAGGAACAACTGTGATGCATGAAGGATGTGTTAACTTCAACGCTGGAACTCTCGGTAAGTCAATGGTCGAAGGTCGCATCAGCGCAGGTGTTGTAGTTGGCGATGGAAGCGATATTGGTGGTGGCGCATCGATTATGGGAACACTCAGTGGCGGAGGAAAAGAAGTCATCTCCATCGGTGAGCGTTCATTACTTGGTGCAAATGCTGGCGTGGGAATCTCACTTGGCAATGATTGCATCGTGGAATCTGGTGTCTACATCACCGCAGGTTCAAAGATTGCACTCCCTGATGGTTCAACCGTTAAAGCGCGCGAACTCTCGGGTGCAAACAATTTGATCTTCCGCCGTAACTCTCAGAGCGGTGCACTTGAGGCGCTACCTAAGACAGGCCAATGGGATGGGTTGAACTCCATCCTGCATGCTAATTAATAGTTAATTAATCTGGAACCAGGAAGATGGAACCTTTAACTTTGTCTTAAACACTCCAACTAGAAGAGTTGATTTCGCCCCAGCGCTCGATGTTGCGGTAACAGAGATGACGCTATTTGTGACGGTGCGAGAATCTGCAGTAAGCGTTGCGATATCTGGTAATCCAAATGCAGTCGTGAGATCACTCTGATTAAGGACGCGCTGCCAATGTGAATACGATGGATTTAAGACGATATCTAGTGAGTATGGGTCGGCAACATTAATGAGATACGGATAGGCAGTTCCCCAGACATCTTCACTGCGTTGTGTTGTTCCACCACTCGAAGAGAAGAAGTAGACGTTGATCGGAGCTCCGTTATACGAAATGTTCATTCCTGCAGTTGCATCTACCGCCGCCTTCCAAAGGCCACCGACAGATATCTCGGACTCCTTTGAATATCCCACATAGTTCTGGTCATAGATTGTCTTGTAAACATTGCAATCACAATCTTTACGAATACTTCCAATACGCGATAACCCATAGGTTCGTGATGCGATTGCCTGAGCCTGGATTGCAGCAGTAGGCCATGTCGAACTCATCTCGCTGATCCCATAGATATATTCGGTATCAAGCTTCATTGTGGTTGTCACTTCAATCTTGCCAGCGACAACTCGAAGTCCAACAGATCCATACTTGAGTGAGATTCCTGCAACTTTAAGAATTCCACCCCATCTGAGGTTAAAGAATGTACCTGGAGAGAGAATCTGTGTCGGTGATCCTTTAGTGACGATCGTTGGTGAAATAACTTTTCCCACTAGGGCAAACTTCACCGTTGATCCCTGAGGAATAGAGATCGGTGCAACAGTCAGGTCACCTTTATACAGCTGTAGATTCGAGCCAACTGCTGCTTGATACGTTGATTGATGAGCAATATTGATGCGAATATCTTGATTAATCGGAGAAGTGGCTACTTGTGTGCCAGGAAAGTAATAATTCAAAATATCACTTGCGCTCTTACCCTCAAGAGCTAAACCCTTTGCTCCGATCTGGCTTAAACCAACTCCATGACCAAAGCCTGATCCGGTGAGAATAAAATGTGCGGGGACCATATCTGCATGGGCAATTGATGGAATGAATATAAGCGCTAGAGCTAAGGCGAGCTTCTTACGCATTACTTCACCAGATTTGATGGGGATGTAAGGAAGCCAATCCCCCACGAGATGTGCATCGTGGTTAATACTGCTGGAAGGGTTATCCGCTCTGACCAATTCTTTCCAATAGCGAGGGAGCTGAGCAAAATTGCAGAGGCATATGTGAGCGCTGGAATAAAGAAGAGTGGGTGCAGGGCTAAGCCTGTTATGAGTGAGGCGGCAATGATCAGTGTTGCAACAGGCGGGGCAAGGTAGCGATAGTTCACTGTCCCCTTATGTTGGCGCGTTACTGCGCGTCGCCAGCGACCATATTCAAAGTATTGGCGCGAGAGAGTTTTGAGGTTTGGCCGTGGGCGATAGAGAACTTCAAGGCGTGGATCAAACCAGATCAAACCACCGCCATCGCGTAGGCGAAAGTTCAGCTCCCAATCTTGTGCACGGATAAATCTCTCGTCATAGCCACCAACTGCAAGTAAGGCCGACTTCTTAAAGACTCCGAGATAGACGGTATCTGCAGGTCCAGCTTCTCCGCCAATATGAAAACGTGCGCCACCAACGCCAATCGGTGATCGCATCGCGCGTGCTACTGCACTTTCAAAAGGCGTCTTGCCAACAGCTGCCATGATGCCACCAACATTGACAGCGTTCTTACTTTCCATGATTTCGACCGCATCGGCAATATAGCTCTTAGATATTTCAGCATGGCCGTCGATACGGCAGATGATTTCAAATCGAGCTTTCGCAATTGCAGCATTTAATCCTGCTGCAGTACGGCCAGTTGGGTTTTGAACAAGTACCACTCGTGGATCTTTCGCATGTAACTGCGCGGCGATCTCATTGGTTCGATCTTTCGAAGGGCCAAGAGCCAAGATCACTTCCAGCTCGCCACCATATCTTTGAGCCAGAATTGCAGAGATTGCATCAGTGAGGAACCGCTCCTCGTTGAGGATCGGTAGCACGACGCTGACACCCGGCTGCATAGATACCCACCGTACCGTTTCTGGGGACTACTATCTCTGCAATGGCACTGAAAATCTCTGTGATTGGCACCGGATACCTCGGTGCGACTCATGCTGCCTGCATATCCAGCCTCGGCTTTGATGTGATCGGAATTGATACAGATCCTTCGAAGGTTGCTTTGCTTCAAAAAGGAAAGGTTCCCTTCTTCGAACCTGATCTTGAGGAACTCCTTGCGAAGGAGATCGCGACAGGTCGCCTCACATTTAGTACATCATTCGACGCCATCAAAGATGCCGATGTCCACTTCATTTGTGTAGGAACACCGCAGGTGAAAGATGGCCTTGCTGCAGATATGACTTATGTAAATAGCGCCCTTGAAGCGCTAGCCCCGGTGATTAAAGCCGGCTCACTTGTTGTTGGAAAGTCCACTGTCCCAGTTGGTACAGCTGCCCGGCTTCGTGCACGCCTGCTTGAAGTAAATCCTGGAGCCGACCTTGCGTGGAATCCAGAGTTCTTACGTGAAGGCTTTGCAGTTGATGACACCTTAAATCCAAACCGCCTCGTTGTTGGAGTCACCAATGATCGAGCTGAAGATATTCTCAAAGAGGTGTATGCCAAGAACCTTGCAAACGGAACTCCATGGGTTCGCGCAGATCTTCCAACCTCAGAACTTGTGAAAGTTGCAGCTAATTCATTCCTTGCAACAAAGATCTCATTTATCAATGCGATGGCAGAGATCTGTGAAGCTGCCGGTGGTGATGTCACAGTTCTTGCAAAGGCGATTGGGTACGACCCACGAATTGGTAGCCGCTTCTTGCAAGCAGGTATTGGTTTTGGCGGAGGCTGTCTTCCAAAAGATATCCGCGCATTTATGGCCAGAGCTGAAGAGCTCGGTGCAAAGCAAGCTCTTGAATTCTTACGTGAAGTAGATTCAATTAACTTACGAGCACGTCAACGTGTTATTGATTTAGTCCGTAAAGATCTCTCTGAAGATTTGATTGGCAAAAAAGTTGCGGTGCTTGGCGCGGCATTTAAGCCAGATAGCGATGATGTTCGCGACTCCCCAGCGCTCGATATTGCAGTTCAGATTCATGCGGCTGGAGCGAGCGTTGTTGTGCACGATCCAAAAGCTGCTGGGCCTGCATCAAAGCGCTTCCCTGCACTGAAATTTACCGATGATATTGAAGAGTGCCTACGCGATGCTGAGATAGTTCTCCATCTCACTGAATGGAAGATGTACCGCGAATTAGATCCAGGGGTGATTAAATCTCTCGTTAAGCGGGCGATATTAATTGATGGACGTAACGCCCTGGATAGAAGTGCATGGCAGGCTGCAGGATGGCGCGTTCGAGCCCTTGGTCGTACCGACACTAATCGGTAGACTTCAGCTATGGCTGGAGAGATAATTCGTAGCGAGATCAATGAGATCCCAGCGGTTTTCGATCGCCTCCTTGCGAATTCAAAGATCTTCGAAGAGGCTAGAACTCTTATAGGTGCAAAGAAGATTAGCTCTGTCTTGGTTTTAGCTCGCGGTACCTCTGATAACGCGGCGTTCTTTCTCAAATATCTGATTGAGACACAGATTGGTATCCCCGTTGGGCTCACTTCCCCTTCATCGGTCACGATCTACAAATCACAACTGCACTTTGAGAATGTATTAGTTGTTGCAATAAGTCAGAGTGGTCAGTCCCCAGATTTAGTTGCTTATGCAAATGCCGCCAAGAGTGCGGGTGCAACCCTCATTTCTATGACTAATGCTCTGAATTCACCACTCGCAAAACTTGCGGATTTACATATCGATCTTCTAGCTGGGCCTGAGTTTGCTGTTGCAGCCACAAAAAGTTATGCAGCAGAGCTATTGAGTTCTTATCTCCTTGTTATGGCATGGATCGGAAAGTTGCACTCTGCGACAAATATCTCCGAAATAGCTAAGCGAGTTCTTGCGCTCAATATCGAGGATGCAGTCGAAGCATGCGATATTCGCAATGAGATAGTTATTTTAGGACGAGGTTTCTCCTACCCCAATGCAAAAGAGGCAGCGCTCAAGATTCAAGAGACAAACAAGATCTCAGTCCAAGGTCTTTCAACAGCGGATTATCTACATGGACCAATCTCAGCACTCACGCAATCAACCCAAGTTTTCTTCATGACCCCTGATCGCATGCCAAAAGAATCAATGCAAGAAGCGGTACATAAGATCCGTGAGAGTGATCCAAAGATTTTCTGGTTTGGTCTTGGTGGAATGCCAGAGAGCGGTGAGATTCAAGTAGGTGGATCCAGCGCGCCAGATGAGATTATTGGCTCTATCGCTGATGCAATTTTATTCCAGCGCTTTGTTCTAGAGCTCTGCGTGAAGAATGGCTTTGATCCAGATAGCCCTGCAGGTTTATCAAAAGTGACACTGACGTACTGACGTGAGCAGCGCGATTCTTTCAGAGTTACAGAAAGCCCTTGGCGAGAGCGTTTCGCTCATTACCGATCCATCCATTACTCCCGCATATTCACGCGATCAAGCTCCCTTTGCCCACTCAGAGCCACCTTTAGCAGTTGTTATCGCAAGAGAGATTGAAACAATCTCCAAACTTCTCGCCTTCGCTAGCGCTCATAAGATTCCTATCGTCACTCGCGGGGCTGGTTCTGGGCTTGCCGGTGGTGCAAACTCCACTGCAGATTCGATCGTGCTCTCACTGGAAAAGATGAATTCAATTCTTGAGATCGATACGAAGAATCTCATAGCGCGTGTACAAGCTGGTGTCATCAATCTCGATCTTGATAAAGCGGCATCGGCGCACGGTCTCGCCTATTTGCCAGATCCTGCAAGCCGAGAGTGGTCGACTATTGGAGGCAATGTCGCAACGAATGCTGGTGGAATGTGCTGCGTTAAATATGGTGTCACATCCCAGCATGTTCGTGCGATGACAGTTGTTTTGGCAAATGGTGAAATTGTAAAACTTGGCAGCGCGACAAAGAAAGCAGTAACAACTTTAGATCTTGCGAGTTTGATGATCGGCTCAGAAGGTACCTTGGGCATCATTGTAGAAATTACAGTGGGGCTCGCTCCACGCCCAAAGAACCCTTCAACCTTGATTGCCACATTTGCAACAATCACCGAAGCGGCTCGTGCCAGTACTGAGTTGCTCACATTCGGGCCATCGATGCTTGAAATAGTTGATTCGACCACCATTCAAGCCGTTGAGTCATGGAAGTCACTCGGCTTTGAATCTGCTGGCTCTGTGCTTATCTTGCAGGTAGATGACGGCACTGATCTCAACCCAGCGGTCAAGCTTTGCCAAACAATGGGTGCAATCGATGCAATGTTTTCGGATGATCCAGCTGATGCGGCAGATCTCATTGCCCTTCGTAAACTTGCCTACCCTGCGCTAGAACGCATGGGAATGACTCTGCTCGATGATGTGGCTGTTCCACTTACTAAAATTGCAGATCTCGTGCTTGAAGTAGAGGAGATTGCAAAGAGAAATAATCTAACTATCGCGGTATTTGGCCATGCCGGTGATGGAAACCTTCACCCCACTATTGTTTTCCCACATGGTGATGATGAGGCTGCCAAACGTGCTGCGAAGGCTTTCTCTGAGATTGTAGAAGCTGCTCAATCAATGGGTGGAACCACTAGCGGTGAGCATGGAGTCGGGTCTATCAAACGAGAACTTGCCGCCAAGGAAATCAGTCCAAAGGTTCGTGAACTTCAGCTACAGATCAAACACCTCTTTGATCCAAAAAATATTCTCAACCCAGATAAGAAATTAATCTAATTACTGCGCAAGGAGACTTGCAGCAGTAGCGATATCAGCATCTCCCAAAGAGATTCGTTCCCCAAAGATTCTCTTTAGCTGATCAAAGATTACTGGGATCTCACTCGCTACTCCTCCGGTGAAGATAATCGGCAGAGTGCTCTGACCAATGATGGTGTCGCTGCGGGTGATGAGTTCACTCAAATGCCCAGCAGCGCCTTCAAGGATTCCAAGCGCAACAGTGTCACCGTGTAATGCAAGGCTTGCAACATCTTTTGCGATTGCTGCAACACTAGAACGTTCGGCACCATAGACGATAGAACGTATATCTCCCCAAGCAGATATTCCACGTTCCTTGCAGATCTGATCTGTAAAGGAATCTCGTAGATTCATTTCAAGTTGTAGAGAAAGATGTCTCATTGCTTCTCTACCAATCCAATACCCACCACCTTCATCTCCAAGGAGATAACCCCATCCACCCGCGCGACGAAGTTCACCTGCTTCCGTAATGTGCATGGCGATAGAGCCAGTCCCTGCATAGAGAAGAATTCCTGCGCCAGGTTTGAAGTAGGCGCGATAGGCCAATTCGATATCTAAAACCAGGGTGCAAGCGGCATGAGGAAAATAGCCCTTGAAGATACTCTCGATCTTTGCACGGTCGTCTGGACTCTCGGCGAGCCCAGTAAACCCCGCATACATTGAGGTTACTTGAGCGCCATCGCAGTGAGAGGCAATATCTGCCAATACTTCGTGCATACGTTGCGCTGATTCAGGACGGTAGATATGCCCATCCATCGCCAAGGATTTACCTGATGTAACGGTTTGGGTTCCATCGTGAATCGACCACTTCGTTGCTGTAGCACCGGCATCGATTCCAAGATAAAGCATCGTTATCCTTTCACCGCTCCAGCTGTTAACCCCTTAATAAACTGCTCAGAGAGTACTAGGTAGAGCGCAATCAATGGGAGAGAGGCGATCATCAGGCCTGCGAAGAGAACGCCCCACTGAGATCCATACTCTCCAAAGAATATTGTCAGCCCCTGCATGATGGTCTTCTTCCCGGGAGATTGAAGAAAGACGAGTGGCAAGAAGAAATCATTCCAAATCGGGATCGCCGCATAGATGGTCACGATTGCTAGACCAGGCTTCACAAGCGGAATCAAAACTTTACGAATCATCTGACCTTCACTTGCTCCATCGATGCGTGCTGCATTATCTAGATCTGCAGGGAGAGCTCTAAAGAATCCACTTAAGATAAAGATCGCTGCCGGAAGAGAGCCAGATGCATAGACAAGAATCAGACCAAAATGCGAATCAAGAAGGTGCATCCACTTTAATTGGATAAAGAGAGGAAGGATCATCAACTTTGCTGGAATCAGCATCGCAGTCAGAATAAATCCAAGAATAAGGTTCTGTCCTCGGAATTGATAACGCCCAAGTACAAATCCCGCTCCCACTCCAAAGGCGAGAATCACAATGAGTGAGCCAGCAGTAATAATAAGTGAGTTCTTTAAGAAGTTCGCAAAGTCACCGTTCTGCCAGACTTGTGAGAAGTTCTGCCAGTAGGGGTGTTGAACTAACTGCATAGGGTTATTGGCAAAATCTTTACTTGAGCGCAGCGATGAGTTAATCAAGAAGAAGACAGGAAGAAGCACTGAGATCGCGTTAAATATTAAGACGCCTCTCCAAAAAATCTTTGAGCCAAGTAGACGGATCATGCTTCTACCTCACGTCCGCGTAGCCATTTCGCTCCAAAGGTGGCACCTAGCCCGACGATAATAAAGATAATGACGCCAAGGGCTGATCCAATTCCGATCTCATTGGCAATCGAATCGACCGAGCCAAAGGAGAGGCGATAGAACATCAGAGCAAGCGTGTCAGTTGCACCAGCGGGCCCACCGGTTGAACCGCCAAGCACATAAGGCAGATCGAACCATTCGAAGGCTCCGATAAATGTCAGGATCGTCACGATCGTCATCGATGGCGCAAGGAGTGGAAAGAGAATTTTTCTAAAGATCTGTCCCTCAGATGCACCGTCGATACGAGCCGCTTCAACATAATCTGTACTGATCGCGTTGAGCCCCGCAAGGAAGATGATTGTTGGGAATCCAACCCACCGCCATAAATTAATAAAGACCAGAGTTGGCAATGCTGTCTTCGTTTCACCAAGCCAGGTGAGTGCAAGGCCATCAAGGTGGATGGAGTGGAAGAAG
>CAITVX010000018.1 GCA_903895995.1 uncultured Actinomycetes bacterium
GAATTCTCACAGGGCTATCTTCTAACAAAAACTGTAAAAATGAGAGAGGCGCTCACCGGGGTAGGTTGAGCGCCTCTCTATAGCTAGGTTGGAAGTGCTAATTAGCCTTTTGTTGGAGGTGTAACAGGAGCTGGTCCGCGACCATGTCCACCCATGCGTCCCATACCCATTCCACCGACACCAGCTTGACGTGGTGTTGCGTCGACGTGTGCAGTCACACGAGTAACGGTATTCGCCTTCTGGGTTGTTGCCTGTGCTGCAGATAATTTTCCAGCAGTTACGGCTGCATCAATCTCTTTATTCTCGAGTGCAACGAGTGCATCGATAAGAGCTTGTGTCTTTGTGCCAGCGATTGTTGCAAGTGACTTTCCTGCAGTTTTTGCTGCTTGAAGAGTTGCTGCATCGATCCCGAGTACAGAGAGAACTGTTGCTTGTTCTGCGGCTTGCTGTGCTGCAGTTTCAGCTCCCATGCCACCCATGCCACCCATGCCACCCATACCACCCATACCTGGACCACGAGTACCAGCTACTGGCTGTGCAGCAGAAAAGGCTGCGATGATCGCATCTTCTTGTGCTTGTGTGATGGTTGCCTTTGTGACAAGTCCGTCAAGAATTCCCTTTAGTGGGTTTGCGCCCATTGCATTTGCTCCGCCAAGTGTTGGCTTTGCTGCTGCGACAGATTTAACGGTCTTAACAGATTTAGTTGCTGCTGCATTTGCAACACCAAAAGATCCGACTGTTACTGCTGCAACGAGTGCACCAGCGACGAGCGATGTCTTCTTATTCATATATGTCCTGTCCCTTGTTTGGTACCAAGATGCCCTCACATCTCGATATACGTAGATAACAGCCTCAACCTGCGCGAGTGGGTCAATAAACCTGTGATGGAGATGAGAGTTGCTGAGACTTTCACGAGCGTAAAACTCTCATCCAAGCTATGTGTATGAAGGGTTTGCCCCCTTTTTCGCCGAATCTCGACATTTAATAATTTCTCATTCGAGGTTCACTGACCCTCACCTACACCCCGATCGGGGGACTCATCCATGAAGAAGAAATCCATCATCGCTGCCTGCCTACTTTCGGCGGTGGCGATACCCAGTCTGAGTACAGAGAGTGCAAGCGCAGCAGCTACTCTCAAAAAAGCAGGACGAGTTGCAGCGCCAAGACCAAACACAATTCTTAACGGTCATGGAGCACCATCATCTGCGATCGGAATTGAAGGTGATTTCTACATTGATGTAACGACATTGAGTTTCTATGGACCTAAAGGTCCACTGCGCTGGCCAACACCACTTTCAATCAAAGGAACAGATGGAAAGAGTGGGACAAGTGCGAGTGGAACAACAGGTGCACAAGGATCACCCGGATCACCAGGTTCGCCCGGAACTCAAGGAACACAAGGCGTTCAAGGTGAAATGGGAGCAACAGGTCCGCAAGGAATTCAAGGACCTGCTGGTGCAAAAGGTGCGCAAGGTGATGCAGGTCCTGCAGGCCCAACAGGTCCGCAAGGATTACAGGGGCCAGCTGGTTCATCAGGAGGCGGTGGAGGTGGAACTACTGGCGCAACAGGTGCAACTGGTGCGACAGGTCCACAAGGTTTACAAGGTGCTACTGGTGCAACTGGATCAACTGGTTTAACAGGGCCCACTGGTGCGACTGGCCCAGCAGGTGCGAAAGGTGACACAGGCTTAACTGGTCCAGCAGGTGCAACTGGTGCAACAGGAAGTACAGGACTTACTGGTCCCGCTGGTGCAACTGGAAGTGCTGGCTTAACTGGTGCGCAAGGCCTAGTGGGATTAACAGGGCTCACTGGATTAACAGGCCTCACTGGTCCTGCAGGTGCAACAGGAAGTAGTGGAGCAGCCGGCCAAAATGGCGTTACGAAGGTTACTTATGGAAGCTTAACTTTTCCAAATATTTCTACTTCAGGCGCAGGCGCAACTGTGAACAATGGAGCGATAAACCTTGCAGCAGGAAAGGTTTATTCGATTGAAGCATTTATTCATGGATCGCAGAACGGAGGGTTTGGATTTCAGATGATGGTTACGCCGAGAGTTAATCAGGTTGGCTCTGGAATCCCACCCGTGATGCTTATAGATTATGTAAGAGGAGATGCAGTCAAGCGAAACGATTCATCACAATTTGAGCAAGATGCAGTTGTTCGATTACTAATTGACAATTCATTAGGAACGACGACACTCAGGGTCTCATTCGAAATTGCGATCAATGGCTCAGATCCATCAAATCCGTATGTGACTAACGGATCGTATTTTGTGGAGGAAGTTAGTCAGGCAACCGCCCAAGTCTTAAGTTAAAACTGGAGCGGGTGACCGGGATCGAACCGGCATGGCCAGCTTGGAAGGCTGGGGCTCTACCATTGAGCTACACCCGCATTTTCATGCAGTTTTACTATCTTATAAGAACTTCTCCGTACTCGGGTGGGGCCAGAATTTGGCTCCTCCTTGGTACAGGGGATAGGTTACAGACTCGGTTAGGAGAAGGGAATTTCACCCCTTAGACTCCTCACTTACGCCACGGGGCGTAGCGTAGTGGCTAGCGCGCCTGCTTTGGGAGCAGGAGACCGGGAGTTCGAATCTCCCCGCCCCGACCAGCAATTATCAAGATCCGGACTTAATCGTCTAATTACCTGAGGAGATACGTGAAAAGCTCTGTTACAAAAATCAATGAGACCCGTGTCAAGATTGATATCGAAGTAACTTTCGAAGAGCTTGCACCACATCTTGCAGATGCATACAAAGCAATTGGCGCATCAATCACAATTCCTGGTTTCCGTAAAGGTCACGTTCCTAATGCGATGATTGAGAAGCGCGTCGGTCGTGGAGCAATTCTTGATGAGGCAGTTAACGCTGGTCTACCTACTTTTTATACAGAAGCTGCAAAAGAGAACAAAGTTAAAGTCATCGGCCGCCCAAAGGTTGATATCAAAGAGCTCGTCGATAACGAGAAGCTCTCCTTCGAAGTTGAGGTCGATATCCGTCCAGATATCACACTCCCTGATTTTTCAAAGATCACAATCGAAGTTGATGATGTCGCTGTTGGAGATTCAGAAATCGCAGAACAAGTTGATGCACTCCGCGGACGTTTTGGCACGCTCACCACAGTTGAGAAGCCTGCTGAAAAAGGACTCTTTGTCACTATTGATTTGATCGCATCAAAAGATGGTGTAGAACTTGATGGCGGCGTCGCTAAAGATATTTCTTACGAAGTTGGATCTGCTTCAATGATCGATGGCCTTGATGAGGCAATCACTGGTCTGAGCGCAGGCGAATCAAAGCGCTTTAATGCAACACTCGTTGGAATGCCTGATGGCGAGACTGGCGATATCGATGTCACAATCAAAGCCGTTAAGAACCGCGATCTGCCTGCATTAGATGATGCTTTCGCAAAACTTGCATCTGAGTTCGATACCCTCGATGAGCTCCGTGCAGATGTTGCAAAACGTTTAGAGCGAGTAAAGACACTTGAACAAGGCTCACATGCACGTGATCGCTTGGTAGAGAAGCTCTTTGCAGATATCACTATTCCGCTTCCGCAGAACATCATTGATGATGAAGTGAATGATCACCTTGAAAAGGAAGGCCGTCTAGAAGACGCTGCCCACCGTGCAGAAGTCGCCGAACAGACTGTTCAGTCGATTAAGCAAGAGATCCTCTTCGACACAATCGTTGATGCTGAGCAAGTCTCAGTAAACGAGAACGAACTCACTGAATATTTGATCCGCGCTTCACAGCGTTATGGCATGACACCTGATCAATTCGTTAAGGAGATCTCAGGCGCTGGCCAGATCAACTCAATGGTTGCCGAAGTCGCTCGCGCGAAGGGTCTCGCTGGAGTTCTCAGCCGAGTCACCGTGAAGACAAAATCAGGCAAGGTTGTCGATCTCGAGGCTCTCGCTCCTAAGCAAGCAGCAGCTGTCGAGTAAATCTGCCTCATAAAGTAGTTTCTGGCTCGGAAATCTCTCACGGCGAACAAGGCTGAGCCTAATTCTGCCAATTTGCGGAAGCATTTCGGGCGAAAGATTGTTAAGGTCATAACAGAGAAAGTTAGAGAGAGGTCACAAGTGGAACCAATTATCGCGCGCGCCGCTGCAGCACATGGCGGCTACTTAGACGATCAGGTCTATCAGCGCCTGCTTCGTGAACGCATCATCTTTATGGTCGGTCAGGTTGAAGACAATATGGCGAATGCCATCGCAGCACAGATGCTCTTGCTCGCTGCCGAAGATCCAGTCAAAGATATTTATTTGTACATCAACTCACCTGGTGGATCAGTAACTGCCGGTATGGCGATCTATGACACGATGCAATACATCAAGAACGATGTAGCAACTGTCTCCATGGGTCTTGCTGCATCGATGGGTCAATTCCTTCTTACAGCTGGTGCTGCCGGAAAGCGTTATGCGCTTCCAAACTCACGCATCCTGATGCACCAACCACTCAGTGGTATCGGTGGAACAGCGACAGAGATCAAGATTCAGGCAGAGCAGACAATGTTCACCAAGCGTCGTATGGCAGAGTTGATTGCACATCACTCAGGTCAGACATTCGAACAGATCACACTCGATTCTGATCGCGATCGCTGGTTCACATCTGAAGAAGCTCAGAAGTATGGCCTTGTTGACCACGTCGTATCTTCGGCATCTCAGGTAGCAGGAAGCGGTGGAACAGCATGAACAACTTCCCAATCGATCGCGTCCAGGAGATAACTTCTCGCTATGTTCTTCCAACAATCGAAGAGAAGACCTCTTACGGTTACAAGCGTTTAGATCCATATACAAAGCTCTTCGAAGAGCGCATTATCTTCTTGGGTCAAGGAATTGATGACACCGTTGCAAACGATGTCATGGCACAGTTATTGACACTTGAATCCATGGATCCAGATCGCGACATCATGATGTATATCAACTCACCAGGTGGATCTTTCACCGCGTTGACTGCAATCTATGACACGATGCAATTTGTTCGTCCCGATGTTATGACTGTCTGCCTTGGTCAAGCTGCATCAGCAGCTGCGATCTTGCTAGCAGGCGGAGCCCCAGGAAAGCGTATGGCACTTGAGCATGCACGCGTTCTGATCCACCAGCCATACTCCGAGGGCGGCGGCCAGGCATCTGATATCGAGATTCAAGCAGCAGAGATCATGCGCATGCGCGCACTCCTTGAAGTAATGCTTGCAAAGCACAGCAATAAGAGCGTTGAAGAAGTTTCTCGCGATATCGAACGCGACAAGATCCTCACCGCTGCTGAAGCTGTCGAGTACGGCATCATCGATCAAGTTCTTGCTTCACGAAAGATTCAGAAGTAATTCGCCTATAAGCGAACAAGGGCCCGCCTAAAAAGCGGGCCTTTTTCATGCGCCAAATCAATAAACAATCTAGGCTTTTCACATGACCACACGTATCGGCGAATCAGGAGACCTTCTTAAGTGCTCCTTCTGCGGAAAGACGCAGAAGCAGGTTAAGAAACTCATCGCTGGCCCTGGCGTTTATATCTGCGATGAATGTATCGATCTCTGTAATGAGATCATCATTGAAGAGCTCCAAGAGAACAATGCCCTTGGACTTACAGAAGTTCCAAAGCCACAAGAGATCTACTCATTCCTTGATCAATATGTTGTCGGACAAGATCGCGCGAAGAAATCTCTCTCAGTCGCCGTCTACAACCATTACAAGCGCGTTCAATCTGGTGGCATCAAGAAGGAAGATGGAGTCGAACTCGCAAAGTCGAATATCTTAATTCTCGGTCCAACTGGTTGCGGCAAGACACTTCTTGCACAGACGCTCGCTCGCATGCTCAATGTTCCCTTCGCTATCGCAGATGCAACTGCACTGACCGAAGCTGGGTATGTTGGTGAAGATGTAGAGAACATTCTCCTCAAACTTATTCAAGCTGCAGATTTCGATGTGAAGAAGGCCGAGACAGGGATCATCTATATCGATGAGATCGATAAGGTCGCTCGCAAGGCAGAGAATCCATCTATCACTCGCGATGTATCTGGCGAAGGCGTGCAGCAAGCTCTCTTGAAGATTCTTGAAGGAACGACAGCCTCAGTTCCACCACAAGGTGGACGTAAGCACCCACACCAAGAGTTCTTACAGATTGATACAACAAATATCCTCTTCATTGTTGGCGGAGCATTTGCTGGCCTTGAGAAACTCATCGAGAATCGCAAAGGCAAAGCTGGCGTTGGCTTCAATGCAACTCTTCAATCAGCTGCAGATAAAGAGAACCAGGATTACTTCAGTGAGGTTATGCCTGAGGATCTTCTCAAGTTTGGAATGATTCCAGAATTTATTGGTCGCCTTCCGATTCTCACATCTGTCGAACATCTTGATCGCCCTGCTCTTATCGAAATCCTTACAGAGCCAAAGAACGCTCTGATTAAGCAATATGAGAAGCTCTTTGACCTTGATGGCATCGAACTTGAGTTCACGCCCGAAGCTCTTGAACTCATCGCCGATCTTGCGATCAAACGCGGTACTGGTGCGCGTGGCCTTCGCGCGATCATGGAAGAGACTCTGCTTGCTGTGATGTATGAAGTTCCATCTCGTAAAGATGTCGAACGCGTCGTGGTGACTCCAGAAGCTGTCGCTAAAGAAGCTGCTCCTACCTATATTTTGCGCGGAACTGGCCCAAAGCGTTCTAAAGCCGAGAAATCCGATAAGTCAGCTGAAGAGAAGAGCGCTTAGCTCACTCTTGTGCGTGCCCTAGACTTAACACTCTTATGAGCGACCGTCCAGAGTTATCTGCCAGCTTTAATCCAGCTGATATCGAAGCACCGCTCTATCAAAAATGGCTGGATGCAGGTTACTTCAACGCTGATTCAAAGTCGGATAAACCCCCATTCACGATTGTTATTCCCCCTCCGAATGTGACTGGCGTTCTACATATCGGTCACGCCCTCGATCACACTCTGCAAGACATTCTCATTCGCATGAAGCGCATGAAAGGTTTTGAAGCGCTCTGGCTTCCCGGAATGGACCACGCAGGAATCGCGACACAGAACGTTGTTGAGAAACAACTCGCCACACAAGGTTTATCGCGCCACGATCTTGGACGAGAAGCATTCGTTAAGAAAGTCTGGGAGTGGAAAGAAGAATCTGGCGGTTCCATCCTTGCGCAGATGAAGCGACTCGGTGATTCTGTTGATTGGTCTCGTGAGCGATTCACAATGGATGAAGGATTATCTCAATCTGTCTTAACAATCTTTAAGCGACTTTATGATGCGGGCCTGATCTATCGCGCAGAGCGAATCATCAACTGGTGCCCTCGCTGTTTAACAGCGCTCTCAGATATTGAAGTTGAACACCAAGATGATGCTGGCGAATTTGTTCAAGTTACTTATGGTGAAGGCGATATGCAGATCACCGTTGCAACAACTCGGCCAGAGACGATGCTTGGCGATGGAGCTGTTGCGGTTCACCCTGATGATCCTCGTTACAAGCACATGGTCGGCAAAGAAGTTCTCTTGCCACTCGTTAATCGCATGATTCCGATCATCGCTGATGAACTCGTAGATCCTGAATTTGGTACTGGTGCGGTTAAGGTCACTGCAGCTCATGACCCAAATGACTTTGAGATGGGCCTTCGCCACAACGTCCCATTCATCATCATTATGGATGAACACGGTGTCATGAATGGCACTGGAACAGAATTTGATGGGATGGATCGTTTTGATGCACGCGTAGCAGTGGTTGCTAAGCTCAAAGAGATGGGCCGCGTTCCATCAGAGAAGCGCCCATATATTCACTCTGTTGGTCACTGTTCTCGTTGCGATACGACTGTTGAGCCAAGACTTTCCAAGCAATGGTTCGTCAAGGTTGGACTACTCGCTAAAGCAGCAGGAGACGCAGTTCGTGATGGTCGTGTAAAGATTGAACCTGCCGAACTTGAACCTCGTTACTTTGACTGGGTCGATAATATGCACGACTGGTGTATTTCTCGCCAACTCTGGTGGGGACATCGCATTCCTGTTTACTACGGACCAAACGATGAGATTGTTGTCTGTGGACCTGATGAAGAACCACCTGCAGGCTACACACAAGATCCAGATGTATTAGACACCTGGTTCTCATCCGCTCTCTGGCCGTTCTCAACTCTTGGTTGGCCTACGCAAAGTGATGATCTTAAGAAGTTCTATCCAACGAGCGTTCTTGTTACCGGCTACGACATCCTCTTCTTCTGGGTAGCACGCATGATGCTCTTTGGTCTCTTTGCGATGGATGGTGTTCAACCATTCCACACGATCGCACTCCACGGATTAGTTCGAGATCGTTTCGGAAAGAAGATGTCGAAATCCCGCGGCAATACAGTCGACCCTATCGAGTTTATGGATAAGTACGGTTCTGATGCTCTGCGTTTCACACTTGCACGCGGTGCTAATCCAGGAAGCGACCAAGCACTTGCAGAAGAGTGGATTGCCGGAGCGCGTAATTTTGCAACTAAATTGTGGAATGCATCTCGCTTTGCGCTGATGAATGGTGCAACCGTTGAGGGCTCACTCCCAGAATTTGATTCCCTTGATGACATTAACAAGTGGATCCTTACTCGTTTTAATGAGACTCTTGTCGAGGCAGATGCCCTTCTTGAAAAATATGAGTTCTCGAAAGCGATGGAACTCATCTATCACTTCGCTTGGGATGATCTCTGCGACTGGTACCTAGAACTTTCCAAGGCCTCATTTGCTGCTGGGGGAGATGCTGCTGCAAAGTCAGCTCGAGTACTCGGCTATGTTCTTGATAACTTGCTTCGCTTAATGCACCCAGTAATGCCATTCATTACCGAAGCTCTCTGGTGCAATCTCACTGGTCAAGAGACTCTTGTTACGGCCTCATGGCCACAACCTGTTGTCTCACATAAAGATGAACCCTCCAAGCGCAATATTGCAGATATCCAGGCGATCATCACTGAGATCCGAAGGTTCCGCAGCGATCAAGGAATCAAGGGCTCTGCAAAGATCCTTGCACGTTTCACAAACCTTGGATCACTTGCATCCTACGAAGGTGCAATTCGCCATATTGTTCGATGCGATTCTGGCCAAGGAAACTTTGCCTCCAAGATTGAAGTTGGCTCCGTCACGATTGAGTTCGATCTCTCTGGCGCAATCGATGTGAAGGCTGAACGCGCCCGTCTCACTAAAGATCTTGCACAAGCCGAGAAAGATCGTACAACCGCGAAGGTGAAGCTCGATAATGAAGGCTTCATGGCAAAGGCGCCTCTTGAAGTAGTAACCGAGATTCGCGAACGCCTCACGCAAACATCTGCTGATATTGAACGCATGAGTGCGGCACTTGCTGCGTTACCGAGCGAGTAATGAGTACTCCCGAAGATCTCCAAGCACTTGATATTGTCGAAGCTGCTCTCTTAAAACGTTGGCCTGAGACTCGTCTTGAGCCGTCACTCGTTCGCATTGCGGCGCTCTGCTTTGCGCTGGGGGATCCACAACTTACATATCCAACTATTCATATTGCTGGCACCAATGGAAAGACCACAACATCACGCATGATTGATTCACTCATGCATACCCTTGGGTATCGCACTGGTCGTTTCACAAGTCCACATCTCGAATCTTTTACTGAACGCATCTCGATCAATGGCGAACCAATCTCTCCAGAAGGAATGATCGCTGCATATAACGATATTGCTCTCTATCTAGATCTCGTTGACTCAAAACAACCTCATCCAATCTCATTCTTCGAAGCTATCACTACGCTCGGATTCGTTGCCTTCGCAGAGTTTCCTGTTGATATCGCAATCATCGAAGCAGGCATGGGCGGTGAGTGGGATGCGACCAACGTTGTACAAAGCCAAGTCTCTGTCATTACGCCGATCGGCTTAGATCACACTGAATACCTCGGTGAGACTATTGAAGAGATTGCGCTCACTAAATCAGGCATTATCAAGCATGAAAGTCATGTTGTTTTAGCGGCTCAACCAATCGAAGCAGCGACTGTATTAACCGCAAAGATTCTTGCAGAATCAGCGATCCCTCACCGCGAAGGTGTTGAGTTCTCTGTCGGTCGCCGTGACCTTGCAGTTGGTGGACAACTTCTGACCATCAACGGTATTTATGGCGAGTATGCAGATATCTTCTTGCCACTCTACGGGGCCCACCAGGCCAGTAATGCTGCAGTAGCTCTCGCTGCTGTCGAAGCTTTTGCTGGTGTAAAGCTAGATGAAGATATCGTCCGACAAGCCTTCGCATCCGTTGAATCACCAGGTCGAATCGAAGTCCTTCATCGCGATCCCACTGTAATCGTCGATGCTGCTCATAACCCACATGGAGCAAACGCTCTTGCAAAGACTCTTGCTGCTGAATTCGACTTTGAATCAATCTTTGGTGTGCTTGCTATTCTGGGGGAGAAGGATGTTCACGGCGTACTCCTAGAACTAGAACCTGTAATTGACCGTTTGATTGTCACGCAGAATTCTTCGCCTCGCGCTCTTCCGGTAGATGAGTTATATGAAAAGGCAATCAACGTATTTGGAACTGAACGTGTATATAAAGAAGATAATTTACGATCTGCAATTACTTACGCACTAGAACAATGCACCTTGGTCAACCAAGTCAGTGAAGGCGTATCTGCTGTTCTCATAACTGGCTCTGTTGTAACGGCCGGTGAGACTCGAGCAATCATCCGAAAGATTAAAGGCGCGTGAGAGTTCTTGGGTCGGCGGTTATAACGATGGAATTTTTCATCATGGGATTTGCTCTGCTGCTAGCGAAAGACCAACACAGCGCCACTGCTCTCTGGATTGGTGCCGTAATCGCGATTCTTTGTTTGCTCACTGCCGGCCTCATGAAATCGATGCGAGGGTGGTATCTGGGGTCAGTGATCCAATTAGCACTGATCGGCTATGGGGTCGTAATTCCAATGATGTACTTCATGGGGGCTCTCTTTGCGGGGCTTTGGGTCACCGCCTTCGTGATTGGCCGCAAGGGTGAGGCGATCAGGGCATCTCTGATCGCAGCGCAAGAAAAGGGTTCTGGGGCAATTTAAGGCTTCGGCAAATCCAAAGTAGACTGCGGCGGTGAGCGTAGAGAGAACCCTAATTCTGGTGAAGCCCGATGGCGTGCGCCGTAATTTAATTGGCGAAGTAATTCGTCGCGTTGAAACAAAGGGTTACAACATTGTTGCTCTCAAAATGGTTCAAGCAGATCGTTCAATTCTCGCAGTGCATTATGCAGAGCATGAAGGCAAACCATTCTACGAACCGTTAGTTGAATTTATGATGTCAGGACCTGTCGTCGCAATTATTGCCGAAGGAAATCGCGTCATCGAAGGATTTAGAAAACTTGCCGGTGCAACAGATCCAACAGTTGCCGAGCCAGGAACAATTCGCGGCGATCTTGCACGCGATCAAGGTACAAAGGTTGTCCAAAATATTGTTCACGGTTCTGATTCACCTGAATCAGCGTCCCGTGAAATCGGGATTTGGTTCGCCGCAGATGTGAAGGGACTCGCATGAACAACAGAGTAGTTACCGAAGAGGATCTCCAGAAATCTGGAAAGGCAAAGAAGCCAAGTCGCATGTCCTTTATTGGGCGTGACATGGCTGTTGACCTTGGTACCGCAAATACACTTGTTTATGTTCGTGGTCGTGGAATCGTCCTCAACGAACCTTCTGTTGTAGCAATCAACCAAGACACTGGCGCAATCCTTGCTGTTGGTCTTGAAGCAAAGCGCATGATTGGTCGTACACCAGGAAATATCATTGCTATTCGCCCACTTAAAGATGGTGTGATCGCAGACTTTGATACAACCGAGCGCATGCTCCGTTACTTCATTCAAAAAGTTCACCGTCGTCGTTATCTCGCTAAGCCACGTATCGTGGTCTGTGTGCCATCAGGTATCACTGGCGTAGAACAGCGCGCAGTAAAAGATGCTGGCTACGCAGCTGGTGCACGCAAGGTCTACATCATCGAGGAGCCAATGGCTGCCGCGATTGGTGCAGGGCTTCCGATTCATGAGCCAACAGGCAACATGGTCGTTGATATTGGCGGAGGAACTACTGAAGTAGCAGTTATTTCACTCGGTGGAATCGTTACTGCACTCTCAATCCGCGTTGGTGGAGATGAACTCGATCAAGCGATTATCGACTGGGTTAAGCGCGAATACTCACTACTGCTCGGAGAGCGCACAGCTGAAGAGATCAAGATGGCTATCGGTTCTGCCTACAAACTTCCTGGAGAACCTGATGCAGAAATTCGCGGTCGCGACCTTGCAACAGGACTTCCAAAGACAATTCTTGTATCTGCAGAAGATATTCGTAAAGCACTCGAAGAGCCTGTCAATCAGATTGTTAATGCAGTAAAAAGCACTCTTGATAAGTGCCCACCAGAGCTTGCATCTGATCTTATGGATCGTGGAATTGTTCTCACCGGCGGTGGCGCGCTACTTCGTGGATTAGATGAGCGCCTACGTCAAGAGACTGGAATGCCAATTCATATCTGCGAGCGTCCGCTTCAGGCTGTTGCTGAAGGTTCAGGTAAGTGCGTTGAAGAGTTTGAAGCCTTGGAAAAGGTTTTGATCTCAGAACCACGCCGTTAATTTAGAGGCGTTCATTGGCACGCGGCGGAGGTAACCGTTCACGGTTGTTGCTCGTCATTTTGCTTGTCACTTCGCTCTTCTTTATTACTTTAGATCTTCGAGGCGTTAGCGTCACTAAGGGATCGCGATCTGTCACTCAAAGTTTCTTAGCACCGATTCAAAAGGGAGTCTCAGATCTCTTCTCTCCAGTTGGACGCTTCTTTAGCGATGTAAAGAACTTCCCAAGTGAGAAGAATAAAGTTGCAGCACTTGCGAGTGCGAATGCCAGACTCAAAACTCAAGTTCTCGTTAATAAAGATATTCAAGGACAGCTCAATCAACTCAAAGGCGTGCTCGATTTGGCAGGGCGTGGCGGGTATCGCGTTGTTGCAGCTCGCGTTATCGGACATGGGTCATCCTCGACATTCTCACAAACTCTTACTATCGATGCAGGTTCAGCGGATGGCGTCAGAGTTGATAAGACTGTTATCTCTGAACACGGACTTGTCGGTGTCGTAAAGAGCGTTGATGCCCATTCAGCAATCGTTCTACTCATGAGTGACCCTGCATTTAAAGTGGGCGTTCGGATCGCACGAAGCCAAAGCATCGGTGTCCTTAGCGGCACAGGTGGTAATTCATTTGCTCTACAGCTATTAGATCCAGCTGGGAACATCGTTGTTGGGGATACTTTGTTCTCGAATGGAAGCGATAGCAACACACCTTTCATCCCTGGCGTGCCAGTTGGAGTCGTTACCTCTGTAGATCATTCATCATCCACACTGACCCAAACAGCATCTGTAAAGAGCTACAGTGATTTGAATAATGTAGGCGTTGTCTCTGTTGTCATTAGTGCACCTGCCACCGCACCTAAAACAATGATCAATCCATCACCACGCGCGACTGTAATTGTTTACGTGACACCAACACCCACTCCAACTCCAACTGACTCGCCTTCAGCAACCCCAACACCTTCAGCGAGTAAGAAGGCAACGAAGTGAGTCCAATCCGCATTGCACTGAATGCGAGTCTGCTCTTTATAGCTTTCATAATTCAAGAAGGAGTAATCTCTCGGATTCACTTACCCATAACTGGGTTCTCGCTCTATCTTGCGATTATTGTCTCCATGGTCTTACTTGAAAACCGCACGGGGGCAGTGATTCTTGGTTTTGTAGGCGGAATCATCTTGGACCTCTCTCCATCGTCCCAATCACCTTTTGGCCAGTGGGCGCTAGTGCTTACTCTCGTTGCTTACCTAATCGCCGTAAATTCAGAGAGCATCGATGAGATCGTTAGCCGTCCTGTTGGCCTTGGCTTGTTCGTAGCTGCAGGAACTGCTCTCTCACTCGCTCTCTACTTGATACTTGGCTCCTTGCTAGGAGAGTCCAATGGATCTTTCGGTAGAGATGCAATTGTTATTGCCGGAAACTTCTTCTGGACGATGCTCTTCGCACCATTCTTGATGCCTATCTTGATCGTGATTCGTGATGTCACAGTTGGCGCGCGCGAGAGAATATGAATCAACGTTCTCGCCTAAGTCTGGTCATTACACAAACACTGGTGCTCTCACTCATGCTTGCACTCTTTGGACGTCTCTTCTTCCTCCAAGTGGCAAGCGGATTGAAATATCACAATGCAGCGTTAAGTATTCAAAGCCGCGACATCGTGAATCCTGCGATTCGTGGAGTTATCACCGATAGCTCTGGAATTCCGCTTGCAATGGATCGACCAAGCATGCAGATCACGGTGAATCGCAGCGCGACAGATGCTCTTGCGGATAAAGGATCTTTGGTCTTTTCAAGGCTTGCAAAACTTCTGGCGCTTAAGACTTCAGATGTTTATACGATGACGAGGCTATGTGGTGAACTTCCGGTTGGCCAACGTACTGGATGCTGGAATGGCACAAGGCAACAACCGATTCCTATAACCAAGTTTGCAACACAAGATCAAGCACTCAAAGTGCTTGAAAATCCAACAATCTTCCCTGGTGTAGATGCAGCTGCGATTCCAATACGTAGCTACCCTGCTCTTGCAGGCGAGAATGTAGCCCATGTCTTGGGTTACACGGGCGTGGTAACAGATGCCGATCTGGCTAACTCTAATAATCGCTATTACCGGAATGAGATCGTTGGAAAATCTGGTCTCGAATTTGTTTATGATAAATATTTACGAGGAACTCCGGGTGTGAAAACGCTCATTGTCGATCGCAAGGAAGCGATCACATCTGTGGCCCAAAATACAACGTCAGTACCTGGTAATAATTTGGTGACACACCTGGATGTGCGGTTGCAGTCTGCTACTGAAGCAGCCCTCGCGAGTGCTGTGAAGAGATCTCGCTCGATGGGGTATCACGCTGATTCTGGTGCCGCAATCGTGATGGATGTAACTAATGGTGCGATCCTTGCGATGGCTTCATATCCAACATATGACCCAAATATTTGGCAGAAGGGACTGACTCCTGCTCAGGCGAAAGATCTCTTTAGCACCTCGACAGGAGTTCCTGCCCTCTCCCGTGCAATCCAGGGTGAGTACGCACCGGCTTCAACATTTAAAGCAATCTCGATAGTCGCAGCAAAAGCAGCCGGTTACGACCTCAATGCTAGGTATAGCTGTCCTGCACAACTTAAGGTCGGAAATCAGCTTTTCAGGAACTTTGAGACAAAGTCTCAAGGCACTATCAATATGACAGAAGCAATTGCAGTTTCTTGCGACACTATCTGGTACCAGATCGCTTTTGATCAATGGTTGAAAGATGGTGGGCTCAATCCGCATTCTCCTGTGAACGATTATTTCTTTACCACTGCTCGCGGATTTGGCTTTGGAAAGAAGACCGGAATCGATCTACCTGGCGAGCTCGCAGGTCGCCTGCCCGACCGCCAGTGGAAACAGAATTATTACGATGCCAATAAAGCCTTCTTCTGCGATTATACAAAGCGGGCCCGCCCATCAGATCTCACTCCATACCTGATCGCGATTGCACATGAGAACTGTCTTGATGGAAATAAGTTGCGCGCTGGAGATGCAGTGAACTTTGCTATTGGTCAAGGCGATACCCTGGTAACTCCTCTTCAATTAACTCAGATGTATGCGGCAGTTGCGAATGGCGGAACTCTTTGGAAACCAGAGATTGCAAAGGCAGTCTTGACACCTGAAGGAAAAGTAATAAAAACTTTTGAGCCAGTCGTAAGTGGAAAAATTCCTGCAACTGCATCAGATATCTCTTTCCTTCATGTAGCACTTAGGGCAGTTGCAACTCGTGGCACCGCTGCCGGAGTATTTGCAAGCTTCCCGGTTGAAGTTGCAGGAAAGACTGGAACCGGTCAAGTCTTGGGCCGAAATCCAAATGGATCGTCAAAAGATGACACCTCGTGGTTTGCATCGTTCGCACCTGCCTCAGCACCTCGGTATGCCGTTGTCATGATGGTGAGCCAAGGTGGATTTGGTGCTGCTGTCTCCGCGGTTGGTGTCAAAGATATTTACTCAGCCCTTTACGGGGTTGTTGGGAATAAGATCAATCCTGCGAAAGCGATCTTCCCTGCAAGCGGCCCTGCAACTGCGATTCCTAGAATTGATGCGAAGAATGCAAAACTTCCTGATATGGCGGTGAAGAAATGAGTCGTTTATTAGGTGATAGCCGCCGTGCTCGAGCATTCCGCCACAACATCTCTGGCTATGACAAGCAGCTGAATTTTGCTGTTGGAGCGCTTCTACTCATTGGAACTCTGTTGGTCTGGGCCGCAACGAGACAGTGGTTCGCCTCTCAGGGACTTGATCCTGAGTACTACGTGAAACGCCACGTACTTAATATCTTGATCGGACTTTTACTCGCCTATGGAACGACGTTGGTCGATTACCGATTGCTTCGCGCATACACACCATTTGTCTGGGGAATCGGCGTCTTAGGGTTGGTAGCTGTACTCATACCTGGCATAGGAAGCACAATTAACGGAGCTCGTTCGTGGATCTCATTTCCAGGTGGCTTCACATTGCAACCAGCAGAACTTGCAAAGATCTCTGTGATTATTGGAATGGCCATGCTGCTTGCAGAAGCGCGTGATAAAGATTCTGCTCCATCGAATTTAGATGTCGTGAAAGCTCTCGCTGTCGCTCTCGTTCCTATGTTGCTGATCATCCTTGAACCAGATCTTGGTGAGGCTTTGATTATCTCTGCTGCGGTGATTGCAATCATTGGAGTATCTGGAGCGCCGAGTCGCTGGGTTATCGGTTTACTTCTTCTAGGAATGCTCACCGGTGTTGTTGCGGTGAAGGCAGGCGTCATTCATGAGTATCAGGTGAAGCGCCTTCAATCATTTGTTGATCCATCCGCAGATCCTCAGCAGAGTGGGTATCAACTTCGACAGTCGCGTATCACTATCGGTTCTGGTGGAATTATTGGACGCGGTCTCTTCAATGGACCACAAACAAATGGTCGCTTTGTTCCTGAACAACAGACTGACTTCATCTTTACTGTTGCTGGTGAAGAGCTCGGATTCCTTGGATCTGGATTTATTCTCCTGCTCTTTGGGCTCTTCTTTATTCGAGCCTTTGCAATAGCAGGACGAACGACAGATGTATTTGGGCGACTGGTATGTATTGGGGTTATCGCTTGGTTCGCCTTTCAAGCCTTTGAAAATATTGGAATGACGATGGGATTGATGCCGATGACAGGCGTACCGCTCCCATTTATGTCCTATGGAGGCTCAAGCATGTTTGCCAATTTGATCGGCCTTGGGCTCCTCCAGAGCGTGCATTTGAGATCACGCTAACCATCTGCCATACTTTCCGTAGAGTATTTGCGCCTCACTTTCGGCCATGCCGTAAGAAACGAGAAGTTCGCGAACTCGAAGATTTTAGTTAATAGAGCTCACCAATTGAGTTCAAGGTATTGCTTGCAAGAGTTGATACCTCACCAGGATTGATTACAAGGATTGAGGATTTACCGTTATGGCTCCAGAGCCAAAAAAGTCGCGTAAGCGCACTGTAAAAAAGGCTGCCGAGAAGAAAACTGCTGAAGTAGTTGAAGCTCCCGCGGCTAAAGCTGAGGTAACAGAGGAAGTCACCGCACCTAAGCGTGCGAAGAAAGCTGCTGCGATCCCAGTTCCATTATTCCAAGCTGCGCCTGAAGTAGTTGCGCCAAAGAAGTCTGCAAAGAAGGTCGCCGCTAAGCCTGTTGCCGAAAAGCCAGCGAGCGCTCCGGCTGAAGATTCAGATGCTTCAGAGAGTGATTCAGATTCACCTCGTCGCAATCGCAACCGTCGCCGTGGTGGACGTGGTCGCAGTGGTGCGACCCAGAAGTCTGATGCAGATCTCACTATTGATGACTCAGATAGCGATGATAAAGATCCAGGTCATATCTCTAACGAAGATGAAGGAAGCGATGCAGGTTCAACACATCGCCGCCGCCGTCGCCGCCGCGCAAAGGGTGAAGGCGTCACTCCAGGGGAGACTGTTGACGAAGATGGTGTCGTAACAGTTGTTAAGGTCCGCGAACCTCGTTCAGCAGAAGATCGCCCAACTCGTACTGATCGTTCAACTCGCACCGATCGCAGCAGCCGAAATAATCGCCGCGACCGTAATGACCGTAATGATCGAGGAGGACGAGATCGTTATGATCGCGAACCACGTGAATTTACTCGCCGCCGTGGAAGCATCATTACTGAGGCTGAATTTCTTGCTCGCCGCGAATCTGTAGATCGCGAGATGCTTGTCCGCCAGGTGGGAGATCGCACACAGATCGCCGTCCTTGAAGACAAGATCATGGTTGAGCATTACGTAAACCGTAACTCTAATATTTCTTATGTAGGAAACGTCTACCTTGGTCGCGTTCAGAATGTTCTTCCATCCATGGAAGCTGCATTCGTCGATATCGGTAAGGGACGTAACGCTGTTCTCTATGCCGGTGAAGTGAATTGGGATGCTGCTGGCTTAAGTGACAGCGCACCTCGCAAGATTGAGCATGTTCTCAAGACCGGTCAATCAGTCCTCGTTCAAGTAACGAAGGATCCAATCGGGCAGAAAGGCGCACGCCTGACAAGCCAGATCAGCTTGCCTGGTCGCTACCTTGTCTATGTTCCTGGTGGTGGAATGAGCGGAATTAGCCGTCGTCTTCCTGATCAAGAGCGCAGCCGCTTGAAATCCATCTTGAAGAATTTAATTCCTGAAGAAGCTGGCGTCATTGTTCGTACAGCATCTGAAGGAGCATCTGAAGAAGAGCTCGAGCGCGATGTTATCCGCTTGAAATCTCAATGGGATGATATTCAAGAGAAATCTGAGAACCCATCAACATCTTCACCTTCACTTCTCTACAGCGAACCTGACCTCACAGTTCGAGTAATTCGCGATATCTTCAATGAAGATTTCCGTCGCTTAGTTGTCCAAGGCGATCAAGCATGGGATGACATCAATAACTACCTTGGCCATATTGCTCCAGAGTTAACCACGAAGATTGAAAAGTGGACTGGCGTTCGCGATATGTTCGTTGAGAACCGTATTGAAGAGCAGCTTGCTAAAGCATTTGATCGCAAGGTCTACTTGCCTTCTGGTGGTTCTCTCGTTATCGATCGCACAGAAGCGATGATCGTTATTGACGTTAACACTGGCAAGTTCATCGGTAAAGGTGGAAACCTTGAAGAGACTGTCACAAAGAACAATATTGAAGCTGCTGAAGAAATCGCCCGCCAACTTCGTCTTCGCGATATGGGTGGAATCATTGTGATCGACTTCATCGATATGGCTCTTGAATCAAACCGTGATCAAGTTCTTCGTCGTCTAGTTGAGTGCCTTGGTCGCGATCGCACGAAGCATCAAGTTGCAGAAGTAACTTCTCTCGGACTTGTTCAGATGACGCGTAAGCGCGTTGGCCAAGGGTTGATTGAAGCGTTCTCAACGACATGTGAGTCATGTGGTGGCCGTGGAATTCATATTCATTCAGAGCCAGTCAAAAAGACTGCTCTCGATAAGGATATGGATCAGCGTTATGTCCCTCAGAGTTACGATGAGGATGAGAGTTCATCTTCTGAGGAATCTGAGAGCCCTGTCGCCGATATCACCGAGGTAGCTGAAGTTGTCGCCGAGGAGGCTCCAAAGCCAGCCGCCCGAAAGCGCCGTCGCGCCGTCAGCACCGGGATCATTACCCCCGAATAGTCGGCAAAATCCAGAATTGGCCAAAATGGGGGAATTTCCTCAGTTTGACCTCAAGGGTCGCTAATCCGTACCCTTACCCTCTGCCCGAGTGAAGCTCGGTGATCAGCACAAAGGCCTCATCAGAGGTCGCGAATTTGAATTGTAGGAAGGTGTCACTGTGTACGCGATTGTTAAAGCAGGCGGCCGTCAAGAGAAGGTTGCCGTTGGCGACACCATTACTGTCGATCGTATCGATGCAAAAATTGGCGCATCAGTATCCTTTGCCGCAGTTCTTCTTGTTGAAGGTGCAAATGTCACATCAGATCCAAAGGCCCTCGCAGGCGTAAAAGTTGCAGGCGAAGTTCTTGAAGAGACTAAGGGTCCAAAGATCGACATCCTTCGTTACAAGAACAAGACTGGCTATCGCCGTCGTCAAGGTTTCCGTTCCCAACTTACGCGTGTGAAGATCACCGCGATCAGCAAGTAGTAAGAGAGAAGGTGCGATATGGCAAGTAAAAAGGGTGTCTCCTCCACACGAAATGGTCGCGACTCAAATGCGCAGTATCTTGGAATTAAGCGTTTTGGTGGACAGGTTGTAAAGGCAGGCGAGATTCTCGTTCGCCAGCGTGGAACTGTTTTTCACCCAGGTGCACAGGTTGGTATCGGCAAGGATGACACCTTGTTCGCACTAGCTGCAGGCGTTGTTGAATTCGGTCGCGCACGCGGTCGCAAGGTAGTGAACATCGTTACTAACGTTGAAGCTCCCGTCGCCTAAATAGCGGATTGTATTTAGCGGGTCCGCGCTCTGCGGGCCCGCTTTTTTATTTTCAGATTAATGAAAGATTGAGAGAAAGGAGAGGCAAAGAATGGCTTCATTTGTAGATCATGTAACGCTCAATGCCTCTGCTGGCGGCGGAGGAGATGGTTGCGTCTCTATTCACCGTGAAAAGTTCGTTCCACTTGGTGGACCTGATGGCGGTAATGGTGGTCGTGGTGGAGACATCCTTCTGGTCGTTGATACCGATGTCACTACCCTTCTTGATTTCCACCATTCACCACATCGCAAGGCCACTGGCGGACGTCCTGGTTATGGCGATTACTGCAATGGTGCACAAGGCAATGACATGATTCTTAAAGTTCCTAACGGAACTGTTGTTAAAGATTTAGCTGGAAATACTCTCGCTGATTTAGTTGGACAAGGCACACGCTTTATCGCTGCTCAAGGCGGCAAAGGCGGACTAGGAAATGCTGCACTCGCATCTACGAAGCGACGCGCACCAGGCTTTGCCCTGAAGGGGGAGCCAGGCGAAGATCGCACGCTCATCCTTGAACTGAAGTCAGTTGCTGATATTGGTCTTATCGGATTCCCAAGTGCCGGAAAGTCTTCACTTATTGCATCGATATCTGCAGCGCGTCCAAAGATTGCTGATTATCCATTCACAACACTTGTTCCAAATCTTGGCGTCGTTCAAGCAGGAGATACACGCTTCACTGTTGCAGATGTACCAGGACTTATTCCTGGCGCATCACAAGGTAAGGGCCTTGGCCTTGAATTCCTTCGCCACGTTGAACGTTGCGCTGCACTCGTACAAGTTTTGGATTGCGGAACGCTAGAAACCGATCGCGATCCAGTGAAAGATTTTGACATCATCGAAGCCGAACTCGCTGAGTATGGCAATGGTCTTTCAGAACGCCCACGCATTATTGCTCTGAACAAGGTCGATCTTCCAGATGGAAAGGCGATGGCCGATATGGTCCAGCCAATTCTTGAGGCGCGTGGCTACGAGGTTTATCAGATCTCTGCTGCCGCACACATTGGCTTAACAGAGTTCAACTATGCAATGTCTCGCATTATTCAAGAAGAGCGTAAGAATGCAAAGAAGGAAGAGAAGACTCGTATCGTCTTACGTCCTATTGCAGTCAATGATGCAGGCTTTAAAGTTATTGCAAATGAAGATGGATCCTTCAGTGTTCTTGGAGAGAAGCCACTTCGCTTTGTACGTCAGACAGATTTCCATAATCCAGAGGCAGTTGGCTATCTTGCAGATCGCCTTGCAGCCCTTGGAGTTGAGAAGGAACTCTTTAAGAAGGGTGCAAAGGCTAAAGATGAAGTCCGAATCGGTTATGGCGATGACGCTGTGATTTTTGATTGGGAGCCATCTATTGAAGCTGGTGCCGAACTTCTTGCTGGTGCACGTGGAACAGATCGCCGCCTTGAATCACCTTGGGCTGGTCGGTATGTCGAAGATGCTCTTGATCAACTCAACGATGATGAAATCTCCATGCAATGGGAGTACAACGTTGTGAATCCTAAAACCCCGGTGGTTGAGGAGTAAGAATGAATCGCATCGATGTTCAAAGCGCAAAGCGCATCGTCATCAAGGTGGGTTCATCAACTCTTACAGGTTCTGCTGGCTCTGGACTTAATTCAGAAGCTGTTGACTCACTCGTTGATACCGTCGCCAAGCTTCGTGCTGCCGGCAAAGAGGTAGTACTGGTCTCATCAGGTGCTATCGCTGCTGGTCTCTCACCACTTGGACTATCAAGCCGCCCTAAAGATCTTGCGACTCAGCAAGCCGCCGCTTCAGTCGGTCAAGGTCGTTTAATCGCCGATTACAACCGATCTTTCTCACGCCATTCAATCATCTCTTCGCAAGTTCTTTTAACGATCGATGATGTAGTCAGACGTTCGCACTACCAGAACGCTCAACGAACTCTCTTGAAACTTTTACAGCTCGATGTAACACCGATTATCAATGAGAACGACTCTGTTGGGGTGCAAGAGATTCGCTTTGGAGATAACGATCGTTTAGCAGCCCTCGTTGCACATCTTGTTAATGCAGATCTACTAGTACTTGTCACTGATATCGATGGCCTTTATGACGCACCACCGACTCAAGCGCACGCAAAGCGAATCTCTGAAGTCAAAGATGTGACTGCGATGAAAGATATCGAAATTGGTGGAGTTGGCTCTTCGGGCGTTGGATCTGGGGGAATGGTCACAAAGATAGAGGCTGCTCGTATTGCAACAGGCGCTGGCGTTGCGATGCTATTAACCACGCTTGAGCAACTCCCTGATGCACTCGCAGGCCAAGACCTTGGAACGATCTTCCATGCGATCCACGATAAGCGTCCATCTCGCCTCTTATGGCTAGCCCATGCCGCTACACCACATGGGAAATTGATTTTGGATCATGGCGCAACGACTGCCATTAAAGAGCGCGGAGTCTCGTTGCTCGCAGCCGGTGTCACTGCAGTCGAAGGTGAATTCATTGCTGGCGACACAGTCGAACTCATCTCAGAGAAAGGCGTCGTGATTGCACGTGGATTAGTTGCCTTTGATTCCACTGAAATCCCACGGATGCTCGGACGTTCTACGAAAGAGCTTGCCGCCGAGTTCGGTCCAGAGTACGAACGCGAACTCGTTCATCGCGATGATCTGGTACTGGTTTAGGATTACATCGTGGATGCAACCCAGATTATTTCCCAAGCTGCCGAGCGGGCACGCTTGGCTAATCGCACGCTCGTAGCTGCGACCAATGATCAACGCTCTGCAGCGCTACATAAGATCGCCACAGAGTTAACTCGCCAATCAGATCGCATCCTTGCGGCCAATGCCGAAGATATGAAGCGAGCAGATGAGAGCGGCATGGCCGAATCCATGAAGGATCGACTTCTATTAACATCGAAGCGAATTGAAGGAATGGCTGATGGAGCTCGCCAAGTAGCTGATCTCCCAGATCCACTCGGTCGCACAATCAATGCACGCAAGCTACCTAATGGGCTCGAACTCACTCAAAAATCTGTTCCATTCGGTGTTGTTGGAATGGTCTATGAAGCTCGCCCTAATGTGACAGTCGACGCAGCAGCGATCCTCCTTAAATCTGGAAACTGCGCGCTACTTCGTGGTTCTTCATCAGCATCGTCGAGTAACAAAGTCCTTGTGGCGATCATGAGAGAAGTACTTGCTACTACCTCAATTTCAGAAGATGCTATTCAATGTATTCCAGATGAGGATCGCTCGACTGTGACTGCACTCTTGCATGCACGAGGTGAAGTTGATCTCGTGATTCCTCGCGGAAGTGCATCACTCATTCGCATGGTTGTCGATGAGGCGACCGTTCCGACAATTGAGACTGGCGCCGGTGTCTGCCATGTCTATGTTGATGATGCTGCAGATTTAGCGAAGGCGCTACCAATTCTGATCAATTCAAAGACTGATCGCCCAAGTGTCTGTAACGCAGCTGAAACTTTGCTAGTCCATCAGAGCGTTGCAGAGAAGTTCTTGCCTACAGCACTTGAAGCACTGAGATCCCATAAGGTCATCATTCATGCAGATGTAGCGACGCAGAAGATTGCACAAGCGAACGGTATTGCGGTTGACCTTGCAAATGAAGAAAATTGGTCAACGGAGTACAACGCACTTGAGATTAACGTTGCAATTGTAAAAGATCTCGTTGCAGCTTCAGACCATATTCAGAGATACGGAACTAAACACACTGAAGCGATTGTGACTGAGAATGACGAGCATGCGAGCGCCTTCATCGCGCTTTCAGATTGCGCAGCGGTCATGGTGAATGCTTCCACTCGATTTACAGATGGCGAGCAGATGGGCTTTGGCGCCGAGATTGGTATCTCAAATCAGAAGCTTCACGCCCGCGGACCTATGGGCCTTGAGCAGATGACGACCACAACCTGGATTGTTCGGGGCAACGGTCAGATCCGATAAGGTTACGAAATGGCCGCTATCTCCCGTGAAGAAGTAGCGCATTTAGCGCGACTATCCCGCATCGAAATGACCGATGCCGAACTCGACCATCTTGCTTCAGAGATGGGTCTGATTCTTGATTCGGTCTCCAAGGTTCAAGCGGTCGCAGATCAAGATATTCCTCCCACTTCACATGCGATTGCGATGCAGAATGTTATGCGTCCAGATGTTGTCGTTCCAAGCCTTACTAACGAAGAGACTCTCTCTGGAGCGCCAGCTCGTGAAGAAGATCGTTTTAAGGTGCCACAGATTTTAGGTGAAGAGTGAGCAGAGAAATTATTCATCAAACTGCTGCGGAGATGTCTGCAGAGCTTGCATCAGGGAATGTGACTGCGGTCGAACTTGCGAATGCACATTTTGATCGAATATCTGCAGTCGATGGAGATATCCACGCCTTCTTGCACCTTGATCGCGAAGGCGCTCTTGCGCAAGCAGCAAGCGTTGATGCATCGCGCAAAGCAGGCGAGAAAGTTAATCCACTCGCTGGAGTTCCTCTTGCACTGAAAGATGTTTTAACTCAAAAGGGTGTGCCAACAACGTGTGGCTCAAAGATGCTTGAAGGTTGGCGTCCACCATATGACTCAACAGTTGTAACAAATCTTAAGAAGGCTGGCGTCGTTATTCTCGGTAAGACCAATATGGATGAATTTGCAATGGGTTCATCGACAGAGAACTCTGCATATGGCACCACGCGTAACCCTTGGGATCTCTCCCGTATTCCTGGCGGCTCTGGTGGAGGATCTTCTGCCGCTCTCGCAGGTTTCGAAGCACCACTTGCTATCGGTACTGATACTGGCGGATCAATTCGCCAACCAGCTGCTGTTACCGGAACTGTAGGAGTAAAGCCTACATATGGCTCTGTATCTCGTTATGGCCTTGTAGCTTTCTCATCTAGCCTGGATCAAGCAGGACCGTGTGCACGTACAGTCCTTGATACTGCGATGTTGCACGAAGTTATTGCTGGATACGATCCAAAGGACTCAACATCTATCAATGCTCCTGTTGGAAAGATGGTTGAAGCAGCGAAGAAACTTGATGTGAAGGGCATGAAGATTGGCGTTGTAAAAGAGCTTGCTGGTGATGGTTACCAAGCTGGTGTGACGACTCGCTTCAATGGGGCCCTTGAAGCACTTCTCTCTGCTGGTGCAGAAATTGTTGAAGTATCTGCTCCAAGCTTTGAATATGCACTGGCTGCTTACTATCTCATTGCACCTTCAGAGGCATCATCGAACCTCGCACGCTTTGACTCAATGCGTTATGGAATTCGTATTGGTGATGATGGCTCTCGCAGCGCTGAAGAAGTTATGAAGATGACTCGCGAAGTTGGCTTCGGCAAAGAAGTAAAACGTCGAATTATTCTCGGAACTTATGCGCTCTCATCTGGTTATTACGATGCATATTACGGATCTGCGCAGAAGGTTCGTACGCTTATCAAGCGTGACTATGAAGCAGCTTTCGCAAAGGTTGATGTACTTGTCTCACCAACGTGCCCAACAACAGCATTTAAGATCGGCGAGAAGAGCGATGATCCAGTTGCTATGTATCTCAACGATGTTTGCACAATTCCAGTAAACCTCGCTGGCATTGGCGGAATGTCGCTCCCATGTGGCTTAGCACCTGAAGATGGCCTGCCAGTCGGGTTCCAGATCATGTCACCTGCCATGAAGGATGAATTGATGTACCAAGTTGGTGGAACTCTTGAAGCTGCACTCCAATCTTCTTGGGGTCAGCCACTCTATGCATCTGCCCCCACTCTGGCGGTGAAGTAATGGCTCTTAATTACGATCAAGCTCTCGAGAAATATGAACCAACGCTTGGCCTTGAAGTCCACGTAGAACTCAATACCAATTCAAAGATGTTCTGCGGATGTGCAACAGAGTTTGGCGCATCACCGAATACTCAGACCTGCCCCGTCTGTCTTGGCCTACCAGGCTCACTTCCTGTAGTGAATGCGAAGGCGATTGAGTCATCAATTCGTATTGGCCTTGCACTGAACTGTTCGATCACTCCTTTTAGTCGCTTTGCTCGTAAGAACTATTTCTACCCAGATATGCCGAAGAACTTTCAGACTTCACAATATGACGAGCCAATCTGCGTTAACGGATACCTCGATGTCACCATCGATACTGATGAGGGTCCAAAGGTATATCGCGTAGATATCGAACGCGTACACATGGAAGAGGACACAGGAAAATCTCTTCATGTTGGTGGTGCAACTGGACGTATCCATGGAGCCGAACACTCACTCCTTGATTACAACCGTGCAGGTATTCCATTAGTAGAGATCGTTACTCGCATTATTCCTGGCACAGATAAATATGCCCCAGAAGTTGCACGTGCATACGTTGCAGAACTTCGGGATATCCTACGTTCACTTGGAGTTTCCGATGTAAAGATGGAGCAAGGCTCACTTCGCTGCGATGCGAATCTCTCTATCTCACCTCGTAATAGCGGAACTCTCGGCACTCGCTCTGAGACCAAGAATGTGAACTCACTTCGATCAGTCGAGCGAGCAGTTCGTGGTGAGATCATTCGCCAAGCAAATCGCCTTGAATCTGGTGAGCGAATCATCCAAGAGACTCGTCACTTCCAGGAAGAATCCGGTGAGACTCGTTCGGGTCGTTCAAAAGAGACTGCTGAAGATTATCGTTACTTCCCGGAGCCAGATCTCTTACCTATCGTTGCTGATCCTGCATGGGTTGAAGAACTTCGCGTCGCACTTCCAGTGAAGCCATCTATCCGTCGCAAGAAATTGCAAGAAGCCTGGGGAGTCCCCGATAAAGAGATGGCAGCGATGATTAACGCTGAACTTCTCGACACTGTTGAAGAGACTGTTGCCCTTGGTGCTGAACCTACAAAGGCTCGCAGCTGGTGGCTTGGTGAAGTATCTCGCCTTGCCAATGAGAAGTCTGTAGAGCCAACTTCGCTCATACAACCATCTGAAATCGCAGAGATCATCGCACTTATTGCTGCAGGAGAGTTGACCGATAAGTTAGCTCGCCAAGTTGTTGAAGGCGTTATTAATGGTGAAGGTAACCCAAGCATGGTGATTGAGAAGCGTGGACTCAAAGTTGTATCTGATGATTCATCGCTCATGGTCGCTATTGAAGCTGCGATTGCCTCACAGCCAGAGACTGCAGAAAAAGTCCGCAGTGGAAATATCCCAGCTGCTGGCGCTCTTATTGGCGCAGTCATGAAGGCGACTGGCGGACAAGCTGATGCAGCAAAGGTTCGGGAGTTATTGTTGAAACACCTAGGTCAGGCATAAAGGGCAGAAGGAGAAAAAATGAGCAGCGATAAGAAGACTCTTAAGCCACGTTCTGCACTTGTGACTGATGGATTAGAACGCGCCCCTGCACGTGGAATGTTGCGCGCTGTTGGAATGAAAGATGAAGATTTCAAGAAGCCTCAGATCGGAATCGCATCGTCTTGGAATGAGATCACTCCATGCAACCTCTCACTTGATCGCTTAGCTAAAGCATCGCGTAAAGGTGTTATCGAAGCTGGCGGATTCCCAATGCAGTTCGGAACAATCTCCGTCTCTGATGGAATCTCCATGGGCCACGAAGGTATGCACTTCTCACTTGTCTCACGTGAAGTCATTGCTGATTCGGTTGAGACCGTTATGCAAGCAGAGCGCCTTGATGGCATGGTCACTTTTGCAGGTTGCGATAAATCTCTTCCTGGAATGATGATGGCAGCAGCGCGTATCGATGTTGCAAGCGTCTTTGTCTACGCAGGTTCCACACTTGCAGGCCAAGTTGATGGCCGCGATGTAACAATTATTGATGCCTTTGAAGCAGTCGGTGCTTGCGCACGTGGACTTATCTCTCAAGAGAAGGTCGATGAGATCGAACGTGCAATCTGCCCAGGTGAAGGTGCATGTGGCGGTATGTATACGGCAAACACCATGGCAGCAGTGGGCGAGGCGATTGGATTATCACTCCCAGGTTCTGCATCTCCAGCAGCGGTTGATCGCCGTCGCGATGACTACGCAGTTCAATCTGGTGCAGCCGTTGTCGAACTTATTCGCAAGGGAATTACCACACGCGACATTCTCACCAAAAAAGCCTTTGAGAATGCAATCACAGTAGTGATGGCACTTGGCGGATCCACCAATGCCGTGCTTCATATTCTTGCCATCGCTAATGAAGCAGAAGTCGAATTAAACCTTGAAGATTTCCAACGAATCAGCGAGCGCACACCACTTCTTGGCGATCTCAAGCCATTTGGTAAGTACGTCATGACTGATATCGATCGCGTCGGCGGCATCCCCGTTGTTCTACGTGCTCTACTTGATGCTGGTTTCTTGCATGGAGATGTCCTCACTGTTACTGGTAAAACTATGGCTGAGAACCTTGCAGATATCGCTCCACTTGATCCAGATGGAGATGTCTTGCACGCAATTAAGAGCCCACTCTCTGCTGGTGGAGGAATAACAATTCTTGGTGGATCACTCGCTCCTGAAGGTGCGGTGTGCAAAACTGCCGGAGTTGGTGTCAATAACTTTGAAGGACCTGCTCGCGTATTTGAACGCGAACAAGCAGCGATGGAAGCTCTTGAGAATGGAACCATCCAAGCTGGCGATGTCATTGTTATTCGTTACGAAGGCCCAAAGGGTGGACCTGGAATGCGCGAGATGTTGATGATCACTGGCGCAATCAAAGGTGCTGGACTTGGTAAATCCACATTACTTCTTACAGATGGTCGCTTCTCTGGAGGATCAACTGGTCTCTGCGTTGGTCACGTTGCACCTGAAGCTGTTGACGGTGGACCGATTGCATTTGTCGAAGATGGAGATATCGTTCGCGTAGATATTGCTGCTCGTACATTAGATCTCTTGGTCGAAGAGAGTGTGATGGCAGAACGTCGTAAGCATTTCTCACCAGTGCCTCATAAATATAAGAGGGGCGTTCTCGCCAAGTATGCGAAGGTGGTTGGCAGCGCTTCACACGGCGCTGTAACTAGCTAAAGCGCCACGAGTAAAAAGCGCTGTAACTAGCTAAGGTGCTAGCCCTAGGGACCCTCTCGAATAATGAGATCTGCATCTCAGGGGTTGACTACCCTCGATCGGTAGGCGAGAATTAGAGCATGAAGTCATCAGTGGTGATTCGAGAGCGCGCGATCTAGTCTGACTAGAACGTGCGCTACCCCTCAGTGGAAAAACTGAGGGGTTTCTCATTTACCGACTGATTTATAGCTGGATACTCGCGAAAGGAGTTGAACATGAGTGAAGAATTTACAGGGGCACAATCCCTCGTCAAATCTTTAGAGCATGCTGGCGTTGATGTCATGTTCGGCATCCCTGGCGGTGCGATTCTTCCTGCCTACGATCCAATCTTCGATTCAAAGATTCGCCACATACTTGTTCGCCATGAACAAGGAGCTGGTCATGCAGCAACTGGTTATGCGCAAGCAACAGGTCGCGTCGGAGTCTGTATCGCGACATCTGGCCCTGGTGCAACAAACCTTGTTACCCCACTCGCAGATGCCCAGATGGACTCAGTCCCTATCGTTGCAATTACTGGCCAAGTTGCATCCGCTGCGATCGGAACAGATGCATTCCAAGAGGCAGATATCCGTGGAATCACAATGCCGGTGACAAAGCACAACTTCCTTGTTACTGATGCTAAAGATATCGCTCGTGCAATCGCTGAGGCATTTCATATCGCAGAGACTGGCCGCCCTGGCGCAGTTCTCGTTGACATCGCAAAAGATGCGTTGCAGAACAAATCTACATTTGATTATCCATCGAATATCAAACTAGCTGGCTATAACCCAGTTCTGAATCCAACTGCTCAGGCACTGCGTGATGCAGCTGTACTCATCACTGAATCTTCCTCACCAGTTCTCTATGTTGGCGGCGGAGTTATTAAGTCCAACTCGTATAAAGAGCTCATGGAACTTGCCGAACTTACTGGCGCTCCTGTTGTTACGACTTTGATGGCACTTGGTTCATTCCCAGATAGCCACCCACAACATCTTGGTATGCCTGGAATGCACGGAACTGTTGCTGCAGTAACTGCGCTCCAGAAGGCTGACTTACTTATCACCCTTGGTGCACGTTTCGATGACCGCGTAACTGGAAAGCTCTCAACATTCGCACCGAATGCAAAGATCATTCACGCTGATATTGACCCTGCTGAAATTGGTAAGAACCGTAGCGTTGACGTTGCGCTCCTTGGCGATCTCAAGAACAGCATGAAGGGTCTTATCCCTGAGCTGAAGGCTGCTTACAAGAAGACTAAGCCTGATCTCACAGGCTGGTGGAAGACCGTCAACCAGTGGCGTGCTCAATATCCGCTCGGTTTCGATGAACCAACTGATGGTTCACTCTCACCTCAATATGTGATTCAACGCCTTGGACAGATCGCTGGCCCTGATGCAATCTATGTTGCAGGTGTTGGTCAACATCAGATGTGGGCATCACAATTTGTTAACTATGAGAAGCCACGTACATGGCTGAACTCAGGTGGTTTAGGAACAATGGGTTACGCAGTTCCTGCCGCAATGGGAGCAAAGGTTGGCGCTCCAGATAAGGTCGTTTGGGCGATCGATGGTGATGGTTGCTTCCAGATGACAAACCAAGAGCTCGTTACATGTGCGCTGAACAATATTCCTATCAAGGTTGCGATCATTAATAATGAATCACTCGGAATGGTTCGCCAATGGCAGACCCTTTTCTACAACGAGCGCTATTCAAATACTGAACTTCATTCAAAGCGTATTCCTGACTTCGCGAAGCTTGGCGAGGCTATGGGTTGCGTTGGACTTCGCGCTGAGCGCAAAGAAGATGTTGATCGCGTTATCAATGAAGCGATGGCAATCAATGATCGTCCGGTCGTTGTTGATTTCTCAGTGCACCGTGATGCGATGGTATGGCCAATGGTCGCTGCTGGTGCATCGAATGATCTCATCACCGTCGCGCACTCGATGGCGCCTGTCTGGGATTCACAGGAGCTCTAATGTCACAGAACCATACGCTCTCAGTCCTCGTTGAAAATAGCCCCGGAGTTCTTGCGCGCATTGCCTCACTCTTCTCACGTCGCGGCTACAACATCGATTCACTCGCTGTTGGACCAACCGAGAACCCTGATATCTCGCGCATGACAATCGTCATCGATGTAGAGGGCCATGCCCTCGAACAAGTGATTGCTCAACTTGATAAGTTGATCAATGTCATCTCGATTACCGAGCTAGATCCTGTGACTTCTGTTCAACGCGAACTCTTGCTCGTCAAGGTGGCAACGACTGCAGAGAATCGCTCTCAGGTCCTTGAAACCGTTCAATTATTCCGTGCCAAGGTTGTCGACGTCGCACAAGATGCCGTAACAATTGAAGCAACCGGAAATGCCGAGAAGATTCAGGCGCTCCTACGAGTACTTGAGCCTTATGGCATTAAGGAATTAGTCCAATCTGGTCTCGTCGCAATGGAGCGCGGACTACGACTGACTCAGAAGTTCAATTAATCGATCGATCCATCTAAAGGAAGGCAATACCAAGTGGCAACTCACTATCATGATGAAGATGCAGACCTCTCGATAATCCAGGGGAAGAAAGTCGCTGTGATTGGTTATGGTTCACAAGGCCATGCACACGCACTCAGCCTTCGCGATAGCGGAGTCGATGTTCGCATCGGTCTTGCTGAGGGTTCATCATCAAAGGCAAAAGCTGAGGCAGAAGGCCTTCGTGTCCTCTCAGTCGCTGATGCAGTCAAGGAAGCAGATGTTGTCATGCTCCTTGCTCCAGATCACGTTCAGCGCCACATTTACAATGATTCGATCAAGCCAAACCTCAAGCCAGGTTCAGCGCTCTTCTTCGGTCATGGATTTAATATTCGCTTTGATTACATCAAGCCAGAGGCGAATATCGATGTAGCAATGGTCGCACCTAAGGGTCCTGGACATTTGGTACGCCGTGAATATTCAGCTGGTCGTGGAGTTCCAGTACTTGTTGCAGTTGAGCAAGATGCAACTGGAAATGCTTGGCCACTCACACTCTCGTATGCAAAGGCGATCGGCGGACTTCGCGCTGGTGGAATCCTCACAACCTTCACAGAAGAGTGCGAGACAGATCTCTTTGGAGAGCAATCAGTTCTCTGCGGCGGCGCATCACAGCTTGTTCAATATGGTTTCGAAACATTGATTGAAGCCGGCTACCAACCAGAAGTTGCCTACTTCGAGTGCCTGCACGAACTCAAGCTCATTGTAGATTTGATGTACGAAGGTGGAATTGCAAAGCAGCGCTGGTCAGTATCTGACACTGCTGAATATGGAGATTATGTCTCAGGTCCACGCGTCATCGATCCAAGCGTCAAGGCAAATATGAAGGCTGTTCTCACAGATATCCAGAACGGAACCTTTGCTAAGCGTTTCATTGATGATCAAGATGCTGGAGCACCTGAATTCAAAGCACTTCGCGCAAAGGGTGAGACCCACCCAATCGAAGCTGTTGGCCGCGAACTTCGCAAAATGATGTCATGGGTTAAGGGCAACAACAAAGATGATTATCAGGAAGGCCAAGCAGCGCGTGGCTAATAGCAAACCTGTAGTGCTGATTGCAGAAGAGCTCAGCCCTGCCACCATGGAGGCGCTTGGCCCAGATTTTGAAGTACGACATTGCAATGGCGCAGATCGCGGTGAACTTCTTGCAGCTCTTGCTGCAGGAGTTGATGCTGTATTGATTCGCTCTGCAACGAAGATGGATGCTGAAGCAATTGCTGCAGCAAAAGGTTTAAAGGTAATTGCCCGTGCAGGTGTTGGACTTGATAACGTTGAAATTCCTGCTGCAACTGCAGCTGGAGTCATGGTTGTTAATGCCCCAACATCAAATATTGTCTCAGCTGCAGAGCTTGCAATCACATTGCTTCTCGCATCTGCGCGCTTTGTATCACCAGCACATGCTGCACTTCGCGCCGGTAAATGGGCGCGTTCAAAGTACACAGGCGCTGAGATCTTTGAGAAGACTCTCGGCATCGTTGGATTTGGCCGAATTGGTCAATTGGTGGCAGCTCGTATGCAGGCATTTGGAATGAATGTCGTTGCATATGATCCATACCTTGCACCGGCACGCGCCGCGCAACTCGATGTGCGACTTGTTGATCTTGATGAGCTCTTACGAGTATCTGATTTCATCACGATCCATCTTCCTAAGACAAAAGAGACTGCAAACCTCATTGGAGAAGAAGCTCTCAAGAAGGTAAAGCCAACGGTTCGCATTATTAATGCTGCTCGTGGTGGAGTTCTTGATGAGACTGCTCTCTATAACGCTCTCAAAGAGGGTCGCGTAGCCGGAGCTGGCCTTGATGTATTTGCCACAGAGCCATGCACGGATTCACCACTCTTTGAACTAGATAACGTTGTTGCAACTCCTCATCTCGGAGCTTCGACCGATGAAGCCCAAGAGCGTGCAGGAATTGCCGTTGCTGTCTCAGTACGTAAAGCCCTTGCAGGCGAACTCGTCCCTGATGCAGTAAACGTTAAAGGTGGAGCGATCCATGAAGAGATTCGCCCAAGCTTGCCACTGGTTGAAAAGATGGCTCAGCTTGCAACAACTATGGGCGGGGAACTTCCTGCCAGCATGAGCGTTTATGTTCGCGGTGATATCTCTGAATATGACTCAACAATCTTGGCAACAAGTGCGCTCAAGGGCGCTCTCATCGCTGTCGGTTCTGAAGACGTTACTTATGTGAATGCTCCAGGGCTTGCTGCAGAACGCGGAATGACCTCAACAGTCACAACAGATCCAGAGTCACCTCTCTATCGCAGCATGATCTCACTTCACGCAGCACTTCCTAATGGAAAGACAGTCGTCGTTGATGGAACTCTTATGGGAATCCGCAAGGTAGAGAAGATCATCGCGATTGATAAGTTTGATCTTGATCTTCCTCCAACCGCTAACTTGCTCTTCCTTCGATACGGGGATCGTCCTGGCGTTGTAGGAACTGTCGGAAGCGTTCTAGGAAAAGCTGGAATCAATATTGGCGGGATGCAAGTCTCACGTAATGAAGAAGGCGGAGAAGCGCTCATGGCGATCACCGTTGACTCACCTCTTTCATCAGCACTTGTTGCATCAGTTCAGAAAGAGACAGGTGCTGACTTTGTCCGCTCTGTCACTCTGGTCTCGTAATGAGTAGATACAAACTTGCAGTCATACCTGGTGATGGAATCGGTCCCGAGGTAGTTGCTGAAGGACTCAAAGTTCTCGATGTCATTGCCGCAAAGCATGGACTCACTTTCGAAAAGAGTGAATATGAACTCGGCGCAAAGTATTGGCACAAGACGGGGGAGACTCTCCCTGAATCAGTCATGGCAGACCTTGCTAAGGCAGATGTTATTTTGCTGGGTGCGGTGGGAGATCCAACTGTTCCAAGTGGAGTTCTCGAGCGTGGACTTCTCTTAAAGCTGCGCTTCGCCTTCGATCACTACATTAATTTGCGCCCAACAAAGCTCTATCCAGGAATTGCATCACCACTTCGCGATCCAGGTGAGGTTGATTTCCTTGTAGTTCGCGAAGGTACCGAAGGTCCTTATATCGGTGCAGGTGGTGTTATCGGTCTTGGTACTGCGCATGAGATCGCAACCGAGGAGAGCATTAATACTCGCCGCGGAGCAGAGCGGACTATCCGCTATGCCTTTGAGCGCGCCATGGAACGTCCCCGCAAAAAAGTCACCCTCGTTCACAAAAATAATGTTCTTACTCGCGCTGGTGGCATGTGGACTCGTGCATTCAACGAGGTTGCACAAGAGTATCCATCCATCACAACCGATTACATCCACGTAGATGCGGCTGCAATGTTCTTCGTTACACAGCCTCACCGTTTCGATGTAGTTGTTACAGATAACCTCTTTGGTGACATCATTACCGATATCGCTGCTGCAATCAGCGGTGGAATCGGACTTGCTGCATCAGGAAATATCAATCCAACTCGTGCATTTCCCTCAATGTTTGAACCTATCCACGGTTCAGCGCCTGATATTGCAGGTAAGCAATTAGCAGATCCAACAGCAACTATCTCGTGTGTTGCCATGATGTTGACCCATCTTGGCCATGACGCTGCTGCGGCAGATATTGCAGCTGCGGTAACGCGCGATCTAGAAACTCGTGGCACTACAAAGCGCACCACTGCCGAAGTTGGAACAGCCATCGCAGAATCTCTTAGAGGTTAATCGAGGAATCTATGAAGACCATACTCACTCCAAATCAGAACCCTGTTAGCGAAGCAGATCGCACGGCAAAGATCGCTGCAGGCGGCTTCGGAAAGTACTACACCGACAATATGGTGATTGCTAACTGGAGCGAGGCTGATGGATGGAGTGATGCAGTTCTACAACCTTATGGACCACTCACACTAGATCCTGCAACTGCAGTTTTCCATTACGGACAAGAGATCTTTGAAGGCATGAAGGCCTATATGCAACCTGATGGTGGAATCAGCCTCTTCCGTCCAACTGCTAATGCAGAGCGCTTTGCTCGCAGCGCAGCACGCCTTGCATTGCCAGAGATGCCCATTAATTTCTTTGTAAATACCGTAGAAGAGCTTGTTAAGCAGGACCGTAAGTGGGTTCCTACAAATGTTGGTGAATCTCTTTATATTCGCCCTTTTATGATCGCAACTGAGGTTGGACTTGGAGTTCGTCCTACCAACCAAGCGATGTATCTATTGATTGCTACACCTGCATCTGCATATTTCAATCCATCGAAGGCAGTAACCGTCTGGATTAGCACCGAATATGTTCGTGCTGCACCTGGTGGAACTGGCGAAGCTAAATGCGGTGGAAACTACGCAGCATCACTCGTAGCCCAGAAGCAAGCTGCCGCACAAGGATGTGATCAAGTCGTATGGCTTGATGCAACCGAACGTCGCTGGGTCGAAGAGATGGGTGGCATGAACCTTTACTTCGTTAAAGGAAGTGGTGCATCCGCAACTATCGTGACTCCAAAACTCACCGGCACATTACTTCCTGGTATTACTCGTGATTCAATTTTAAGTGTTGCTGCTGATCTTGGTTACAAGGTTGAAGAAGTAATGCTCTCTATCGATGATTGGCGCGATGGAGTTGCTAGTGGTGAAATCACCGAGATCTTTGCATGCGGAACAGCAGCTGTCGTCTCACCAATCGGTTCAGCTAAGAGCACTCATGGCACATGGACAACAGGTGATGGCAACCCTGGTCCTATCACTGCCCAGATCCGCGAAACTCTCCTTGGAATTCAGCATGGAACTATCGAGGATAAGCACGGCTGGAATGTGCGAGTCTGCTGATGCCAGTATCCGATAACTTTCATATCTACGACACCACACTTCGTGATGGCGCACAGCAAGAAGGTCTCAATCTTTCGGTCCACGACAAGATTGCCATTGCTCGTCACTTAGATGATCTGGGTGTCGGATTTATCGAAGGTGGATGGCCCGGAGCTAATCCAAAAGATACCGAGTTCTTTGCTCAAGTTGCGAAGGAAGTGAAGTTTAAGAACTCAACTTTCGTTGCTTTTGGTGCCACTCGTCGCCCAGGCGTTAAAGCAGCAGATGATGTACTTCTGCGCGCACTCCAAGATTCACAAGCTCCAGCAGTCACCCTCGTGGCGAAGAGCCACGATCGCCATGTAGATCTCGCACTGAAGACAAACCTGGATGAGAACCTTGCGATGATCAAGGATTCGATTGAGTTCCTTCGTGCCGGAGGACAACGTGTATTCCTCGATGCAGAGCACTTCTTTGATGGCTATAAATCCAATAAGGCATACGCGCTCGAAGTAGTTCGAACCGCTATGACTGCAGGAGCCGATGTTGTTGCACTCTGCGATACCAACGGTGGAATGCTTCCAGATGAGCTCTCACAAGTAGTCCATGACGTTCTCGGTGCATCATCTGCACGCCTTGGTATTCATTGCCACAATGACACAGGTTGTGCCGTTGCAAACTCTCTCGCTGCCATCAACGCGGGTGTGACTCACGTGCAGGGAACCTTAAATGGTTATGGTGAGCGAACTGGAAATGCTGATCTCGTCGCAATTATCGCAAACCTTGAATTGAAGAAGAATCAGAAGGTACTTCCTGAAGGTTCACTTCGTGAAGCATTCCGTATCTCACATGCAGTCGCAGAGGTTACAAATGTTGCACCATCACCTCGCCAACCATATGTAGGCGTATCTGCATTCGCACATAAAGCAGGCTTGCATGCATCTGCGATCAAGGTTGACCCAATGCTGTATCAGCACGAAAACCCAGAATCTGTCGGAAACGACATGCGCATGCTCGTATCTGAGATGGCTGGCCGTGCATCGATTGAATTGAAGTCACGTGAACTCGGCATCGATCTCTCTGAGAATAAAGAAGTTGTCACTCGCGTTGTAGAGCGTGTTAAAGAGATGGAATCTCGAGGATTCACCTTTGAAGCAGCAGATGCATCCTTTGAACTCTTGCTCCGCGAAGAGCTCGATGGCAAGCGCCCTCACTTCTTTACGATCGATGATTGGGCTACGACCGTTAATCGCAATGATTCTGATGAAGTCTCATCTCAAGCTACTGTCACGATCACAGCTCGCGGAGAACGTATTGTCACAACCGGCACTGGAAATGGTCCTGTTAATGCGATCGATAATGCTCTCCGTTCTGGACTTGAGAAGTTCTATCCAGAGCTGGCAAAGCTTGAGCTCACTGATTACAAGGTACGTATCCTTGAAGGCCGCCTTGGAACTGGCGCTGTAACTCGCGTCCTTGTTGAGACAAGTGATGGCAATGGGGAGTGGAGCACAATCGGAGTCCACGAGAATGTGATTGCCGCATCGGCGATGGCTCTTGAAGATGCAGTGACCTTTGGACTACTGCGTCAGGGACGTTTGCCAGAGTAGTCTGACTCTTATGTCAGCAGAGTTGATCGCCCCCTATGAAGAGCATCTTGCTCTGGTGCGAAATCTTGCCGATAACTCTATCAAGGGTTATGTCAGCGATCTCGAGTCATTCCTAAAACATATTGAGACTCTCGGTATCGGTGAATTTAAAGATCTGACAATTACTCATATCCGATCATGGTTAGCCGATCTCACCGATAAGGGCGCCGTTCGTTCAACAATCGCTCGTCGTATCGTCTCAATTCGTGCCTTTACTTATTGGGCTGCGAGCCAAGGGTGGATCACCGAAGATATTGGTCAATCACTTGCAATCCCGAAGGCGCATCGAACTCTTCCTGATGTTTTAGATCTTGCTGATACCCAGATTGTTCTTGATTCGATGGCGCAGCGGGCAGGGGAAGAGCCCACTCCGATTAATCTTCGAGATCTCGCAATGATCGAAGTTCTCTATGCATCAGGTATTCGTGTCTCTGAACTCTGTGGATTGAACTCTTCAAGTATCGATCCCGCTCGAAATACTCTCCAAGTAATTGGTAAAGGCGATAAGGAGCGAGTAGTTCCACTCGGAATTCCAGCGATGCGTGCACTTCAGAATTACATCGCGCAGGGACGCCCATTGCTGATGAATGAAAAGTCAGAGAGCGCAATATTTCTTGGTTCACGGGGTAAGCGGATAGATCAGCGCAGCGTTCGTGAGGTGGTCTATGGCGCGATGGCTGCAGTTGGATCAACGATGGGCCCACACGGATTACGTCACACCGCTGCTACCCATCTACTTGAAGGCGGCGCGGATTTGCGCACCGTTCAGGAGATCTTGGGACACTCCTCCCTAGCCACGACCCAGATTTACACACACGTTTCGCCGCAGCGGTTGCAGACGGCTTACCAGCAGGCCCACCCGCGCGCTTAAGAGAAGAAGTACCTGGATGAACTGGCAGAGCTAGGGCGAATATCAATAAGAGTCCGATTCCTGCGCTCGCTATCTCGATTCGATGAATCTCGTTTTTCATCTCCGCACCTTCCCTGATTCGCCCCTTCTGCGCGTGGATCATGGGGGCAGGTGTGGAAAATCCAGCCCTGTGGGTCAGTTAGACTTCAACCAGCAGATAGCCCAGCAATGGGGGATCTGACTTCACGCATCTGACTCATGCAAATGAGTAACCATTTCGGTCGTAGCGGAAACGCTTCGTCGGTGTTCGGATGCTAGGGAACTAGCAAATTGTTAGTTCGACAACCGAGTGCATGCGCTACTGCATGCAATAAAGGAGTATGCCGTCATGGCAGTTGTAACAATGCGAGAACTCCTCGACAGCGGAGTCCACTTCGGACACCAGACTCGTCGATGGAATCCAAAGATGAAGCGTTTTATTTTTGCAGAGCGCAATGGCATCTACATCATCGATATCCAACAGTCACTTGGCCTTATTGATAGCGCCTATGACTTTATTAAAGACACTGTTGCAAAGGGTGGCCACATTCTCTTTGTGGGCACAAAGAAGCAAGCACATCAGCCAATCATTGAACAAGCCGCTCGCGTAGGAATGCCTTACGTTACAGAGCGCTGGCTCGGTGGAATGCTTACAAACTTCCCAACTGTGTACAAGCGTATTCTCCGCCTCAAGGAACTTGAAGAGATGGAAAATAAGAATGACCTCCTTCTCACAAAGAAGGAACTCCTCGTTCTTCGTCGCGAGCGCGAGAAGCTCACAAAGAACCTTGAAGGTATCCGCAATATGACCAAGTTGCCTTCAGCAATTTGGGTAGTAGATACCAAGAAGGAACACCTTGCAGTGCAAGAAGCACACAAGCTCGGTATCCCAGTTGTTGCAATCTTGGATACAAACTGCGATCCAGATGAAGTTGATTACAAGATTCCAGGTAATGATGATGCAATCCGTTCAATCGGTCTGTTGACACGCGTTATCGCTGATGCAGCAGTTGCAGGTCTTGCTGCTCGTTCAGCTGCAGGCGCAGCAGTTGCTGATAAGGCACCAGCTGCAGATGCTGCAATCGCTGAAGTTGAGAGCGCAATGATCGAAGCAGTGGCACCAGTTGCTGCATCTGAAACCACAACAGAAAAAGTAGGGGAATAATCAATTGGCTTACACAGCAGAAGATGTAAAGAAGCTTCGCGAAGCAACTGCAGCAGGAATGCTTGACTGCAAGAAGGCTCTCGATGAAGCTAATGGTGATTACGATAAAGCTGTCGAGATCATCCGCGTAAAAGGCCTTAAGGGCGTTACAAAGCGTGAAGGCCGTACAACATCGAACGGTCTCGTTGTTGCACGTGCATCAGGAAATCTTGGCGTCATGCTTGAACTCAACTGCGAAACAGATTTCGTAGCTAAGGGTGAGCGTTTCCAAGAGCTTGCAGATGAACTCATTGCACACCTTGAAGCTGCAAAGGTCGGCGATCTCGCTGGATTCTTAGCTTCAAAGCTCTCAACAGGTAAGACTGTTCAAGAGCGTGTAGATGATGCCAATGCAACTCTCGGCGAGAAGATCGAGATCCGTCGCGTTGTTGTTCTCGATGGTTCACCAGTTGCTCTCTATCTACATCGCACAAGCCCAGACCTTCCACCACAGCTTGGTGTCTTGGTTCAGCTTGCATCAGATGCTCTTGAGGCAGGAAAAGATGTTGCGCAGCACATTGCAGCATTCGCTCCACAGTATGTTCGTCGCGAAGATATCCCAACGGATGCCATCGAGTCAGAGCGTCGTATCGCCGAAGAGACTGCCCGCGCTGAAGGAAAGCCAGAAGCATCACTCTCCAAGATCGTTGAAGGTCGCGTGACCGGATTCGTGAAGGAGGTCTCACTTCTTGAGCAGGCCTTCGCAAAGGATGCAAAAAAGACCGTCCAGCAGATCCTCGATGAAGCTAAGACTGCGGTCTCGGCGTTTCATCGTTTCAAGGTTGGACAGTAAAGACATAAACTGGACCAATTAGGTCCCGTATCTAGAAGTACAGAAGTGAAAGGAGCACCCTCGATGGCCCGCAGTGGTTATAAGAGAGTGCTCCTTAAACTTTCTGGCGAGGTATTTGGCGGCCAGAAAGGCATCGGTGTTGATCCCGATGTAGTTGCAGATATTGCAAAGCAGATCGCCGAAGTTGTTCGTGGTGGAACCCAGATCGCAATCGTTGTCGGTGGAGGAAATTACTTCCGCGGCGCAGAGCTACAACAACTCGGTATGGATCGCGCTCGCGCTGACTATATGGGAATGCTCGGAACTGTGATGAACTGCCTCGCACTCCAAGATTTTCTTGAGAAGCAGGGCATTCAAACTCGAGTGCAGACTGCAATCACTATGGGCCAAGTAGCAGAGCCTTATGTGCCGCTACGCGCAATTCGCCACCTTGAAAAGGGTCGCGTTGTCATCTTCGGAGCTGGCGCAGGAATGCCATTCTTCACAACAGATACAGTCGCTGCTCAACGCGCACTTGAAATTCATGCCAATGCACTCTTGCTAGCAAAAAGTGGCGTTGATGGTGTCTACAGCGCTGATCCTAAGAAAGATCCATCAGCGACAAAGTACGACTCTATTAGTTTTGATGATGTTCTCGCTAAATCTCTCGCTGTAGCAGATGCTGCTGCATTTAGCTTATGCCGTGAGAACAATCTTCCTATCGTTGTCTTTGATCTGAAGGACAATGGAAATATCGGTCGCGCAGTTCGTGGCGATGCGATCGGAACCCTTGTTTCATCATCCAAGAAGTAATTTTTTATACTTTATTACTGAAGCGAAAAGAGTGAGGAAATAAGATGGCTGATCTCAATGAGACGCTTGTTGATGCTAGCGCCAAGATGGCGAAGGCGATCGACGTTGCTAAAGAAGATTTTGGTGCAATCCGTACAGGCCGTGCCCACCCAGGCATGTTCTCTAAGATCATGGTTGATTACTACGGCACTTTGACACCTCTCTCACAATTAGCTTCCTTCCAGGTTCCTGAAGCTCGCATGGCCCTTGTCTCTCCATACGATAAAGGCGCAATGGGGCTTATCGAACGTGCCATCCGCGAATCTGATCTTGGAGTAAATCCAGCTACTGATGGAGCGATTATTCGGGTCAACTTCCCACAACTTACTGAAGAGCGTCGCAAGGATTACATCAAAGTTGCACGTGGCAAAGCTGAAGATTCAAAGATCTCTATCCGCAATATTCGTCGCGCAGCAATGGATGCAATGGCAAAGATGGAGAAAGATGGCGATGCCGGTAAAGATGAGATCGCTCGCTACGAAAAAGATTTAGAGAAAGTCACAACAGAGCATGTGAATGAGATTGATAAGCTGCTTAAGCATAAAGAAGCAGAGTTGCTCGAAGTCTAAAATGGATGATATTCACGCGATCAATGATGCGATCAATAAGAGAGCTGGGCGAAATCTAGGCTCATCAATTCTTGTTTCTGCGATCATTATTGCTCTCGTCTTTGGCTCGCTCGCCGTTAGCCCCGCAATCTTTGCTGTACTTGTCACGATCGCACTGATGATCGGAATTCGCGAACTCAATCACGCCTATCGTGCTGGCGGAGTAGTTATTCCTGACTGGATTTTGGTTGCATCTGTTCCCATCACAACCTGCGCTACCTGGTTTGGGGATATCTCACTTCTTGCCATTGCGATGGCATTTGTCACTACCAATGTCATGGTCTACTTAATGTTCTTGGATCCAGTCGACTTTGTGAAGCGATCTACCGCTGCAGTCTTTGCGATCTTTTACATCCCATTCCTTGGTGGCTTCCTCGTACTGCTTGCACATCATGAAAATTCAGTCGCTCGTATATTTACTCTCGTTGTACTTACTAGCTGTAATGACACCTTCGCTTATCTCTCCGGGGTTCTCTTCGGTCGTCACTACTTAGCTCCTCACATCAGCCCAAAGAAGACCTGGGAAGGTCTGATCGGATCAATCGTTGCAACAACTATCGGCGCAACTCTTGTATTTCACTTCGCACTCCATCGCAATTGGTGGCTAGGAACGATGATTGGTCTCATGGCAGTTGCGACAGCAACCTGCGGTGATCTCATCGAATCTGCCATGAAGCGCGATCTACGCATTAAAGATATGAGTACCTTGCTCCCTGGACATGGTGGAATCCTCGATCGCCTCGATTCCATACTCTTCACAGCTCCAACAGTCTGGGCAGTCCTTGAGCTTGTGAATCGTTACCAGTTATGAGTGATCTACCAGAGATCAAACTTGTCTTTGATGAGCCGAAGCAACGCGTAAAGCCACCGAAGCACTTCGCCGATCTCGATCCAGAAGGCCGTAAAGCGCTCGCCGTTGAACTCGGTATTCCAGCCTTTCGAGCGAAGCAAGCAGCCGTTCACTTCTTTACTCATTACAACGATGATCCAGAGACGTGGAGTGATATTCCTAAAGATCTTCGTGGAGTCATGGCAGAGAAGTTCACTCCGAAGTTGATCACCTTGGTTCGTTCATTGTCAGCTGATGGTGGACGCACACGTAAAGATCTCTGGAAGTTGCACGATGGAGTTCTTGTTGAATCTGTATTAATGAGTTACAGCGATCGCACCACTGTTTGTATCTCATCTCAAGCTGGCTGCGGAATGAACTGTCCTTTCTGTGCGACAGGACAAGGTGGATTAACGCGTAACCTGACAGCAGGGGAGATCACCGCTCAAGTTGTTGCGGCTGCTCGCGCATGCGATCAAGGCGAGCTACCTGGTGGACCAACCCGCCTCTCCAATGTTGTCTTTATGGGTATGGGTGAGCCAATGGCGAACTACAACCCCGTGATGCGCACAATTCGAAATATCACCGCACCTCAACCTGATGGGCTAGGGATCGGTGCACGATCAGTAACGCTCTCAACAGTTGGATTAGTAAGTGGCATTGAGAAGTTGATTGGCGAAGATATTCCCGTCACTCTTGCGATCTCACTACATACTCCCGATGATGAGCTTCGCGATACCTTGGTTCCTATCAACTCAAGATGGAATGTGAAAGAAGTTCTTGAAGCTGCTGATAAATATGCAGATAAGACGGGCCGCAGATATTCCATCGAATATGCGATGATTAAAGATATTAATGATCAAGCCTGGAGATCTGATCTCTTAGGCCGCTTGTTGAAGAACCGTAATGCACATGTAAATTTGATCCCTCTCAACCCGACTCCTGGTTCCAAGTGGACCGCATCCCGCCCGGAAGATGAAGCGGAATTTGTCAGAATTCTTGAAACTTATGGGGTTGCAGTCACCGTTCGCGATACGCGTGGGCGTGATATTGATGGCGCCTGTGGTCAATTGGCCGCCGCCGAAGTAATCTCTGAGGCATGAAAACTCTCTCAAACTTCATTAACGGTAAGTCAGCGCCAGCATCATCAGGAAAGAGCTCTGATGTCATCAATCCAGCAACAGGTCAGGTCTATGCGACCGCTCCTGTTTCAGGTGCAGATGATGTAGATCGCGCGATGAAAGCTGCATCTACTGCCTTTGAAGAGTGGAGAGATTCAACTCCATCAGAACGCCAGCGAGCTCTCTTAAAAATCGCTGATGCCTTTGAATCACGTGCTGATGAACTTGTAGCGCTTGAATCCGAGAATTGCGGAAAGCCACTCTCACTTACTGCATCTGAAGAAGTCCCACCAATGATTGATCAGATTCGATTCTTTGCAGGAGCAGCTCGCAATCTTGAAGGTCGTTCTGCGGGTGAATATATGAAGGGCATGACCTCGTTTATTAGACGCGAACCAATTGGCGTCTGCGCACAAGTCACACCGTGGAACTACCCGATGATGATGGCTGTTTGGAAATGGGCGCCAGCGATCGCTGCTGGAAATACAGTTGTTCTCAAACCAAGTGATACAACTCCAGCAACTACTACATGGATGGCCGAAGTCATGGCCGAGTTCCTACCTGCTGGTGTATTTAACGTTGTCTGTGGCGACCGCGACACTGGTCGCGCACTTGTCGATCATGCGACACCGCAGATGGTCTCGATCACCGGCTCTGTTCGCGCAGGTATGGAAGTTGCTACCAACGCTGCAAAGGATTTAAAGAAGGTCCACCTTGAACTCGGCGGAAAGGCACCTGTTGTTGTCTTTGCAGATGCAGATCTTGCAGCAGCAGCCGAGGCAATTGCGATCGCCGGTTTCTTCAATGCTGGTCAAGATTGCACAGCAGCAACACGCGTTATGGTTGAAGCATCTGCATATGATGATTTCGTCGCACTCCTTGGTCAGCAAGCTCGTGAGAACATTGCAACCGGTGGCCCAACAGAAGATGTCTTATATGGCCCCGTGAACAATGCCAACCAATTAGCCCGAGTAAAGGGCTTTATTGAACGCACACCTTCACATGCAAAGATCGTCGCAGGCGGCACCCAAGTTGATCGCCCAGGATATTTCTGGAACCCAACTGTTGTCGCTGGCCTTCATCAAGATGATGAGATGATTCAGAATGAGATCTTCGGGCCAGTTATCACTATCCAGAAGTTTGTTGATGAGAAAGAGGCTGTTCGCTTCGCTAATGGCGTTGCCTATGGACTTGCATCATCTGTTTGGACAAGTAATCACTCTCGTGCGATGCGCATGGCAAAGGCCTTCGACTTTGGATGTGTCTGGATCAATACCCACATCCCTCTTGTTGCAGAGATGCCTCACGGTGGTTTCAAGCACTCAGGTTATGGAAAAGATTTGGGTAGCTACGGCTTCGAGGATTACACACGCATCAAGCATGTTATGACCAACCTCAACGCTTAATCAGAGATCTCTTTCGCCTAAGTGAGAAGGTAGGCTAGCGGCGTGCGCGATATCGTCATTCTTGGTTCAACTGGTTCGATCGGTGTACAAGCCCTCGAATTAGTTGCTGCGAATCCAGAACTCTTCAGAGTCGTCGGCCTCAGCGCTGGATCACAAAAACTCCCACTCCTCTTTGAGCAAGCCCGGACCTTTCGAGTTCCTGTTGTAGGAACCACAGCCTCTCGAGATGCATGGGGTTCACTCGCTGATGGAGTCGCGGTCATTGATGGACCGCTCGCATCAACTGAGATTGCTGCTATCCCTTGCGACATTGTTCTCAATGGAATCACTGGTTCGATCGGATTGGGCCCAACTCTTGCTGCCCTTGGTGCGGGAAATAAAGTCGCTTTAGCAAATAAAGAATCACTTGTTGCTGGTGGGCCACTTGTTATGGCCTTTGGCGCTGACCGGATCATCCCTGTCGACTCAGAACATTCAGCGCTCTATCAGGCTCTCTTAGCTGGCAAGCGAAGTGAGGTAAAGAAGTTCATTATTACTGCAAGCGGCGGAGCTTTCAGAGATCGTACAGATCTTACTGGAGTGACTGTTGATGAAGCTTTGATGCATCCCACATGGTCTATGGGTCCTATGGTGACGATTAACTCTGCAACGTTGATGAATAAAGGTCTTGAAATTATTGAAGCGCACTATCTCTTCGATATGCCATATGCACAGATTGATGCCGTTATACATCCACAATCTGTCATCCACTCGATGGTTGAATATATTGATGGGTCAACGATCGCTCAGCTCAGTCCACCAAATATGAAGGGACCTATCGGTTACGCCTTGGGCTACCCAGATCGTGTGAAGAGAGCGACAACGCCCATTGATTGGACGAGTTCGCACCAGTGGAACTTTGAAGCGATTGATACTAAAAAGTTTGGATCGATCGATCTTGCTCGCGAGGCGGGTCAGATGGGCTCAATTGCAACAGCAACTCTCAATGCGGCAAATGAAGTAGCCGTTCAATCTTTTATAGATAAACGCCTGGAATTTTCAGAGATTGTTAAGGTTGTTGCTCAATCCTTATCCCGTGTGGATAAAGGAGATCTTCGAGATTTCGCCGATGTCAGTGCTGTTGAGCAGAATGCACGCATGATCACAGCTGAATATATTGAAGAGCTCGCACAATAATGTTAGCCATCATCGGAGTTCTCGCCTTTATCGTCGCACTTCTCTTCTCTGTCATGCTCCACGAGCTCGGCCACTTCCTCTTCGCAAAGCACTACGGCATGAAGGTCACAGAGTTCTTCCTTGGATTTGGAAAGCGGATCTGGTCTACCACGCGCGGTGAGACAGAGTTTGGTCTGAAAGCGATTCCTGCTGGTGGATACTGTCGCATCGTAGGAATGTCTGTGCGCGAGGAGTTGCCACCTGAAGATTCCAATCGTGCCTTTTATAAAGCCTCTGTCGGCAAGCGCCTCGTCGTACTTGGCGCAGGATCTGTCCTTCATTTCGTTCTTGGTTTCTTACTTCTCTTTACCCTCTTCGCAGCTGTGGGTACTGCATCGCTGACCCCGACAGTTGATCAGGTAGCAACCTGCTACACAACTATTAATGGGAAGTGCCCTGCAAGCAGTCCAGTTTTACCTGCAAAGGCTGCGGGAATTCTCTCTGGCGACCGCTTCATCTCTATCAATGGAGTTCCCGTAAAGAACTGGGCGAAAGATGTACAGGTGATTCGCAATAGTCCTGGTCGCCCGATCGATCTCACCGTCTTACGCGCTGGCAAGGAGTTGAATTTTACAATCACTCCATCCACCCAAGTTGTAAATGGAAAGACTGTCGGCGTCATTGGCGTGATCAATACTCTTGGAATGCTCCGCCAAAATCCAGCTGATTCGACTCTGCATGCATGGCAGCTTGGACGTGAACTTTTCACAAGCTCTATCACCTCACTCGCATCACTTCCCGGAAAGATTCCAGCTCTCGTGAGTGAGACCTTTGGTGGCAAAGCTCGTGATCCTCAAGGACTCGTTGGGGTAGTCGGAGTCGCACAAGCCTCTGCACAGACCGTGAGCGATAACAAACTTGCATGGAATGAGCGGATCGCGACATTTATCATGATTATCGCAAGCCTCAATATCTTCGTTGGAATCTTCAATCTCCTGCCACTTCTCCCACTTGATGGTGGCCATATGGCAGTTGCAATCGTGGATGGAATTCGCAATAGCTGGGCAAGGCTTCGCAGGCGCCAACTCCCACGTCCAGTAGATGTTGAAGCGCTCACACCCATCACGATTGTGGTCTTCGTATTCCTCGCAGCGCTCTCAATTTTGCTTCTCGCCGCTGATATTTTCAATCCTGTGCATTTTAATCTCTAATACGGCAGAATAACTCTCATGGTTGATCTTGGAATTCCTTCAGCACCTCCTCCTACTCTTGCTCCACGCCGCAAGAGCAAGCAACTCAAGGTAGGTAGCGTTCTCGTCGGGGGAGATGCACCAGTAAGTGTTCAATCGATGTGTACAACCCTCACCTCTGATGTCAATGCAACTCTTCAACAGATTGCAGAACTCACAGCATCTGGTTGTCAGATTGTTCGCGTAGCTGTTCCATCACAAGATGATGCCGATGCCCTTGCGCAGATCGCAAAGAAATCACAGATTCCAGTCATTGCAGATATTCACTTCCAACCGAAATATATCTTCGCTGCTATCGATGCTGGTTGCGCTGCAGTTCGCGTCAACCCAGGCAATATCAAACAATTTGATGACAAGGTAAAAGAGGTTGCAAAGGCTGCCGGTGATGCAGGAATTCCTATCCGAATTGGCGTGAATGCTGGATCACTCGATCCACGTCTTCTTGCAAAGTATGGAAAGGCGACACCAGAAGCGCTCGCTGAATCTGCACTCTGGGAAGCCTCACTCTTTGAAGAGCACGGCTTTAGCGATATCAAAATCTCCGTGAAGCATCACGATCCAGTCACTATGGTGAAGGCATACCGAATTCTGGCTGCACAGTGCGACTATCCATTACACCTTGGTGTCACTGAAGCGGGACCGATCTTCCAGGGAACGATTAAATCTGCAACAGCATTTGGCATTCTTCTCGCCGAGGGAATCGGTGACACGATCCGCGTCTCACTCTCGGCACCTCCTGTTGAAGAGGTAAAGGTTGGAATCTCGATCCTTGAATCCCTCAACCTGCGTCAACGTAAACTTGAAATTGTCTCCTGCCCATCATGTGGCCGTGCTCAAGTCGATGTCTATTCATTGGCTGAGAAAGTCCAAGCAGGTTTGCAGGGCATGACAGTTCCATTGCGCGTTGCGGTCATGGGTTGCGTAGTAAATGGACCTGGTGAAGCTCGCGAAGCAGATCTCGGAGTTGCATCCGGTAATGGCAAGGGCCAGATCTTCGTTAAAGGTGAAGTTATTAAGACCGTGCCTGAGTCGATGATCGTTGAGACTTTGATCGAGGAAGCTATGCGCCTAGCAGATGAGATGGAAGCAGCCGGAGTCGCCTCGGGCGCCCCTGAAGTCTCCGTCAAGTAACTCATTTCATTCGGTAAGGTTCGACCATGCTACGTATGTCGACCTTGCTCCTGCGCACTCTTCGTGATGATCCAGCTGATGCCGAGGTCGCAAGCCACCGCCTCCTTGTAAGAGCGGGCTATGTCAGGCGTATCTCTGCTGGTATCTATTCGTGGTTACCACTTGGCTATCTCACATTTCGCAATATTGAACGGGTTGTCCGTGAAGAGATGGATGCTGCAGGTTTCCAGGAAGTTCACTTCCCATCGTTACTTCCACGCGAGCCATATGAGCAGACAAATCGTTGGGAACAATACGGATCCGATCTCTTTCGCCTCAAAGATCGCAAAGATAATGATTACCTCTTAGGCCCAACCCACGAAGAGATGTTCACCTTGATGGTGAAGGGTGAGTATTCATCCTATAAAGATCTCCCATTGTCGATCTATCAGATTCAGACAAAGTTCCGCGATGAGCCACGTCCACGTTCTGGAATTATCCGCGGCCGTGAATTTGTCATGAAAGATTCTTATTCATTCGATATAGATGACGTCGGTCTTGAGATCTCTTACCAAAAACACCGTGATGCATACGTCAAGACTTTTACACGGCTTGGACTCTCCTTCAATATTGTGTCAGCAATGGCTGGGGCAATGGGTGGATCTAAATCTGAAGAGTTCCTCGCGCCTTGCCCAACAGGTGAAGATACCTATGTACTCTGCGAAAAATGTGGCTATGCCGCAAATGTAGAGGCGATGACAACAAAAGTTGCCGCTTATTCAGGCGATGCCCCAGCAACGCTCGAAGTATTCGACTCACCAGATACACCCACGATTGATTCACTCGTCGAGCTATTGAATAAGACATTTGGCGGGGGATATACCGCCGATAAGACCTTGAAGAATGTCATGGTGATGGCAGATAAGAAAGCTATCTCTGTCTTAGTTCCTGGTGATCGTGAAGTTGATCTTAAGCGTCTTGGTGCAAACCTCTCTGGAGTTCAAGAGGTTCGACTCTTTGAAGATGAAGATTTCACGAACTTCCCTGGACTCGTGAAGGGCTATATCGGTCCGCAAGATGCAAAGAAATTTGGCATCACAATCTATGCAGATCCACGTATCGTCGCTGGCTCTCATTGGGTCACTGGTGCAAATGCAAAGGATAAGCACGCCCGCTTTGTTACCAATGGACGCGATTTCACCGTTGATGCATATATTGAAGCAGCCGAAGTGCGTGCTGGTGATCTCTGCCCGAAGTGCGATTCACCCGTAATCATTGATCGTGCTATTGAGATCGGTCATATCTTCCAACTTGGCCGTTTATATGCGCAAGCTCTAGATCTCACTGTCTTGGATCAGAATGGCAAATCACAAGTTGTCACAATGGGATCCTATGGAATCGGTGTATCGCGCGCAGTTGCAGCAATCGCTGAGCAGACTCACGATGAGATCGGTCTTTCATGGCCACGCGAGATTGCACCAGCAGATGTGCATATTGTCGCTACCGGTAAAGATGAGAACATTCTTGAGACTGCAGAGAAGTTAGCTGCAGATCTTGAGGCAAAGGGCCTTCGCGTCATGCTCGATGATCGTAAAGATCCAAGCGCAGGTGTGAAGTTTAAAGATGCTGAATTAATCGGGATTCCATTTATTGTGATCGTCGGTAAGGCGCTCGCTGAAGGAAAACTTGAACTTCGTATCCGCAAGAGTGGAGAGAAGTGTGAGATTAGCGCCGCATCTGCAGTCGATGAGATTTACACAGTAGTAACCGCATAATGACTCTCTCGCTAGGGCAGTGGATATTCCTCGCTCTTGCAGCCGGAATGGCTGGCTTTATCGATGCGATTGCTGGCGGTGGTGGACTTATCCAACTTCCCGCCCTTCTTATCGGCCTATCGAATAAACCAATACCCATGATCCTTGGAACAAATAAAGTTCCTGCGATCTTCGGGACATCTTTCTCGGCCGCCGCTTATTTCAAACGAGTAAAGCCAGATCTACATCTGACTCTCTCAATGGCGATTCCAGCCTTTATTGGCTCCGCGAGTGGAGCACGGCTAGCCTCAGAATTTCCTAAGAGCATCTTCCGTCCTGTGATCATCGTCTTATTACTTCTCGTTGCGATCTATACATGGAAGCGCCCACAGCTCGGGATGGAAGAGAACCTCAAGTTCACTCCTGTTGTACGTAGATTTGTTGTCGGTGGATGTGGATTTCTCATCGGTTTCTACGATGGAATCTTTGGCCCAGGGACTGGCTCATTCCTATTATTTATTCTTGTAGGGGTCGTTGGTTATGCATTCTTGAAGGCATCAGCGACTGCCAAATTAGTCAATATCGCAACAAACTTTGCCGCGATTCTGACATTTACCTTTACCGGACATATCTGGTGGAAGGTCGGACTTTTGCTTGCGATCGCCAATGTGACGGGCTCTATCTTTGGTGCACGGCTTGCGATTAAAGGTGGATCGCCCCTGGTCCGCAAAGTCTTCTTAATCATGACGTTTTTGCTTATCGCTAAAGTCGGTTATGATTGGATCACAATTAAATAACTAAGGAAATAGAGGCAGGACCATGACGCTACTTGAAGAGATCGCGGTAGCGATCACCCCTGCGATTGAAGCTGCAGGATGTTACTTAGAGGAAGTTACCCTCACCCCAGCCGGTAAGCGCAAAATAATGACAGTTATTGTCGATGGCGATACCAATCTCTCACTTGATCAAGTCACTGCCGTATCTAAAGAAGTCTCAGCAATAGTTGAAGTACTCCCAGCTCTTGGAGATACACCCTTTACTTTAGAAGTCACTTCACCTGGCGTAGACCGCCCTCTCACCAATCCACGTCATTGGCGTAAGAACCATGGCCGCCTCATCAATGTCACGCTGCACGATGAGAAGAGTGTGAAGGGAAGAATCGGTGATTCAACAGAGATAGATGTTGAGATTGATTCTGTGAAGATTGCCTATGCCGCAATCAAGCGCGCTCTCATCGAGATTGAATTTAAGTCACTTAAATCTGCCGAGAGCGAGGGTGATGAATAATGCCAGTTGAGATGTCGGCCCTCACGGCAATTATCGCTGAGAAGAAGATGCCATTAGAGAAATTGATCAGCCAGATCGAGAATGCGGTTGCAACGATCTACTCCGAGCAGCCTGATGCCAAGCCAGGTGGTCGCGCCGTTCTTAATCGCCAGACCGGAGATATTGTTATCTGGACTTCGATCTTCGATGAAGAAGGTATCTTCGTTGAGAGCGTGATCCATGAAATTGAAGGCTTTGAAGCCCTTGCAGATAAAGAGGCCCGCAAGACGATCAAGCAAGCGATAAGAGATGCCAATGATGCAACGATTGTTGGGGAGTTCTCGGCCAGCGTTGGAGATGTCATCTCTGGCATTGTTCAACAAGGACGCGACAAAGAAGTTATCTATGTAGATCTTGGAAAAGTTGAAGGAAAGATCCCGCCTAATGAACAAGTCCCAACAGAATCATTTAAACATGGGGATCGCATCAAGGCATTTGTTGTTGATGTTAAACAAGGGGAGAAGGGTCCTGAGATCGTTCTCTCTCGAACCCATCCTGCACTCGTTAAGGCGCTCTTCGCACTTGAAGTCCCTGAAGTTAAAGATCGCACTGTAGAGATTGTTGGAATATCGCGCGAGCCAGGTGCTCGTACAAAGATTTCAGTTCGAACACATCGCGCTGGTGTAAGTCCAAAGGGTGCACTCATTGGACCAAGTGGAGTTCGCTCACGCGCAGTCATCGATGAACTTCAAGGCGAGAAGATTGATATCGTCGATTATTCAGATGATCCAGCCGCATATGTTGCAGCAGCACTTGCTCCAGCAAAGGTATCGAGCGTTGAGATCGTTGATCTTGAAACAAAATCTGCAAAGGTGATCGTTCCCGATTATCAACTCTCACTCGCAATTGGCGCCAATGGCCAGAACGCTCGATTAGCTGCGCGATTGACCGGTTGGAGGATCGACATTCATCCAGATAATCCTGTCGCCAGAATCGAGAAGCCAAAGCCGGTACTGGAAGAGCCTCTAGAGCAGCAAGATACGCAGGAATTACCCTCTAACCTGCAGTAGCAGGTAAGGTTCTCCTACCAGTTCACTTGTGAGCCGTCTGGAGAGTTGATTGCCTACCCGCAGTTGCATCGCCTGTCGCACACGAGAGTCCTGGGAAGATCTACTTCATCTAGTTTTGATCGGGGATCGGGTAACACCGGATCCTGACCATAAACTTCCTGGACGTGGGGCTTGGTTACATCCCAGATGTTTTGAGATGGCCAAGAGCCGCAGAGCATTTCTTCGAGCCTTTCCGGCGGGAAGAAATTTCCAGGAGCTTGTACTCGATGATGTAGGAAAGTATTTGACCAACTCTTAAGGAGACCAGAATGGCAAGCACACAAGCATGAGCACCGCGCGCTCATGAGTAAGGCAATCATTTAGGCTCCTGTTTGAACCCCAGGGCCTATGAATAATCTAGGTTCACACTGGGAAGGCAATTGTGGCAAAGGTCCGCGTTTACGAATTAGCTAAAGAGCTCGGTTTAGAGAGCAAAGAACTTCTCGCGAAGTTACAAGAAGTTGGCGAGTTTGTTCGTTCAGCATCATCAACAGTTGAAGCACCTGTCGTGCGTAAACTCATGGAGAAGTTCCCGGATATGAAGCCGGTTGAAGCAGCTCCAGAGAAGCCGAAGGCTGCGAAGAAGGCGGCCGCAAAGAAGGCAGCCCCTGCAGGACCATCACAGGAAGAGATCGATGCAGCTATCGCGCAGCTCGATGAGACAACTCGTAACCAATTAGGAATTCAAGCAGGTCAATCTGCGCCGGCAGCCCCAGCTCCAGCCGCACCACGACCACCAGTGACATCAGCACCAACTCACGATGGAGAAACACCTGCGGCAAATCCTGCTGCAACAAATAATCTTCCACGTCCCCCACGTGCTGGAAATAATCCATTCTCAACTGGCGCTGCGATGCCACGTCCACCAATGCCACGTCCACCTGCACAACGTCCACTTCGTCCAGGAGAACGTCCTGCACCAGGTGCAGCACGTCCAGGTATGGCCGGCGCACGTCCAGGTTCTGTTCGTCCAGGTTTTGCAGCACGTCCACCTGCAGGTCCAGGTTCACGTCCACCAGGATCAACTGGTGCTCCAGGTTCAACAGGTGCAGCTCGTCCGGGTGGATCTCCATATCGCCCAGGAAGCGGAGCGCCTTCATCTGGTGGCCCAGGTGGCGCCGGTGGATCTACACCACCAGCATTTGGAAATAAGGGTGGCGGTGGTCGTCATCAACGCGGCGGTACTGCTGGCGCATTCGGTAAGAATGGCGGCAGAGGTAAGAGCGCTCGTAAATCAAAGAAGGCTTTGCGTGAAGAGTTCGACAATATGGCGGCACCATCTCTAGGTGGAGCGGTACTTCCACGTGGAAATGGCGAGTCAACAATTCGTCTTCGCAGAGGTTCATCACTGATGGACTTTGCCGAGAAGATCAATGCAGATCCAGCAGCGCTAGTTTCAGCGCTCTTCCACTTAGGTGAGATGGTTACTGCAACTCAATCTGTTGATGAAGATACCTTCACAATTCTTGGTAATGAACTTGGATTCAAAATTCAAGTTGTTAGCCCAGAAGATGAAGATCGCGAACTCCTTGAAGAGTTTGATATCGACCTTGATCAAGAGCTCGAAGATATCTCCGAAGAAGATCTCGTTGTGCGCTCGCCAATCATCACCGTTATGGGTCACGTTGACCACGGTAAGACCAGGCTCCTTGATGCGATTCGATCTACTGAGGTTGTTAAGACTGAAGCAGGCGGAATCACACAGCACATTGGTGCATATCAGATCCACCATGTTCACGATGGCGTTGAGCGTGCCATTACATTTATTGATACGCCAGGTCACGAAGCCTTCACAGCGATGCGTGCTCGTGGCGCAAAGGTCACAGATATCGCGATCTTGGTAGTTGCTGCAGATGACGGTGTAATGCCTCAGACAATTGAAGCGCTTAACCACGCTCAAGCAGCAGATGTTCCCATCGTTGTTGCGGTGAACAAGGTCGATAAAGAAGGCGCGAACCCAGATAAGGTCCGCCAACAGTTGACCGAATACAACTTAATTGCAGAGGAATATGGCGGAGATACGATCTTCGTAAACGTCTCAGCAAAGTCAGGTGAAGGAATCTCTGCACTTATTGATTCAGTTCTCTTAACAGCTGATGCTGCACTCGATCTTCGCGCAGTTGCTGCCGATGTTGCTCGCGGCGTAGCTATTGAAGCTAACCTCGATAAGGGCCGTGGCCCAGTAGCAACAGTGCTTGTACAGCGTGGAACTCTTCATGTTGGCGATGCAATCGTTGCTGGCGGATCCTATGGTCGCGTTCGTGCGATGTTGGATGAGAATGGCGATAGCGTTGAAGAAGCTGGTCCATCACGCCCAGTTCAGGTACTTGGATTCACATCTGTTCCAGGTGCTGGAGATACATTCATCGTCGCTGAAGATGACCGTACTGCTCGTCAGATCGCTGAGAAGCGTCAACTTGCAACGCGTAACGCACTCCTTGCTAAGACTCGTAAGAAGGTCTCACTTGAAGACTTCATGGAGCAATCAAAGGTCAGCACACTCAACCTCATCATTAAAGGTGACGTATCTGGTTCTGTTGAAGCTCTCGAAGATGCACTTCTACAACTCGATGTTGGCGCCGAAGTTGATCTTCGCGTTATTCACCGTGGTGTTGGTGCTATTACAAAGAACGACGTCACTCTCGCATCTGCATCAACTGCAGTGATCATCGGCTTCAACGTTAAGCCAGAACCTCAGACAGCGGTATTCGCTGATCAAGAGGGTGTTGAAGTGAAGTTCTACACCGTTATCTATCAGGCAATCGAAGAGATCGAAGCATCACTTAAGGGTCTTCTCAAGCCTGAGTACGAAGAGATCATCACTGGTAATGCTGAAGTTCGCGACATCTTCAAATCTTCCAAGGTTGGAAATATCGCTGGATCGATGGTTCTGGATGGAACAATCAAGCGCAACGCAAAGGCTCGTACCTTGCGCGCTGGAGTTGTCCATACCGAGAACCTTCAGATCGACTCACTTCGTCGATTCAAGGATGATGCCAATGAAGTCCGTGAAGGATTCGAGTGCGGTATCGGACTTGGTTCATTCAAGGAGCTTGAGGTTGGCGATGTAATTCAGACCTTTGAGATTCGTGAGAAGAAGCGCGCATAACAATGGCATCTAATCGCGCGCTAAAGGTTGCAGATCGCATTAAAGAGGTGGTCGCACAAGCACTTGAGACACGGGTAAAAGATCCGCGCCTTGGCTTTGTGACGATCACCGATGTGCGAGTAACTGGCGACCTTCAACAAGCATCAGTCTTCTATACGGTATTTGGGGATGAAGATGCCCAATCCGGAACTGCTGCGGCACTTGCATCATCTAAAGGTTTAATCCGTGGTGAAGTTGGCAAATCACTTGGACTTCGTATCGTCCCATCGATTGAATTCTTCGCTGATGGTCTGCAAGAACAAGCTTCTGCCATGAATGATCTGATGAGCCAGGTTCGTAAGGCTGATGAAGAGCTTGCGAAGCTTCGCGAAAATGCGAAACCCATTGGTGACGCAAACCCATATAAGACTCACGAGTAAGCCACCACAGCGATGAACGGATTCCTCCTTGTTGATAAGGCAAGTGGAATGACTTCTCATGATGTTGTTGCAAAGGCTCGCAAGAAGTGTGGGACTAAGCGAGTTGGCCATGCAGGAACTTTGGATCCAATGGCTACTGGAGTTCTCGTACTCGGCATAGGAAATGCAACAAAACTTCTGCAATATGTTGTCGATGGAAAGAAACGCTACGAAGCGACGATCAAACTTGGTATTTCGACCCACACAGATGACCGTGAAGGTGAAGTGCTTTCTACAGCAGATACTTCTGGCTTAACTGATGAACGTATTCGCACTCAGCTGGGGAAAAATGTTGGAACAATCATGCAGCGACCAAGCTCTGTCTCTGCAATCAAGATTGACGGAAAACGTGCTCATGAAAGAGTTCGCTCTGGTGAGGTTGTTGAGATCCCAGCGCGTGAAGTAACTATCTTCTCAATCGATATTAAAGCGATTAGGGGGAGCGAAGTTGATATTGATGTCACATGCTCGGCCGGAACCTATATTCGTGCAATTGCTCGTGACTTAGGTGAAGCACTTGGAGTGGGTGGACACCTGACTTCACTTCACAGAACTTTGGTCTCACCCTTCGCAATCGATGAATGCTCAGATCTTGAATCTGCGCAGGTTCTACCTACGGCAGAAGGTATTTCGCGCATGATGCCAACACGGTCACTGACGAGTGAAGAGCTTATTGAGATTGGTTTTGGACGCACGATCACATCGAGTGAGAGCGATGGAGTGGTTGCAGCCCTTGGTCTTGATGGCTCCTTCGCGGCCTTGCTTGAGAACCGCGATTTTGCGGGCAAACGCTTGGCGACACCGACCCTTGTGGCCGTGAAAGAATAAGCGAATGAGATCAGTGGCAATCGGAATCTTCGATGGGGTTCACGCTGGCCATCAAGAGATCATCGCAGAAGCTGCAAAGCACGGTGATGTCACAGTACTTACCTTTGATCCACATCCAACTTCTATCTTTGCTCCAGAGCGCACTCCACCTATGTTGGTGCCGCTTGCAGATCGCATTGCTCTCTTAAAGCAAGCCGGTGCCGTAGATGTTGTCGTACTCGCTTTCACCAAGGAGTTCGCGAGCCTTACTCCAGCGGAATTCATTGATGAGATTCTTATCGACCAACTTCATGCATCGCATGTGACAGTCGGTGAGAACTTCACCTTTGGCCACAAAGCTGCAGGAAACGTTGAAACCTTGAAGAACTCAGGCAAGAGCTTCGGCGTGAGCTCTGTTGCACTGGCTGAGAACCGAGGCTCGGCAATATCGTCATCACGTATTCGCACTCTGATCATTGATGGGGATATAGAGCGCGCAAATGAGTTACTTACTCGACGTTTCTATCTTCGCGGTCCAGTTGTTCATGGAGAAAAGCGTGGGCGAACCATTGGTTACCCCACTGCAAATATTGGATTAAAAGAAAATGCAACGATTCCTGCAGATGGAGTTTATGCAGGGTGGCTTGAAGTCGGTGCCAATCGTTGGCCTGCAGCAATTTCAATTGGAACAAACCCAACATTCCCAGGCGTGCGTGGCCGACAAGTTGAAGCCTATGCACTTGATCAAACAGGGTTGGATTTATATGACCAAGAGGCAAAGCTTGAATTTGGATGGCGCCTGCGTGACACACTTAAATTTGATGGACTCGATCCATTATTAGTACAGATGAAGAAAGATTGTGATCAAGCCCGCTTACTAACAAAGGAAAACTCATGAGCACCCAGGCACAAAAAGTAGATATGTGGTTTGACCCGGCTTGTCCTTTCGCATGGATCACCTCGCGCTGGTTACTTGAAGCATCGAAGGTCCGCGATATTGACGTTACCTGGAACATTATGAGTCTTGCCTATCTCAATAAAGATCGTGAAGTTGATGCCGCTCATGCAGAAGCTTTTGCAAAGTCATGGGGCACTGTTCGCCTTGTTGCTGCCGTAACAGAGAAGCACGGCAATGCTGCGGTGATCGCTCTTTACAACGCTCTCGGCGATCGCATCCATCTTAAGAAAGAGAAGATGAGTGATGACCTACTTGCAGCAGCGCTTGCTGATGCAGGACTTCCTGCAGATCTATTAGCTGATGCAGCAGAAGAATCGTGGAATCTTCCGATGATTGCTAGCCATGAGCGAGCAATCTCAATGGTTGGAAACGATGTAGGTACTCCTGTTGTTGCGATCGGTGATGCAGCCTTCTTTGGCCCAGTTATCTCCCCAGCTCCCAAGGGTGAAGAGGCAGGCAAGCTCTGGGATGGCTTTGTGCTCTGTGTTCAGACTCCGGGATTCTTCGAGTTAAAGCGCGCTCGCAAGGTCGGACCACTCTTTAATTAATTAAATCTCCCTGCGAAACTCCCCATAGATCCCTTACAAATTGAGCGATCAGTCTGCACAATAGATCCATTCGATTCCTCACCCGAGGAAGGATGTGGAGAAAAAATGGCTGGTAAATCTCTCGTTAAGAATCTCAATGTGTGGGAAGCAATTGGAATCTCAGTTGCCCTCATGGCGCCTTCCATGGCGGCCAATATCAATCCGCAAGGAAGCGTTGGACACTCTGGACGCGCAGTTCCTCTCTCATTTGGAATCGCAACAATCGGAGTACTCCTCATCGCCTACGGGTTTGTGAGACTCTGTCAGTACTTTAATCACGCAGGTAGCGTCTATGGATTCGTTGGAGCCACTACAGGTGCTCGCAGCGGAGTTGTCGCTGGTTGGGGATTGCTCGGTACATATACATTTTATGGTTGCGTAACATCTATGGCTGCTGGCATCTTTGGTGCTGACTTCCTCAACAAGCTTGGTGTCTGGAAGAACCAACCAACATGGTCAGCATTCCTTATTGGCGCAGTTGCACTAGTACTTGGATACTGGCTCGCGGTAGTTCCTGCTCGTAACGGAACTCGCATGCTCTTAACTTTTGAAGGCGTGACCGTTGTCTTGATTCTGATTACAACAGTAATTGTCTTTATCAAGCTCGCTACTGGACATGCACCTAACGGAAACCATGTGGATTGGTCAGTATTCTCAATTCCAAAGAGCGCTGGTTTTAACGGAGTATTCGTTGGAGCAGTATTTGGATTCCTTTCATTCGCTGGCTTTGAAGTATCTTCAACACTTGGCGAAGAGACAAATAATCCGCGCAAAGATATCTCTCGTGCAATGCTCGGTACTGCAATCTTTGGTGGTTTCTACTTTGTTATCGTTACAGCTGTCGAGGTAATGGGATTCGGAACTAATGATGCTGGTATCAAGGCATTCGGAAGTTCAGGATCGTTGATGGGTGATCTCGGTACTAGCTTTATCGGTTCATGGATCGGCACAATGATCTCACTCGGTGCTTGCGTCTCTGCATTCGGTTGCTTGCTCGCATGCTTGGTAGGCGGATCACGTCTCTCCTTTGCGATGGCGCGCGATGCAGGTAATACTCACTTGAGTGCTATTGGCGAAAAGAACGGTACCCCAGTCAATGCAACACGCATCATGACTCTTGCTGTCCTCTTTATTGTTGTCGTCTGGCACCTCGTATGGAACAAGCAAGCCTTCGATATCTTCGCAGGCTCTGGAGTTATCGGAACCTTGATCCTCTTGGTCGTATATCTCATGGTGACCGTTGGAGCGATTCGCTTCATCTTCTTCGGTTCAACGAAGAGAGCCCCAGCTTGGGAGATCATCATTCCTATCTTGGGTATCGGCATGCTTGGAATTACTGTGTGGGAGAACATCCACCCATGGCCAACCGCCTGGGCATCTCGCGCACTTCCAATCGCAGCTGCTATCTGGCTCGTCGCAGGCATCGCATTTATCGCAGCGAAGCCAGCTCTTGCCAACAAGATGGGCGAAAAACTTCGCAACGACGAGAACCTTTCGGCGGCGCGCTAGTTTCAGTACGATAGGAATATGTTAAATAATGCAAAGGTCATTGATCTAACTATTCCTTTAAGTTCAGATGTCGTCATGTGGCCAGGGGCTCCAGCTTTTGAAGCGGAGACCCTGGTCACTGTCGCACATGATGGGTATTACGCAAGACGAGTCTCTTTCTTCGAACACACTGGCACACATTTTGATGCGCCGTGTCATTTCATTGATGGCGCAAAAACAGTGGACAAGATCCCAGCATCTGAATTAGTTCGCCAAGCGGTGGTTATAGATATCTCACAGCGTATTGGTAGCGATCCAGATGGTGAACTCTTAATGTCAGATGTTCAATCTTTTGAAGCAGCTCACGGTCAGATTCCTCAGAGCGCAGCGATATTGCTTCGCACTGGTTGGGAAGAGTTCAACCATGACTCACTCCGCTATGCGGGCAAGCCAGGAGATCTTCGATTCCCAGGCTTTGGTGTAGAAGCATCAAAGTTCTTAGTTGAGAAGCGTGGCGCAGTCGCATTTGGTACAGATACTTTAGGAATTGATACTGGCGCAGCGACCTCTTTCCCAGTTCACTCGCAAGTAACTCATCCAGCTGGTCTATGGCACTTAGAGAATCTTCAAAACTTGTCGAAGTTGCCAGCACTTGGTGCATGGATTGTCGTAGGCGTTCTTCCACTCGTCGGTGGATCTGGAAGCCCTGCGCGAGTTATTGCGCTCATTCCATAATATGGCTGCTCCTCTCACATTTCTTGCGACATGTGATCTCGTTGCACTTGTACGCGGTAGATCGCTAGAAACTCCAGCAGCTAATGGATCAACCGTTGGTTGGGTTCCGGCAGATTTAGCCCTCTCAAGCTTTGGTGCAATATGGGATGAGAATCCATTTGGTTCACTCGGTGATCTCAGATTACGACCAGTACCTGGAGCTTCCTATCAGATGCCGAAAAAAGATGGCGCTGGGGCAATGACGCTTCTTCTTGCCCAGCAAGTTCTTCCAGATGGGAGCACGTGGGTCAATGATCCAAGAGCTTTTGCGATGGATGCTTTAGAAGAGCTTAAATCTGAATTCGGAATTGAACTCACTGCATCTTTTGAACACGAATTTATATTGCATGGTGCGGCTTATGATGGCTCGGCCTTTGGTCTTGATGCACTTCGAGCAGTCGAACCTTTTGGTTCCGAGCTTGTTCACTTGTTACGTGAGAATGGTTTAGAACCGGAAAATTGGCTTGCAGAGTATGGAGTCAATCAATTTGAAATCACACTTGGTGCAACCGATGCCCTCAAGGCTGCCGATCATGCAGTCGTACTCCGCGAATTTGTTCGCGATCTTGCACGCATTCATGGCCTTCGAGCATCCTTCACTCCGCTTGCAAACCCAGAGAGCGTTGGCAATGGTGTGCATGTACACCTCTCGCTCTCAAAGAATGGCAAGCCAATTACTTATGACCCTGCATCGCCAGGAAATCTCAGTGTCACAGCATCCAAGGCCTTCAATGGAATCTTGAAGCATGCTGCAGCACTTCTACCTTTTACTGCGCCTTCGCAGATCTCGTTCTTGCGTTTACAGCCACATCGCTGGAGCTCAGGAGGTGCCTTTATTGCAGTTCAAGATCGTGAAGCGCTCCTTCGAATCTGTCCGGTAAATACAAGTGGTGCTTCCCCTGCCGAGAAGACTTTTAATGTTGAGTTCAGAGCTGCAGATGCCACCGCTAATCCATGGATTGTCATGGGGGTCTTGGCCAGAGCGCTGATCTCAGGTCTTCGAGATGATCGCGGGATTGTACATATTGGCGCAACAGATGAGCCACTACCGCGCTCACTTACTGAAGCGATAGCATCCCTACATCAAGACCCCGAAGTTATGAGCTGGTTCCCCAAAGAGTTGTTAGATACCCATCTTGGAATTCGATCTGTTGAAGCAGCTGCGCTAGAGAACCTCTCTGATGCACAGAAATGTGAAAGGTACTTAAATGTCTACTAATAACTCATCACATTTGGGCCCAGCGAGTGAGTATCTCGCAGAGCTCTCACTTGTAGATCACCATGTACACGGAGTGGTGCGAGATAACCCGACTGCAGAAGCATTCTCTAACATGATTACCGAATCCGATCGCACTCCCAAGTCGATAGAAGTAGCACTTAACTCTCAAGTTGGTTTTGCAGTCAGGCGATGGGCAGCGCCTCTTATCGGAGCGCCTGCTCATATATCTGCTGATGATTACTTCAAACATAGAATTTCAGTAGGAAGTGAGTTTGTGAACTCAACCTTACTCAAGGCCGCCAACATCCGACATTACTTCCTCGAGACTGGTTATCGCGGAGATGAGATCCATGGCGTCGAAGGTATGCGCGCTGTTACTGGATCAACGGTGAGTGAGATTATCCGCATTGAATCAGTTGCCGAAGCCCTTGCAAGGTCTGGCTCTTCAGCTGCAACCTTTGCAGCAGATTTTGTGAACGCACTCGCTACTGCTTCAAAGAATGCTATCGGTTTAAAGTCAATCGTCGCCTATCGAATCGGGTTAGATTTCGATCCAACTCGGCCAACTGCCAAAGAAGTTGAAGCTGCGGCAGGTCGTTGGTTGAAAGAGGTGGAGACCACTGGCATCGCACGTGTTGCAGATCCAGTATTGATTCGCTTCCTCATTTGGACTGGTGCAGATCTTCGTCTGCCCTTCCAATTCCATATTGGTTATGGCGACCCAGACCTTAACCTGCATAAGTGTGATCCGCTCTTAATGACAGATCTCATTCGCGCATTCGAGAAGTTAGAGATTCCAATACTGCTACTCCATACATATCCTTACCAGCGCAATGCTGGTTACCTCGCTCAGATGTTTAATAATGTCTACCTCGATGTTGGCCTTGCCATCAACTACTCGGGTGCTCGCTCTGGTGCGATTATTGCCGAGACACTGGAGCTCGCCCCATTCCATAAGATTCTCTTCTCCTCTGATGCATGGGGACTCTCCGAGTTAACATTCTTAGGAGCTCACCTCTTCCGCCGCGGACTTGGGAGAACCCTTGACTCCTTCGTTACAGATGATGAGTGGTCAGAATCAGATGCGATCAAAGTTGCGAAGGCTATTGGGCACGATAACGCCCTTGCTGCTTACAGGTTATAGTCTGACTGTTACGAGATCAAGGAGCTTGAGCCATGGGTAAAAAGAAGCAACGTGAGGAAATTCTTGCATCAGTGCGTCGCGAGAATATTCGTCTCATCCGCTACCTCTATTGTGATCCGGCCGGTGTGATCCGTGGCAAAACAGTTACGGCATCACAACTACCTTCGAAAATTACAGAAGGTGTAGGACTCACTCGTGCCCAGCATGCTGTTAATCTCTTTGAAGATCTCATTCCAATCGAAGGAATGGAACCAGTTGGTGAAGTACGTATCGTTCCTGATTTAGATACATATGGAGTCTTGCCGTGGGTCGAGAGGACTTCCTCTTTCTACTGTGACCTCACCGAACAAGATGGCAGTGAATGGGGCGGATGCACCCGTTCTGTCTTAAAGCGTGCGATCGCCAAACTCGATGCTGCAGGCTTAGAGATGTACTCAGCCTTTGAATCAGAGTTTTATCTTGCAACTATGGGAGCCGATGGACCAATTCCATGGCAGAACGGCCCCGTCTATTCCAGCAGCGGAATGGATCGCGCAAGTGCGCCAATGCATGACATGGTCGATAATCTTGAAGCGCAGGGGATCGTCGTTGAACAAGCGATCAATGAATATGGTCCAGGTCAACAAGAGATTGCCATCCGGTACTCCGACGCTCTTAACTCTGCAGATAATCATCTAAAATTTAGAGACACCATTCGTGGAACTGCCGAAGTTCAGCATGGATTGCTCGCATCCCTTGCTCCTAAGCCATTTGCAGATGGAATTGGATCCGGGGCTCATGTCCACTTCTCGATTTGGAATAAAGAGAAGCTCAATCTCTTTTATAACGAGAGTGAACCAACGAAGCTCTCTGCCTTTGGAGAATCTTTTGTTGCAGGAATTTTGGATCACCTGCCTGCTTTGATTGCGCTCTCATGTCCATCCACTCTCTCTTATCAACGCCTCAAGCCTCATTCATGGGCTGGCAATACGATCTCGTGGGGTTATGACAACCGTGAATGCTCAGTCCGCGTTGCAAGTCCATTCAAAGGACGCGAGATGCAGTCGATTAATTTAGAACTCAAAGCATCTGATGGTTCATCAAATCCATATCTATCCCTTGCTGGAATTATTCTCGCTGGTATGGATGGAGTAGAGAGAGGCCTGAAGGCTCCACAACCTTCAGCTCACGACCCCAATCTCATGAGTGATGAAGAGAAGATTGCTTGCGGAATTCGCCCACTTCCTTCCAGCCAACTTGAAGCCTTAGATAACCTCGAGAAGGACGCCGTACTTCGCGAAGGTCTTGGTGAATTAATGATGCGCGCAATCCTGCTCACCCGAAGGGCTGAAGCTGCAAAGGCTGCAGATCTCGGCGAGGATTGGGCAAGACTCGCCACATTTAGCACCTTCTAAAGCGCCCATTTAGGCGTGTTCCGAGAGCCCTATATCTCGATTTCGCCTCATCCAGACCCTTGGGTAGACTCACCCTTACATCAAAGCGAGTAATTGCGCCTTCGTGAATCACACCGAGGCCCTCGTGACAGTACAAGGAGTGCCCCATGGCCTTACAGCCAGCAGAGAAAAAAGAAATCATTGCTAAATACGGCGCTTCTGCCACTGACACAGGAAGCCCAGAGACTCAGATCGCATTGCTATCAAAGCGAATTGAAGAAGTTACAGAACACCTCAAGACCAACAAGAACGACCACCACAACCGTCGTGGACTCTTGCTCATGGTCGGTAAGCGTCGCCGTATCTTGCAGTACCTCGCAAAGACTGATGTAACACGCTACAGAGCGATTATCGAAAAGCTCGGTATTCGCCGCTAATTTAGTAAACGCCTTCCTCACATCAGTTAGTCGGTCCTCGGTAGTGGCTTTCGCACACTCATACATTTTTTGTACGAGATCTAGCGCGAGCTTCGATCGAAGATCCATTGCTGATGCGTGTGAATGGTGAGAAATGGAGCGACCCATGGAGGGTCAAGATGTGAAGTTCGCCGTTGCAAAGATTGATAACGGCAAGTTTGGAAAGCGCGAGATTCGTTTTGAAACCGGACGCCTCGCAAAGCAAGCTGCAGGAACTGCAGTTGTATACCTAGATGACGAGACAATGTTGCTATCAGCAACAACTGCCTCTAAGAATCCAAAAGATCAATTCGACTTCTTCCCACTAACAGTGGATGTCGAAGAGCGTATGTACGCAGCAGGAAAGATCCCAGGATCATTCTTCCGCCGCGAAGGTCGCCCTTCAGAAGATGCGATTCTCACCTGCCGCTTGATCGACCGCCCATTGCGTCCATCATTCGTTAAGGGTCTTCGCAACGAAGTTCAGATTGTTGTAACAGTGATGTCACTTCATCCTGATCACATGTACGACGTGATCGCGATCAACGCTGCATCAATGTCTACACAGCTCGCAGGATTGCCATTCTCTGGCCCAATCGGTGGAGTGCGCGTTGCACTTATCGAAGGTCAATGGGTTGCATTCCCTAACCACTCAGACCTTGATAAGGCAACCTTCGATATGGTCGTTGCAGGACGCATCTCTGATGGTGACGTTGCAATCATGATGGTTGAAGCTGAAGCGACAACAGAGACAATTAATCTCATCAAAGGTGGCGCAGGCGCTCCAACTGAAGAGGTTGTTGGACAAGGACTTGATGCTGCAAAGCCATTTATCCGCATTCTCTGTGAAGCACAGATGGAACTCGCAAAGGTTGCTGCAAAGCCAACTGGTGAATTCCCTGTATTCCTTGATTATCAAGATGATGTGTACAAAGTTGTAGAAGCTGCCGGCAAGGATTCGATTGCAAAGGCTCTTACTATCGCTGGAAAGCAAGAGCGCGAAACTGCACTCGATGCTGCAAACGATGCTATTAAAGAGAGCGTTAACCCACAGTTCGAAGGCCGCGAGAAAGAAGTTTCTGCTGCTATTCGTTCAGTGACAAAGAAGGTTGTTCGTCAACGTGTACTTCGCGAGAAGATTCGTATCGATGGTCGCGGACTCCGCGATATTCGTGCAATCACCGCTGAAGTTGAGGTCATCCCTCGCGTTCACGGTTCAGCTATCTTCGAGCGCGGAGAGACTCAGATCCTCGGAGTCACAACTCTTAATATGCTCAAGCTAGAACAGCAGCTCGATACTTTGAGCCCTGAGAAGAGCAAGCGTTACATGCACAACTACAACTTCCCGCCATACTCAGTAGGCGAGACCGGTCGTGTTGGATCACCAAAGCGTCGCGAAATCGGCCACGGTGCTCTTGCAGAGCGCGCACTTCTTCCAGTGCTTCCAACTCGTGAAGAGTTCCCATATGCAATTCGTCAGGTCTCAGAAGCTCTTGGATCAAATGGTTCAACATCTATGGGTTCTGTCTGTGCATCAACAATGTCATTGCTCAACGCTGGCGTGCCTCTCAAGGCTCCAGTCGCTGGTATCGCAATGGGCCTCATCTCAGATGATGTCGATGGCAAGGTTGAATATGTTGCTTTGACAGATATTCTCGGTGCAGAAGATGCATTCGGGGATATGGACTTCAAGGTCGCTGGAACGAAGGATTTCGTTACTGCACTTCAGCTTGATACAAAGCTCGATGGAATTCCTGCATCAGTACTTGCTGCAGCTCTCCTCCAAGCTAAGGAAGCTCGTCTTTCAATCCTTGAGATCATGATCTCTGCAATCGATGTTCCAGATGAGATGAGCCTCTTGGCTCCACGTATCATCTCGATCAAGGTCCCAACAGACCTCATCGGTGCGATCATCGGACCTAAGGGCAAGATGATTAACCAGATTCAAGATGAGACTGGCGCAGATATCACTATCGAAGATGATGGCACGATCTACATCGGCGCACTCGAAGGCTCACAAGCCGAGGCTGCAAAGGCAATGATCGAAGCTATTGCTAACCCAGTAGTTCCAAAGGTTGGAGAGCGATTCAACGGTTCAGTTGTCAAGCTCGCAACATTTGGTGCATTCATCTCACTCGTTCCAGGTAAAGATGGCTTGCTCCACGTCTCGCAGATTCGCAAGATGCATGGCGGAAAGCGCATTGAAAACCTCGAAGATGTCATGAAGGTTGGCGAGAAGATTGAAGTAGAAATCGCAGAGATCGATCCAAAGGGCAAGTTCTCTTTGGTCGCTGTTATGCCTGATGGAACACTTTCATCTGCTGCTTCAGAAAAATCTGAATAACTAGAATCAACCAATGACTAAAACAGTCTTACCCAGCGGTCTTCGGATCGTGACTGAAGAAGTCAGCACAGTTCGCTCAGCGACTGTCGGAATTTGGGTAAATGTAGGCTCTCGCGACGAGACACCATCTGTCGCGGGAGCTTCACATTTTCTAGAACACTTACTCTTTAAAGGCACTCCCACAAGAACTGCAATGGAGATCTCATCTTCTATTGAGGCAGTGGGGGGCGAGATGAATGCATTCACTGGCAAGGAGTACACCTGCTTCTATGCCCGGGTTATCGATACTGATTTCTCCCTCGCTGTAGATGTGATTGCTGATCTCATTACCTCATCCATTATTACAGCCGCCGATCTCGACTCTGAGCGAACCGTTGTGCTGGAAGAGATTGCGATGCGAGATGATGACCCTTCCGATCTCATCCATGATGTTTATTTAGAGGCCTATTACGGCGATACACCACTGGGACGTTCAGTCCTTGGAACAGTTGATTCCATCAATTCAATGAGTCGAAGCGCTGTATTTAACTATTACAAGAAGCGTTATCGCCCACAAGATATCGTTGTTGCAGTTGCCGGAAACGTTAAACATAAGCAAGTTGTCCGCATGGTCGAAGCAGCGCTCTCCCGTGACGGATTCTTAGATGTACCAAATATCGCTCCCAATCTTCGAACAGAGAGTAAAGCTCGCACGCCAGGGGCCGGTCGCGTAAAGATTCATGACCGCAAGACTGAGCAGACACATCTTCTTCTTGGAGTTGAGGGTGTTGCTCGCAATGATGAACGTAGATTTGCATTGAGCATTCTCGCCTCTGCTCTCGGTGGGGGAATGTCTTCACGACTATTCCAAGAGATTCGAGAGAAGCGAGGGTTGGCTTACTCGACTTATGCCTTTGTCCAACAATTTGCAGGTTCGGGCTCGCTCGCATTTTATGCAGGGTGTCAACCAAATAAGGCAGAGGAAGTAACTAAGTTAATTTTGGAGATTACCCACGATGTTGCAGCAAAGGGCCTCACTGATGAAGAGATCAGGCGTGCAAAAGGAGCAGTTTCGGGCTCACTTGTTTTGAGTCAAGAAGATACCTTCTCCCGCATGGGCAGAATTGGTAAGAGCGAGCTGGTCTATGGCGAGATTATGAGTTTTGATGAGATTTTGCGCCGCGTATCGGCTGTGACACCAGAAGAAATTCGCCAAATTGCTAGCGACTTACTACCAAAACCTTCTACGCTTGCCATTGTCGGTCCATTTAAGAGCAGCACTAAATTCGAGAAGGTCATCGCATGAGTATCAAAGTTGCAGTACTCGGAGCAAAAGGTCGCATGGGCAAAGAGAGCGTGAAAGCTATCACCGCTGCAAAAGATCTCGAGCTCGTTGCGCAGATCGATATCGGTGATTCATTAGATGCACTCCTCTCAAGTGGGGCACAGGTCGTCGTTGATTTCACGCACCCTGATGCCGTTATGGGAAATCTTGAGTTCGCTATTAAAAATGGCATCAACGTCGTCGTTGGCACAACTGGATTTGACGATGCAAAACTTGCGCAGATCAAAGGCTGGCTTACAGCACAACCTAAGGTCGGAGCGCTCATCGCTCCTAACTTTGGACTCGGTGCAGTATTGCTCATGCAATTTGCCGCACAAGCCTCCAAATACTTTGAATCCGTTGAAATTATCGAACTACATCACCCGAACAAGGTGGATGCTCCATCCGGTACCGCATCTCGCACGGCTGAGATGATTACCGAAGCCCGCCGTTCGGTAAATAAAGAAGCGATGCCTGATGCAACGGCGACTGCCCTTGATGGTGCTCGCGGCGCTCTTGTTGGTGATGTGCATGTTCACTCGGTGCGCCTTCGCGGCCTTGTCGCTCACCAAGAAGTAATTCTTGGAGATCTCGGCGAGACACTCACACTTCGCCATGACTCGATGGATCGCACAGGGTTTATGCCCGGTGTCTTACTAGGAGTTCGTAACGTTGTTTCACACCCAGGGCTCACATTCGGCCTTGAGCATTTCATGGACCTCAAGTAAAAGAAGGAGAAATAGATGTCAAAGATAACAATGTATGGAGCTGATTGGTGTGGAGATTGCCGTCGCAGCAAGCGCTTCATGGAAGAGAATCAAGTTGAATTTCATTACATCGATGTTGAGAAAGATCTCTCAGCTGCAGATAAGGTTATTGAGATCAATGGGGGAGCGAAGTCAATCCCAGTGATTGTCTTTGAAGATGGAACTCACCTTACTGAGCCATCAGATAATGACCTGAAAGCGAAGCTCGAAGCGCTCTCTATTCTCTAAATTTTGTAAAACTTTAGTACTTGTAGTGATATGCAATGGCTGAACCAATAGCTGCGCCTGCAACTATCACCGGGAACGGCAACTTAAAGAGCAGAGCTGTTACTGCGACCGCTAGGCCTGCTAGTCGATGATCGAAGATGATCTTTGTCTTCACTGTCACTGAGTTCACTGCTACAAGCGCAGTCAGCAGAACTATTGGAATCAGTGTATTAATACGTTGAATCCTTGGATGTGAGAGCCAGCTCGCAGGAACGCTATGTCCAAGATATTTTAAAGTAAATGCGAGAAGACTTGTTCCGATGACCGCTATCCACTGAGGCGTCATGCTCGCCACCCCACAATAATCGCAAGCAGTGCAGTAGTGATGATAGGTACTCCTGCTGGTGCAATCGGGACCAGGGCAAGTGAAAGTAGAACAGCTGCACCGGCAATCAAGCGACTTTTACGATCAGTTAATCGCGGCCAGACGAGACCAATAAATGCAGCAGGAACTGCGGCATCAAGTCCCCATGCTGATGGGTTACCAATCGCCTTTGCACCCAGAGCGCCTAACAATGTGAAGATATTCCAGAATACAAATACGCCAAAACCGGTATGCCAAAAGCCCGTTACCTGATCTGCCTCATCTTTCTGTGCAGTGGCAATAGCAGTGGATTCATCAATAGTTACCTGCGCAGCAACAATGCGCTTCAACCCTCGCACTTTAAGGATTGGTGCCATTCGTAATCCATAGAGAGCATTTCTACTTCCAAGCAGTGTTGCGGTGGCGATTCCAGAGATCGCGCTTCCCCCGGCGCCAAGAACACCGATCACAGCAAATTGCGAGGCCCCTGAGAATGTGAGGAGAGAGAGGATGCAACTCTGCAGAACCGTAAAGTGAGCGGTGACACTCGCAGCCCCGAAGGCAGTGCCATATGCGCCCACCGCAAAGGAGAGGCTAAAAGAATCGCGCTTCACTGACACGCCGATATTCTGCCCTAATCCCGCGACTATCCCAAGGCGCTAGATACATTGCGCTCATGAGCGAAGCACAAACCCAAGAGAGCCCTGAAGGCCATTTCCCAATCATCTTTCGTGAGGATATGACCGTTGAACTCGTGAAATCGAGCGCAAGCGACTCAGATGTTATTTGGGCTGCCCGTGTTTCAACTGCTGGTGAGCAATCTCTTGATGCGGTCGGTTCTGATGCAACACGAGCAGAAGGTCTCATTAATTATCTTGCCCGCGAACGACATGGTTCTCCTTTCGAGCACACCTCAATGACATTCTTTGTTTCAGCACCGATCTTTGTCTTCCGTGAATTTATGAGACACCGCATCGCTTCCTATAACGAAGAGAGCGGTCGCTATCGCGAACTACGTCCGGTCTTTTATATTCCGAGTAAAGAGCGTCGCCTCGTTCAAATCGGTAAGCCAGGGTCCTATGAATTTATTGAAGGAACAAAAGAACAGTACGAACTAACAATCGAATCTATTAAATCATCGTGCACTCATGCATATGAGAGCTACACAAAGATGCTCGATGCTGGTGTGGCACGCGAAGTCGCACGCGCAGTGCTTCCAGTGACTCTCTATTCATCGATGTATGTCACCATGAATGCCCGTGCACTGATGAACTTTCTTTCACTTCGCACCGCACGTGAGGGATCCCATTTCCCAAGCTACCCTCAACGTGAAATTGAGATGGTCGCCGAGAAAATGGAAGCACATTTCGCCCAATTAATGCCGATTACATACGGAGCCTTCCAGAAATCTGGACGTATAGCGCCTTAATTCAAGGTAGTGTTCGGGTTATGAATAACGGCCATATTGAGGCGCCTTTTGGGCGAATGATCACTGCAATGGTGACTCCATTTAACAAAGATGGCTCAATCGACTGGGATGGCGTGGCAAAGCTCTCCGAACATCTTGCTGATCACGGCCATGATGCGATCGCTGTAAACGGAACAACGGGTGAAGCCCCTACAACAAAGACTTCAGAGAAGCTTGAAATTATTCGCGTGGTAAAGAGCACTGTCGGAGATCGGGTCAAGATTCTTACCGGAGCCGGTGATAACGAAACTTCTTATACCGTTGACCAGGCAAAGCGTTGTGCCGAAGTTGGCGCAGATGGCTTACTTATTGTTACTCCGTATTACAACAAGCCTCCACAAGCAGGTATCGAGGCTCACTTCAGGGCTGTTGCAGCTGCGACCGATCTTCCCATCATGATGTATGACATTCCAGGTCGTACTGGTGTTGAGATAGAGCAAGACACAATCTGCCGTCTTACTGAAGTTAAAAATATCGTTGCTCTCAAAGATGCGAAGGGAAATCCTGCATCTACTTCGTGGGTAATTGCTCGGACTGGACTTCCTGTCTACTCGGGTGATGACATTCTCAATCTGCCACTTCTCTCAGTAGGAGCAGTTGGATTTGTATCAGTCTGCGGACATACCGTAGGTAATGAACTTCGCGAGATGCTAGATGCTTGGTTTGCAGGCAATGCAGCTCGCGCTCTTGAAATTCACCAAAAATTATTACCGGTATTCACCGGAACCTTCCGCACCCAAGGTGCGATATTGACTAAGGCTGCTCTCACTTTGATGGGCTTGCCTGGCGGATCTACACGTTTGCCACTTGTTGATGCCACCGAGGCGCAAATTGCGCAATTGCGGAAGGACCTTCAACAAGGCGGAGTCGTACTTAAATAATGAATCATCCTCACCCAGATTTACCCTATCCAGCAAAGCTAGCTGCAAAGACTCTTCGAATAGTTGCCCTCGGCGGCCTCGGCGAAATCGGTCGAAATATGACCGTCTTTGAATATGAAGGCGAACTACTTATCGTTGACTGCGGTGTTCTCTTCCCGGATGAGAGCCAACCAGGTATTGATTTAATCCTTCCTGATTTCTCTTATATTCGCGATCGACTTAAAGATGTTGTTGCTGTATTTCTTACACACGGTCACGAAGACCATATCGGCGCACTCCCGTTCCTCTTGAAAGAACGCGCAGATATTCCTGTCGTTGGGTCAAAACTCACTCTTTCATTTGCAGAAGCGAAGTTGAAAGAGCGCCGCATCTCTGCGCCTCTCCGTGAAGTGCGAGCAGGAATGGTTCAGAAATTTGGTCCATTCACTCTTGAATTCGTTGCCGTCAATCACTCGATCCCAGATGCGCTAGCAGTTGCCATCAAGACACCAGCTGGTGTTGTGCTCGCAACTGGTGACTTTAAGATGGATCAGCTTCCACTTGATGGTCGCATTACTGACCTTGCAACTTTTGCTCGCCTTGGAACTGAAGGCGTAGATCTCTTCATGACAGATTCTACGAATGCCGATGTTCCAGGATTCACGACATCTGAGCGCGAGATTATTCCTGCCTTAGAGCGCGCCTTTCGCGCGACAAAGCGCCGCGTCATCGTCGCATCTTTCGCATCACACGTACATCGCATCCAACAAATTCTGACAATTGCAGAGTCTCATAATCGTAAGGTTGCATTCGTTGGGCGTTCGATGGTTCGCAATATGAACCTTGCTCAAGATTTGGGTTACTTGACCGTTCCTGAAGGCCTCGTCGTTGATTCTAAAAATATCGGTGACTACGGCGATCAGGTTGTTCTTATCTGTACAGGATCACAAGGTGAACCACTTGCCGCACTCTCGCGCATGGCAAATGGCGAACATGACATCAAGGTAGGCAAGGGCGATACCGTTGTACTTGCATCGAGCCTTATCCCTGGAAATGAAAACCCTGTCTATCGCGTGATCAATGAGCTCACACGCTTTGGTGCAGATGTAGTCCATAAGGGCAATGCGATGGTTCACGTCTCTGGCCACGCAGCAGCAGGAGAATTGCTCTACTGCTACAACATTGTGAAGCCAAAGAATGTCATGCCAATCCACGGTGAGTGGCGCCATATGCGTGCCAATGCTGAGCTTGCCATCAAGACTGGCGTACCTCGCAATAACACCATCGTTGTTGATAATGGAATCGCAGTCGATATGCATGATGGCTACGCAGATGTAGCTGGCTCAGTTCCTGTTGGCTTTGTCTACGTTGATGGCCACTCCATTGGAGAGATCACTGAAAGCTCTCTGAAGGATCGAAGCATTCTGGGTGAAGAAGGTTTCATCTCTGTTGTCGTCGTGATCGATTCACAGAGTGGAAAGATTGTTGCTGGTCCTGATATTCACGCCCGTGGCTTCACTGAAGATCAAGCGCTCTTTGATGAAGTGAAGACGATGATTGAAAAGGCACTTGCAAAGGCAGTTGCCGGTGGAGTAAATGGAACGCATCAACTCCAGCAAGTTGTTCGTCGCACAGTCGGTAGCTGGGTTGGCGAAGAACATCGCCGCAAGCCAATGATTGTTCCTGTTGTCATAGAGGTTTAATCTCGGCGAGCCTAGCCCAGCAAGCTCTCGCACTTCTTTAGGATTATCTGATTATGGCAGCCCGCAAGAAATCTTCTGGATCCCGAAATTCGGCGCGCAAGAAGGGTTCAATCTTTGGAGCCTTTGCAAAAGCGCTCCTTGGTTTGTGGCGCGTCATTGCTAAGACTTTTGGAAGTGCAATTCGTTTCGTCTTCCGTGGCGCTAAAGAGTTAGACCCAGCCCACCAACGAGATGGCTTTGCATTCCTCATTCTGATTCTTGCTCTCATCTCTGCTGCAGGTACATGGTTTAATCTCAATAACTTCGTTGGACGCGAATTACGTCTGGCGCTCTTTGGCGGCGTCGGAAAGCTCGCCTATCTCGCACCTATCATCTTTGTTTACTTTGCTATTCGCCTCTTCAAATCTCCTGATGAAGGCGCAGCAACAGGTCGCATAACAATTGGAACGCTCTTCTTATTACTTACTACCACTGGATTAATTCATATCTTCAATGGCTCAGTTGGTAATACTGGAAAGACTGCGATGCAAGGTGGCGGGGGATGGCTTGGTTACGCAGTATCGACCCCACTGGTTGCACTCACAACAAATATTCTCGCGGTTCCAATTCTTATTCTTCTCTTCTTCTTCGGAACCCTCGTGGTGACAGCGACGCCTCTTTCACGCGTTATCGCAAAGATCGGAGCGCTCTTCAACCGCGGAAAAGATAAGGCGAGTGAACGTCGAGCCGCTCGGGAGCTCACTGAAGAATTTGAGATTAGCGAGACGCCAGCCTTTGACACGCCTCTCGTTCAAGCCTTCACACATGATGAAGAACCAATCGATGAAGAAGAATTCGATGAAGAATTCACTGTTGAAGTTCCTCTATCGACCGAAGCTAAAGCGACTTTGCCAGTGAGGCCCGCCCCAACAGCGCCTGCTCACCAGATGATTCTCGCTGCTGATACTCCGTACCAACTTCCCCCAATGGACTTACTCAAATCAGGTCCAGCTAGCAAGGCTAAATCAAAGGCTAATGAAACCGTTGTTGCTGCGCTAACCCAGGTCTTTGATCAATTCAATGTAGAAGCAACTGTGACTGGCTTTATGCGTGGACCGACCGTTACTCGTTATGAGGTAGATCTTGGAGCTGGTGTAAAAGTCGAAGCTGTCACTGCGCTCTCTAAGAATATTTCATATGCAGTTGCAAGCAGCGATGTTCGAATACTTTCACCGATCCCAGGTAAGTCAGCGGTCGGTATTGAAATTCCTAACGCTGATCGCGAGATCGTCTTTTTGGGCGATGTGTTACGTTCAAGCGTTGCAGGCTCAGAGACTCACCCGATGGTGATTGCACTGGGCAAAGATGTCGAGGGCGCATTTGTCTGTGCAAATCTTGCAAAGATGCCACATCTTCTTGTCGCGGGCGCTACTGGCGCAGGTAAGTCTTCAATGATTAATTCACTTGTTGTTTCAATCCTTATGCGAGCTACACCAGATGAAGTTCGCCTGGTCATGATTGACCCTAAGCGGGTAGAACTCACAAGCTATGAGGGAATCCCACATCTCATCGCTCCTATTATTACCAACCCGAAGAAAGCTGCCGATGTATTAGCGTGGGTAGTACGAGAGATGGATCAACGTTACGACGATCTATCTGCTTTTGGGTTTAGACATATTGATGATTTCAATAAGGCAGTTAAGGCAAATAAGATCAGCGTTCCGGCTGGTAGTGAGAGAGTGCTTGAGCCATATCCATATCTTCTTGTTATCGTCGACGAGTTGGCCGATCTCATGATGGTTGCGGCTCGTGAGGTTGAAGAGAGTATTGTCCGAATCACTCAGCTCGCGAGAGCCGCAGGTATCCACTTAGTTATTGCGACGCAACGTCCATCTGTGGATGTTGTAACCGGTCTTATCAAAGCAAACGTCCCATCACGACTCTCTTTTGCGACATCAAGCCTCGCTGATTCACGAGTAATTCTCGATACACCCGGAGCAGAAAAACTTGTTGGCCAGGGAGATGGCCTCTTCCTACCAATGGGTGCGAGCAAACCAGTGCGCATCCAAGGTGCTTATGTTTCAGAGCGCGAGTCTGAAGCGGTCGTTAACTTCGTCAAGGCTCAAGCCCAACCCGTCTATCGAATTGATCTCAATGCGCCAATCAAGTCGAAGGTAATTGAGGATGATATTGGCGATGATATGGATCTTCTCTTGCAGGCAATTCAACTTGTCGTAGGAACTCAATTTGGATCAACATCAATGCTGCAGAGAAAACTTCGCGTTGGCTTTGCAAAGGCTGGTCGCCTGATGGATCTCATGGAGAGCCGTGGCATCGTTGGCCCATCTGAGGGGTCTAAAGCTCGCGAGGTCTTGATCAATGCTGAACAGATGCCTGATGTGCTTGAGGAGATCCAAGGCTTCAACTGAGCAAACACGCTCACGAAATGAGTGCTTCACCTTAGTAGCCCCAATTATTCACCCTCTCTCAACTTGTCCGTAGGCGGCATTGCGCTTTACCCTTAGAACCTCGATTCCCCCATTCGAGATCTAAAGAGGTTCGATATGTCAGTTGGCACTTATCTACGCGAAGCCCGTGAGGCCGCTGGATATTCTGTTGAAGAAATATCTTCACTTACACGAATCCGCCCTGCAGTCATTAAAGACTTAGAAGCAGAGAATTTCATTTCATCAGGTGGAAATGCATATGCTCGTGGACATATTCGCACTATTGCTCAACTAGTTAACACTGACTTAGATCGCTTACTTACTGCCTTTGAAGAGTGCACCGGCGAGAACAATCGCCCCATGATTGAACTCCTTGAAGAGAACAATGCAACTTCTCACCGTCAACGTAGCTCTGTAAAAATTACTCCAAAGTTTCTCGTTGCAGCTGTAAGTATCGTCGTGGGTGTGGCAATCATTATTCCTTCAGGACTAGCAATCGCTAAAAAAGTTGTTCATAAGAGTGTTGCAGTTTCAACGTCAAAAGCTTCTCAGCCTCAGCAACAGTCCATAACCCCCGCTGCTAACCGAGGCGTCGTTATTAAAGCCTCATCGGGTACCTCGTGGCTCTCAGTAGTAGATAGCAACGGCACTCTCTTATTCTCTGGAAAATTAGCTAGCGGAGCCTCGCAGATTTTTGATCCTACAAATGGATTATCGATGACGATTGGCAATGCTGGTGCGATCTCAGTCTCTGTTAATGGCAAGGATCAAGGTTCAATTGGTCGAGTTGGCGAAGTGAAGACTCTCTCCTTTGCTCCCGCTCAAACAAATGGCTAACTCCCTGTAATACTGCTCTGAAGGTATTGGGCAGGTAAGATGGCGCCAATGAGAACTGTCGCGCTTGTCACCTTGGGATGTTCTCGCAATGAAGTCGACTCTGAAGAGTTGGCAGGACGCCTTGAAGCCGATGGCTGGACCCTTGTCGAGAACGCTGCAGATGCTGAAGTAGCGCTCATTAACACCTGCGGTTTTATCGAGAGCGCAAAGAAAGACTCAGTTGATGCCTTACTAGAGGCGCACTCTCTTAAAGGTAATGGAGTTACTCGAGCTGTCGTAGCTGTTGGATGTATGGCTGAGCGATATGGCAGTGAACTTGCGGATGCTCTTCCTGAAGCAGATGCGATCTTAGGCTTCGATGATTATCTAGATATCTCACAACGCTTGCAGACGATCATGGCTGGCGGATCAGTAGCCGCACACACTCCAAAAGATCGCCGCTCCCTCTTACCGATAGCTCCAAGTGAGCGCCAGGCAACTAAGCCCGCTCCGATAGTTGATGCGGCTGGAAACCTTGGTCAAGGCCAGCGCATTATCCGTAAGCGTTTAGATTCTGCTCCAGTTGCTCCACTCAAAATCGCTTCAGGCTGCGATAGACGCTGTTCATTCTGCGCGATTCCATCTTTCCGTGGCTCCTTTATCTCTAGGCGCCCCACAGAGATTCTCGATGAAGCAAAGTGGTTAGTCGATCAAGGCGTGACTGAACTCTTCTTGGTCAGTGAGAACACAACCTCGTACGGCAAAGATCTCGGTGATCTGAAGATTCTTGAGAAGATTTTGCCTGAGATGGCAGCGATCGATGGCGTAGAGAGAATCCGCCTCTCATACCTACAACCAGCCGAGATGCGTCCTTCACTCTTACAGGCGATGATCGCCACAGAGAAAGTAGTTCCATACTTCGATCTATCTTTCCAGCATGCATCTGAGACTCTATTACGACGGATGCGCCGCTTTGGTGATGGTGAAAAATTCTTACATCTGATCAACCAGATTCGCGCTCTCTCACCAGAAGCAGGTATACGCTCTAACGTCATTGTTGGATTCCCTGGCGAGAGTGAATCGGAGTTCCAAGATCTCGTTGACTTTGTATCAGAGGCGCGCATGGATGCTATTGGCGTCTTTAGTTACTCAGATGAAGATAAGACAGAAGCGCTCACACATGAAAATAAGGTAGATCAAGATGTGATCAATGCGCGTGTAGAGCAACTCTCCACCCTCGTCGATGAGCTTCTCATGCAGCGAGCTGAAGAGCGCATAGGCGAGAAGGTACGTGTACTTATTGAGGATGAAGAACTTCAAGAAGGCCGTGCAGATCATCAGGGCCCTGAAGTAGATGGATCAACCTTCCTCCAAGGTCGTACCCGCCACAAAGTCGGAGAGTATGTTGATGCGATCGTCTCTGAAGTCTCTGGTGTTGATCTGATTGCAGTGGCGCTATGAACCTGCCCAATCTCTTAACAATTCTTCGCGTACTCCTCACTCCACTTGGTGCCTACGCCCTCTTTAAAAATGGAGGAGCCGATCACGCATGGATGATTGCCGCGTGGTGCACCTTCTTTATTATCGGACTCACTGATTTTTTCGATGGGCGAATTGCGCGAGCGAAGAATCAGATCACCGAATTCGGGAAGTTGCTCGATCCAATAGCTGACAAAGTCTCGATCGGCACAGCGATGGTCTGTCTCTCCCTTCTTCATCGCCTACCTTGGTGGGTAACAATTGTGATTATGGCGCGTGAGATTGGTGTAACAATTCTTCGATTTATCGTTATCTCTGATGGCGTTATACCCGCTAGCAAGGGCGGGAAGATTAAGACTCTCATGCAAGGCTTTGGAGTGGGCTGGTTTATCTTGCCTCTGCCACATTGGCTATTCATTCCCCGCGATATCTTTATGGGAATCACAATTCTGCTCACACTTCTTACCGGTTATGAATATCTCAAGGCAGTACGAAAGAGATGACTACGAAGAAAGCTGACTTACAAACTCTCATTGTGAAGACCATGAAAAAGCGAGGGCTCACCCTTGCAACTGCTGAATCGATCACCGGTGGGGGAGTTGCATCAGCAATCACAGAAGTTCCAGGCTCATCAGATATCTTCCTTGGTGGGATCGTGAGTTATAGCGATGCAAGTAAGACGAAGTTCCTTGGAATTTCAAAGCGCGTACTCACAAAGTCCTCGCCGGTCTCAGAAATCGTCGCTACATCAATGGCTGAATCTGTTAGACGTGAGTTCGGCGCAGATTTCGCAATTGCAACAACTGGTGTCGCAGGACCCGGCAAGGCATATGGCCAAAAAGCAGGAACGGTCTGGGTGGCGATAGCCTCCAAGCGCGAAACAGTGACTATCGCACTCGCCCTCACAGGTGATCGCGACTCCATAAGAAAAGCCACAATTGAGAGCGCTTTAGCCTGCCTTTCGCGTATCCTTATCCCATGAGCCTCTTACGAGCACATCTTGGAACTACATTGCGCAGCGCGCGTGTAGCTCAAGGTCGCACTCTTCGCGATGTTGCAAAGAGCGCACGTGTCTCTCTTGGTTATCTCTCAGAAGTTGAACGCGGGCAGAAAGAAGCATCATCAGAGCTCATCAATGCAATCTGCTCAGCTCTCGATCTCAATCTCTCAACACTTCTCACTGAAGTTGTTGCACAAGTGAAGAGCCACGAAACTCCTGCTCTTACTGTTGTGGACGATGCCGCGTAACGGTTAACCGTGAAGTACGCCCCTCAAATGGCAACCCACCAACGCTCACGCGTAGCAATTCTTAGCGGGGCAAAAGATGTTATTGCCCAAGTTGGCAGTTACGAATCCTTGATGAATGACATTGCAGAAAGTGCTGAAGTCTCACGGGCCACTATTTATAACCACTTTAGCGATCGTGAAGAATTGATGCAGGCGCTTCTTGCTAGCGAAGTTGAGCGATTAATCGCTGGTGCAAAATCTGCTGCATCTAAGAGTGAGGCGCTTTACTTCCTCTCCCGTGAAATTTCTGATGATCAAGCACTTGCCAAGATGGTTGAGACTGATCGCGATCAAATCGTTGCACTGACGACCGTGACGACTCATCCGCTCTGGGTGGATATCCATAGAGCCGCGGCTGACCTCTTCGGAAGTGATGAGAACTCTGTCGGATTGATTCTTCGCTGGCTCATCGCTCAGATCACCTCACCGCTCACCTCAGCACAGTCGAAGGTCCAATCAGAGCGTCTCGCAACTTTGCTTTAGTTCATGCGAATTACTGAGTTACGTTCACGCATCAACGAAGCATTCTCAGATCCAGATACATACTCGCGCGACATTGTGCACTCTGAACTCGGGGGCCTCACAGTGAACGAGGCGCTTGTAGCCGGCCAAGAGCCAGGGGATATCTGGCGGGCCATAGTCGCCCACAACCCAGATAAGCCGGGCCTCGTATGAAGCGTTGGATGCTTGCAGCCCTCATAAATTCTGTCGCGATTCAGGCAAGTACTTATATGGCGCGGCCGATGATCACCTACAAGCTTCTTGGTCTGCATGCGCATAGCTTCACAGTTGGTGCCTTCGGTGCTCTCTATGCACTCTTTCCACTCATTCTTGCAATTCCACTTGGGCGTTGGATCAATCAATTTGGCGAAGGTCGATTTATAGCATGTGGGGCAGCAGTCATTGCGATCTCTACATGGCTTCTTGCTCTGGTCGATAATAAAATCGAGATGATTTTTTTAGTTGCTACTCTAGGAACCGCGCAGTTATTGAGTATGGCAGGCACGCAAGCGCTCTTTGCAAATAGAACCCCGAAGAATAGTTACGAGACTTACTTTGGCTACTACACATTTAGCGCAGCCCTCGGTCAACTCATTGGGCCACTTATTGGAGCGTTTGTCTCGGGTTCAAAGGGAGTCCTTCCTGCATCGACTAGTAATGCATTTTATGCCGCTTCAATTATTGCGCTCCTTGGATTGATTCCACTGTTCTTTGGCATGCCCATGAAGCCAACAATTGATATCTCTGCGAAAGATTCACGAGAGAGCGCATCTGTCCTGAGGTTACTGAAGAACCCAGGAATGCTTGTAGCGATGTATGCAAGTCTTGCTGTCAGTTCAACGGTCGACGTTCTTGTTGTTTTCTTGCCAGTCTTTGGAAAGGAGAAAGGATTCTCCTCCGGATCGATTGGAATAGTTTTGGCTATTCGAGCGGCTGCCTCGATGCTCTCCCGAGTTAACTTAGGAAAGATGACCGAAGTTATCGGATACTTCCGGCTTCTTATAGGAAGTATTGTGATCTCATCGATTGCTTGCATCATCGCTATCTTTTCAACAACCCCTGTGATGCTCGGCGCCATTATTTTATCTGCGGGATTCTCCCTGGGTGTTGGACAGCCCATGACGATGGCATGGGTCTCACGGATTAGCCGCGATGATGAGCGATCTTTTGCGATCAGCATCCGTTTAGCCGGCAATAGGTTTGGGCAGTTTCTATTACCCGCTCTAGCAGGATTAATCTCTGGTCTCTTTGGTGCAGGTGCGGTCTTCGTGGCCCTCGCGCTCTTAATGAGCTCGAGCACCCCCTTTATTCATGGAAAATCCAGAGAGATTAAGTAGCTATTTAGCCAGACGATACTTGTTGATGGGCCGTCCAGCTGTTCCATATTGCAGTTCAAGAATCACGGCCTTCCTATCTGCCATTTGAGCAAGATAGCGTTGAGCGGTAGCGCGACTAATGCGAAGAGCATCAGCTATTTCACTTGCGCTCATTGCACCAGTGCTCTCCTTGAGGCAGTTGATAATCGAATTAGTTGTGGGATTACTCGTACCGCTTTTGGGAAGGTCGCTGAGCTTGCTTCCTCGCATGAGAGCAACAGTTGCATCGACCTCGGATTGAGAGACCTCACCCGCAGTATTAAGTCTCTTGTGGGCAGCCTTATACGTTCTCAATCTTTCGATGAGTTCATGGCCATTGAATGGTTTCACAATGTAGGTTGCAGCACCAAGCTGGATTGCATCTTTGAGGCTTTGGGAATCACGAGCGGCAGTAATGACAAAAACATCAGGCTTGGATCCACGGGGGAGTTGTTGCAACCTAGCGAAGAGCTCTAAACCATGCTCATCAGGCAGATAGAGATCTAAAAGTACTAAATCAGGTTTTTGTTCAATCACCATTTGATACCCAGTCGCGGCCGAATGAGCAAGACCAATCACTTCAAAATCAGGATCCTTTGATACATATGCTGAATTGATCTCCGCTACGCGGAAATCATCTTCGATGATTAAGGTCCGAATCATGACTTCACCGGAATCTCAACAATGAAGACTGCGCCATGATTGTTATAACAGGTAATACTTCCACCTGATTGCTTAACCAAACGAGAAACGATCGCAAGTCCCAGACCGCGATGAGATGAACCCTCAGAGGTTTTAGTTGAAAACCCATCTTCAAAGACAATATCAGGGCGTGGTTCTGGCAGTCCTGTTCCGTTATCCCGGATGGTGATGATCCGCGAATTGCTGTGGTTAGTTAGCTCTAATCGAGGGTCAAAGAAGAAGGCCCCCGCCGTTTATTCGGTGGGGGCCTTCTTTATGCCCTTTCACGCCCAGATCCCGCGTGTCGCTCCTTGCTCCAGATGCTGTTCGAACAGATGTTCGGTAGACTACTTATGCCCAGCCCGAGCGGTTCCACAGTTCCGCGTCGCACAGTGCGTCGCCGTCAGTGGTCTTCCGTACCTTCGGGACCGTACAGACGCCACACCTGTTAGTGAGTGAGAGCTCCTGATGAGTGAAGGTTTGAGTAGTAAGAAAGGTATAAAAATGGCTTCAGATAAATCTGAAAGCAAGACGGATAAGCAATTATCCGAACGCGGTAAAGCCCTTGATACAGCCCTCGCCCAAATTGAGCGTCAGTTCGGTAAGGGGTCCATCATGAAGATGGGCGAGCGAGGCATCGTTCCAACGGAAGTTATTCCAACTGGATCTATCGCACTCGATATCGCACTTGGAATCGGTGGATTACCACGTGGCCGTATCGTTGAAATTTATGGACCTGAATCTTCAGGTAAGACAACAGTTGCACTTCATGCAATTGCCAATGCTCAGAAAGCTGGCGGAATCGCTGCCTTCATCGATGCAGAGCATGCACTCGATCCTGAGTATGCACGCAAGCTCGGTGTTGATATCGATGCACTTCTCGTTTCACAACCAGATACTGGTGAGCAAGCGCTCGAGATCATGGATATGTTAGTTCGCTCTGGCGCACTCGACATTATCGTCGTGGACTCAGTTGCTGCACTCGTTCCTCGCGCAGAGATCGAAGGCGAGATGGGCGATTCACATATGGGTCTCCAAGCTCGTCTGATGTCACAAGCACTTCGTAAGATCACTGGTGCTCTTCATCAATCCAATACAACAGCGATCTTTATCAACCAGCTCCGTGACAAGATCGGTGTCTTCTTCGGAACACCTGAGACAACCACTGGTGGTAAGGCGTTGAAGTTCTACGCCTCTATCCGTCTTGATGTACGCCGAATTGAGACACTCAAAGATGGCCAAGATGCGGTCGGAAACCGTACTCGCGTCAAAGTTGTGAAGAACAAGATGGCCCCACCTTTCAAGCAGGCAGAGTTCGACATCATCTACGGCACTGGTATCTCTCGCGAGGGATCACTTATTGACCTCGGTGTCGAAGTCGGCGTCGTGAAGAAAGCTGGCGCTTGGTATACCTATGGCCCTGATCAACTTGGACAAGGCAAAGAGAATGCCCGTGCATTCCTCCTTGATAATCCAGATCTCGCCAACGATATCGAGAAGCAGATCCGCGAGCATTATGTGCCAGTAGCTATCGATCCAGCGCTCGTCGCTGCAGTCGATGAGGCAACTGCCGAGGTTGAGTTCTAAACCTTGAAGCACTCTTCACCAGTTGAATCTGGTCCTCTTACCTACTCCGAGGCGATGGATTGCGCGCTTCATGCGCTCGCTCCACGCGCTCGGAGTAGGTCTGAGCTCCACGACCACCTCATCAAGCGTGGAGTAGAAGATGAAGTCGCAGTCGGGATTCTCGACTCACTCGAACTTCAGGGATTACTCAATGATCTTGAATTCGCAAAGCTCTGGGCAGAGTCCCGCCAACGCCAGAAGAAGTTGAGCAAGAGAGTGATCTCTTCCGAACTTCGCCAGAAAGGCGTAGCGAGTGACATCATCGATGAAGTTCTCTCTGAAGTTGATGATGAAGATGAGTATGCGATCGCCTTCGCCCTCGCCGAGAAGAAATACCGTGCCAGTTCAAACCTCGCCCCAGATGTCGCATATCGCCGTATCTCATCGCTGCTGGCGCGCAAAGGATTCGGACATCAGATGATGGCTCGCATTATGAATCAACTACGATTAGGTGATGAGCAGCTCTAACCCCTTGATCGTGATCAGTGGCGCAACAGCCACAGGTAAGAGCGAGCTCGCTATTGCTCTCGCACATAAAGTCAATGCAGAGATCGTCAATGCAGATTCGATGCAGGTTTATCAAGGCATGGATATCGGTACAGCCAAACTCTCCCTTCATGAGCGAGAGAATATCCCTCACCATCTTCTCGATGTAGTCCCTGTTACTCGTGATGTGACCGTTGCTTGGTATCAAGAGAGAGCTCGCGCAAAGGTCGATGAGATTCTCGCCCAAGGCAAAGGGGTGATAGTTGTTGGTGGGACCGGCCTCTACATCAAAGCGCTCCTTGATGATCTCAACTTTCCGGATACTGATCCGATTGTCCGCAAGCGGATTACCGATGAGGCAGAACTTCTCGGAAACGATGAGATGCATGCTCGGCTAGCAGTGCTTGATCCAGCTGCTGCACTTGCAATTCCCTCTGAGAATATCCGTCGCGTGATACGCGCCCTCGAAGTCATTGAAATTACTGGTCAGCCCTTCACAACAACCTTGCCCCGCAAGGATTCAACCCGCTACCCGCAGGCGATTCAGATCGGGCTTTCCATGAATCGAGATGACCTTGGGGAACGTATCGATGCTCGTGTAGAGAAGATGTGGCAGGCAGGCTTTGTTGATGAGGTAGAAGATCTGATTAACCAGGGTCTGCTCGAAGGAAAGACTGCGCAAGCGGCTATTGGCTATGCCCAGATCATCTCTATGAAACACGGCCAGATGAGCGCTGATGAGGCGCGCGAAGATACAAAGCGTGCCACTCGCCAATATGTACGTCGCCAGGAGACCTGGTTTAGTCGAGATGAGCGCATCACATGGCTCTCTGCACTTTCTTCAACCCCGATGCGCCTTGAAAGTGCCCTATCAACTATTAACAACTATCATTAAAAGATGATCGCAACCTATGGGCATGGGACACACAATGATTTCGTCCTGCTCTTTGATGAGTTAGATCAACACGAGCTCACCCCCGAGCAAGTAGTGCGTATCTGCGATCGCGAATCGGGCATCGGCGCCGATGGAACTATCCGCATCATTAAGCGTGATGGAAAATGGTTTATGGATTACCGCAATAGCGATGGATCACTTGCCGAGATGTGTGGCAACGGTATTCGCGTAATGGCTCGATATCTTGTTGAGCGGGGCCACCAACCCGAAGGAATCTTTGCTATCAATACACGTGCTGGCATGAAGTATCTCTCAGTACCGGCAGTCGAAGATATCGCCGTCAACATGGGTGGCGTTCAAGAAGTTTATGGCGAGATCACCGTGCGAGTAGGCGATAGATCATGGACCGGCTACAACATCAATGTTGGAAATCCTCATGCCGTTGTCTTTGTTGATGATCTAGCTGATGCAGGAGATCTCAAGAGTGCGCCTATTGTCGAGCCAGCAGATGAATATCCAGATGGCGTCAATGTTGAATTTGTAAAATTTCTCGAAAACGGAGAATTATCGATGCGCGTCCATGAACGCGGTTCTGGTGAGACTCAGAGTTGCGGAACGGGTATCTGCGCAGTTGCGCTCGCAGCCACACTTTTTAAGAAGAAGGCTCTCCCTGCTCATTGGGTCATTAACCCACCTGGGGGACGGCTCACAGTTGATATCGATGCGCATAGCAATGCAACACTTACTGGACCTGCGCTTTTGATTGCAGACCACGACATCAGTAAGTACTTATAAATTTATGCCACGCGACCAAGAACCGCTCGATATTGATATCGATCAACTGCTTCGTGAATCTGCCCAAGTTGCTGCAGATTTTGATGCGCAAGAGAGTTCTGCTGATTATGCAGAGAGCCAACAGCAAGATCTTCAAGATCGCCAAGCGCTGCGCCGTGTCCATGGTCTCTCTACCGAAATGCAGGACGTTTCAGATGCTGAATATCGCCAGCTTCGTTTAGAGAAGGTTGTCTTGGTTGGGGTCTGGACCGAAGGCACTGCACAAGATGCAGAAAATTCGTTGAAAGAGTTGAGCGCACTAGCAGAGACTGCCGGCTCACAAGTCATGGATGGCCTCATTCAACGCCGCGATCGAGCTGATCCATCAACATTTATCGGCTCTGGAAAAGTCCTCGAACTTCGACAGGCAGTTGTTGCAACAGGCGCTGACACAGTTGTCTGCGATGGCGAACTTTCACCTGCTCAACTTCGTTCACTCGAAGCGAAGGTGAAGGTCAAAGTGATCGATCGCACCGCGCTGATCTTGGATATCTTCGCCCAGCATGCAAAGTCCCGCGAAGGTAAAGCCCAAGTAGAGCTCGCACAGATGACTTATCTTCTTCCACGTTTACGTGGTTGGGGTGATTCACTCTCGCGCCAAGCTGGTGGCATTGGTGGACGTGGTCCTGGCGAGACAAAGATTGAGACTGATCGCCGTCGCATTAACGACAAGATGGCGAAACTTCGCAAAGAGATTAAAGAGATGAAGGTCGCTCGCGATACAAAGCGCCAAGAACGTACGCGTCACAATATTCCATCAGTTGCGATCGCTGGCTATACCAACGCCGGCAAATCATCCCTGATGAACCGTTTAACCAATGCAGGTGTACTCGTTGAGAATGCGCTCTTTGCAACGCTCGACCCCACAACCCGCCAGACAAAGACTCCTGATGGCCGCGTATTCACACTCTCTGACACTGTTGGATTTGTTAGGCATCTGCCTCATCAGCTCGTTGAGGCATTTAAATCCACACTAGAAGAAGTAGCTGCAGCGGATCTCATTGTTCACGTTGTTGATGGATCACACCCCGATCCCATGGAACAGATTCGCGCAGTCCGCCAAGTGATCAACGAAGTTGGTGGGGGAGATATCACTGAGATTATTGCGATTAATAAATCAGATATCGCAGCCCCTGAAGTGATGATGGAGATACTCCGTAAAGAGCAGAATAGCTTTGCATTCTCAGCTCGTACTGGATTTGGTATCGATACCTTGCTTAAAGCTATCGAGACATCACTGCCTCGGCCAAGGATCGAAGTGAGAACCACAATCCCATTCAATCGTGGCGACCTTGTCTCAGCTATTCATGAGCGTGGTGAGATTATGAGTGAAGAGTATTCCGAACACGGAACCACGATCCATGCGATGGTGGATGGATCACTCGCTGAGAAGCTCGAAGCTCTTAAGTAGGATTCACACGTGCCGATCAATCTCACTCTCGCAGATGACAATTTTGCAGATCTCGTTAGCCAAGCCAGCGCTGCGATACGTAGCGGGGGAATAGCAATACTTGCAGCCGAGCATGGGTATCTGTATCTCTGCGATGCATTTAACAATGATCGGATTGCGCGAATTCACGCACTTCGTGGGGATGCACCATTTACTGCAGCCCAGGTAATGATTGGCGATGCAAAGGTATTAAAAGGTTTAACGACTGATTTCGACTCTGATCTACAAACTCTCACTGATCGCTTCTGGCCAGGTCTACTCTCACTACAACTCACACCTCAGGGTAGTCTGAATTGGGACTTAGGGGATAAGGGCGAACTCGACTCGATTGTTGTTCGTGTACCAGCACGTGATCTCCTTCGAGAAGTTGTGAGTGCAACCGGCCCAGTCGCTGTTGCAAGTGTTTCTCGTGCTGGTGAGCGAGTGACCCGAGAATTATCTGAGATCTCATCGGTTGCGCCAGATATTGCGATCACTGTCGATGAAGGGGCTCTCCCTGAAGGGCCAGCATCGACTCTTCTGGGCCGCCGGCAAGGACGAGGCCCACTCTCAATCCTTCGCGAGGGAGCAATATCACGCGCCGAGCTCGCCGAACTCGTGCCGACCATCGGCGCTTAGGCTCATAATCTCAACTAGGCTTGCCGCATGACCGATACCTTCTATGGCCCAGATTTCACCCAACTGACCGCGCAAGATCCAGATATCGCAGCACTGCTGCTGAGTGAACTCGAAAGACAGCGCAGCGGTCTGCAGTTGATCGCATCAGAGAACTTCACATCTCCTGCGGTCTTAGCAACACTGGGATCAACGCTCTCTAATAAGTATGCCGAGGGATATCCGGGTAAGCGTTACTACGGTGGCTGCGAAGAGGTAGATAAGGTCGAGACGATCGGTATCGAACGCGCAAAGGCTCTCTTTGGCGCAGACCATGCAAACCTTCAACCGCACTCAGGTGCGAGTGCAAACGTTGCGGTCTATAAAGCTTTTACAAATCCAGGAGACACCGTTCTCGCTATGTCGTTGCCACATGGTGGACACCTGACACACGGTGCAAAAGTTAACTTTTCAGGCAAGTGGTACAACATCGTCTCCTATGGCGTTCGCCAAGATAACGAGTTGATCGATTACGACGAGCTTCGTGACCTCGCGATTGCAAATAAGCCAAAGATGATCTGTTCAGGCGCAACTGCCTACCCAAGTCTGATCGACTTTGAAAAAGTCCGTGCGATCTGCGACGAAGTTGGCGCAATCATGTGGGTCGATGCCGCTCACTTCATTGGACTTGTTGCAGGTAAGGCGATTCCATCGCCGGTTCCTTATGCAGATGTTGTCTCATTTACGACTCACAAAGTTCTTCGCGGACCGCGTGGTGGAATGATTTTGACGAAGGCAGAGCATGCAGCTGCCATCGACAAGGCAATCTTCCCTGGAATGCAGGGCGGCCCCATCATGAGTGCAGTTGCTGGAAAGGCAGTTGCTCTCAAGGAGTGCGCAACACCCGCTTATCAAGAATATGCAAAGAACGTTATTACCAATGCAAAGGCACTTGCCGCTGGTCTTGAAGCTGAGGGAATGCGTGCTGTTTCCGGTGGCACCGAGACCCATCTTGCATTGATCGATGTACGCAGCACAGGCGTTACCGGCAAGGTAGCTGATGAGCGTTGTGGTCTCTCGGGAATCACTCTCAACAAAAATGCTATTCCATATGATCCAGAGACTCCTGCTGTGACAAGTGGTATCCGTGTAGGTACACCTTCCACAACAACCCAAGGAATGGGTGTTCCGCAGATGAAGGAGATCGCATCTCTTATTGCCCGCGCAATCAAAGATGGCGCTGATGAGAGCAAGGCTTCTGCGATTCGCGCAGATGTAAATGCACTCACTGCGCAATTCCCTGTCTACCCACGTTCATAGAGCGAGTGCTACTCAATGCGTGAATATCTTCTAACAGCGTTCATAGCGGCAGCGATTACTTTCTTGCTCACTCCGCTTGTGCGCAATTGGGCGATGCGCTCTGGTGCCTACATCGGCATTCGTGATCGCGATATGCATACAGTCATTACTCCACGTTGGGGAGGGCTTGCGATGTGGATCTCAATGTCCATCACCTTCCTCATTGTGAGTCACCTACCCCTTACAGGCCAGGCATTTGGCCGTGAAGCGCAAGGGATCTTCCTCGCAGGAACATTCATCATGGTGCTTGGGATGCTCGATGATCGCTTTGATTTAGATTCGATTACAAAGTTTGCAGGCCAAGCCCTCGCTGCTGGAATCTTGCTCTTGCACGGAGTTCAGATTCTCTGGCTTCCTATCAACGGAATCCTGACACTTCCAGCAAATATTGGTCAGATCCTTACCGTGATCTTTGTGATGACGGTGATCAATGCAGTGAATTTCATCGATGGACTTGATGGACTTGCAACAGGAATCGTTGCAATCTGTGGAACTGCCTTCTTTGCATTCTCCTATGTCCTAGCCGTCGTGAATGGATTTAACCGTGCTGGTGCTCCTTCCTTGATCACGGCTGTTGTGATTGGAATGTGTATGGGCTTCTTGCCACACAACTTCCATCCGGCACGTATCTTCATGGGAGATTCCGGTGCGATGTTCCTTGGGCTACTTCTTGCTGCTTCTGCGATTACTCTCACTGGCCAGATCGATGTGAATGCAATCTCCGATTCAGCATCACGGTCAGCGCTCTTGCCACTCTTACTTCCCTTTACAATTTTGGGAATTCCATTGCTCGACTTAATTATGGCGATCGTGAGGCGTTTGCGAGCAGGGCGCTCACCTTTTGCCTCTGATCGCCAACACCTGCATCACAGGTTGCTCGATCTTGGTAATTCACACCGCCGCACAACCTTCATTCTCTACTTATGGTCAGCAACATTTGCATTCCCAACTGTGATCGCAGCTTTTGCACCACTATGGGTTGCACTCCTTGTCGCTGCTGCAATCGCCTCTCTATCTGCCATACTCATTATTGACACCCTTCGTGCTAAAGCTGCACAGAAGAGAGAGGTCGCACATGTCTAATCTCAGCGCTGCATCATCAGAGGAGAAGATGTGGAGAGGCGCCCTCGTTCCAGCGCTCGTTGTCACCGTCATCTCTATCGTTATTTCGATAGCAGTAAAGAAAGGTCCAGGTGCGTGGGGATCACTGCTGGCCAGCATGACTGTTCTGATCTTCTTCTCGGTTCACCTTGGAATAAGCGCTATCTCTAAAAACCTTGACCCGATCGCGACGATGGCTCTTGCGATGTTCTCCTACTTCGCCAAAGTCATGGTCATGGGTGCCTTCCTGCTGATCGTTACCAAGTTCACCTCACCTGCGACCATTAACCGCCCTGCCTTTGCGATTACCGCCCTTGCGATTACCGCAGCCTGGTTAGCGGGGGAGATTCGTGCATTTATGAAGCTCAAGCTGGGACTGCCACTGCCGCTTCGCAGGATTGAGTAAGGTTAGATCTATGGCATCAAATGAAGAAGGCGCGCTCTGGTCGATCCTGGGATACCTGATCTCGGGGCTCTTGATCTGGGGTGGTATCGGATATGGCCTAGATCGCTGGCTTAACCCAACGCACCACTGGTTCATGCTCATTGGCTGCCTACTTGGAATGGGCGCCTCGATCTATCTCGTCTGGCTCCGTTTTGGGCGGGAGTAAGCCTCTTTCAGCGGGGAAAATCACCTTTTCCTTACCTATTTGGGTTTTGGATTTTGATCTGCTCCTAATAGGGTTACGCCGTCTTCCCATGAAAATTTAAGATTCGCAGTAATTAGTCCTTAAAGGGAGAGTGCGTTGTTCGTCTCTGATGTAGCTGGGCCCGGGTTTGTCCCGCCAAGCACCAATGACTTCAATCTGCCACCCGTTTTTGGAAATAGTGCATATACAACAAAACCAATCTTGCTCGTCCTTCTCAGTATCGTCCTAATCTCTATCTTCTTTATAGCAGCATCTCGTAAAGCTGCGATCGTGCCCGGCAAGCTTCAATTCGTTGGTGAATCTGTCTACTCCTTTGTGCGCAAGGATCTTGCTGAAGAGATCATTGGACATGGCTTCCTGCAATTCGTGCCATTCCTCTTCACCCTCTTCACCTTTGTGCTTGTCAACAACATCTTTGGAATCATTCCATTCTTGCAATTTCCTGCAATGTCTCACGTTTCATTCCCATACGTGCTTGCAGGTTTCTCATATTTCATCTTCCACTCAATCGGTATCAAGAAGCAGGGCCTTGGTAAGTACCTCAAGGGAATTGCATTCCTTCCAGGTGTTCCAAAGTTTGCCTACATCTTGCTTACCCCGATTGAAATCGCAACATACTTCTTGATTCGTCCAGTGACACTCTCACTACGTCTCTTTGCAAATATGTTCGCCGGTCACTTATTGCTGCTCGTCTTCATCGGTGGCGGCGATTACATGCTGCACGACTCACATCTTTTGTTGAAGATCCTCTCGCCATTCTCCTTTGGATTTGGTATCGCGATGACCTTCTTCGAATTTATGGTGCAATGCCTCCAGGCTTACATCATTACCCTTCTATCAGCGCTCTTCATCGCAGGAGCACTTGTAGACGAGCACTAACTTTCCACCAGCACTACCTTGAAAGCGATAGCTTCCAAGTTCAACCCGAACGAAAGGCAACAAAGATGAAAGGCACACTCAACCTGGTCGGTTATGGCCTATCTGCAATCGGACCCGCAATCGCAACTGGCTTAATCTTCGCCGCGTATATCAACGGTGTAGCACGTCAGCCTGAGGCACGTTCTGTCCTGCAGCCAATCGCATTCCTCGGCTTCGCCTTGGCAGAAGCGTTGGCTCTCTTCGGTCTCGTCCTCGCATTCGTCCTCTAATACTCGTATTAATAGTTAGAACGGAATAAAGAGATGCATTCTCGTTTTGTGGCTGAAGCGGCGCAGAGCCCACTCCTTCCAAAACCAGCAGAGTTAATCGTTGGCGCAATCGCCTTCGGTCTGCTCTTCTTGGTTCTCCGTAAGTTCGTCACGCCAATGTTTGAAAAGGCATTTGCGGCACGCACTGAGGCGATCCAAGGTGGAATTGAAAAGGCAGAACGTGCACAGCTTGAAGCAGCAAAGGCACTTGAGTCATACACGGCTCAACTTGCTGATGCTCGTGGTGAAGCTTCAAAGATTCGTGAAGAGGCGCGCGTTCAAGGCGCGGCAATCATCGAAGATCTTCGCGCACAGGCACAAGAGGAAGCTGCACGAATTACTGCAGCAGCCCATAGTTCTATTGAAGCTGAACGTGAGAAGGCAATTACCTCTCTCCGTGCAGAAGTTGGAACGTTGGCCGTAGCTCTTGCATCCAAGATCGTCGGAGAAGCACTTCAAGACCAGGTACGACAATCTCGTATTGTCGATCGCTTCTTGGAAGACTTGGAGAAAAGTAAGTAATGATCGTTCTCGGAGGTAGTAGTCGCCAAGCACTAGTGGCGCTTCGTGGTGCACTTGATGAGCAGCTTAAGGCTGCCTCATCTGCTGAGTGCACTGCACTATCTTCCGACCTCTTTAAAGCACTCGGAGCCATCGCCTCGTCAGTTGGATTACGCCGTGCACTGACAGATCCTGCACGTGATCACACTTCAAAGATCGCTCTGATCAATGACCTCTTCGGCAAAGAGATCAATGCAAAGGCGCTATCGCTTCTTTCCAGCGCAGCTTCATTCCGTTGGTCATCTTCAGGTGAGATTGCAGATGCCCTCGAGCAGATCGCAGTCGAAGCTGAAGCAACTGCAGCAAATCAGGATAAGACTCTCGATGCTGTAGAAGCTGAACTCTTTACATTCTCACGTTTGCTTGTTGCACACAATGATCTTCGTCTAGCTCTCAATGATCGCGCTGATTCCATTGCACGCAAGCACGAACTCATTTCGAGCATCTTCGCTTCCAAGGCAACGCCTTCGACACTTCGCTTAATTCAAGGTCTCGTGAGTGGCCAACGTGGCCGCAGCGTTGAAGCAGCTCTCTCTGCATATGCGCATGCAGTCTCAGCCCGTCGCAATCGTTTAGTTGCCGTAGTTCGTACCGTGGTCGCACTGACCCCAGCCCAAGAGGCAAAGCTCGCCGCATCGCTTACCAAGCAGGTCGGCCAGCCAATCCATATCAACACTGAAATTGATCCCACAGTTCTTGGCGGAATTGAAGTCCGCTTTGCTGATGAGATCATCGATGGAACCATCAGTAATCGTTTGGCAGAGGCGAGCAGAGCGCTCGCAGTTTAAAAACCAGATTTCGATTCTCTACCAAGAAGAGATTCGACTAGTAAGAGAGACAGAGGGAATACATTATGGCCGAGCTAACAATTCGTCCCGAAGAAATTCGCGACGCACTTGCAAAGCACGTCGCTTCATATAACCCAGGAGCTGCAGCCCGAGATGAGATCGGCACAGTAACTGAGGCAGGCGATGGAATCGCCCGCGTTGAGGGTCTTCCTTCAACCATGACCAATGAACTTTTGAAGTTTGAGAACGGAACGTTAGGCCTCGCGCTTAACCTCGACGTTCGCGAGATCGGTGTCGTTATCTTGGGCGAGTTCACCGGTATCGAAGAAGGAACAACCGTTCGTCGCACTGGAGAAATTCTCTCTGTTCCAGTTGGCGATGCATTCTTGGGCCGCGTCGTTGATGCACTTGGTCGTCCAATCGATGGCAAGGGCGAGATCAAGGCAGAGACAACTCGCGCACTTGAAATTCAGGCACCATCAGTAGTGCAACGCCAGCCAGTTAAAGAGCCAATGCAGACAGGTATCAAGGCGATCGATGCAATGACAGCTATCGGCCGTGGACAGCGCCAGCTCATTATTGGTGACCGTCAGACCGGTAAGACAGCGATTGCAATCGACACAATTATTAACCAGCGCGATAACTGGAAGACCGGCGATCCTAAGAAGCAGGTTAAGTGCATCTACGTTGCTATCGGTCAGAAGGGTTCAACGATTGCATCTGTAAAGGGCGCTCTCGAAGCAGCTGGCGCAATGGAGTACACAACAATCGTTGCAGCTCCAGCATCAGATCCTGCAGGCTTTAAGTACTTAGCTCCATATACCGGTTCATCTATCGGTCAGCACTGGATGTATAACGGCCAACATGTATTGATTATCTTTGATGATCTCTCCAAGCAGGCTGAGGCATATCGTTCAGTATCACTTCTTCTTCGTCGTCCACCAGGTCGCGAGGCCTACCCAGGCGACGTCTTCTACTTACACTCACGTCTTCTCGAGCGTTGCGCAAAGCTCTCTGATGAGCTCGGCGGCGGTTCAATGACTGGCCTTCCAATCATTGAGACAAAGGGAAATGACGTCTCTGCATTTATTCCAACAAACGTAATTTCGATTACCGATGGTCAGTGCTTCCTTGAGACCGACTTGTTCAACGCAGGTGTTCGCCCAGCTATTAACGTAGGTATTTCGGTATCACGCGTGGGTGGATCTGCACAGACAAAGGCGATCAAGAAGATCGCTGGACGCTTGCGTCTTGATCTTGCTCAGTATCGTGAACTCGAAGCATTCGCAGCATTCGGTTCAGATCTTGATGCAGCATCAAAGGCACAGCTGGAGCGCGGAGCTCGCATGGTTGAACTCTTGAAGCAAGGTCAGTACTCACCTTATTCAGTAGAGCGCCAAGCAGTCTCTATCTGGGCCGGAACAACTGGCAAGATGGATTCAATTCCTGTCGCCGATATTCGTCGCTTTGAATCTGAGTTCCTTGATTTCATCGGTCGTGAGCGCGCTTCAATCTTTGAAGTGATCTCATCGACTCGTGAGCTCACAGATGACACAGTTGCCTCACTTGAAGAAGCAGTCACGACCTTCAAGACTCAATTCCAGTCCTCAGAGGTGAAGTAAGAACCCATGGGTGCTCAACTACGCGTCTATCGCCGCCGAATGCGTTCGGTTAAGGCGACGAAGAAGATTACGAAGGCAATGGAGTTGATCTCTGCCTCTCGTATCGTCAAGGCGCAACAACGTGTGAACGCTTCTTCGCCATATGCGAATGAGCTCACCCAGGCTGTCACCGCAGTTGCTACCTTCTCCAAGGTCGATCATCCGCTGACTACGCCATCACTTTCTCCACGCCGCGCTGCAGTCTTGATCATCGCAGCTGACCGTGGAATGGCTGGCGCATATTCGAATGCAGCGATCAAGGAAGGCGATATCGTCGTCGCAGATCTGAAAGCTCGTGGAATCACAGCAGATGCATATCTCGTTGGACGTAAGGCCCTGAACTATTACAAGTTCAGAAACCGTGCGATCGCAGGATCATGGACTGGCTTCTCTGATAACCCACAATTTGCGAATGCTCGCGAAGTCTCTGCCGCTCTCATCACAGCATTTCTCGCTGAAAGTGATTCTGCAGATGAACTCCACATTATCTACACTCAATTTAAATCAATGATCACTCAAATACCTGTCACAAACCAAGTACTTCCGCTTGTAACCGAAGATGCCCCAGCCGGGTTACTTCCACAATATGAATTCGAGCCAGATGCTTCTGAGGTGCTCAACGCACTGCTTCCTCGTTATGTCGAAGCTCGAGTCTTTAACGCGATGTTGCAATCAGCTGCCTCTGAGCACGCTGCTCGCCGTCGTGCGATGAAGTCAGCGACAGATAACGCTGATGAGCTCATCAAGTCATTGACCCGACTAGCCAACGCGGCTCGTCAGGCAGAAATTACACAAGAGATCAGTGAAATTGTTGGCGGCGCAGATGCGCTTGCCTCAGCTAGCGCAGGGAGCGAATAATGACAACAACAGCGACTAAGAATGGCCGCGTTGCTCGCGTAATCGGACCAGTGGTGGATATTGAGTTCCCATCTGATGCGATGCCGGCAATCTTCAACGCCTTACGTGTTGAAGTGACGCTCTCAGGCGAAGTTCGTACCTTGACCCTTGAAGTAGCCCAGCACATCGGCGACAACCTCGTCCGTGCGATCTCCATGCAACCAACAGATGGCATGGTGCGCGGTGCGGCAGTGGTCGATAGCGGCGCTCCTATCTCTGTACCAGTTGGCGATGTCACAAAGGGCCACGTATTCAACACACTTGGCGAATCCCTCGACGTCCCAACATCATCACTTGATATTAAAGAGCGCTGGCCAATCCACCGGACAGCACCAGCGTTCGACCAGCTTGAGTCAAAGACCGAGATGTTTGAAACTGGAATTAAAGTTATTGACCTTCTCACACCATATGTAAAGGGCGGAAAGATCGGCCTCTTCGGTGGTGCTGGTGTTGGTAAGACTGTTCTTATTCAGGAGATGATCTATCGTGTAGCTGAAAACTTCGGTGGTGTATCTGTATTCGCCGGCGTTGGTGAGCGTACTCGTGAAGGTAACGATCTCTTCCTTGAAATGACAGAGACTGGCGTTATCAATAAGACTGCACTGGTCTTCGGTCAGATGGATGAGCCACCTGGGACTCGTTTGCGCGTTGCGCTCTCAGCTCTCACAATGGCTGAGTATTTCCGTGACGTTCAGAACCAAGATGTTCTGCTCTTCATCGACAATATCTTCCGCTTTACTCAAGCAGGTTCTGAAGTTTCAACACTTCTCGGCCGTATGCCATCTGCTGTGGGATACCAGCCAACACTTGCCGATGAGATGGGTCAGCTCCAAGAGCGCATCACATCAACACGTGGTCACTCGATTACATCGATGCAGGCGATCTACGTTCCTGCTGATGACATCACCGACCCAGCTCCACACACAACATTCGCACACTTGGATGCGACAACAGTGTTGTCTCGTCCAATCTCAGAGCTCGGTATCTACCCTGCGGTGGATCCACTCGATTCAACATCACGTATCTTGGATCCACGTTATATCGGCGAGCACCACTTCCGTGTTGCGAACCGCGTGAAGCAGATCTTGCAGCGTTACAAGGATCTCCAAGACATCATTGCGATCCTGGGTATCGATGAACTCTCTGAAGAAGACCGTATCTTGGTAGGACGCGCACGTCGTATTCAGCGCTTCCTCTCACAGAACACATTCGTTGCGAAGGTCTTCACAGGTATCGATGGATCATTCGTTCCTCTTAAAGATACGATCGATGCATTCGAAGCACTTGCAGATGGAAAGTATGATCACGTTCCAGAGCAGGCATTCTTCATGTGTGGTGGACTCGACGATGTTGAGCGCCGTGCTGCAGAGCTTGCTGCATCGGTTAAGGCATAACCAACAATGGCTGCCTCATCCAATCTCACTGTTGAAGTTGTTTCGCCCGAAAAGCGCGTCTGGTCGGGCGAGGCGACAATGGTTTCAGCACGTACGCTCGAGGGTGATATTGGAATCTTGCCTGACCACGCACCACTTCTTGGTGTCTTAGTTGATGGAACTGTTTCAATCAAAGCAGCAGATGGCACATCTCATGAATTCGCAATGAGTGATGGATTTATCTCTGTCTCAAAGAACCGCGTCTCTGTTTTAGGTGAGAGCGCTTAACTTAAACTCTTGTTACAGCTGCGCCGAGTGATCTGAGATCCTCGGCAAAATCGGGATAACCACGATCAACGTGATATCCATCTTCAACAATAGTTATACCTTCGCTGACTAACCCTGCGAGAACCAAAGCCGCGCCTGCACGGATATCGGTGGCTGCTACAGGAGCTCCTGAGAGCTGTGGGAGCCCATTCACTGCGGCGTGATGGCCATCGACAGTGATAGTCGCACCTAAGCGCTTGAGTTCGTTGACGAACATGAAGCGACCTTCAAAGACATTCTCGGTGACAAGAGCATGGCCCTGTGCAATGGCATTAAGGCAGATTGCCATCGGTTGAAGGTCAGTCGGAAACCCTGGGTAGGGGAGTGTTGCAACATCGATAGCTGAAGGCCGCCTATCCATCTTCACGCGAATTCCATCTGAAGTAGTTGTCACTACTGCACCTGCAGCAACTAATTTATCGAGCGGAATTTCAAGATGCTCGGCACGACCACCAACGATGGTGATATCTCCTTGAGTCATCGCAGCTGCAAAGGCCCATGTACCAGTCACGATGCGGTCTGGAAGAGTGGAATGAGTCGCTGGATTTAATCGATCAACTCCATGAATAGTTATTGTGGATGATCCAAGTCCTTCGATCTTTGCGCCCATTGCAATGAGGAATTCACCAATATCTGCAATATCTGGCTCGCGTGCTGCATTCTCAATGATGGTCGTACCTTTGGATAGTACGGCTGCAGTCATCAGGTTCTCGGTTGCACCGACACTTGGGAAATCTAAGGCGATCGTTGCACCGGTTAATCCATGAGGTGCTTTCGCAATGACATAACCATGTTCTTGATGGACATCGGCACCGAGTGCGCGAAGACCTTCAATATGAAAATCTAGACCCCGTGAACCAATTGCATCTCCGCCAGGAAGTGCGACTTCTGCTTCGCCAACGCGAGCAAGGAGTGGACCAAGTACGTTGATCGATGCACGCATCTTTCGGACCAAGTCATAGTCAGCTTTGTGACCGGGGACTTCAGGGACATTAATAGTGAGTGAATGGGCAACAGTGTCATGCACGACGGTGCAACCAAGGCGCTCTAGAAGTTCGGCCATTATTTCAACGTCGGCGATATGCGGGATATTTAAAAGAGTGTTCTTGCCAGTTGCGAGAAGTGAGGCAGCCATAAGTTTGAGTGCAGAGTTCTTAGCCCCGCGGACCACTACGGATCCAACAAGGCGTGCAGGGCCGACCACGCGGAATGCATCAGCAGACATTGGTACCCCTCTCGCTCTTAAGTGGTCACATTCTAGTTGTTCGCATAGGCTGATCCCATGGTTAATCTGACGCGCATCTATACAAAAACTGGCGATGATGGCACTACCTCACTCGGGGATATGTCTCGCACCTCAAAGAATGACCCTCGCCTTGAGGCGTATGCAGATGTCGATGAGGCAAATTCCTCGATCGGCGTCGCGTTATCACTTGGCAAGATCGCTGATGAAAATATTGTGAAGCTGCTCGTCAGAATCCAAAACGATCTCTTTGATGTTGGCGCTGATCTCTGCACTCCCGTGATCGACAACCCAGAGCATGAACCGCTTCGAGTCTTAGAATCGCAGATTACTTATATTGAAGCCCAGATCGATCATTACAACGAATCACTCGAGCCATTGCGCTCATTTGTACTTCCATCAGGAACTCCCGCTGCATCGCTCCTGCATGTCTCGCGCACAGTTGTTCGCCGTGCAGAACGCGCTACATGGCATGCGATCCACTCATTTGGCGGCGGCGTCAATCCGCTCACTGCAAAGTATTTGAACCGTCTCTCAGATCTTCTCTTTGTTCTTGCTCGAGTCGAGAATAAGAGCATTGGTGATCAGCTCTGGGTTCCAGGAGCCAATCGCTAGTTCCTAGAAGTGGTTCTTCTCCATTGAGTAGGTAAAGCTCGGGATGGTTTCAGTGGAAGCCTCTGTCCAGCACGAAACTGTGATTGCTCCAACACTGAGATTGTAATTTGTTAACTCAGTAGCAATTCTGACTGAGGTGTTGTCGCGCAGAGTTTGAGCTTGATCTGAAGTCAGCAGACCAGCAGTGAGTTGAGCGTTAATCGTCTTCGCCTCATCCAGATTGAGAGCAGCCACAACGGCATTGATTTTAGAACCAGCAATCTGAGCGAGTGACTTACCCTGTGCGATCTGGGTGTAAAAAGTATTTGACGTGATCCCGAGCGTGCTTAAAATTATTGATTCATGAGGAAATAGCGGTTCTCCACTAACCAAGATGACGGGCAGAATCTCATGGGCCTTTGTGCCTCTTGCTAATGTGCGAAGGTTTCCATATTGAATAGTGGCTGTTACATCTGCAGGATCTGGCCCATAGACCTTTGAAGTAATCTCCCAATAGCTACAGGCGCTATCTGAAGCTACATAGACGGCGCTACAGGCCATCGCTTTACATTGCGAGATGGTCGTTGCAAGAGTCTTACTTGAGCTCAAAAGACTTACAAGCTGCGTGCCTGATGGGATCATTGCATAGACACCATTCGTTGATTGATAACCTTTTGGTGGCCATACAGGCTTCGGAGAAGGTGTAACGATCACTCGCTTGCGAGGGTAGTAATGCTTCACGGCAACCTTGCGAACTGGTGCCTTTGCTTTGGCTGTGGTTTTAGAAGTGGGTTTAGGAGCAGCCTTTGAAGTCGACTTAATAGTCGGTTTTGCACTCGGTTTTGCACTGGGCTTTGGCGTGGCTGCATAAGCACTTGTGGGAATTGCCAGCGCTAGCGCGATGAGAATTGCGCAAACTTTATTCATTATTCGTCCGACCATGTGAAGGTGCGGATAGAGAGAATCGTTCCGACTACGAGCCAGATGATCAAGATAGCGAGCGTCTTTCCGATCTCCCACGAGTGAGCAGCCTCTTTCATCGCAAAGCTATCTGGCAGGAAGACTGAACGCATACCTTGGGTAAGCCACTTCAACGGAAAGACCGCGGCGATATCTTGCATCCACTTTGGAAGATCTGAGAAGACGAAGAAGACACCAGAGAGAAATTGCAGAATGATCACGATAGGAGAGACCACTGCTGATGCACCGCGCCCACTCTTTGGGACTGATGAGAATGCGATACCAAGAACTGTTGAGCACGCACTACCTAGAAGTATCAGCCATGTGAATCGCAACCACAGTGATGCTGAAGTTGGAAGATGTAAGCCGAAGAGCAGCGCACCAAAACCAAGTAGGAGTGCGACCTGGAAGATCATTGCGGCGGTTACCACGATCGCCTTGCCGATGAAGTAGGAGATTGGTGACATTGGAGTACCGCGTAGACGTTTCAGAGTACCGACATCCCGAGACATAGGGATCGATATTGCTAGTTGCTGGAAGCCAGTATTAACAAGCCCAGAGGCGACCATTCCCGCAACAAAGTACTGACTAAATGTGACTCCTGGGGCGATCGTATTCTTAAAGACAGAGCCAAAGATAAAGAGAAGAATCACCGGGAAAGCGAGAGTGAAGACCACAGATTCACGCTGGCGAATAAATTGTTTGATCTCAAGGTTTCCGCGCAATATTCCTAACCGAATGATGCTCATGCCTCACCAATCATTCTGAGGTAGATATCCTCAAGTGATGGCCGAGAGACTCTTAGGTCAGCAATCTCGCCCCCTAGGCGAGCAGAGAGTTGAAGCACAAATTCAGTTGGGTTCTTTGATTGCGCGCTCTGCGGCGCACCATTTTCACTCCAGGAAATAGTTGCCGATGCTTCGGCACGCCCACCGAGAAGCTCTGGTGTAGCAATTTCAATAACGCGACCCTTGTTGATGACAGCGACCCTATCGGCGAGAGCTTCAGCCTCATCAAGGTAGTGCGTAGTCAAGAGAATCGTTGTTCCCTCATCGCGCAAGGTGCGGATGAGCTCCCAGAACGCACGCCTTGCTTCTGGATCAAAGCCTGTGGTCGGTTCATCTAAGAAGAGGATTTCGGGAGATCCAATGATCCCCAGGGCAACATCAAGCCTTCGACGTTGTCCGCCAGAGAGAGTTGCAACTTTTGCAGAAGCTTTATCTGTGAGGCCCACTAGTCCGATAACCGCATCAGGATCTTTTGCAGCGGTGTAATAGTGAGAGAAATGATGCACTGTCTCAGAGACTGTGAGATCGCCAGCATCGTTTACTGATTGCAGGACTATCCCTATGCGATTGCGCCAGGCACGTTCACCAGATCGGGGATGCGCGGGGTCTTCTTCAAGTACTAGAACATCCCCACTATCTCGCTCGCGGTAGCCTTCCAAAATCTCAACAGTAGTGGTCTTGCCGGCGCCATTCGGGCCAAGAATTGCAAAGATCTCACCGGTGAAGACTTCAAGATCTATTCCAGCGACAACTTCTCTGCCTGCGTAGGACTTACGAAGTCCGCGCACCGAAATCGCCGCGGTAGAAGATGTCATATCGCAATAATAGTCGGATAATAAGCGAGTGAGCCCACGCAGAAAACCCCAGAATGATCGCAATGCACGCGGAGCCAAGGGTGGTAATTCAGGGTCAGATGAGCGCAATATAGAAGATGTTGCTCTCGGCTTTGAGCGAACCGAAGAACATGCAGATGGCGATTACAAAGTCCGACAAATAACGGGTTCGAGTTCGACAAAACCATATCGATGTCCTGGGTGTGATCAATTAATTCCTACAGCAACTCCACATATCGTTGCATGGCCAGCAGAAGATGTTGAAAGCCGCCGGCATTGGCACACGCCATGCTGGAAGAAGAAGGACCAGCGTAAGCCTCGTATAGAGAGAAGTCGAAACGCTCCCCGTTTTTAAAGAGACTAGTGAAGAATTTTCATCACTGAGGTGATGAACTTATCCGCAAACTTTGTCCGCTTAAATGTGGTGAATGCGAAAGGCAATCCAAAACGTTCGGAGACAACTGAACGCAGATAGGTAAATTCGTGAAGACCTTCAGGCCCATGAATGCGCCCGTAACCGCTATCTTTTACTCCGCCGAATGGAACGCTTGGAATTCCCGCAAAGCCAATAACAGAATTGATGGAGACCATTCCAGTCACAAGCTTTGAAGCGATCTTCTCACCGTTGCGCTTTGACCACACTGATGCGCCAAGTCCATATCGTGTTGCATTAGCAAGGCGGATCGCTTCATCCATGTCTTGCACACGATTGATAGTGAGTGTTGGTCCAAAGGTCTCCTCGGTAATAGCGAGTGAATCTTCTGGCACATCGAGCATGATCGTTGGCAGAACATAAGGAGGCTGCACTGAATCTACGCCACCGATTAAGAATGTCGCGCCCTTTGCTGCTGCATCATCGATATGGCTCTGGATCACATTGAGCTGTGAAGGCATTGTGGCTGGGCCATAATTCTTGTTCACGCCCGGGTGAACCTCTTTCGCCATCGCACCAATCTCAGCAATAAAAGCATCTGCTACTTCGTGGTGAACATAAACTCTTTCCGCACCGATACATGTTTGCCCAGCATTAGACATCGCAAGCCAGAGCGCATATTCAGCAGCCTTTTTAATATTGGCATCTTTATCGATAATGACAGGATCTTTTCCGCCGCATTCAAGAACTGTTGGGATCATCCGATCCGCAGCGCTTGCTGCAACTTTCTTCGCCGTGCGAGTTGATCCGGTGAATGCGATCTTGGCGACCGCAGCCTGTGTAAGTGCTTGACCAGTTGCAGCAAGGCCTGTTACGACCTGGAAGATATCTGGGAAGGGAGCGACTTCGGCAAAGGTTGATCCGAGCCATTCACCCACACCTGGTGAGTACTCACTTGGTTTAAAGACGACAGTATTTCCAGCAGCTAACGAGTAAGCGATCGAGCCCATGGGTGTGAAGACCGGATAGTTCCAGGGTCCAATAACACCGACGACTCCATACGGAGCGCGTTCAACTCGGGCTTTCATATTTGCCATGATGAGTCCAGGATTGCGCGACTCTGGAGATAGATACTTCACGGCGTTCTTTGCAGCCCAATCGAGGTGGCCGATTGCAAGAGAGATTTCTAGCGTTGCATCACTCAGTGGCTTACCTGTCTCAAGAGCTACAAGTTCTGCCAACTCTGTTAGGCGCTTGGTAATTACTGCATCCCAGGCGACAAGAATCTTTTTGCGTCCCGAGAAGCCAAGTGCTTGCCAGGCCTGGCTGCTTGCACGGGCTCTAGCTACCGCGAGATGGACTTCTTCGGTCGATGTATTGCGATGTTTGGCAATAACTTCACCTGTAGCGGGATTATGGCTAGCAAAGTCCTGAAGTGTCTGTGTGCTCATGCCATAACTGTAAACTGAACTGGTGCCAGAGTTAATACGCCCGAGCAGTATTTTGCCGGCAAATCGAACTCCTATCTCCTTTCTGACCGCTGATGGATTGCGTTTGATCGGGGAAGTCGCCTCACCACTAGGTCCAATAGGGGAGCGCAGCGCAACTCTGCTCTGCCTGCATCCAAATCCCACCGGCGGCGGAATGATGGATAGCCATATTTACAAGAAAGTTAGCAATCGTCTACCGGCGATGGCTGGCATTGAAGTGATCCGCTTTAACACTCGTGGAACAACAAGTGAGGCAGGAACATCAGAAGGAAGTTTCGATAACGGTGGCCTAGAGAAATACGATGTTGAAGCAGCAATTAACTTTGCATGTGATGAATACAAAGCAGAGAGTTTGTGGGTAATCGGATGGTCATTTGGAACTGATCTTGCACTTCGTCATGCACGTGATCCAAGGGTTAAGGGCCTCATCTTGTTAAGCCCACCTCTGATGACGACGCAGGAGAGTGATCTAGAATGGTGGAGTAATGATGGGCGTCCGATTACAGCGCTCATTCCAGAGTTCGATGATTACCTCAAACCTGAAGAAGCAAAGATCCGATTCAGAGCACTCAAGCAGATTCATTTGATCAATGTCGATGAAGGCAAACACTTGTGGGTAGGCGAGCCTTCGGTCTATCGCGTGCTGACTGAGATCACTCAGATCATTGCTCCTGCAAGAGTTCCGCTTCCGGTTGAGTGGTAATTACTACCCGAGATCAGCCTTAGGGAAGACAACTTCATCAACGATGAGCATGATCGCTGCAGCGATCGGGACAGCAAGTAATCCGCCCACTAATCCAAGCAGGCTTGTTCCAATGAGCGCTGCGATGATAGTTACCAAGCCAGGGATTGAGAGTGATTTCTTCATGATGCGAGGCATAATCAGATAATTTTCAACCTGAACATAGAGAGCGTATGCAACGAATGCGATGAGAGCGGTTAACGGAGATTTCGTTAAACAGATCAAGGTCACGACCGCTGTTCCCAGCAGGTGTCCCACGAGCGGTATCAATCCGCAGAAAAATACAAGGAGTGCAAGAGCTGGCGTATAAGGCATTCCAATGATGAAACCAACGAGCAGAATATAGATAGCAGCTATTAGCGCGACTGTTGCTTGGCCTCCGACGAAGATTCCAACGCGATCGATAATCGCATCACTAAGACGAGCAACCCGAGCACGGCGTGATGCTGGTACAAAGCGGTAGGCAACATTTGTCACCGAAGGTAGGGATGCCAAGAAGTAGAGCGTCAGAATTAAAATTGTTAAGGCAGAGATCGCTCCTGAGAGCACTGCCTTCCCGACTCCGAGAACCCCACCGAAAGCGCTGACAACGAATTGGCCATCATGGATTGAGGAAGTCACTTTCTTCTGGATCGAATCGATAATTCCGTAGTTCTGGTTGAGTTGATTAAGAGTGTGGTTGTTCTTCAAACTTTCAACTAAAGCTGGCGCATTCTTGAGAAGAAGATTGATCTGATCAACAATTGGCGGAATTGCAACAAAGGCGAAGATCGCGACGAAAGCAACTACGAGGGCGACGATGAGACTGACAGCAGATCCTCGCTTAAGACCTCGCTTTTGAAAGAAATTCACTGCAGGGTTAAGGCCAGCAGCAAAGAAGAGTGAGATGAGAATCAGAACGAAGACTTGCGAAGCGCTTGCAAATGCGCGCAATAATGTAACTGCGATCACAGCGCCAGAGGCTGCAAGAAATCCAAAATAGAAAGGATGAGCGGTGTCGAGAGGTGCACCCAATGATCCAAGGTCTGCCTTCGCCTTAGTCGCAGATTTTCGGTTCTTTAATCCAGTCAATGCAGGAATTAACTTAGCCATAACCTCATTTTAACGCGCTTTGATCTTGTAATTGAGGAGAATGGGGGAGAATGCTCCTATGAGCGATTTAAGCATCACCGGAAGCGGAACGGAGATCATCTCGCTCTACGACCTTCCGTGGAGGACGCTGCTCGAAGATTGGCCTGAAGACCCTGGCCTAACCTCTATGCGCGGTATATCTCGACACGTGGTTCGTTTAGTTCGTACAGGCGAGCGCGATGAAGATGTCTTTGCCGTGAAAGAGACAGTCGAAGAGTTCTCAACGAAAGAGTATGCGGTGCTTCGCGAGCTCAACTCTCGTGGAGCTCCTTGCGTAGAACCACTCGCAGTTGTGACGGGGCGCTTAGATTCCAGAGGTAATGAACTCCCAACGGCACTTGTTACCCGTTATTTGCCATTTTCACTGCCCTATCGAGTAATCCTCAGCACCAATATCACACCCCATGAGATCACAACGATGGCGAACGCGCTAGCACTCTTATTGGTGAAGCTCCATCTCCTTGGTTTCTGGTGGGGAGATTGTTCGCTTTCGAATGCCCTCTTTCGTAGAGATGCAAATGAGTATTCGGCTTACCTTGTTGATGCAGAGACTGGAGAGTTTCAAAAAACTCTGACCGATGGTCAACGCGAGCATGATTTAGATATTGCACTCTTCAACGTTGCCGCAGAGCTTGAAGACCTTGCAATTGCTGGAGTCTTACATCCTGGTATGGATCCGATCCGAGCAAGTCAAGGAGTTATTTCACGATACCGCAGACTCTGGAAATCACTGAAGGAACCGCAGATTTTAGATCCTAAAGATCGCCATGCAGTTGAGCGAGCGATGCGATCAGTTCAAGATCTTGGATTTGCAGTTGAAGAAGTAAAGATTGCGATGGATGGCGAGAAAGGTATGTTGAAGTTCTCACCACGATTAGTTGCTGCTGGATATCACCAACAGCGCTTGAAAGAGATCCTTGGATTAGAAGCTGAGGAGTTGCAAGCGAAGCGTTTACTTGCATCATTTGATCGTTACCGAGGAAGAGAATCAGAGAGCGGGCTCTCCGACGATGTGCTTGCACGCAACTGGCTTACCAATGTCTTTGATCATGTCATGAATCAGATTCCACGTGAACTTCGTGGCCGAGTAGAACCAGCGCAGATGTTCCACGAAATCTTGGAACACCGTTGGTATCTGGGCGAGAAGGCCGGTAAAGACCCTGGTCTAGATTTTGCGACAACCGAATACGTCTCACAGATTCTCCCCTTCCGTACAGATTCAGGGACTATGGGGCGCGAAGCTCCCGTGCTTGTAGTGGAGTAGAGAGGGCCAAAAGTTTGGCAGGATAGGGCCATGAGCATGCCGCCACTTCCTAAAGGTTTAGGCAATCTTGGTGGGGCCTTTGATCTGGGATCCCTGCGGCAACCAGCGGTATCTATCGATCCTGATGACTTGGGATATGTTGTCACACAAGAGAATCTCATTGCCGAGCTCTTACCAGCATCACATGATGCGGTGGCGATCTTGCTCTGTTGGTCTCCACGAAGTGCGCAAGCACAATCTCTTATTCCAATGCTGCGTCAATTCAATCGTGATGATGAAACACCAGATGGAGAGCCAACCTGGATATTCGGAACTGTGAATGTTGACGCCCAGCCTGCAGTGGCAAAGGCTCTTCAAGTCCAGTCAGTTCCATTAGCGATTGCGATTATTCAAGAACAGTTAGTGCCACTCTTTGAATCAATTCCAGAGGCAGAACAAGTTCGTGCAGTTATTAATAAAGTCATTGAACTCGCGGCTCAGAAAGGCGTCGGTAGCGCAGCCGCTCCTGAGGCTTCGACTGAGCCTGCAATAGAGCCGGAAGAACAATTGGCGATGTCAGCTCTTGAATCAGGTGATTTCTTCGCTGCCCAAGCGGCGTATAAGGCCTGGATCAATCGCGCTCCTGCTAATCAGATGGCAAAGCTGGGGCTGGCTCAAGTCGATCTCTTGATCCGTATCGATGGCCTTGATCTACTTCAAACGAGCTCAGATGCCGATGCTCACCCATCAGATCTAGATCTTCAGATTCGTGCAGCAGATTGTGAAATAGCACAGGGTGATTTCATCAGAGCATCAAACCGTTTAATTGTTGCAATTAAAGGCTCACAAGGTGATGATCGTAAAAGGCTTCGAGATCATTTACTAGTACTCTTTGAACTCGTAGATAGCAATGATCCATCCCTGCCAAAGGCACGCCAACAGTTAGCGAGTGCACTCTTCTAATGCTCATCATCTCAAAGAGCGAAGCTTTTTATACCAAAGCGCTCTTCTTTCTCTTTGGACTTGGCTCCATGATGATCGCACCAAGAACACCTGATATCAAAGCAAATTTGCATGTTAATAATGGAACCCTTGGAACTCTCATCTCACTTACCGCGATCGGTTCATTTACCGCATTTATGTACATGGGTCAGATAGTTCATCTATTTGGCGTGCGAAAAGTTCTGACGATAGTGGCGACGACCCTCTTCTTGGCGATGGGGCTACAACCACATATTCATACTCCGTGGATCTTTGCTCTCAACCAGGTGGTCAGCGGAGCTAGTTGGGCAGGTTTTCATATCTGTGCGAATACGCAGGCGCTACACCGCCAGAAACTCAGCGGAATTCCGATACTCCCTAAATTGCATGGAACATGGACTGCTGGGGCACTTTCAACGGCAGTTATTGCAGTTGGAATTACTTCTCACGTCTCTTTGGCAAAACACATCGATATTGGTGTCACTTTGGTCTGGTTGGCGACCCTCTTTGTTGCCTACAAACTTCGTGGCGTTCTTTTAGCAGGTTCACGTGAACATGCAGATGAAGAGTCAAAGGCGAGCGTTAAATCTATCTTGATCTATCTTCGTGAAGAGTGGATCATTGTTATAGCGATATCCATGGGAATTATGCTGGAGATGTCTACAAATGATTGGGCATCTCTCTTTACAAAAGAAGATATTAAAGCCTCTTCCTCTCTGAGCATTTTGCCATATATTGCCTTTGGCGCAGGAATGGTATTAGCTCGCTTCAATCTACATACCTTGTATAAGTCATTTACCGAAAGACAGCTGATTCGAACCACAGCAATCTTTGGTGGCGTCACATTTATGATTGGCATACAAGTTGCATCGCATATTGCCCCTCGCCACCATACTGCAGGCCTCATTGTCGCCATCTCTGCATACTTCTGCGGCGGCCTTGGTTCTTCCTTCATGTCCCCAGGTATTACAACTATTGCTACGAGAAATTCCAGATTCCCATCAAGCTTTGTTGTCGCTCAAATGGCGCTAGTAAATACCACCTTATTCTTCACAGCGAAGATTGCGATTTCATGGGTTGCTCAGGCGACTTCGATTACAACGGCGCTGATGATCCCAGGCGTGATCTTCTTACTTACGTCAAGCTTTGCAAAGCTCGGAAGCGATACCTTGCACCCTACTGAGTGATCAGCCAGAACCTTCGGTATTTCCAGCATCAGCTGCGCTCACATCATGAATGTTGTACTTATCCATCGCCTCACGTAAGACCTTAGCCTTCACATCACCTTGCTCAACGAGTTGAGCAATCGCTGCGACCGTGATTGATTCTGCATCAACATTGAAGTGGCGACGTAGCGCTCCGCGCGTATCTGAGAGACCAAAGCCATCTGTTCCAAGTGAGTAGAACGGTTGCTTCACCCAAGGTTGAATCTGATCTTGGACTGCACGCATGAAATCGCTAACAGCAACGACAGGTCCATCGTGGCCAGCGAGTTTCTTGGTGATGTAGGCAGTGTGACGATCATCAGGGTTGAGCAGATTGCGGCGATCAACTGCAAGTCCATCTCGGCGAAGTTCGTTCCATGAGGTGACAGACCAGACATTGGCGCTGATGCCCCATTCCTCTTGGAGTTTTTCTTGCGCTGCAAGTGCCCACTGCATAGAGATTCCTGATGCAAGAAGCTGAACAGTGCGCTTCTTCCCGCCCTTTGCAGGGGAGTAGAGGTAGATACCCTTGAGAAGTCCATCTACATCAAGGTCTTTAGGTTCTGCGGGTTGCAGAATTGGCTCGTTATAAACGGTGAGATAGTAATAAATATTTTCACTCTGCTCGCCATACATACGGCGCAATCCATCTTTGAAGATCTGCCCAACTTCGAAGGCGAATGCAGGATCATAGGCAACTACTGCAGGGTTTGTTGCTGCGAGAAGATGAGAATGTCCATCTTCATGTTGTAGGCCTTCACCATTGAGCGTGGTGCGGCCAGCTGTTGCGCCAAGTACAAAACCACGAGTCATTTGATCTGCAGCGGCCCAGAATGCATCGCCGGTACGCTGGAAACCAAACATTGAATAGAAGATATAGATAGGAATCATTGGCTCATCGTGTGTTGAATACGATGTACCGACCGCTGTGAATGAAGCGACCGACCCAGCCTCGTTAATACCTTCGTGCAAGATCACACCAGATGTTGACTCCTTATAGGAGAGCATCAATTCACGGTCAACAGATGTGTAGGTCTGGCCAAGTGGTGAGTAGATCTTTAAAGTTGGGAAGAGTGAATCCATACCAAAGGTGCGAGCCTCATCAGGAATGATTGGTACAAAGCGTGGGCCGATGCCCTCTGCTTTAACGAGATCCTTGAAGAGACGGACAAATGCCATCGTTGTAGCAACGCCTTGATGGCCAGATCCACGCTTGGCAGAGTCATAAGCTTTCTCATCAGGCATTGGGAGCGGGCGAGATTCTTTGCGACGCGATGGAATAGATCCACCAAGTGCATTGCGACGCTCCATCATGTATTTAAATTCAGGAGAATCTTCGGCTGGGCGGTAATACGGAGGCAACTTCGCATCGATTGATTCATCCGCAAGAGGAATGTTGAGACGATTTTTAAAAGTAACAAGATCTTCTACTGTCATCTTCTTCATCTGGTGGGTCGAGTTGCGAGCCTCAAAGGATGAACCGAGAGTCCAACCCTTAACTGTCTTTGCAAGAATGACTGTAGGACGGCCGTTCTGTGAAGTAGCTGACTTATAAGCAGCATAGAGCTTGCGATAGTCGTGGCCACCGCGTTGAAGGGCCCAGATCTCATCATCGGTCATATGTGCAACGAGTGCAGCACAACGAGGATCGCGACCAAAGAAGTGCTCACGAACATATGCGCCAGATTCACCCTTATAGGTCTGGAAATCTCCATCTGGAGTTTCATTCATTAATTCAACGAGTGCGCCATCGCGATCTGCAGCAAGGAGTACATCCCAACCGCGGCCCCATACAACTTTGATAACATTCCAACCAGCACCGCCGAAGATTGATTCGAGTTCTTGGATGATCTTGCTGTTACCACGGACTGGACCATCAAGGCGTTGCAAGTTGCAGTTAATAACAAAGGTGAGGTTATCTAGACCTTCGCGTGCAGCAATACCGATTGCGCCCAATGATTCAGGTTCATCAGTTTCACCATCGCCAAGGAATGCCCAGACATGTTGCTGAGAAGTATCTTTAATACCTCGACCTTGCAAGTAACGGTTGAAGCGAGCTTGATAGATCGCATTGATCGGACCTAGTCCCATGGAGACTGTTGGGAACTCCCAGAAATCTGGCATCAAACGTGGATGCGGATAAGAAGAAAGTCCTCCACCTGCATGTGAAACTTCTTGACGGAATCCATCCATCTGATGTTCGGTAAAACGTCCTTCTACAAATGCACGTGCATACATTCCTGGGCTCGCATGTCCCTGGAAGAAGATTTGATCCCCACCACCTGGGTGATTCTTTCCCTTAAAGAAATGGTTGAAGCCAACTTCATAGAGTGAAGCAGAAGAGGCAAAGGTTGAGATATGTCCACCTACGCCAACACCTGGACGCTGTGCACGGTGAACCATCACTGCGGCATTCCAACGAACAAATGCGCGGATTCGACGTTCCATCGCTTCATCACCAGGGAAGTTAGGTTCATCTGCTGATGGAATTGTGTTGATGTAATCAGTGGTGCGAAGGCCTGACATCCCTACATTTTTTTCGTGAGCCCTGCGCATGATTTGAAGAGCGATGTAGCGAGCACGTACCGGACCTGCGCTCTTCAGTAGAGCATCGAAGGATTCCTGCCATTCAGCGGTCTCATTCGGATCTGTGTCCACGAGCTGATCGATAAAGTGGTCAGGGGCGTCGAATTGTGAACTCATGGTCTTATCTTAAAGGTAAATATTCACCTCAAAATGTCCAGAATCGGCTCAGGCGAGGGGGCTCGAGGGCTTGCGCGATCGCTCGAATGAGAGTGGACTACGCCTTGTGAATTCAGCCGAGATAGCGAATCGCATGGGCATAGCCTCTGGGGAGCTCATCCTTGAGGTTGGAGTCGATGAGGATTGTGATCTAGATCTACGTCAGGCGATTGAGACCGCGAGTGGCTCCACTCTCCTTGGCGCGGATTCAGATGAAGTGGTCGATGCTGTCTTGCTTTGGTACCGCGATGGAGATGGAGATCTCGTCGATGAACTCATGGATGCTCTTACCTATTTGAGTGAGAGTGGTCCCATCTGGTTGCTCACCCCCAAGGTGGGGCAGGAGGGACATGTTGAAGCGGCAGATATTCAAGATGCAGCTCCAACTGCAGGTTTAACTCAGACTGTGTCATTCTTAGCCTCTGCCAATTGGAGTGCAACACGATTAGTTGCTCGTAAATCCAACCCATCTAAAAAGTAATCATCACTTCACACCACACCACACGACAATACATAGAGAAGAGATAAGAGAACGATGTCTTTAACAATCGGTCAGGAAGCACCTAACTTCACATTAACTAATCAATTTGGCGAAGCCATTGAGCTTGCTTCTTTTAGAGGAAAGAAGAACGTTCTCGTACTCTTCTATCCATTCGCATTCTCTGGAATTTGCACCGGCGAACTCTGCACACTTCGCGATGACCTTGCTGCATATCAGAACGATGGAACCGAACTCCTCGCTATCTCGTGCGACCCAATGTATTCGTTGAAGGCATTCGCAGAGGCAGAGGGCTACAAGTTCAATCTCCTTGCAGATTTCTGGCCTCACGGTGCAACCTCAAAGGCATACGGAGTCTTTAACGAAGATCGTGGATTCTCGATTCGTGGAAGCTTTATCGTCGATAAGGCAGGAATCTTGCGTTGGCAGGTCGTGAACGGCCCAGGAGATGCGCGTAACGCTGCTGATTACAAGGCTGCGCTCGCTGCCCTCTAAGGCAATTTCATAATTTCCCGAGCTCACTAGTAGAGTTCGGGGCTCAAGCTTCTACACGCCACCGCGAATGAAGTTTGAATGGGTGGTTAGCTCAGTGGTAGAGCGCCTCGTTTACACCGAGGATGTCGGGGGTTCGAAACCCTCACCGCCCACCATAGGAATATTCTCTTACTTTCGACCAATCAGTGTCTCAAGTGTTGAAAAACCTGTCGTTCCGCCTTGGTTGTAATCCTTAAATAAGAGGGCAGACTGTTTATTGAAACTATCTGACTGCGTAATACTCGCTAGCACTTTTAATTGTGCCGTCACGATCATGTGATATTTCTTCGACATGGCTAGGGGATTATCTTGAACTCGAATCCCATACCAGCTCACACCTCCTGGATTTCTAAAGTCGGGGAAGTAGTGATCAATTGTTGTGGCCGCTTCTTTGATCAGTGAAGCAACATCGGCATCCTTTGTCACTCTCCAATAGTCATAAAGACCAAAGATGGCAAAGATATTTCCATTGATGACCTGCATCGGAGGGTTATTTCCCGCATACTCTTCGAGCCAGAAATAGTTAGATCGATCCTGAAAGGTTACAAATCTCGCTGATGTCGGCAAATCTTTGTAAGAGATTCGATCTCTCAGGCAATTGATGAACTCGTTCGCAAGGGTCAAGTATCTCTTCTCGTGAGTTGCTTCATAGAGACGGGTAGCAAAGCTTGCTGCAACACCTTGCGCCATCGCTGAATGCTGAACCACCATCTCGAATGCTTTCTTTGCTAGCGCAAGGTGGGCCGTCGCTCTCTTCTTATCGAGAGTGAACTGTTCAAGCTGCTCTAACCCAGTCAATGAGGTAAAGACTGGTTGGAAAACTTCCTTACCTCTCACATATGACTTTAAGTCAGGGAATGTGGAGTAGAACTTCTCATTCATCTGTAGCGGGCTAAGGGCATACCCATCTGCAGCGTTCTTGGAGAGGTTGTAGTTGTTTATGTGAGGCGAAGTTGGCCTTGTGAAGAGAGAGTACCCAGCAGAAATCACCACAACGGCGCTAAAGAGAACTACAAGAAATTTACCAGCTGGTTGAACACTCCCACGGTGGAGCTGCACAAAAGTTCGGGCTTACTAATTGTTGGCAAGTGTGACCTTTGTGCCTGTGATCGAACTTAAAGCCGAGAGGACAGCATCAGGTGTCCAGCTTGGTTCTTGTGGCTTTGCAAGGTTATTTAAACCATCTTCACTTAAATATGCTTTAAGTTTGGTTGGGATCGTTGCCTTCCCTACATTTGGATTTCCAAGGTCAAGCCACGCCCACGATTGTTGTGCATTGATAATGATGACGAGATCTGTATGGCCAACATCGTAAGTACTCTTCTTGCCCGTCTGCCAATCCACAGGCAATGCCTTCATCTCTTCTGCCGTGTAGTTAGTTTTTGAATAACTATTACCAAAGAAAGCCCATAGATTTTTTAGGCTGCTCTCTGACCCAGAAGCCAAAGTCCAGCTCGTGTCGGCAAAGTTCTTCTTATAGGCAGCCAAACGTTCTGGAGTATCTCGGCCGCTATCTACTGAAATCTCAAGTACCTTGACTGAATCCTTCAATGGTGAAGCAGCGACTGCACCGCCAATATTTCGCATATTGATCGATGTCATAGGACAAATTTCCTGACACGAGGTGAGGAAATCAGCAATCACAATAGTTTGACCCTTGAGAGAGTTAAGAGTGAAACTCTTTCCAGCGCTGTCAAAGAGTGGAAGATTCAGTACATCGGCAGGAACTGGGGCATTGAGCATCGTTCCACCGCCAGGGGCAGCTGCACCTTGTCCAACTGCAAGAGGTGAGGCAGAAGTGCTTGGCATGGATTTATGTGAAGCCCCACAGCTGGTCAAGAGAGCTATTGATAGAAAGGCAGCGCCCAACCGAATTGAAGTTCTCATGCTCATGTTCAAAGGATATGTCAGGATGTTGGAGTTATCTAGTTATTCCTCTAATATTTGAGGTGTAAAAGTTAGAAAAATACATATTCAATTGAACCCACCGGGGTCAAAGAGGAGCAACTCGTGAAGGCATCTGTAGCCCACCAGAACTTGCTCATAGATCTTCAAAAAATCGATACAACGATCATGGCATGCGGTGTAAAACTCAGTAATCTCCCAGAACACGAACAGATCAAGGCGATTCATAAGCGTCTTGAGGATTCTGCCATCGAGCTCAAGGTTGTCGAGACAGAGCTCGAAGATGTTTCGATTGATCTGCGCCGTAGCGAGGTCGATGTTGAAGCCGTTACAGATCGTATGAAAAAGGATGAAGCCCGCCTCAACGCTGGCACAGCATCACCGAAAGAATTAGAACAGACCCAGCATGAGCTTGCTACTTTGGCGAAGCGCAAGGCCGAACTTGAAGATGGCGAACTCGAAATCATGATGCGCCATGACTCGGTGAAGAAGCGCCTTGATGAACTTGCGAGTGATGAAGTTGGATTGAAGCAATTAGAACTCGAACTCAACGTTCGTCTTGAGAATGCAAAGACTGAGATCGGCGCCGATCTTGAGCGCGCTAAGTCTGATCGAGCATCACTTGTTCCTCAGATAGAGACAGCGCTTTATGAACTTTATGAAAAGGTACGTACTTCAGCCAATGGAGTAGGTGCTGCTTTATTAATTGGCAATAAGTGCGATGGATGCCATCTCGAGATCAATGCAATTGAGATTGAACGCATCAAGAGCCTTGCCACTGACGAACTCCTTCGCTGTGAAGAGTGCCGCCGCATATTGGTACGTATCTAATGGCCCGCCACTTTCAGATCACTGCCGATGGTGGTTCACGGGGAAATCCAGGACCCGCTGCTTATGGCGCTGTCGTTACTGAAGGTGGAAAGATTCTTGCCGAGCTTTATGCAACCATCGGTATCGCTTCAAATAACGTTGCAGAGTACTCAGGGCTTATCGCCGGGCTAGAACATGCTCACTCACTCGACTCTGAAGCAACGATTGATGTGAAGATGGATTCCAAGCTCGTTGTTGAGCAGATGTCTGGCCGCTGGCAGATTAAGCATCCCGATATGCGTGAGCTCGCTAAGAAGGCCCGCGAGATCCACCCGATGTCTCTCATTACCTTTAGTTGGATTCCACGTGATCAAAATTCGCATGCTGATCGCCTCGCAAATAAGGCTCTCGATGGCGAGATTCAAGAAGATACATATGTGCAGAAGAACTTCCTGCACTCGCGCCTTATCTCCGATGAAGTTCCTACAACTATCTACCTCATTCGCCATGGGGAGACTCCTCTTACTCCAGCACGTCGTTTCAGTGGTTCGGGTGGATCTAATCCCGGTCTAACCGAGAAAGGCCGTGAGCAAGCCCGCGCAGTGGGTGCAGTTTTAGCATCTCGCAATCCTGAAGTGCTTCTTGTCTCACCTATGCAGCGCACTCGCGATACTGCTGAAGAAATCTCCAAGCTTTTAAATCTTCAACCAGTCTTTGATGAAGATTGGATTGAAGCATCATTTGGGCATTGGGATGGGCTCACACCTGATGAAGTAGATGAGAAGTACCCTGATGAATTTAAAGCATGGGTTTCCGATCCTTGGTTTGGCCAAGGCGGCGGAGAACCCTATGCAGCTGTTGCAGAGCGAGCGGGTATTGCACTCAATAAAGTAGCTGCAGAGTTCCCGGGTAAGACTGTTGCCATTGTTACTCACAATGTTGTTGTGAAAGGTGCAGTCTGCGTTGCGCTACAAACTCCAGTAGAGAGCATCTACCACGTTGATATTGCGCCGTGCAGCATTACAACAATCAAGATCTGGCCATCAGATGGCTTGATTGCGCTGATGTCGATGTCAGAGAAGCCGTACTAAATTCCTGCAGCGTGGCCTTCTGAGCGAGGGTCTGAACCAAAGGCAAGTGCACCGGTTGGCAATATCTCTAATACCTGGACAGATGATGCATGACCATAATCTGGAAGGACATTTACTTCATGTCCACGAGACTTGAGATCATTGATAACTTCTTCACCAAATCGTGCCTCGATCGAGAGTATGCCCTTGATCTCTTCATTCACAGCAGATGTTGAAGGATCGGAGAGATGCATCCAACGCGGCGCTTCTGCGACTTCCTGAACTGACATTTTCTCGTCGATCAATCCAGTAACTAATTGGAAGTTTGTCTGGACCTGAACGTTCGCACCAGGGGTTCCGCCGACATATTTGAGCGTGCCATCGGGGTTAGTAATAGTGAAAGCCTGCAATGTATGTGCAGGACGCTTGCCTGGAGCGATGAAGTTAGGGGATGCAGGATCGAGGTTAAAGCCAGTTAAGCGATTATTGAGAATCATTCCTGTTCCAGGAACGGTCCATGATGATCCAAAACCATGGAAGACAGATTGAATCCATGAGACAGCGTTGCCTTCACGATCTGCGACTAAGAAATAGGTCGTATCGCTTCCTTCTGCGGGACTCTCACTGCGATTATCGGCATGAGCCATATCGATTCCAGCAGCACGTGATGCGATGTGGGCGGGGCTAAGGATTGAATCAACATTCACTGGAGTCACTTCAGGATCAGCGATGATCGAATTGCGGTCGGTGAATGCGATCTTCTTCGCCTCTACCTGCATGTGGAGCCAATCTGCTTGGCTCATCTTTGACTTATCAAAGATGTTGGCGATCAATAACTGCTCCATCAAGATCATTCCTTGAGTTGGAGGTGGATTGCCATGAACAAAGTAGTCACGATATTTAATAGAGAGCGGTGCAGATACTCGAGTGGTGTGAGCCTTTAGCTCTGCTGCGTTAAACCATCCATCGGTACCAGAGATGATCTTTGCAGCGATCGATCCGCTATAGAAAGCATCACGGCCACCTTTAACAATCTCACGCAGAACCCAACCCATATCTTTATTTGTGACCATCGCGCCAAGTTTGAGATCAGGGGAGAGACCCAACTCTTGGAAGAGTTTTGTATCTGGGTATTGTTGTAAATGCCATTTGATGCGGCCGATGAAACCTTCATTCGCTGGGAATCCATCTTCTGCATATGCAATAGCTGGTGCAAGAATTTCTGCCATCGATAATTTCCCATAGCGCTCGTGCGCTGCATACCAACCTGAGACAACACCAGGAACAGTCGCTGCCTTATAACCATGTTGAGGAATCGCATCACCAAATGCTTCACGGTTTGCGCCGTGTGGCGCTTCACCAGAACCATTGAATGCAAGGTTCTCTTTACTCGCTGCATGGTGCGTAACTAAGAAGATATCTCCACCCAGACCTGAAGCGCCTGGCTCAACAACCGAGATCACTGCAGAGAGGGCAATACCGGCATCGATAAAGGAGCCACCTGCCGCAAGGATCTTGAGAGCTGCAGAGACTGCCAGTGGCTGGGATGCCGCTGCGCCTCCATTTTTGGCGTAGACGATTCCGCGGTGTGTAGTGGTTCTATTCATGCGAGAAGAGTAGAGGTAAATAATTCATTTGGAAGGGCGGCGACCTGCACGTATCCTTTGCGTGAAGAGTCGCCCGGATCACCGCGTTGCGCTAGCTTGCTAGAACACCGAGGAAAGTCCGGACTCCAAAGAACACTTATGCGGGGGATAACCCTGGGAGCGGTGAAATAAACAAATGAAGAAGAATGAGAATTGGTGGCGCCAAGCCGCTATCTATCAGATATACCCGCGCTCCTTCAAAGATTCCAACGCAGATGGAATTGGCGACATCAAGGGCATCACTTCAAAAATTGATTACCTAAAATCACTTAGCCTCGATGCAGTATGGCTTAGTCCTTTTTATCCTTCCGAATTAGCAGATGGTGGATATGACGTTGCTGATTACCGCAATGTAGATCCACGTCTTGGAACTCTCAAAGATTTCGACAAGATGCTCAAGGCACTTCATAAAGCAGATATTTCTGTCTTCGTAGATATCGTTCCTAATCATTCATCAAATATGCATCCTTGGTTTCAAGAAGCTCTAAAGTCTGAACCAGGTTCACCGGCGCGCAATCGCTACATTTTCAGAGATGGCCGCGGCAAGAATGGTGAAATTCCACCATCAGATGAAATTTCACACTTTGCACCTTCTGCATGGACTCGCACAACGAATGCCGATGGCACACCGGGGCAGTGGTACATGCACCTCTTTGCACCAGAACAACCAGATTTCAATTGGGATAATCGAGAAGTACAACTCGATTTCTTGAAGACACTTCGCTTCTGGGCTGATCGCGGTGTTGATGGTTTCCGTGTTGATGTTGCACACGGGATGAAGAAAGATTTCAAACGTCTACATATCGCAAAGAAATCAATGAATGCCTTCAAGATTGCACAAGATGGCACCGATATCCTCTTTGATCGAAACGAAGTACATGAGATTTTTCGCGAATGGCGACAAGTATTCAATGAGTACAACCCTCCACGCGTAGCCGTTGCAGAGGCATATGTTCAAGCAAAACGTCGAATGCTCTATGCCCGCCCAGATGAATTGGGACAAGCATTTAACTTTGATCTTCTCACTGAAGATTTCGATGCTCGCCGATTCAAAAAAGTTATCTCTGACAACATTCGCCTTGCTAAATCAGAGGGCACTTCATCCACGTGGGTTCTAGATAACCACGATCTAGTGCGCCATGCCACCCGTTACGGATTGCCAAAGAAAACAAACTTTATTGAATGGCTTCTCTCTGATGGCAAAAGTGCAAAGTTAGATCGAGCACTAGGTCTTGCTCGTGCTAATGCAGCAACAATGATGCTCTTGGCCCTTCCTGGTTGCACATATATCTACCAAGGTGAAGAACTTGGACTTTTTGAAGTAGAAGATATTCCTCAGAAAGATTTGCAAGATCCAATGTGGTTTAGAAATGTTGTTCCACAAATGGTCAAAGGCAAAGTTTCTGGACTTGCACTCATTCACACAGATAAAGGTCGCGATGGTTGCCGAGTTCCACTTCCTTGGGATTCAACTAAGCCATCATTTGGATTTGGTCAAGAGAAATCTCACCTTCCCCAACCACAATGGTTTGCTAACCACGCAGTAGATAAACAAGATGGAATTAAAGGTTCTACTCTTTCTCTCTACCGCGATGCACTTGCATTGCGAAAGAAATTACAAACAAGTGAAGAGTTGGAATGGATTCCCACTACTAATCCCGAAGTTATTCACTTCGTACGCCCGAATGGTTGGCAGTGCATCATGAACTTCAATGCAAAGACATACAAAATACCTGCAGGAAAAGTTGTTCTATCTAGTGCTCCAATTGTCGGTGGCAAAATTGGTGCAAATACAACTGTCTGGCTCATTGATTAGTTCATATTGCGCGTAGATAAAAATTATTTTGAGTAAGTAGCTATACCCGCGCTATCCTTTGCGTGAAGAGTCGCCTGGATCACCGCGTTACGTAAGTACCGAGGAAAGTCCGGACTCCATAGAGCAAGGTGATGGCTAACGGCCACTCGGAGCAATCCGCAGGACAGTGCCACAGAAAATGACCGCCTCGTACTTGTACGAGGTAAGGGTGAAACGGCGGTGTAAGAGACCACCGCATCTGCAGTGATGTAGATGGCAAGGTAAACCCCACCTGGAGCAAGACCAAAAAGGTGAAGAGCTGCTCGCTCAATTCACCAGGTAGGTTGCTTGAATCTGTTAGCAATGACAGATCTAGATGGATGGTGATCAGTTCGCAAGAACTACAGAATCCGGCTTATAGGGCGACTCTTCTTTATTTTTGATACAAGTTCTAAAATACGTCCATGGACCAAGATTTAGACAACTTAACTCGTGAAGAACTCATGGCAAATGTGAAGGAACTTAGAGCCGCAATTCGAGAGCATCGTGATGCTTCCCTTCATGATCTCTGTTGGTATCAACCAAAATTATGGGGATTGCTACCTGAAAAAGCTTCCGTTGAGGTACAAGTGCCTACACGTGAAAAGTTTATGAAAGGCTGCGAAATCTACCGAAACTCACTTGATGCGCAATTACCAAATGCTCAGAGGGTGGATATTGACTTTAAAGGTTAATTCCGGCTTATAGGGCGACTCTTCTTTAATTTCGTTTTGAAAAAGTGAAGTAAATGCTTGCGTAAGCGATCACTATGGCTATGTTTGCTATCAATCTTTGGGTGGTGTGATGTTTGAAGAAAAGAAGATCCACAGTCACAAC
>CAITVX010000019.1 GCA_903895995.1 uncultured Actinomycetes bacterium
GTCTAACGAGTTCGCAGATAATGGCGAACCACTGCTCTCTTTGCATGGTGGATTAAGCGCATCGCATCGTTGGGATTGGACGATCCTCCCAGCGGTTGAAAACGACCATCATGTCTACTCATATGACCGCACAGCTCATGGACGCACAGGTATCCGGCCAGGTTTTTACCACTTCGATTTCCAGACCGACGAAGCGATCGCCTACATCGAGGATGTCATAAGGAAACCGACTCATATGATCGGCCATAGCGATGGTGCAATTATCGCTTTGATGGTTGCTATAAAGCGACCAGATCTTGTTTTATCAATTGTCTCAATCGGTGCAAATTATCATTGGGATGCAGGTTTTGGTGCAGAAGAATTTATAGGAGAAATTTTTATCGGTGAAGAAGATGCTGCTGAATATGCAGCACTCTCCCCTGATCATCCTGATACTCAGATCGAAATTATCCGCAAAGCACAAGATGTCTGGAGAAGTGAACCAAACCTCACTCGCGCAGATCTTGCAAAGATCCAGTGCCCCGTCTTGGTCATGGCCGGGGAAGTTGAACCATTTAGCACTCAGCACACTGTCGAACTCTACGAATCATTGACTGATGCAGATTTAGCGATTGTTCCTGGTGCTACACACTCAGTCACTCAAGATAAGCCTGAATTAGCTCTTGCGATTATTAAAGAGTTTTATGCGGGGCTATCAACTCGTGGGTTGGAAGACATTTAAAGAAGTAAGAGTTCTTTACCGCGCTCAACTGCTTCACTACGTGATTCAACATTGAGCTTGCGGTAGACACTTTTGAGGTGAGTCTTAATCGTGTTGTGTGAGATGTGGAGTGTTCCTGCAATCTGAGTGATCGGCAGCCCTGAAGAGAGCCTGCGCAAGATATCGATCTCACGCTTAGTGAGTGGCTCGGCTAGACCCATTTGATCGCGGCCACCCATGCCTTCTCCTTTACGAATGAGAGAGGCGAGCTGCTCCATATATACAGTCGGCTGTTGATTAGCTAAATCCAGAAGGAGGTTTTGAACTTCACGCGATTGATTGAGGAAGATATTGCGGGCACCATTCTCCATCGCGATCTGAACTGCAGTTATTAGATATTCGATTGCCTGCTTTGGATAATCTTTAAAGGCTTCAGCAGAGATGAGAGCTTTGGTGAGAGCTAGGCGTGGAGTACTCGATGGATACTTCTCCAACATAGACTTCGCCGAGCTTGGATTCTTCCGGGCCGCATACGCGGTGCTAAATGCTGTCGTGGTCGCAGTCTGTGGCATCCGATAGAGAAGCTCGCCAATTCGCTCTGAATCAACGATCTTCACACGAATAAGAAGCTCTTGTTCATCGAGAATTCTAAATATCTCGGTATCAAAACTTGCAGGGTTATGACTATCTCGTGCAACACGCAATATATTGAGCGCTTCATTGATCTGGCCCTGTTGAGATTTAATGAGGGCTTTCTTGCCCATTAACGCCAGGTACCACGACCAGACTCCATGCTTCTTTGCACGATCGATATACTCGTCAAGAAGGAGAATTCCCGCCTCTTCTTCACCAGATTCACGATAGTAATCAGCCATTACATAAACGGCATCGAAAGATGAAAAAACGCCAACGATGTTGTAGCGGATCGCAGATGTCAGCGCAGCATTGGCAAACTCAAATGCTCGCTTATATCGGCCCTCAGCAAGCGCCATCTGCGCTTGAGCAGTTGGAACGATCACAGCATTGACCATTGCATCGCCTGGAACATCGATCAATTTCGCGTAGCGCATGGTCGCTTCAAAGTCCTCACGTAAAAACGATGCGGAGACTGCAAGTCTTAAAACATTTGTAATACGAATGCTTGCCGCGCCATAACCCTTTTGAGTTAACGGTGAAGCGAGCATCTCATCGGCAATAGCTAGTACGTCAGTAAAATTCCCAAGATTAAATGATGCCCGGGCTCGAAGCCCCCAGATCTCAACAATATAGGAATGTGGATCTTTTAAACCTCGAATTCCATTCTCAATATTGATACAAGATGCGAGAACTTCTAGATTCTTACCAGTCATCAGCTCAACATATGCATCGACTACGGCCTGGTTCAATTCACTTGTTCCGTTGAGATTTAGAAGTGGTGAAATTCTACGTCCCCACTTTTTGAGGAGCTGGGCTTCACCACCATTGATGATTCTTGACATGTAGGTGTAAGACTTCTCGATAACCTGCTGATCATCTTTTATCTGTGCATATATTTCGATCGCCGAAATAGGCTTATCTTCTGATTCGTAGAGCTCTGCAGTAAGTACTCCGTACTGATGAAAACGGTGAGTATCGACTGCTAAATCGCGAAGTAAACCCTCTCGGATCAAGCTATTTATTGCAAACACACCACTGCGTATCTCATTAATGAAGATCCCCTGTTTGCTAAGACGCAACAGCGGATGTTCTTCACTTGAAATGATCGGGAAAGAGTTAAGACGCTGGACGATATCAAGGGTAATCTCTTCGAGGAAGAGTAGTGGTTCTAGATATGCACGTTCACGCGCGGAAATATTCTTCAAAGTCGAGGAAATAATAATCTCCTCCTGAATCAAAGCCACATCGATCGGTTTCTGATCATGTAATCTATTTAACAATATCTGGACTCCAGCGGGCCAGCCCTGCACACCTTCAAAGGCAGTTGCAATCGTTGGGTTACTCACATCGAGATTTGATTTAGCAGCGATTGATTCCACCTCTGATCTATCAAAACGGAGGTCTGCACCAGTTATAAAATCCAAGGCATCTAACTTCGCCGCACGAGCAAAAGTTTGGTTGGGCATTGATCCTCGAAGCGAGAGTGTCCGCAAATTAA
>CAITVX010000020.1 GCA_903895995.1 uncultured Actinomycetes bacterium
CGAACCCGGAAGCTAAGCCTCTCTGCGTCGATGGTACTGCAAGGGGGACCTTGTGGGAGAGTAGATCGCCGCCGGACATCATTTAGAAGAGCACTTGCTCCTCACATTACGTGAGTCGAGCAAGTGCTCTTTTTTTATTTCTCCACATACTCATCTTCTCAACAGTTACAGAAATAACTCCATACATTAATCCATCTCTCTCATAGATTCCGGTACTGCCCAGATGAGGCAGAAAAAATCGGGATCGGAAGAGATATGAAGAAGAAAGTTGACTCTGCAAAAGTTGCAGATGAAGGATTTGAACCGTGTAATGAAGTTCTCCTAGTCGGACGAGTAAGTGCTCCTGCATCTCTCAAAGAGCTGCCAAGTGGAGATAAGGTTGTGGAGTTTCGCGTGATTGTCGACCGTGCCTCATCACGTGGAAAGAAGCGTGAAGTGGATACTCTCGATATCGCAGCATGGAGCGCATCGGCGCGAAAGGCAGCGCTGGCAGTGAAGGCAGAGGAGTGGATCGAGGTTCAGGGAGCGGTTCGTAGGCGCTTCTGGCAGGCCCCACATGGTCTTGCAAGTCGCTGGCAGGTTGAAGCTCTCTGTATCACGCGTCTATAAGCCCTATTTACGCGATAAAAGTGTCAAAAAAGCGGGTGAGTCTGCTTATTGGGTACGGTACTCGTATGGATATTTCAGATTCTTCCGAGAACCAATCAAGTCAAAGTATTGAATCGATCCGCGATCGAATCTCTGCGGTCCAAGGAAAAGATCTCAACGAACACGTTGGTGAATTCGATGCGATTCACCACCAACTTGAACGCGCACTCGCTGCCATTGATGGGCTCTAAAGGAATTCATGAAGACAAGGCTCGATGCTGAATTAGTTCGCAGGGGTTTAGCGCGCTCGCGCGAACATGCGGCTGATCTCATCGAGTCTCGTTCAGTACTCGTGATTGGTATTCCTGCCACCAAGCCGGCAACCCAGGTAGATGCAGAGACTTCCATAACTATCGCAGGCGATCGAGATGATTATGTTTCACGCGGTGGTCATAAATTAGCTGGTGCGTTAGATGCATTTCCACAGATTCATGTTGCCGGAAAGCGTGCACTCGATGCCGGTGCTTCAACCGGTGGTTTTACAGATGTGCTTTTAAAGCGTGAAGTAGGTGGCGTTGTTGCAGTCGATGTTGGTTATGGTCAGATGGCTTGGGAGATCAGACAAGATCCCCGCGTGACTGTCTTAGATCGCACCAATGTTCGACATCTTACGATTGAGCAGATAGGCGAGCCGGTCGATTTGATCGTTGCAGATCTAAGTTTTATCTCACTCTCGCTGGTGTTGCCCGCACTGGTATCTGTCTCGCGTACATCTGCTGATTTCCTTGTTATGGTGAAGCCACAATTTGAAGTCGGCCGCGAGAAGCTAGGGGCAGGTGGAGTTGTTCGCGATCCAGCCCTTCGCAAATCGGCAGTGAAAGATGTTGCTGATGCCGCTTACGATATGGGTCTTGGCTGTTACGGTGTTGTTGCAAGCTCCCTTCCAGGACCGAGTGGCAATGTTGAATATTTCTTATGGTTGAAACGTGGAAGTGACGAGATCTCTGATGAGGCCCTCGATCATGCAATCTCGGAAGGACCACAGTAAATGAAGAGAAAAGTTCTTCTCGTTATCCATCCCTCTAAATCTGAGGCAGCTGAACTTGCAGCTGAACTTGCAGCGCAGCTTGATAAGGCAGGATTTGAAGTTCTCTCCAACTTTTCCAAGAAACTTGCGCACATCAGCCCTCTTGAAAGTGTCTCTGGAGTGGAAGTTGCGGTCGTTCTTGGTGGAGATGGAACCATCCTTCGTGCCGCCGAGATCGTACAAGGCTACAAGATTCCGATACTAGGAATCAATATGGGAACTGTTGGTTTCCTCGCTGAGATTTCACGACCTTCGGTTGATGCGATCGTTACCGCACTCCTCGCGAAATCGTATAGCGGTGAAGAGCGTCTTCTGCTCAAGCATTCTGTCGAGCGCAAAGGCGCTGTGGTGCACTCAGGTTGGGCTCTTAATGAAGTGACAGTTGGCCGTAATGATTCTCAGATGGTTGAACTCTTTGTGCAGATTGATGGAAGACCATTATCGCGCTGGGGTTGTGACGGAGTCATTGCAGCGACCCCAACTGGATCTACTGCATATGCCTTTTCAGCAGGTGGCCCTGTGGTCTGGCCGGCAGTCCATGCAATCGTCTTCCTTCCGCTTGCAGCACACGCTTTATTCTCTCGGCCAATGGTGATCTCTCCTGATTCAGTAATTGCGATTGATATCGAATCCTCAAACGCCCAGCTCTCATCTGATGGCATGCGAACATTCACTTTGGATAAGAGTGATCGAGTCACTATTTTCAAAGAGGGGCACACGGTTGAACTTGTTCATCTCGATGATGACACCTTTACGGATCGCCTTGTGGCTAAATTTAAGTTACCCATTGAAGGCTGGCGCGGTGAGTGAAAATCACGGTCCAGTAAGTTCACTCGACGAAATTTCCATACGAGGCCTCGGCGTCATCGAGAGCGCAGTTGTGGAGTTCTCCGCAGGTTTGACTGTCCTCACTGGCGAAACTGGTGCAGGAAAGACGATGGTCCTCAGCGCTCTTGGTTTAGTGCTTGGAGCAAAAGGTGATGCAGACCTTGTCCGCACAGGTTCTGATCGGACAGTTGTCTCTGCCAGGTTTTGCGCCAATCCAAAGATTGTAGAGAACGTTCTTGATTCTGGTGGTGATGTGGATGGAAACGAAATCCTCCTGACCAGAACAATCTCTGCCGAAGGTAAGTCACGAATCTCTATTGGTGGAGCGCTGAGCACTGCCGGGAAAGTCTCTGAGATCGCTGAAACACTGGTTGAAATTCACGGGCAATCGACGAACTTGCGATTATCTAAAGCTGCGGTCCAACGAGAAGTGCTCGACTCTTTTGTAGGAGCGCATGATGCGATTGGTCTTTACCAGAAGCTCTACGAGGAGTACCGAACTCTCTCTCACCGGATTATCGCTCTCAAAGAACACAGCGCAAAGAAAGATAGCCAGATAGCCGAATTGAAAACATTTGCCGATGAATTTGCGAAGTTGATGCCAAAAGCGGGAGAACTCGCCTCTATCGATGATGAGATCAATCGACTAGGAAGTGTTGAGGAGTTAAATAGCGCATTAACTTCTACTTTGAATCTACTCGAAGATGAGGACCGCGGGGTCATAAATACCCTTCAATTGGCACGCCGCACCTTAGAGTCGATTAAATCAAAGGATTCAACCCTCGATATACATATTGATAAATATACGAGTGTTCTCTTCGACCTCACCGATGTTATGGCCGATGTAGTTTCATATCTCGCACGGTTAGAGGCTAATCCACAACGCTTCGATCAACTCCAGCAACGCAAATCTGGGATCAATGCGCTCCTGAAGAAATTCGGTGAAGGCAGCGATCGCGACCTCGCATATGTGAATTTGATTGCACGGTATGAGAGTGCAGAGGAGAGCCTGGCTGATCTCACCGGTGGAGATCAACGTATCGCTGAACTCGAATCAGAGTTGGCCGCAGTCTTTAAAAAATTAAAGGCCTCGGCAGGAGAAGTTTCAAAATTGAGATCGAAAGGTGCAGCGCAGTTATCTAAACTCACTACGTTGGAGATGCAACAACTTTCGATGCCGAATTCACAATTGATCTGCGAAATAAAAACCCTTCCTGGTGAGAAATTCTCTGATTATGGACTCTTTGGTTTAGATGAAGTCTCGCTTCTCTTTGCAGGGCATAGCGGTGCACAACCTCTTCCTCTCTCCAAAGTAGCAAGTGGAGGCGAAGTTTCGCGAGTTATGCTCGCTCTCTCTGTGGTGATCGCCGAATCATCTCCAATAGGTACGTACATCTTTGATGAAGTTGATGCCGGAGTGGGTGGCGCTGCTGCGGTTGAGGTAGGAAGACGATTGAAGAAGCTCTCCAAAGTTGCACAGGTGATTGTGGTGACTCATCTTGCTCAAGTAGCTGTCTGGGGGGATAGCCATCTCTTAGTGCAGAAGGATCAGACTGGTTCAGTGAGCGCATCGGATGTTAAGCGACTCACCGAAGCAGAACGCAAGGTAGAAATCGCCAGGATGCTCTCTGGCCAAGCGCAATCTGCAACCGCCCAAGAACACGCAGCCGAGCTCTTAGAGTTAGTGAGAAATTCTTCTATCCTCACGTGATAGGTTAGTGCTCCATGACCAGCCCTCATGTAACCAAACATCTCTTTGTCACCGGGGGCGTAGCCTCAAGTCTTGGAAAAGGCCTCACAGCATCTAGCCTTGGCCGCCTCTTAACATCACGCGGAGTACGCGTAACGATGCAGAAGCTCGATCCTTACCTCAATGTGGATCCAGGAACGATGAATCCCTTCCAACACGGCGAGGTATTCGTTACTGATGATGGCGCAGAGACAGATCTTGATATCGGCCATTACGAACGATTCCTTGATCGCAACTTGGTTGGTTCGGCAAATGTGACCACAGGTCAGGTCTATTCAAATGTGATCGCTAAAGAGCGCCGCGGAGGATACCTTGGAGATACAGTCCAAGTAATTCCACACATCACAAATGAGATCAAAGAACGAATCCGCTCCATGGCAGGTCCAGATATTGACTTGGTGATTACAGAAGTTGGCGGCACCGTTGGAGATATTGAATCTCTACCATTTTTAGAAGCTGCCCGTCAGATCCGACAAGATGTTGGTCGCGATAATGTCTTCTATCTGCATGTTTCCCTTGTTCCATATATCGGACCATCTGGAGAGCTGAAGACAAAACCTACTCAGCATTCAGTTGCTGCACTTCGCTCCATTGGTATTGCACCTGATGCGATCGTTATCCGTTCAGATCGTGAAATTCCTGATTCGGTGAAACGCAAAATTTCAAATATGTGCGATGTGGATGCAGAGGCCGTCGTTGCAGCTGTGGATGCACCCTCAATTTATGATATCCCTAAGGTGATCCATAGCGAGGGTCTTGATAGTTATGTAGTCCGCCGCTTGAGCCTCAATGCCACAGAGATGGTCTGGGGTGAATGGGATGAGCTATTGAAGAAGGTTCACCATCCTAAGCATCATGTCACTGTCGGCCTCGTCGGTAAGTACGTGGATCTCCCGGATGCTTATCTCTCTGTGACCGAAGCTCTACGTGCGGGCGGTTTCGCGAATGATGCAAAGGTCCACATCAAGTGGATTCCATCTGATGATTGCTCAACACCTGAAGGAGCACGCGCGAATCTCGCCGATGTAGATGCTGTCTGCGTTCCCGGTGGCTTCGGTGTTCGTGGAATTGAAGGAAAACTTGGTGCACTCACCTATGCCCGAGAGAATAAAATTCCGACCTTAGGCCTCTGCCTTGGTCTGCAATGTATGGTGATTGAAGCGGCGAGATCCCTTGCTCATCTTGAAGGGGCAAGTTCGGCTGAGTTTGAACCAGAAACTAAATATCCTGTCATCGCGACCATGGCCTCTCAAGAAGCGATCGTTGCAGGCGAAGGGGATATGGGCGGAACTATGCGCCTTGGACTTTATCCAGCAGTTCTGGAGAAAGGCTCCATTGTTGCTCGTGTATATAACTCCGAACTTGTTCAAGAACGCCATCGCCATCGCTACGAAGTAAACAATAAATATCGCGATCAAATCTCTGCAACCGGTCTGAGATTTACAGGGCTCTCACCAGATCAACATCTTGTGGAATTCGTCGAACTTCCAGAAGAGGTACATCCATATTACGTGGGAACTCAGGCTCACCCAGAATTTCTCTCCCGCCCAACAAGACCACACCCACTCTTTGCAGGTCTCGTTGCAGCAGCCATCAAGAACGGGTTGAAGAAGGGCCATGAAAGCAACTGATGCACTTGTACGTGAGTACATTTCGCATCTGCGCGTAGAGAAGGGCCTGGCCCGAAATACGACGATCGCATATGAACGCGATCTACTTCGTTTTTCAGCTTTCCTAGCCGAGCAAAATTTACCTGTAGATAAATTAACCTCACCGATCATGGATGAGTTTGTTGCATCTCTGAGGGGGAGAGGGGGCAAAGCTCCTCTTGCTGAAAGTTCAATTTCACGAGCAGTTGTAGCAATCCGAAATTTCTATGCCTTTGCTTCTCGAGAAGAGAATTTTCTCAATCCCATCAAGGAGTTCAACCCACCCAAGATTCCAAAACGCCTTCCAAAGGCGCTATCGCTGCAAGAGGTGGAGTCTCTGATTGCAAACGCCCACCGTGAAGCTGACTTGATCTCCCTACGAGATGTTGCGCTCGTCGAACTGCTCTATGCAACAGGTGGCCGTGTCTCTGAAATTATTTCTGTAAAGATCTCTGATATCTCGAAATTAGGTGAGAACGAGACTCTAGCGATACGCCTACGAGGTAAAGGCGGCAAGGAGCGGATCGTTCCGGTGGGAAAATTTGCCCAACAATCTCTGGATCAATATCTCGTCAGGCTCCGTCCAACCCTCTTGAAAGAGCGGCGCAATGAGGCCCTTTTCTTAAATGCACGAGGAACGAAATTAAGTCGCCAGAGTGCTTGGTCGATTATCGATGCAGCAGCCAAGCGAGCAGGTCTTCTCGAGCATGTAACGCCGCATTCCTTGCGACACTCATTTGCTACGCATCTGCTTGATGGGGGCGCTGATATCAGGGTTGTACAAGAGCTACTGGGGCACTCATCGGTGACAACAACACAGATCTATACCTTGGTAACTATCGATCGTCTCAGGGAGAGTTATGCGCAGGCGCACCCGCGCGCCCGTTAACTCTTACAAGTAAAAGTAAGGTTTCTATCTTCCGCGCAGTCTGCGGGCGATAATCGATTGATCACCCTTTGCCTCGAGGTCAGCGATGATGATCGCAAGAGATTCACGGACGATACGGCCGCGATCAACTGCAAGTCCCAAATCACCACGGAGAGCTAATCTCGCTTGCTCTAGATCGTAGAGTTCATCAGGGGAGAGATAGACGGTGATCTTCTCGTCATGGCGTTCACGGCCACTTGGAGAGCGATCGAAGGAATTTGTACGACGCCGTGGAGTCTGGCGAACAGATTTCTTCGCTGCAGTAGTCATTGGCGCGTTGGGAACATCTTCGACGGCAGTTGGGGTTGCGTTAGGAACCGCACTCAGCGTTGTTGACTGGCGGAAGAGTTCATCTGCACCTGGAAGTGTTACGCGTCTGCTCATTTGCTGCCTCCTCGGGCGATTAATTCACGTGCTAGTCGTCGATATGACATTGCTCCTACTGAACTGCTTGCAAAAGTGGTGATTGGTTCGCCTTGAGATGTGGACTCAGAGAAACGAATTGTTCGCGCAATAATGGTGTCAAAGACCTCATCAGGAAATTGGTTTGCGATTAGCTCGAGAACTTCACGGGAATGTGCGGTCTTGCGATCAAATCGCGTAGCGAGAATTCCATCGATCTTTAACTGAGGATTTGTGTTCTCTTGAATCGTCTTGATAGTGCTCTTTACAAGAGCTAATCCGTGGATAGCGAAGTATTCACATTCCATTGGAATAATCACACCTGCAGATGCGGTGAGTGCATTCACAGTCAATGTACCCAGAGATGGCGAGCAGTCGATAAGGATGACGTCGTATTCATCGAGTACTGGAGCGAGCATCTTGCGAAGCTTGTGCTCTTTTGCAATCTCAGAGACGAACTTCGCCTCAGCTGCTGCCATATCCTCGTGGCCGCGAATAAAATCCATACCTGGAACGTTAGATTTCAAAATCGCGTCATGGATATCAGCGGCTGGATCGTTGAGTAAATACCAGATCGAGTTGTACTGCTCATTCTCAAACGGCTTGATACCGAGTCCAATAGTCATCGAAGCTTGAGAGTCAAAATCAACTAAAAGAACACGTCGACCAAGCTCTGCGAGCGTAGCCCCAAGGTTGATCGTTGTGGTTGTCTTACCAACGCCACCCTTTTGGTTAACGATCGAGATAATCTTTGCAGGACCTTCTGCAGGAGTCTTCACCACATCAGAGAAATTGATCGCTGGCTTTCCAACAATGGCAGATGTTTGAGCAAGCTCTTCGTCGCGATTTGTCGATTTAGCGTCGAAGCGAGAAACCTGTGAATTAACTTTGGCCATAGCGGGACTCTATGGCGCGTGCATTCGAAAAGGCAAGCGCGAATGAGTACGGTTCACCTATGAGCGAGATTGGCGATGATTTCCAGGGTGTAACGACCTCGGCCCTTGCTGAGCCTGAAAACACTGGTTTCTCCGTTCATCTCACCAATTTTGATGGCCCCTTTGATCTGCTTCTGCAACTCATTTCTCGACACAAGATGGATGTTACGGATGTCGCACTGAGCGTGGTGACTGATGATTTCATCGCATATATACGCACCCTAGAGGGCGCTGACGAGGGTTGGGACCTCGACCAGACCACTGAGTTCCTCGTAGTGGCAGCAACGCTTCTAGACCTGAAAGCAGCGCGATTATTGCCATCTGGTGAAGTCGAGGACGAGGGAGATCTCGCTCTTCTAGAAGCTCGCGACCTACTCTTTGCCCGTCTCCTGCAGTACCGTGCATTTAAAGAGATCGCCGCAATCTTCGTTGATCGCATAGATCTCAATACGCGAACCTTCCCGCGCACAGTCGCCCTTGAACCTCACTTCGCGCAGCTCCTGCCAGAGGTGCTTATTGGAGTAGGGGCAGAGCGTTTCGCGGCGATCGCCCAAAGAGTGCTCTCTCCGAAGATCGAACCGACCCTTTCGATCGAGCATATTCATAGCCCTCTTGTTAGCGTCACCGAAGAGGCTGTAAAGATCGTCGACACTCTGCGCTCCGCTGGCCGAGCTAGTTTCCGGACGCTCATCTCAGATGCATCATCAACCCTTGTGGTCGTGGCACGTTTCCTCGCTCTCCTTGAGCTCTACAAAGAGGGTGTTCTACGGTTTGAGCAGGTAGCAGCCCTTGGTGAGCTCCAAGTTACCTGGGTGGGCACAGCAACTGGCGAGATCCAGGTCAGCGACGAGTTTGATCTACCTCCACTACCTATTGATTCTGCTACAGAAGAGGAATAAATGTCTAAAGAAGAAGTCAAGAGATCTATCGAAGCGATCCTCATGGTGGTCGATGAGCCACTCTCAGAGCTCGTTTTGGCTCAGATTATCGAAGTTCCCACCGAGGAGATCAGCTCCCTCTTAGAGGAGATGGGCCTTGCTTATGAGCAAGAAGGCCGTGGCTTCCAACTGCGCCATATAGCCGGCGGCTGGCGCTTTTACAGCCACCCAGATCTCGCTCCATTGGTTGAGAAGTTCGTCTTGGATGGCCAACAGAGCCGCCTAACCCAGGCCGCCCTTGAGACACTCGCAGTTATTGCTTATCGCCAGCCGATTTCGCGCGCCCGAGTCTCTGCTATCCGCGGAGTAAATGTTGAGGCCGTTATGAAGACCTTGGTGACGCGCGGTCTCGTTGAAGAGTCTGGGACCGAACATGAGACTGGCGCAATTCTCTATCAGACAACCTCATACTTCCTTGAGAAACTTGGATTGAATACCGCGGCAGATCTACCTGCCCTCGCCCCATTCCTTCCTGATGTCGATGGTTTAGACGAGATCCTCGCAACTCTCATCGATTAGTCGAGAGTTCGTGGGGGAGGGTAGGATCTACCCACCCACTAGCAGAACGGTGTCATCAGGCACCTACCCAAGAATCGTGGAGATTCCGGAGCTCACATGCCTTTAGTTCGATTACATAAAGTTTTAGCCGATGCAGGCGTAGCAAGTCGAAGGGCCTCTGAAGAGTTGATCCTCGATGGCCGGGTCAGCGTAGATGGCATCCAAATAACTGAACTCGGATACAAAATTGATCCAGAAATATCTCAAGTTGAAGTTGATGGTGAGGCAATTTCCACCAATAAGCATAAAACTTACCTTGCGTTTTATAAACCAGCGGGTATTTTGTCAACCATGTCGGACCCAGAAGGACGGGCAAACCTCGGTGATTTCTTTACCGGACGAAATGACCGCCTTTTTCACGTTGGGCGTCTCGATAAGGAGTCAGAGGGATTAATCCTTTTGACCAACGATGGGGATGTTACGCATAGAGCGACTCATCCTTCCTATGGCTTGGTCAAGCGCTATCTCGTCGAGATCGAGGGAGTTATCGGTAAGACAGATATTGATGCCCTGCTCAAGGGTGTCGAGTTGGAAGATGGCCTGGCCCGAGCCCTGGAGGTTAAGACCGTCCGCCAAATCTCTCAAAAGCATTCATGGGCTGAGATCTCCATCCATGAGGGTCGCTATCACATCGTCCGCAGAATGTTTATGGCGCTCGAGCTTCCAGTCCTGCGCCTGATCAGAACTGACTTTGGCCCCATCTCTATTGGAGAGCTTAAGGAAGGGCGTTGGCGTAATCTCAATGAGGGGGAGTTGGTAAAACTCTTTAATGATCTAAAGTTAAAGCGATAAATCGAATATAGGAATAACCTTAAAACGCTTTATCGGTATTAGACCTCTTTTTTAGTTAATTTATCGATATTAATATGCTAGGTTTTTTAACCTTAAAACGTTTTATCGATATTATAGGTCAGGGCGGTTGACTCATCCTGCATTATCGACTTTATATAATGAACTAAAAGCAATTTAAAGATTTAACCGTAATGCGTTAAATAGAGAATCATCAGAATCCAGTGAGAGGGTACTCTTAGCCAATGAGAGTTCGAGCATTCCGCGGAGCCACCCAGCTCCAGAGCGACTCCTCGAAAGAGATGGAAGAGGCAGTCTGCGAGCTCCTTCTCGACATCTTCAAAGAGAATGCGATCGCCAATGAAGACCTCATCTCCATCCTCTTTACAGCGACACCAGATCTGCTCTGCGAATTTCCGGCTAAGACCGCGCGCTCACTCAATTTAGGATCGGTCCCACTCATGTGTGCTGTCGAAATTGATGTGGCGGGGGCTCTTCCCAGGGTTGTCCGAGTGATGGTTCACGCCCATTCTGATCTCACCCTTGAGGCGGCTCGCCATGTCTACCGTAGGGGAGCTGAAGTTCTCCGCCGTGATATCGCCCAATAAGGCTGAATATGGCTATTGATAGAGCAAAGATGCATATTCGAATCGTCGGATCAGGGCTTATTGGTACTTCCTTTGCCCTCTCCTTGAAGAGCCAGGGCCATACTCTTGAGATGGTCGACCAGAATGCGGCCAATCAACGTTTAGCGAGGGATCTTCTCGCAACCCCTGGAGAGATTTCTCCTGTTGAAGATCTAGTGGATCCAGAGCTCATTGTCATAGCGACACCTGTAGATCAGATATTTTCTGTCTTACTCGCCGAATTTGAGCGCTACCCTCAAGCGAGGTTTATAGATATAGGTGGTTTAAAGTCCAACCTTTTACTTGAGGTCGCACGAATTCCCGGTCTTAATGCCCGATTCCTTGGTACCCACCCCATGGCAGGTAGAGAGGTCGCAGGCCCTGCGGGGGCTCGAGCTGATCTCTTTGAGGGAAGAGCGTGGATAGTGACTCCTAGCTCTCAGACAAGCCCGGCATTTCTCGCCTCAATCAAAGAGTTGATCAGCGCCACAGGTGCCTCTTGCTTTGAGCTCGAACCTGAGATCCATGATGAACGTATTGCTCTCGTCTCGCATCTACCTCAGGCGCTCTCCTCGCTATTAGGTGTTGTGCTCTCTGAACGCGATGAGGATGAGCTGACGCTGGCCGGTGGTGGATTACGAGATACATCACGCTTAGCAGCGAGCTCTCCAGAGCTTTGGGGACCACTCTTGACGCTCAATGCGAGCAAGGTGCTTCCGCTCTTAGAATCATTAAAGGGTTATATCGACATATTGGTTAATCGTTTAGAGAACGGTGACGCGGCAGGCGTTGGGGAGTTGATCGCCCAAGGCAATATTGGCCGTGCAAATATTCCGGGAAAGCATGGCGGAAAAGATCGCGAATACCACCTCTTGCCAATTGTCATCGATGATCGCCCTGGACAGCTCGCAAAGATCTTTCATGAATGTGAAGTGATTGGCGTAAACGTTGAAGATCTGACGATCGAACATAGCCCTGGTCAAGAGACTGGATTGGTAACACTCGCTCTATCTGAGATGGATGCACAGAAGATGCACTCTCATATGGTTGAGCAAGGTTGGCTAGCACATCAACCGCGCACAGCGTAACTTTTATTAACAGTAAGGTTCTCTTATGTCGACTACCGTGATCGCAATAGATGGTCCGAGTGGTTCCGGAAAATCATCAACCGCTAAGGGCATCGCCCTTCGAGCCAACTGGGATTACCTTGATACTGGTGCGCTCTATCGAGCCGTAACCTGGATCGCCCTTGACCGCAATATTGAGAACCCGCGCGAGTTGGTACGAGCATGCGAAGAGGTTGGCATTCGATTTATCGGCGATCCTCTTGATCCAAAAATATTTGCGGGGGAGAGCGATATCTCTGAGGCGATCCGCTCCCTGCGCATTACAGATCAAGTCAGCATCTATGCCCAAATGGGCGAGGTTCGTGAGTTTCTCTTACATATCCAGCGAGAGATGATTCATGCAGCGCCGCACGGAATCGTCGTTGAAGGCCGCGACATTGGAACAGTCGTTGCACCCGAAGCACACCTCAAGATTTTCCTCTACGCCGATCTCGACCAACGCACATCACGTCGTGAACAAGAACTTGCAGAAGGCGATTCCGAAAGAATCGAACAATCTCTAGTTTCCCGCGATGAGATGGATACGAAGCGAAAGCTCTCGCCTCTGCGCATGGCCGAGGACGCACTTGAAATTGATTCTACAAACTTAGATCTTAAGGAAGTCATTGAAGTTGTTTGGGGCTGGCTCAAAGAACGCAATTTGCTTGGTCTGCCTAAGGTCGCGGTAATCGGACGTCCAAACGTTGGTAAATCAACTCTGGTCAATCGCATCATTGGGCGTCGCGAAGCGATTGTTGAAGATACCCCTGGTGTTACACGTGACCGTGTGAAGTATGAAGCAGAGTGGAATGGACGTAGATTCTTACTCATTGATACTGGTGGTTGGGAAGTAAAACCTGAAGGCATCTCAGAGAAGATCACCGCAGGATCTGAGATTGCAATCGCTGAATCTGATGTTGTGCTCTTCGTTGTCGATGCTCAAGTTGGTGCGCTCGATGAGGATGAAGCCCTTCTGCAATTACTGCGTCGATCGGGTAAAACAGTTGTGCTTGTTGCAAATAAAGTGGATGGAAATGCTGAGGAGACTCAGGCTCATGCGCTATGGAATCTTGGGCTTGGTGAACCACAATTTGTCTCAGCTCTTCATGGTCGAGGTGCGGGGGATCTCATGGATCTTCTCATCAAGACACTTCCTGAAGTTGGAAGCGAACCGATGGATGACGGTTACAGAAGAATTGCACTCGTTGGCCGGCCCAATGTTGGTAAATCGAGTTTGCTCAACGCGCTTGCTGGTGAAGACCGTGTACTCGTAGATGATGTTGCCGGAACAACACGAGATCCGGTGGATGAATTGATCATCTTTGGTGGATCGACCTGGCGCTTCATTGACACTGCAGGAATTCGTCGCAGGAGTCATCAAGATTCCGGAACCGATTACTACGCATCTCTTCGCACAGCCAATGCACTGGCACGAGCTGAAGTGGCTGTTGTTGTCTTTGATGCATCAGAACCACTGACTGAACAAGATATCCGCATTGTCACGATGGCTGAAGAAGCTGGCCGCGCACTGGTTCTGGTGATGAATAAATGGGATCTGGTGGATGAGGATCGCCAACAACAATTAACAAAAGAGATGGATCGCCAACTAGAGCGATATCCATGGGCGCAACGAGTAAATATCTCAGCGAAGACTGGATGGCACCGCGATCGTCTAGCTCCAGCCCTACGGACATCCCTTGCTAGCTGGGAACGTCGCGTGCCGACTTCAAAGCTCAACGCATTCCTTGGTGCACTTATCTCGGCGACGCCGCCTCCCGTTCGCGGCGGTAAGCAGCCGAAGATCCGCTTTGCTACCCAGGCTGCGATCATGCCTCCGAAGTTCGTTATCTTCGCAAGTGATTGGGTCGAGGCTTCCTACAGGCGCTTTATTGAGAGACGTTTGCGTGAGGAATTTGGTTTCGATGGCAGCCCCGTTGAAGTCTCGTTGAAGATCAAGGAGCGCGATCCGGCTTAGCCGTGATGGCAGAGATGGACGAGTCACCGAAGGTTCTTACAATCCCCAACGGGTTGACCCTTTTGCGCGCTTTAGGAATTCCACTCTTCTTATGGCTCTTCCTCAAGGAACACTCTGTCGGGTGGAGTTTTATCGTTCTCACTGTGGGGGCGATCACCGATTACTTTGATGGGAAAGTAGCGAGATGGCTTCACCAAGAGTCAGCCCTTGGAGCGGCTATGGATCCGACAATTGATCGGGCCTACATCGCTGCAACTGTCATCGCCATGGCCATTCGTGATTTCATCCCGTGGTGGTTGGTCGGTCTACTCGTTCTTCGTGACGTATACATGGCCATTCTCTTGGTCTACAAGAGAAAACGGACGGGAAAGATCTTCGAGGTTACATTCCTTGGTAAGACCGCGACCTTCAACCTGCTCTATGCCTTTCCCTTTCTTCTACTTGCGGGAGATCATGGAATTGGTCGCTTTGCGAATATTCTCGGGTGGAGTTTCGCCATTTGGGGGATAGGGTTATACATCTACACAGCGATCGATTACACCGTCGAGGCGATGAAGAGCGTTCGCGCTATCTCGCAGAGCCCACATGAAAGGCCACGTTAATGTCTAATGCACCCGAGAATCTTAAGTACACCAAAGAGCATGAGTGGGTCGAAGTTCGTCCATCAGGAGTTGTCCGAATGGGCATTACTGATTTCGCACAAGGAGCCCTTGGCGACATCGTCTATATTCAGCTTCCGAAAGTTGGAGAATCTCTCACTGCCGGTGCTGTCTGCGGCGAAGTTGAATCTACAAAATCTGTCAGTGAAATTTACGCACCAGTTTCTGGAAAAGTGATCGCCATTAATGATGCATTGGATAAGAATCCAGAAGTCATGAACTCTGATCCCTATGGCGCCGGATGGATTGCAGAAGTTGAACTTTCAACTGACCCCACAGACCTTCTCAGCGCTGCAGAGTATGGGATTTTGACCGCTTGACCTTCGCCTAAGCTGGGAATAGTGTCAGCCTCCAGTTGACCTCAATGCTTCCCCCAGCGAGGTTCTCTCTATTCTTGAAGGAGGCGACAGTGACACATTCACCAGAGACTCCGGATGAGCAGGAAGAGAAGAAGCTAGCTAAGAATCAAGACCTGACATCAACTATCCACCTTTCGTCACTTCGTTCAGTTCGCAATCAACGCAATATCGAGGAGATCTTCTCGGCCCTCACCTCAGAGGAGCGCGAAGTTCTCGGCCAGCTTCCTAATAGAAGTTCGATGCTTGTAGTTCTTGCAGGACCAAACAAGGGATCGCGCTTCCTGATTAAGGGGGATTTAACCTCTATTGGGCGAGATCCTAATTCGGAGATCTTCTTAGATGATGTGACCGTGTCAAGAAAGCATGCAGAGATCCATCGCAGTGGCGATGGTTTCACGGTGAAGGATTGCGGAAGTTTAAATGGCAGCTATGTCAACTCCCAATCGATTACTGAAGAGAGACTTGTAGTAGGCGATGAATTGCATATAGGTAAGTACCGATTAACATATTTTTCCGGGAAGGGAAATTCATGAGCGTTCCAGCACGCGCGTATCTCAGCATTGGCGAAGTCCTCGGTAAATTGCGTGGAGAGTTCCCAGATGTCACGATCTCCAAGATTCGCTTCCTCGAAGCTGAAGGATTGATCGATCCGCAGAGAACCCCATCTGGATATAGAAAATTTACGAGTGTTGATCTAGATCGCCTTCGATACGTCTTAGCGGCCCAACGTGACCAGTACCTACCTCTTCGAGTTATCAAAGAGAACTTAGATGCACTGGATCGAGGATTAACACCATCGAGTATTACCGGGGGAGCAGCGGCGCCACGTTTGGCCACTCTTGATGGTCAATTCGCGCCACAGCACTTTGGTGAAGAGAGCGAACTTCGCCTATCTCGAAGTGAGTTGTTACAGAGTTCAGGGTTAGATGAAGACCAACTTGCAGAACTTGAATCATTTGGGTTAATCACAATCAAGGGTCGCTACTATGACGCTGATGCACTTGCAGTTGGCCGCGCTGTGGCAGAGATGGCAGCCTTTGGTATCGAAGCCCGTCACCTGCGTTCATTTAAAAGCGCCGCAGATCGTGAAGTTGGACTAGTTGAACAAGTAACCACTCCACTGTTGCGCCAAAAAGGTGCCGATTCAAAGGCGCGTGCAGAAGAAGTGCAGAATGAATTGGCTTCAATCTCAGTCAGACTTCATGCCGCATTGGTGCGCGCTGGCCTGCATCGTTCCAAGTAATTCGCACACCTCGTCATGACTGATCGCGAACTCTTACCTGTTGAAGTTATTGGCGTTCGCGTTGAGATGCCATCTAATCAACCGATCGTCCTGCTTCGCGAAGTCGGCGGCACTAGGTATCTTCCGATCTGGGTGGGTGCTGTGGAAGCAAGTGCGATTGCCTTTGCTCAACAAGGGGTTATACCTCCTAGGCCACTTCCTCATGATCTGATGAAGACCCTGATTGAAGAGATCGGAACCCCCTTGGTCTCTGTTGTTCTCACGCAGATGAAAGATGGGATTTTCTATTCCGAACTTAACTTTGCAGGGGAGAAGAAGATCTCTGCTCGCCCCAGTGATGCGATCGCCCTGGCACTTCGTTGCGATGTCTCGATCTCTGCGACTGCAGAGCTCTTCTCTTCCGCCGGTATAGAGATCCCAGATGCGGCCGAGGATGAGGTCGAGAAGTTTCGTGAGTTCTTGGACCAGATCAACCCTGACGATTTTCTTGGCTAAGGGAAACCCTCGATCATTGGTTGAAGGTTTCTGAGGCTGGTGCGTGTCGGTTATTGCACTCTCTAAACCCTCAACCTATCCTTTAGCCATTCCCCATAGAAGTGAGCTGCCGTGAGTGATCATCCCATCGACCCAGAAGTCGGCTACAGAGGCGCTACAGCCTGCGTAGCGGCCGGAATTACCTACCGCCAATTAGATTATTGGGCGCGAACAGAGTTGGTCGTACCAAGCATTAAGAGCGCTTCTGGATCTGGTTCGCAGAGACTCTATGGCTTTGGTGACATTCTCGTTTTAAAGATTGTTAAACGCTTATTGGATACCGGCGTATCACTGCAAAATATTCGTACAGCGGTTGAACACCTGCGAAGCAGGGGAGTATCTGATCTTGAGCGCATGACCTTGATGAGTGATGGCGTCTCGATCTATGAATGCTCGAGTGCAGACCAGATTGTCGATCTTTTGCAAGGCGGTCAAGGTGTCTTTGGAATTGCCATCTCAAAAGTGTGGAGCGAAGTCGAAGGTTCACTCTCTACCCTTCAGGGTGAGGTTAATGGTGAGTCCGTAGGTGTCGTAGGTAACGTAGGTAATGACGAACTTTCTCGCCGTCGGAAGGCAAAAGGGGCCTAATTCCCATATTCTTGCCCTACATAACGAGCTAGGGGATCATTCATGAAGTATGAAGGCGAACAATTTGTTACTCGCCATATCGGTCCGACTAGTTCCGACGAAGCGCAAATGCTTCAGGTGCTCGGTTACACAGATATCAAAGAATTCATCAAAGATGTCGTTCCGGCGAATATTGCAATCGAGAAGAAGCTTTCTGAAGTTTTAGATAGTGCGAAGAGTGAAGTCGCTGTCATCGCTGAACTTCGTGAGATTGCATCACAGAATCAAGTATTCACATCGCTTATTGGCGGTGGATATTATGGAACGATCACACCTCCGGTTATTAAGAGAAATGTTTTAGAGAATCCAGCTTGGTATACCGCGTACACACCGTATCAACCTGAGATTTCACAAGGCCGGCTGGAAGCTCTCTTTGCCTTCCAGACAGTGATCTGCGAAATGACTGCTCTCAATCTCTCGAATGCTTCAATGCTAGATGAGGGAACTGCGGCAGCTGAGGCAATGACATTGGCTCGCAGATCATCTAAAGCAGGAGAAAACGCTGTATTTCTCATAGAAGAGCATGTTCATGCGCAGACAAAGGCTGTTGTGCAGACACGAGCTAAGCCACTTGGAATTACCGTTGTAGAGGTTGATGCAGGCGATCTTGCACGAGATGGTTTTGATGGAGAATTCTTTGGACTCTTACTCCAATACCCTGATGCAACGGGTGAAGTAATCGATTACTCCAAGGTTGCTGAGTACGCACATTCAAAAGATGCACTCGTCATTGCTGCAACAGATCTCTTAGCCCTGACATTGATGAAGGCGCCAGGGGAGTGGGGAGCAGATATTGCAGTTGGTTCGGCTCAACGTTTTGGCGTCCCAATGGGATTTGGTGGGCCACATGCAGGATTTATGGCAGTTCGCGCGGGGCTTGAGAGATCTCTTCCAGGCAGATTAGTCGGACAGAGTATCGACGCTCATGGCAATCCAGCGTTTCGTTTAGCACTGCAGACACGAGAGCAACACATTCGTCGCGATAAGGCCACGAGCAATATTTGTACCGCACAGGTTCTGCTCGCAAATATGAGCGCTTTCTATGCAATGTGGCACGGTCCGCAAGGGCTACGTGCGATTGCCGAGCAAATTCATGGCTATGCATCGAGATTGCAGAGTGCATCACAATCACGCAACACAAATATTTTCGATACGGTCACGATTGATGTAGCAGATGCCTCTTCGTTACACGCTGCCGCCGCTAAGAAGAAGATCAATTTTGGAAGGGTTTCGAATACCCAGATTCGTATCTCTTTTGACGAGACAACAACGAATGAAACATTCAATGATGTTCTCACGATCCTTGGTTTATCCGATGGCGCGTCTATCGAAGTGCCAGCCAGCCTGCGTCGCACATCTACTTACCTTACGCATCCGGTTTTCAATACCTATCAATCAGAAACTTCGATGATGCGTTACTTGCGCACATTGGCTGATAGAGACTTGGCTCTGGATCGCACGATGATTCCACTTGGTTCATGCACCATGAAGTTGAATGCGACCACAGAGATGGAAGCGGTTACCTGGCCAGAGTTTGCATCATTGCACCCATTCGCCCCGGCCGATCAATCACAAGGTTCTCGTCTGCTCATTGCCCAACTTTCGAAATGGTTAGTTGAGATCACTGGCTATGACGCCGTCTCGCTGCAACCTAATGCTGGTAGCCAGGGGGAGTTCGCTGGACTTTTAGCTATTAGAAATTTCCACGATTCACGCGGAGAACACTCTCGTAATATCTGCCTTATTCCTTCAAGCGCTCACGGCACAAATGCGGCCAGCGCAGTTATGGCTGGCATGAAAGTCATTGTTATCGAGTGCGATGAACAAGGCAATGTAAGCCTCTCTGATCTCAAGGCGAAGATCGCCGAACATGGATCAGCCTTAGCTGCGCTGATGGTCACATATCCATCTACGCATGGAGTATTTGAATCAGCGATCTCCGAGATTTGCGCGCTCATTCATGACGCTGGCGGACAGGTATATGTAGATGGCGCGAATCTCAATGCGCTAGTCGGAACGGCGCAACCCGGAAAATTTGGGGCAGATGTCTCACACCTGAACTTGCATAAGACATTTTGTATTCCACATGGTGGTGGGGGACCAGGCGTTGGTCCAGTGATCGCGAAGGCACACCTCGCTCCATTCTTACCAAATCATCCACTTGATTCTCTCGCTGGACCTGCAACAGGTCCTGGGCCAATCTCTGCTGCGCCATTTGGATCGGCGAGTATCTTGCCTATCTCATGGGCATATATCCGCTTGATGGGGGGAGAAGGTCTCACTCATGCAACTGAGGTAGCGATTCTCAATGCGAATTACATGGCTGCTAGATTGAAGAGTTCGTACCCAATTCTGTATACAGGCAATAAGGGCCTCGTCGCTCATGAGTGCATTCTCGATATGCGTGAGATCACGAAAATCTCAGGAGTAACTGTTGATGACATTGCAAAGCGCTTAATGGACTTTGGGTTCCATGCGCCAACGATGTCCTTCCCAGTCGCCGGAACTCTGATGATCGAGCCAACTGAATCAGAAGATATTCTGGAGATGAATCGCTTCATCGATGCGATGATTGCTATTCGCGCAGAGATTGATCATGTGATTGAGGGCAAGATCGCTGTTGAAGAATCACCGCTTCGTCACGCCCCACACACCATAGGAGCGATCGCTGCAACAACATGGGAGAGAAGTTATGCCCGTGAAGTGGGAGCCTTCCCAGCAACAATGACCGGGCTAATCCCTGGGGAGTTGATCGGAACTAAAGGTAAGTATTGGCCAACGGTTGGTCGCATCGATGGAGCTTTCGGTGACCGAAACCTTGTCTGCTCTTGCCCACCGATAGAGGCCTATAGCTCGTAAGAGGCTTCTAGAGCCTGTTTTGGATGACCTTCTAGGCTCGTTTGAGTGGAGAGGGGTCGATTTCTCGTACCTTACATAATGTAGATTATCGGCGATTGAACCTACGCTGGAAACCCCAGATCGTCGTTCTCTCAAGGGCTTCAAACACTATCCGCTTGCTCATCTTTGACCTGCCCTGTGTTCGTTCAATAAATGTAATCGGCACTTCTGCAACTTTTAATCCAGCATCGAAAGCTCGCATCGCAATCTCAATTTGAAATCCATATCCTAAAGTTTGGATGCTACGAAGATCTAGCGTTTCCAGAAGGTTCTTACTCAGAACTCGATAGCCACCAGTTAAGTCCTTATAGGGAACTTTCAGGGCGATTTCGGCATACCAGGTGCCAATTCGTGAGATCGCCCGCCGGTAAAAGGGCCAGTTTTCGACCTTTCCGCCTGTCATCCATCGCGTTCCTAAAACGAGATCTGCATCGCGTGAAGCATCTAAAAGTCGACCTAATTCTTCGGGTTGATGGCTTCCATCCGCATCCATTTCAACGACATAGTCAAAGGAGTGTTCCAGCGCCCATGCAAAAGCCGCCAAATATGCAGGACCTAATCCAGATTTAGAACTCCTCTTTAAAAGGTGTATTCGAGAATTCGCCAACCCCTGGGCCATCGCCTCAACGATATTAGCTGTTCCATCCGGTGACCCATCATCGATAACAAGAATCGATAATCCTGGGATGCCTGTTGCAAGAGTTCGTTCAATGACCCCGCGAATATTCTCCGCTTCGTTATAGGTAGGAATGCAGATTAAATAGGTTGACATAATGTGCTGCTACCAACCCAGGGCTGCAATGAGTCGATCAACACTTGCACCCAATCCATACTGATCTTTGAATGCATAGATCTCACTGAGGTCTTGTGGAACTTTCGGAAGAGCAATCTCCATAGTTGGCACTGGAACATCGAGTGCGCAGTGAACCAATGTGGGAGCGATCTTTATATAGTCACTCCCCTCAATCAATCTCTTACGAAGCAATGGTGTCAATCTCTCATCATCATTATGTGCTGCGGCCAAACTCTCTTCAATCGTCGCAAATGAATTAGCGATAATTGCTGCACCTTTTTCACCGATACCTTTGACCCCTGGAAGTCCATCAGATGCATCGCCGCGTATCATGGCAAAGAGCGCATATCGCTCCCCCGGGATTTCATATTTTTGCTTTATCCATGCGAGATCAACAACTTCTTGTTGCGAGAAACCCTTAGCGAGATAGATGACCTTTACCTTTCTTGCATCATCAACGAGCTGAAAGAGATCCCGATCTCCGGTGACGATATGAATCGGACCCTTCTCGCTCTTTGAGTAGGTCGCAATGAGATCATCTGCTTCATAATTATCGACACCTACCATTGGTAAACCAAAGAGATCGAGCAGATCTAAAAGAAGAGGAATCTGTGGCGCCAATGTATCTGGCTCATCTTCCTTGCCAGCCTCATCAACGCGATTAGCTTTATAGCCTGGGAAAATATCTGTACGCCAGGTAGGGCGCCAATCTCCTTCAAGACAGGCGACTATTCGTGTTGGTTTGTATTGGGTCACCAACCTCGCAGTCATATCCAAGAATCCGCGAATTGCATTGACCGGAGTTCCATCTGGAGCGACCATCGTGTCGGGCATTCCGTAATAGGCGCGATACCACAGTGATGCGCTATCTATAAGAAGAAGGCTCATGCAACAGCTCCGGCATAGGAAATAATTCCGCGATCGATCTGATCAAGGGCGTCGCGGGCAACCTTTTCAAGGTGTGGAGATGCGCTCGCGATTTGGCGCAAGAGGTCGATGATCTGTTTTGTAGAACGCACAAAATCTCCCACCGTTAACTCTGTTCCCTTCAAAATGGCAGAGAGTGAGTGACCACTCGCCCATCTGTAGGAAGCCATGCAGAATCCTAAATCAGGTTCGCGCATTGGTTCTAGCCCCAGATCTTTTTCATCTTCATGGATTCGTTTCCAGAGAAGGGTGAGCTCCCCCAGGGCTTTCTGAACTTCACCATGTGGAATCTTTGGCGTCTCATCTCTACGAGCCTCGTAAACGAGTGCCGATAAAACACTGACGATCTCTTGGGCATTGAGCGAATCAAATGCACCTGTACGAATCATCTCTGCGATCAGAAGATCTGTTTCTCCATAGATCTTTGCCAGAATAAGCCCCCACCGTGTGATCACTCCAGCCTCAAGGTAACCGTATCTCTCCAACATAATCTGAACGAGATCAAAACGTCTTGCGATGACATCGGTTCGATTGCTCACACGATCATTGAGCCCCTTATTCTCGCGTCGCAACCTGCCAGCACGCTCTGCAATGCGTGCATGCATCTCGCGGTCTGAGCAGCCATGGCATGGATGGCTCCGCAGATTTTTGCGGAATGCAATGATCTCCTCTTCGATCAAGAGCGCCTTAGCCTTCTTCTGCTTGTTGATGGTCTTCTCAAGTTCTTTGATGTCAGCTCTGATCTGCCAATACTCATCAAAGTTCCCTAGATGACACTCCATCTCAGCAAGGAGCGTTGCGATCGCTGAATCGTTGCGCCGGATCTGTTTCGCTAACCCAACAACCGCTTTATCTGCTTGATATTGTGCAAAAGAAGCCTCAAGACTTGTCCGCGCTCTCTCAGCGCCGAACTGGGAGATCAAATTGATCGTCATGTTGTACGTAGGTTTGAAGGAGCTTTTCAAGGGATAGGTTCTAGTGGATGCGAGGCCCGCAACTGAAGCTGACTCAACATCCTTGTTCCACAAAATAACGGCGTTGCCTTCGATATCGATTCCGCGGCGTCCTGCTCTTCCTGTTAACTGAGTGAACTCCCCGGGTGAGATAGAGACATGTGACTCCCCATTCCACTTACTGAGTTTCTCTAACACGACGGTACGTGCGGGCATATTGATACCTAGTGCGAGTGTCTCTGTAGCGAAGACACATTTAACCAACCCCGCTTGGAAGAGCTCCTCAACCGTCTCTTTGAACGATGGTAAGAGACCTGCATGATGTGCCGCGATTCCACGTTCAAGTCCCTCTAACCATTCGTGAAAACCGAGAACCACAAGGTCTTCTTCTGGGATATTTTCCGTCGCTCTGAAGACAATCTCTCGGATCTTTGCTCGTTCATCAGCATTTGTGAGTCGAATCCCAGCGGTGAGACACTGGTGAACCGCTGCCTGGCAGGCATCGCGGGAGAAGATAAAGGTAATCGCAGGAAGCAATCCCTCACGATTGAGTTTCTCGATCACATCTGATCGACCCATAACGCGAATATTTGGTTTATCGCTCTCTCGCCAATTTCTCTGATGGGTCTTACCGGATGCTCCGTATTTTACTTTTACTTGACGATAACTCTCACGCTCTAACCTGACGATCTCAGGGTTTACCTTTCCCGTGGAAAGAAATAGATCGAGCAGTTGATTCCCGAAGAGAACGTGTTGATAGAGCGGGACTGGCCTGATCTCACTAACAATAACCTCGGTATCCCCGCGAACTTCGTTGAGCCAATCCCCAAATTCTTCTGCGTTAGAGACGGTCGCAGAGAGTGATGCAACCTGAATGGTCTCAGGCAGATGGATGAGGATTTCCTCCCAGACCGCTCCCCTAAATTTATCTGCCAGATAATGAACCTCATCCATGACAACAAATCCAAGATCCTTCAGCGTATGCGAGTTGGAATAGATCATGTTACGTAAAACTTCAGTCGTCATCACGACAAGTGGGGCTTCCGAATTTATGCTGGTATCTCCGGTGAGCAGACCAACACGATTCTCCCCATACATCTCTTTCAAATCCTGATACTTCTGGTTGGAGAGTGCCTTGATGGGCGCTGTGTAAAAACACTTCTTCCCCTGTTCGATCGCTAAATAGGCTGCGAACTCCCCGACAATTGTCTTACCTGCTCCTGTTGGGGCGGCAACGAGAACGCCCTTACCATCCTCGAGGGATCTACAACCAGCTACTTGAAAATCATCCAACTCGAAGGGAAACTTCGCTGCGAAGGAAGCAACCTTTGAATATTTACTACGCACCTTCGCTGCTGCAAATCTCTCAGCGGGAGTCATCTCACTCATGAGTGAAGAATTCTCAGCGCTTGTGGAATGACGTTGATATCTATAGGAAGCTCTCCAACAAACTCGCCATCCGCATAGGCCTTTGCATGTGCTTTGACATGGATAGATTTACCTTGCACGAGCTCGATCGCAGGATGTTTTATATGACTTCCTTTGTAGACTTTGGGAAAAACTTTTAGTAGTTCTAAAGTGCTCACTCTATTCAGTATCAGAACATCCAATAAACCATCGGCGTGATCTGCACGTGGAACTATCTGCATTCCACCGCCATAATTCGGTCCATTGGCGATTGCGATCAGCATCGCTCGTCGTTCAAATGCAACCCCATCAATTGTTAATGTGAAGAGCTGGGGTTTGAAAAATGAAAGTTCAAGAATCATCGCAAGAACATACTTCGCCCTGCCTCGAAGGAGGTGAGAACTATTTGCTCGCTCATTGACAAGAGCATCAAAACCTAAACTTAAAATCTGCGCGGAAAGAAATGATGAGCTGGCACTATTGATCTGCATGAGATCAATGTTCGTGAAAGATTCCTTCTCGATCACATTGAGAAGCTCTGAGGTTGATAGGTTGAATCCTCCGATGGAGCGTGCAAAATCATTCCCAGTTCCCGCAGGCAATACACCAAAGGCAATCTTCGATGAGACGGCGATCGGTAGCAAAGTATGGACAAGTCCATCTCCACCGACTGCTATCAAAGCGTCAAACTCCTCTTTAGCCATAGCCGACTCAATCTCTGCAAGCATCCTGCCTTCCCCCGCTGTATTAACGAGGCTAACATCGAAACCGGCCTTCTCGCACGCGATGAGAAATGCGGCCGCTTTCTTGCCTGCCTTCCCATTGCCTGCATGTGGATTGACGACAAGGAGAATCTTCTTACTCATGAGAACGCTGTTTTTTGGAACGACGTCGATCGTTGATTAACGCGATGCCACCCGCGCCGAAATAGAGGAATATAAGCGGTAAGGCGAGAATCGACATCGTAAGCGGATCCCCTGTCGGAGAGAATGCTGCCGTGAAAAAAGTAATTCCAAAGATCGCAACTCTCCATGGTTTGAGAATCGCTCTCCCTGAAAGAATATTCGCCATATTGAGCGCCAGGAGAAAGACAGGTAATTCGAAGGCAAGGGCAAAAACTAGTATCAAACGTAGAACGAAATTGAGGTAGTCATCGAAGCGAACGAGATTATTGATCGACGATGGTGTAAAACCAAGAAGTGCCTTCACTGCAAGAGGGAGAACGAGATAACCCAGATACGCTCCCCCGGCGAAGAATGGGGTTGCAACTGCAACGAAAGAGAAGGCATATCGCTTCTCTCTGGAATGCAGACCAGGTGAGACGAATGCCCAGAGTTGGTAGAGCCAGATCGGTGAAGAGAGGATCAATCCCACGTAGAACGAGACCGTAACTTGAAGATTTAAGGGACCAAGTACTCCATTGACATAAAGTGCGCCACAGTGGCCGAGTCCTGAGATATGAGCTCGGTCTAAATTGCAGATGGGCTTCGCCAAAGCATTTACTATCTTGGGATAGAAGAACCAGCCAGCTCCTGAGAGAAGCAGGATTGCAATCGCAGATCTAACGACACGTTTGCGTAATTCTCTAAAGTGTTCGAGCAGCGGCATTCGGCCACTCTCACGTGAGAGCATCTCTGCGCTTACTTAGTCTGGTCTGAGTCAGGCTTCTTGTCGTCGCCTGTATCTTTGAGCTCGCTCTTGAAGATCTTCAGTGACTTGGCAATTGATTTTGCTGAATCGGGAAGGCGGTTCGCCCCAAAGAGCACGACGAGTACCAGAATGATGAATAGCCAGTGGCTTGGTTGTTCTAGACCGAACACGAGACCCTCTTTTCCGATCCGAGACATAGCTTCTGCCTAGAATCAATAAGGCCAAGATTAGCGGTACAAATCCAGAATCGCATCCAAACGTGCCTCATAGGCCGCTCTGAAATCTGCCGGTTCCAAGATTTCGAGAGCTCCAGGGAGGGCTGTCAGCGCTCGGAGCAACCAGTCCCGGTCTCCAAGTTCAAAGAGCACATCAACCCAGTCGTCGCTGGGAGTCACCTCAGCCACAATTTCGCGGTGTTCTTCAATGAAATAGAGATTTCTCTTTGAAAGTCGAACTCGAATATGGAAAGAGTCCTGAGGAGAATGTGAATCCACTTCAATACTCAGTTTCAATCGTTCAGGAGATGGAACTGCAGAAGCAATTCTATCGTGACGAAAATGGCGCACCTGGCCAGTGAGAGTGCAGAAAGCAATACAGTAGAGAAATCCATGGGCAAAATAAACCTGAGTTGGAAAGATTGTCCGTTCGGTGAGTTTTTCATCTTTCGCCGATCGATACGTGATCAACAGTCCTCGTTGCTCTGCGGCGGCTGAGCTAATGAGAACATCATGAGGCGTTGCTAAAATATCGCCTTGCACGGAGAAATTAAGAAGTTGCGACTGATGCTGTGACGATACAACCCCTGAAAGACGCTCTTGCAGCTCCTTACATCTCGCTGACACGAGTGGGTCACTGATCAATGGCAAGATAGCCTGAAGGCCCAATGTAAGCGCCGCGACTTCGGGTAGGGAAAGCTTCCGCGGTCTCCCTAAGTTTTGGGGATTGTTTACCGCTACATAGTTTTCATCTAACTCAAGATCAATCAGTTCAAGGTGAGAATATCCAGGCAAGCCACACATGAAGAGCATCTCAAGATCTTTGAAAATTTGTCCTGGAGTAGTCGAGAACTTCTCTGCAAGCTCAAGGATCGTAAAACCTGGGTTCTGGTGGATAAAGGGAATGAGATCAAGTGCACGTGAGGTGCGATCGACTGCAGATTCAGCCACTCTTCTTACCTCTCATCCATTCTACAAATTCACCGCGGAGTGACGAAGGCCCAATGAGCTTCGCGGACGTTCCTGCTCGCGCCAACAGTTCAAAAAGTTCAGTTTGGGAATCGAGAGTAATCTGTGCAACTTCCCATTCTTCAAAAGATTCTTCTACTTGAGCCAATGCCCGTATCTCATAAGCGCGACCATTTGCTAGAAGCAATTGCGCATCCACGCTCTGTTCGAGATCAGATCCCACGAGTAGAAGCTCCTTCATTCGATCTCTGCTTGGAAGTTCGAATCCCTTCTTCGAATCTTCGATGGCTAGATCCTCCCCCATTCTTATCAATTTAAAATGCCGTACTTCGTTTACTGAAAGATCCATGCCAACGAGGTACCAGAATCCTTTATTGAGAGTGAGTCCATACGGTTCGATAGCGCGCACAGAATCGCGAATTGATTTATATGTGAAAGTTACTCTCTTCCGGTTTGTTATCGCCTTCCAGAGTATTTCAAAATGGCCTTCAGGAACCTCGGCCGTGTAAAGCGGTAACACCAGTAGCTCTGTATCAGAGGCCGGAGAGATCGATTCCAACTTGCGTATGGCAGATTGTCCACTCTTCGATAGCAGTGAGTTTTGCCAATGTGTTGCTGCCAGCGACAGCAATGCTAGATCGAGACGATCGAGTTCCCCTACATCAAATGAATATCTATGTGCATCGATGCGATACCCTGGCTCATCATCGAATATAGGATCATCAGTACCCACTTCGATCTCGAGGCCCAAATCTCTCAGATCATTCTTATCCCGTTCGAACATCCGCTCTTTCGTCTCGGCAGAGCCCGAGTAGCCAGAGACAATCGAGTAAATCTCATTCTTTGAGAGGAAACGCCTAGAGGCAAGTAGGGCCATCGTGAGATTTATTAATCTCTCAGCCTTGTCGACAGCCATTTCGCCCATGGCCTAAAGATAGAGGAGTTGACGAACTTTGCTATCCTGACGACATGTTTACTGGTGGAAAAATCAAATCCCAACGTTCAAGCCTCCTTCTTATCCCAGTAGTTCTCGCCTCACTTATTGTTGTGAGCGGATGCACTACTGATGGAGGAAGCACGACAGAAAAGGCTCCTATGAGTTCAGCATCCGGCACATCGTCGTCAGTTAATTTTCCTGTCGTTACTGGAGCCCTTGGCTCCGCCCCAACAATTGTTGTTCCAAAAGATGCACCTCCTGCAACACTGGAGATCAAGGACCTAGCTCTAGGTCATGGTGCGAGCGTCCAAAGTAACTCAACTGTCACCGTGCACTACCTGCTAATGGCTTGGAAGAGCGGCGCAATTATCGATTCATCATGGAGTCGTGGAGCGCCTTCTAGTTTCCCACTTAATCAAGTGATCCCAGGCTGGCAACAAGGTATGCCTGGAATGAAGGTTGGTGGACGACGTGAACTTCTTGTTCCACCATCACTTGGCTATGGATCAATGGGTTCTGGTCCTGTGGGTCCTGACGAGACTCTCATCTTCGTCGTGGATCTCATCTCTATTCAGTAATCTCTTCTTCTGCGGGTAAGCCATACGAACCCTTTGATGGGCGTCTGCGCCGAAGTGGTGCAGTTACACCTGGGGCCAGACGACGTGCCATGATGAGAAAACCTGTATGCCCGATCATGCGATGTTGAGGGCGTACTGCCAAACCTTCATGATGCCATCCACGTACAAGAGTCTCGGAACTTTCAGGTTCGGTGAATGCAGCTGAGTTCTTAATGTTCTCTGCCATCTGAGAAAGTTGTGTCGTCGTTGCGACATAGGCGAGAAGAACTCCACCTGGATCTAAAACCTGTGTCGCCATCTCCACGCACTCCCATGGAGCAAGCATGTCAAGGACAATCCGATCGTACTTCTTCGTCACATCTACCGAGTCTTGCAAGGAACCAATGGTGAGAGTCCAATTCGATGGAGTTGTAACAAAGTAATCTGAGATATTACGGCTTGCAATATCGGCGAAATCTTGTCGTCGTTCAAAGGAATCAACAGATCCTTCGGCCCCCACTGCGCGTAACAACGAGATAGTGAGTGCGCCTGATCCAACACCCGCTTCTAGTACGCGAGATCCTGGTGCGATATCGGCGATTCCAACAATCATTGCTGCATCTTTTGGATAGACAATGGTTGCACCGCGCGGCATCGATAGCACATAGTCAGCAAGCAAAGGTCTAAAGGCAAGGAATTTAAGACCTGCAGTGGTCTCAACGACACTGCCCTCAGGAAGTCCGACAATCTGATCGTGGATCAACCACCCTTTATGAGTGTGCCACTCCCCTGCCTCTTTCAGAGTGATTGTGTGCAGCTTTCCCTTAGCATCGGTGAGTTGAACCCGATCGCCATAATGGAAGAGCGCCTTTTCACTGGGTGGAAGGCTATTCATGAAGTGATCCGATCATGTTGCATTGAAGTACTTTGCTTCTGGGTGATGAACAATAATTGCCGAAGTCGATTGCTCGGGATGTAACTGGAACTCCTCAGAGAGCGAGACGTCGATTCGCTCTGGATCAAGTAGTTCACAGAGTTGTCTCTGTTGCTCCAAATCTGGACAGGCAGGATATCCGAAGGAATATCGAGAGCCGCGGTAACCCTGATCGAGAATCTCTGCCAAATCAGCTGAATCTTCACGGGCGAATCCATACTCGCTTCGAACTCGAGCATGCCAATGTTCGGCGAGAGCTTCAGTTAACTGAACTGAGAGACCATGGAGCTCAAGGTATTCACGGTAATTATTGGCTTCAAAGAGTTTAGTGATCGCATTGCTTACAGATTGGCCCATCGTCACTATCGTGAATGCAACAGTATCGAGCTGACCACTTTCTTTGCTGCGGAAGAAATCGCTCAAGCAAAGTCTACGATCACGGCTTTGCCGTGGGAAGGAGAATCGAACTCGTTCGGTTCCCTTGAGATCGCCTTCGTGATGGAGAACTACGAGATCATTACCCTCTGCGTAGCAAGGAAAATATCCATAAACAACAGCCGCATTGAGCCAGCCTTGTGATTGAACATCGTTGAGAAGAGCGCGTAGACGTGGTCGGCCTTCATCCTCAACCATTTTTTCATACTCGCCGCGGTTTCCCTTGAGACCCCATTGACCAACAAAGAGAGCGCGTTCATCGAGCATTCCAAGATAATCTGCAAGAGCAATCCCTTTAACAACGCGTGACCCGTAGAACGGAACTGTTGGTAGAGAGTTCTCGCGTGCAACGTCAGACCGTTCGGTATCGGTGTTCGGGGCTTTATTGAGGCGCGTGTTGGGAGTCTTGCGCTCTCGTAGCGGAGGAAGAGAGGCTGATGCATCTCCACGCTTCATGCCGATCATGGCATCCATGAGTCGTAGACCCTCAAATGCATCCTTCGCGTAACGCACAGTCCCTGGGAAGACGCTCGCTAAATCATCTTCAACGTAACTGCGGGTAAGAGCTGCGCCACCGAGAATTACTGGCCACTTCTGGTCCAATCCCCTTGATGTGAGTTCCTCAAGATTCTCCTTCATGATCACAGTTGATTTCACGAGGAGACCTGACAGGCCAACAACATCAACATTGTTCTTATTCGCAGCATCAATGATCTGATTAATAGTCTGCTTAATACCGATATTTACTGTCGTATAACCGTTATTGCTGAGAATAATATCCACGAGGTTTTTACCAATGTCATGAACATCGCCCTTTACGGTCGCAAGCAAAATAGATCCGCGCCCCTCATCTTCAGTCTTCTCCATGTGAGGTTCCAAAATGGCTACCGCACTCTTCATAACCTCAGCGCTCTGGAGTACGAATGGAAGTTGCATCTCACCTTTACCGAATAACTCTCCCACTATCTTCATGCCAGAGAGAAGGTGCTCATTGATAATTGCGAGTGGTTTAATGCCAGAATCCATCGCTTCAACGAGGTCGGCCTCTAGGCCAACTTTTTCTCCATCGATAATGCGGCGCTCAAGTCTTTCGGTCAATGGGAGGGCAGCTAGCTCGGCAGCACGAGAGATTTTGCTGGATTTAACTTCTACTCCATCAAAGAGTTCTAAGAACTTAGTCAGCGGATCATAGATCGTGTTGCCATCATCATCGAATGTCCTGCGATCGTAGATGAGATCGAGAGCAACACTCTTCACTTCTTCCTCGATACGAGCCATTGGCGTGATCTTTGAAGGGTGCACGATGGCAGAGTCCAGTCCTGCCTTTACTGCTTCCGCGAGAAAGACTGAATTGAGAATGATGCGTGATGCAGGATTAAGTCCAAAGGAGACGTTGGAAACCCCCAAAGTCGTCTGAACGGCCGGATAAATCTTCTTTAATTCGGAGATCGCATCCAGAGTCTCTATTCCATCTCTGCGTGTCTCTTCTTGGCCAGTCGCAATAGGGAATGTCAGACAATCAATGAGAATATCCTCGACACTCATTCCCCAATTTTTTGTTAGATCCTCAATCAACCGGGTAGCGACCTTAACTTTCCAAGCCGATGTTCGCGCCTGACCCTCTTCATCAATAGTCAGTGCCACAACTGCAGCGCCATGCTCTTTGACGAGAGGCATGATGCGAGCAAACCTGCTCTTAGGACCATCCCCATCTTCATAATTGACGGAGTTAATGATGCTGCGACCTCCGAGGCGCTCGAGCCCTGCTTGGAGAACTGCTGGTTCTGTCGAATCCAACATAATGGGCAAGGTCGAAGTTGTCGCTAGCCGGGATGCAATCTCACTCATATCTTTTACACCATCACGTCCAACATAATCCACTGAGAGATCGAGCATATGGGCCCCATCTCGAATTTGATCTCGGGCTATTTCAACGCAGGTTTGCCAATCCTCTGCAATCAATGCATCTCTGAAAGCTCGCGATCCATTTGCATTCGTTCTCTCACCGATAGCGAGATAGGTCTTATCTTGTTTGAAAGGAACAAATTGATAGAGAGAAGATGCACCGCTCTCGCGAATAGGTTCTCTCTTGGGGGTTGGGGTCATGGAGAGGCGATCCACTACAGCCTTGAGATGCTCAGGAGTAGTACCGCAACATCCACCGATGAGTGAGATGCTGTAGTGAGAAACAAAGTCTGAAAGATATGTAGCAAGCTCGGCGGGCGAGAGAGGATAGATAGCACCATCATTGCCCAGGATCGGAAGACCTGCATTGGGCATCACAGAAATTTTCGCGGATGAGTTCTTACTCAGTGCTCGTAAATGTTCGGACATCTCTGCTGGGCCGGTAGCACAGTTGAGGCCAATGAGATCAATTCCAAGTGGTTCAAGTGCATTCAGAGCCGCACCAATTTCAGAGCCCATTAACATCGTGCCCGTTGTCTCAACCGTTACTTGTGCAATCAGGACAATATCTCGGGTTGAATGATCGATCGCTGCCCGAGCGCCGTTCACTGCAGCTTTCGCTTGTAACAAATCTTGAGTTGTTTCGATGAGTAGAGCATCTGCCCCGCCATCTAGTAAACCTTGCGAAGCAACTTGATAGGCCTCCCTGAGCTTCTCATAACTAACATGGAGCAGCGTGGGTAACTTTGTCCCTGGACCGAGTGAGCCCAGTACCCATCGCGGTTGCTTCTCAGTCGAGAACGCATCAGCCGCTTCACGAGCAATCTTCGCTCCAGCAAATGCCAATTCGTAAATACGATCTTCGATTCCGTACTCAGCCAGATTTGCCCAATTCGCACCGAATGTATTGGTCTCGATGGCATCAACACCAACCTGAAGATAGGCATCGTGAACTTTACGGACAATGTCAGGCCTAGAGATATTAAGGATCTCATTGCATCCTTCAAGGCCTTGGAAATCTTCAAGGGAAGGGTTCTCGGCTTGCAGCATGGTTCCCATAGCGCCATCTGCGATCACTGTTCGGTCAGTCAGTGCACGTCGCAAACTCCCCGGTGTGACCGCGGAATCGATGGTGATAGAAGAAATAGGCATCAGAGGAGAAGATTAGCCGAGCAGAGGCGATTATCTGAAAACTAGAAGGCTAGACCGAGAAGCGCATCGATAGTTCGAGATAGCCCCCCTGCGCCCTTCTGAGATGGCTCAGATCCATGAGAGTCAACGCTACTAGCCCATTTGAACAAGGCGGATAGCGCTGATGGTGTATTTAAATCATCGGCCAGGGAGTCGATGATCTCCGAGATGACCTGATCAGTTGAACTCACAAGTTCGCGAGAGAGAGCAGTCCTTATAACGTCAACAGATGCGGATGCCGCATTCAATTTATCTGAAGTCCACATGCGATCAGCGGCGTAATGATCACTCAAGAGTGCGAAACGAATAACGAGCGGATCGATACCGGAGTTCAGTAGTGTCGAAACGAAGACGAGATTTCCTTTGCTCTTACTCATCTTCTCGCCATCGAGACCAACCATGCCTGCATGCACGTAGTGTTGTGCAAATGGGATTCCGAGAATTCCCTGCGCCTGGGCGCTGCTCATAAAATGGTGAGGGAAGATCAGATCAGAACCGCCCCCTTGCAAATTGATTGCGTGAGGCAAATTCTTTATCTCTAAATAGCTTTCGCCCAGCAGGTATCTCAGAGCGATCACTGAACATTCGATGTGCCAACCCGGACGACCAAAGCCATGGCTACTTGGCCAACCTGGTTCATCGTTCTTATTTGCCCACCATAGAACAGGATCCAGCGGATCTCTCTTGCCTATTCGATCTGGATCTCCCCCTCGTTCGGCAAAGATAGCAAGCGCTTGATCTCGCGGAATCGGCAGATCCTTGAGAAATGAGGAGATATCAAAATAGAGGTCGTTCTCAATCCGATAAACAAAACCATTCTTATCCATTTGCTGGATGGCGTGATCAATCAGATCCATAACGCCGGTCGCTGGAACGAAGTCATCGGGTGGAATTACATGCAGCGCTGTCATGTCGCTTCTGAAAAGATCTATCTGGCTATTGGCCAACTCCTGCCAATTGCGGTGATCTCGATTGGCTCTCTCTAAGAGAGGCTCATCTATATCTGTAATATTCTCTACAAAGCGTACTTCTGATCCTCGTGCACGTTGGTAGCGATTGATGAGATCAAATGTGAGGTAGGTGGCTGCGTGACCCAGATGAGTTGCATCGTAGGGCGTGATGCCACAAACATACATCGTAAATTCTTGATCTTCAGAGATTGAAACTAGCGACCTTTCTCCCTTCGGACCCTTCAAGGAGAGAGCAGGAAATTTCGTTTCAAGAGGCGGAATATAGAGATCTGGCCATGAAGGGATTGCACCTAGATTCTCTTTCATAGAGCGAGATCCTACCTAAAAAGGTGGCCATGGGACGGCTGGCCATTCCTGCGAAGGGAATGGGTAGATTCCCTCTTCAAGCAGGCGGAGTGTTCGATGAGCCAGAGAATCAATCTCATCTTCGATCAAGAAATTGGCGAGACCAGATTGAGGCAATTTCTCCAAGAAATTTTGTAGAGATGAAATTGCTTCTTTGGAGAGTGGATCCCCTGCAAATTGCCAAAGTACGGTTCGCAATTTATCTTCGCTATGGAAAGTTAGCCCATGATCACAGCCAAATATCACTGAATCTGAGACCGGGAGGATATGCCCATATTTTCTATCCGTGTTGTTAACGATCGCATCGAAGAGAACGATCTTCTCGATTGCGAGAATCTTGGATTGAGCGATTGCAACGATATCGAGATCCTCTTCTACATCAATCCAACGTTGAACTGAACCGGGACCGAACGGTCCTTCGCGAAGAACTGTCTCAGGGACGACATGGAGACCAAGGAGTTCAGAGACTACATAGGCCGCTACTTCGCGGTATGCCAAGTTCCCATCTTGGAAATCCCAGAGCGGACGCTCTCCGGCGATCGGTTTGTAAATCACTTTGAACTTCCCAGACTCCCCTTCAATTTCACAGAGAAGGGTCGCATTCGAGGCGTCCACCAACCTGCCGAGAACTTCCATCTCGCCTATCTCAAGATCTGAAGAGGTCAACGACGATAACCATTCGCACGAGGGCATAGATGACCATCAACATTGATCGGTAGTCCACAAAAAGGACAATCTGATCGCCCTGCATTAATCACAAGTGCAGCTCGATCGATGAAGGTACGGGCTTGATGGATCCGAATCCACATTCTGACAAGATCAGGTGCATCTTCTATCTCACCTGCTTCATCCTCATCAAGGAGATCTTCAACTCCCTCACCAGTCATCGCCTGAATCGCGATATTGATCCGCTGAATGTTTTCATCCCAACTGATCCCTATTATTCCCACACGAAAATCTTCATCGATGGGAAAATCCAAAGGCTCACCATCTGACAGGTGCACCACAGAAAGCTCGTCAAGGCTTGCGATTCCTTCTCTGCGCAGCTCGCGCACTAATGTCTTCAATCGTTCAGCTAGCGCTTCCACCTGTGTTTTCTCAAGGACAACACTGGAAAGCCCTGAGGCGCTTCGCACCTGCAGGAAGAAGGTTCTCTCACCTGGGACTCCGACTGTTCCAGTGGTGAAGCGATCAACCGGATTGTGATCGGTCGTGATGCGACTCATTTTCGTAGAGCTTTAAGAGTTGAACCGGATCCTCCACCGAGAGTTGATGATCCAGGTGCAGAGATCTTCTCCTGCAGATGTGAGGTTTGATTTGTGTAATGAATTTGCGCACCCCGTGCAGTGATGGAGAGTGAGGTGAGCGAGGCGGGATCGATTGAGATGCGTTGGAATTGATCAATATTCATTCCGAGAAAGTGTGCAGCAATCGCTTTAATGACATCCCCATGGGATACAAAGAGAGTGCGCTTACCCGGTGCGGCGTGACGATGGATCGATTCAATTGCACGAGCCAACATCTCGAGAAAGCTCTCACCCTCGGGGAATGTCACTGATGACGGGTTATTTTGAATGGCACTCCATAATGGACGCTTCGACAAGAGTGAAATTTTCTTCCCGCTCCACGATCCGTATTCCATCTCATTGATACCAGATTCGCGGTGAACCGGAATCCTTGGGTGAATCTTGCGAAAGGGTTCAATTGTCTGGCGAGCACGAAGCAATGGACTCACAACGATCTGAGAGAGCTTGAGTGTTTCAAGATGTTCTGCCGTCTTAAGCGCCTGCTTCTCTCCTCGCCCTGAGAGAGCCACAGAGTTATCGCGACCGGCGAGCACTCCCTTCTCGTTTGCTACCGAATGGGCGTGACGAAGAAGGAGGATCTCACTGGGACGCGTCATATCGGAAGGCTACCGAGAAAATGGAGTATCCGTTGGTAGCCTGCCACCCATGGAGATGCGCATACTTGGAAATACTGGTCTGCAGGTCTCACGCCTCGCCCTTGGCACAATGACATGGGGTCGAGATACCGACGAACACGAAGCAGCCGATCAGTTGAGGTCATACCTTGAAGCTGGAGGCAATTTTCTCGATACCGCGGCTCTCTACGGCGATGGCGATAGCGAGAGAGTCATCGGTGGTTTTCTTGGAACGCTGATTGAACGCTCCGAAATATTGATTTCGACGAAGGCTGGAATCTCATACAAGGCGAATGAACGACGAGTAAATAATTCTCGCTCCTCCCTCTTAGATGATCTAGATAAATCTCTTACACGTTTAGGCGTTGAATACGTCGATCTCTGGCAGATACATGGATGGGATGAGAGTGTTCCTCTTGAAGAGACGCTCAGCGCATTAGATTTCGCAGTGAGCTCTGGCCGCGTCCGTTACGTGGGACTCTCAAATTTCAATGGTTGGCAATTAGCTAGAGCGGCAACACTTCAGAATCCACTCTTTGGTAAGAGTCCTATAGCGAGCGTTCAGAGAGAGTACTCATTACTCAATAGAGAGATTGAGAGCGAACTCTTACCAGCCGCGGCTGAGCTCGGTGTTGGTGTTCTTGCATGGTCTCCCCTCGGGCGCGGAGTGTTAACCGGCAAATATCGAAATGGGATGCCATCTGATTCACGTGGAGCGACTCCTCACTTTGCTGATTTCATTGCGCCATATCTGAATTCACGCAGCTCATCGATCGTAGAAGCAGTGTGTGTTGCGGCTGAGGGCTTGGGCTACAGTCCCTTGGAAGTTGCTCTTGCATGGGTTCGAGATAGCGTCGGAGTTGCAAGCGCAATCGTCGGAGCGCGAACTGGCGCCCAATTACGAGGAGTACTCACCTCAGAGGAGATCGCCCTTCCAGACCCTGTGCGCTTTGCTTTGGACGATATTACAGTTGCAAAAAATTAACAATTCGATAGGAAACGGGCGAGAACGCGAACGCCGAAGATAAGTCCATCTACAGGAATTCGTTCATCAACTCCATGGAAGAGAGCAAAGAAGTCCAAATCTGGAGGTAACTTCACCGGACTAAAACCATATCCAACGATTCCCAGATCTGAGAGTGCTTTGTTATCGGTACCACCGCTCATTAAGTAAGGAACGGGTACTCCTTCTGGATCTTCGGCGAGAATTGCATCACACATTCCTTGAACTAAAGCTCCCTCGAAATCAACTTCAAGCGCCTTATCCCGCACCATCACTTCGATCTCAGCATCATCACCCGTTAATGAGCGCAAGGTTGAAACCAATTCGTCTTCAAATCCAGGCAGGAATCGACCATCGACAACTGCTGATGCTGAACCAGGAATCACATTCGCTTTATACCCGGCCTCGAGCATCGTTGGATTCGCCGTATTTTGCACGGTAGCGCCCATCATTCGGGCGGCTCCCCCGATATGACGCAGTAATGGACGTGGATTAGCTGGATCGTATTTCTCACCCACTAGTTCTGCGATCTTTCCAAAGAATTTAGATCCGGTCTTTGTTTCACGTGCGGGCCACTGGTGCTCACCGATTCGAGTGAGCGCGCGTGAGAGTTTCGTAATTGCATTTGCAGGGTTGATGAATGAGCCATGTCCTGCATCGCCCTTTGCAGTCAACTTCATCCATTGAATACCCTTCTCGGCAGTTTCAACGAAGTAGAGACGATGTCCTCCTGTGATAGTCACTGAGAAACCACCAACTTCTGAGATCGCTTCACTGTAACCGGCAAACAATTCGGGACGATTTTTTACCAACCAACGGGAACCATAAACGCTTCCGGCTTCTTCGTCAGCAAAGAAGATGAGCAGAACGTTTCTTGGAGGCGTGAATCCAGCGCGGGCCCAGGCGCGGGCGATCGCGAGGAACATTGCGACGCCATCTTTCATATCCACTGCCCCACGGCCCCAGATATGTCCATCCTTGAGGATTCCGCCAAAAGGATCAACGCTCCAGTCTTGCGCATTTGCTGGCACTACATCAATATGTCCATGAACAACGATTCCTGGTTTTGATTGATCAGCACCAGCGATCTTTGCAATGACGTTGACGCGATTGGTCGCAGTCTCTACCAATTCGGATTCGATTCCCACTTCAGCAAGTTTTGCCGCGCAATACTGCGCCACAGCTTTCTCATCGCCCTTTCCTTCGCCAAAATTCACACTGGGAATTCGGATCAGCTCTTGCAAAAGGATCAGGACATCTGCCTCCATCTCTTGCATCTGTGAAGCACTGAGGTTGTATTCATTGGCACGGGACGAAGTCTGAGTCATGGCTCTATCCTGCCCCAGAATTGCCGCATTTCCCACGCACCACAGAGATTGCTATATTTCGCTACTGGCCGTGGGTTTTACTTCACGACCGGCACCTTGTCCGGGTGGCGGAATTGGCAGACGCGCTAGCTTGAGGTGCTAGTCCTCGCAAGAGGTTCGGGGTTCAAGTCCCCGTTCGGACACCACAGGGCCCTTCGGGGCTCTTTTTTTATCCCGGTTCTGCAGTCCGGTGAGAATCACATCCGTGGCGGTATTTGAGGCAGATGATTAGCTCAAAAAAGTGAAAGGATACCGACATGGCTGAACTTACCTATTACTGCGGAACTATGGATAGCGGTAAATCAACCCTTGCACTCCAGACAGCGCATAATCATCAGAGCCGCGGACGTAGTGGTGTGATCTTCACCAATAAAGATCGCGGTGGTCCAGGGATGATCACAAGTCGTTTGGGGTTACGTAGCGAGGCTGTAGAAGTCAGTGATGGATTAGATCTCCATAAATTTGTTGTTGAGATGCTTAGTCGTGGTGAACGTGTGGATTTCATTATCAGTGATGAGACACAGTTTTTCGATCCGATGCAGATTGAACAGTTAGCTCAGATTGTAGACGGCCTCGGAATTGATGTTTATGCATTTGGGATCCTCACAGATTTTCGAACCAAGATGTTCCCCGGTTCTGCTCGTCTTGTTGAATTAGCCGATCGTGTCCTTCCATTGCAGGTTGAAGCTCTTTGTTGGTGTGGTCAACGCGCTACTCACAATGCTCGAGTCTCATACGGTCAAATGATCACCGAAGGAGAACAAGTCGTTGTTGGTGACACGAAAGATCCGGATGCGATCGGTTACGAAGTTCTCTGTCGTCGCCATCATATGCGCCGGGTAACAAGTCGTTCGGCTCGCGCGGCAAGACCTGAACCACTACCATTCCAAGGTATCTAAAAAAGGGAGAATTTTTGTGAAGTCACAAGGTTATGCAGCTCTGAATGAGAATGGCAAGATCGAACCGTACGCTTTCGAGCGTCGTGAAATAGGTGCGAATGATGTTGCCCTTGATATTCTCTATGGAGGCATCTGCCACTCTGATATTCACCAAGTTCGTGGTGAGTGGGGCCCTGCCCTCTTCCCAATGGTTCCCGGCCATGAAATCGTCGGTCGCGTAACCTCAATCGGCGGCTCGGTGAGTAAGTTTGCCGTTGGTGACCTTATTGGTATTGGCGTCTTTATCGACTCCTGCCGCACCTGCAAAAATTGTCTCGTTGGTCTTCAGCAGTATTGCCTCAATGGCATGACAGGCACATACAACGGTTACGAGAGAGATGGGACCACCGTCGCCATGGGTGGGTATTCAAATAACTTTGTTATCAATGAAGATTACGCCGTTCACGTTCCAGCAAATCTTCCACTTGAAGGTGTAGCTCCCCTTATGTGTGCTGGGATTACTCTCTACTCACCTCTTAAGCATTGGAACGCTGGCCCTGGAAAGAAAGTTGCCATCATGGGGCTTGGCGGACTTGGACATATGGGACTTAAATTCGCCGCAGCGCTAGGTGCTCATGTCACCGTTCTCTCGCACTCCCCGACTAAACGTGGAGATGCCCTCGCGATGGGTGCCCATGATTTTGTCGTGATGGATTCTGATGAGGCATTCGCCGGGCTCAAGAGAAACTTTGATTTGATCCTCAATACAGTCTCTGCCGATATGCCGATTGCCAAATATCTTGACCTTGTTGCAGTAGATGGCGCCTTGGTAATGATTGGCCTTCCTAATGAGCCACTTACCGTCTCCGTTGGCTCGCTCATCGGATCACGTCGGACATTATCTGGTTCAATGATCGGAGGAATTCCTGAACTTCAAGAGATGCTTGAATTCTGCGGTATTCACAATATCGTTAGCGAAGTGGAGGTTATTAAGCCTGAATACATCAATGAGGCCTACGATCGCACTGTTGCATCCGATGTGAAATATCGTTTCGTAATCGACTCTTCAGCGTACTAAAGCTGGGCTATAAGAAGTGATGTGCGCAGGTTGCGATAAGTGGCGCGAATAAGATTGCAGGCAGAAGGTTCCCAACCGCCATCTGCTTGATGCCAAGTATTCGCAGCGCAATACCGATCAGCAGAATCCCCCCAGTCGCAGTCATTGCACTTACTTGGTAGGGACTCATAATATTTCCCAGCCCCCAACCCGAGAAGGTCCAGAGCAATTGATAGATGCCGACCGGGACGATGGATGCTAAAACTCCCCAGCCAAAAGTCGCCGCAAAGGCCACTGACGTAATTGCATCAAGGGTGCTCTTAAGGATCAATTGTTGATCCCCGTTACCCATCCCGTCGGAGATCGAACCAAGAATGGCAAGTGGACCGATTGCAAAGAGCAGTGAGGCTGCCATGAAACCTTCAATAAACCGAGAGTTATGAGTACCTGCAAAACGCTTCCGCAAGAAGAGGCCGAAGTTCTCCAACTTTGATTCGATATCCAGCAAGCTACCAACAATTGCTCCCACTAATAATGAGGCGAGTACTGTCAGAAGAGTCCAGCCTTTAGGGAGAGCTGCGATAAAGCTTGGACTCCAAATCTCGCGTAGCGCATCTGCTGCCGCAAGAATAGTTACGCAACCAAGCGCATCCGTAATGAGAGATCTCGTCTTTTCGGGGATTCGATTACCGAAAAGGACGCCTAAGAGACTTCCTCCGGCAATACCGAGAAGATTTATTAGTGTTCCGAAACCAACAAACATCAGCCGAAGATTCCAAATCGCACGATCGAGATCGCACCAACCAAGAGACAATAGAGCGCGAATGGACGCAGCGAATTAGTCTTAAAATATTTAACCAAAAAGGTGACGGAGATAAAGGTTGCTATGAATGCAGTGATGGTTCCCGCAAATAGCGGACCTCTTGATCCATCAGCGATTGCCCCAGCCACCATCAATTTTGGCAACTTAACAATTGAAGCACCTAGGATTGCTGGGAAAGCTAATAGGAATGCAAAATCTGCTGCAACCGATCTAGAAAGACCACGCAACATACCAAAACTCATTGAGACACCAAAGCGCGAGATACCTGCAAAAAGTGCAGTGCTCTGACCAAGGCCAACGGCAAATGCCTGCCCGATAGATATGCGCTCGACGATTGCTCCATCAGAATCTTTCGCTCTTGCGTGGGCGTGGCGTCGATCTGTTAGGTGTTCAACACCAAAGAGAATCAAGCCATTGATCGAGAGAAATATCGCTGCAAGAATTGGCTTGCCAAAATTCCTTTCAAAGAGCTTGTTGAGCGAGATACCCAAAATAGCAACAGGGATCGTTCCTACTATGAGACGTATCAACAGAGGCAGGCCAGAACCTGCAGTTGACCTCTTTCGTAATCCACTCCACGCTGAAGCCAGAATATGTAGCCATCTCCGTCCAAAGACGAGAAATAGTGCGATGGCGCTTGCGAAATGGAATGCCACTGCAATCAAGAGATATTGGGGATCTTGCGCGAAGGATTTCCAACTCCCCCCAAGCCATGCTGGAAGTAATACTGCATGGCCCAAGCTTGAGACCGGAAAGAGTTCGGTAACTCCTTGCAGAAGCCCTACGACGATCGCTTGCAGGTAAGTGAAATGAAACATAATCGGACTCTACAGGTCGGTAGACTCACCAGATGTCTAACAACGCCTCAAAAGAACCTAAATCCGGGGGAAAAGGATCTCTCTTAACGATCCTCTATCCGCAGCGAACGATCCCCCATATGCGTTGGACCGGAAATCACCGGTGGGATCTCGCGCCATCTCGGCTGGCAATCCTCTTCTTCGGGTTAGCAATCTTTGGTTTTGGTGATGGACTCATCATCCAATCACATATCGGAAATGCACCATGGTCTGTCTTAGCGCAAGGCCTATCACACCACAGTCCCCTATCAATCGGAGAATGTACCTTTGTTATAGGTTTCACAGTCTTGCTTTTATGGTGGCCATTAAAAGAGCGTCCTGGTTTCGGAACGATCGCAAATATCGCCGTCATCTCTCTCTTCATACAGATCGCAGTTGATCTCGTTCCTCTATCCACACATAATTTTCCGCTCTCATTCCTCATGGTTCTTCTTGGAATCTCTCTTGTCGGGGCTGGCTCAACGCTCTATATAACAACAGGTTTAGGGCCTGGTCCTCGCGACGGACTCATGACTGCTCTCCATCACAAGACTGGGGTAAGGGTTGGACGGGTGAGACTCGGAATTGAAATATGTGCGCTGATAATCGGCGCTCTCTTAGGCGGAACAGTTGGAATTGGCACAGCACTCTTTGCTCTTCTGATCGGCAATTCTGTCGCTATCTGGCTAGGTATTGCTAAGCATTTTGCTGGCTCCAATCAATCTGCGTAAGGCCACTTCTCTCTAGAATCGCATTCGCTCGGGTAAAAGGTCGACTTCCAAAGAAACCTCGGTAGGCACTCAACGGGCTTGGGTGCGCACTTGCAATGACCATATTCTCTGAAAAGAGATGAGAATATCTTTGTGCGTGCCTTCCCCACAGGATTCCTACAGTGTGTGGAGTTACGACTGCTCGTAGAACACTCTCAGTAAATTCTTCCCATCCCACATCTTTATGGGAAAGTGATTCACCAGTGCTGCAAGTAAGAATCGTATTCAGAAGGAAGACGCCTTGGTCCGCCCAGGCCGATAGATCTCCATTAACGCGGGGGCCGACTCCCAAATCTTCTGAATACTCCCGCAAGATATTTCGCAGCGAAGCTGGAATGTCTGCATTGCTTGCAGGTATCGAGAAGGCAAGGCCATCGGCGCATTCACTCTTTGGGTAAGGATCCTGCCCTAGAATTACTAGCTTGATATCGCTGGGATCAATGCGAAAGGCCTTGAAGATAATCTCTCGTTCTGGATTGATCTCGCCCGGGAAAATCTTTGATTCGATCTCATCTAGAAGTTGCTCTTGATCACTCAGCAATACTCGCCACGCCCCTGGCAAGGTGTTGAAGAGTGACGACTGCCTATCCATCACAGGGCCCGAGCGAAGAACCGTCCGCCCTCTTGATGTACGGTAATGGGTATCCCATACGCTGCTGTGAGGTTTTCTGGTGTCAGAACATCAGCGATGAGACCAGATTGCACGATCGAACCATTACTGAGCAACATGGCGTGTGTAGAGCCAAGCGGAATCTCTTCCAGATGATGAGTGACAATCAGCGTTGCCGGTGAAGCGGGGTCTAGAGCAAGTGCATCAAGTCGCTTGAGTAGGTCCTCACGTCCTGCTAGATCGAGACCTGCTGCAGGTTCATCGAGTAAGAGCAGTTCAGGATTAGGCATGAGAGCTCGTGAAATCAGAACTCGCTTCTTCTCTCCTTCGCTCAAGGTTCCATATCTACGTTCACGAAGTTCTCGAACCCCAAGAGTTGTGAGGAGGCTGATTGCTCGAGATTCATCCCACAAGTCATACTCTTCATTCCATCGTCCAACAATCGCATAGGCAGAACTCATCACAAGATCAAGGACTCGCTCATCATCTGGAATGGCGGCTGCGAGATTATTTGTCGTCAATCCAATTCTTGGTCTTAACTCGAAGACATCACACTTCCCCAAAATCTCTCCGAGAACAGTGACCTGTCCGGAGGTAGGGTGAATATTGGTTGAGGCTAATTGAAAGAAGGTTGTCTTTCCGGCGCCATTGGGACCGACGATTACCCATCGCTCGTGTTCGTGGATCGTGACCGAGATTGGCCCAAGAATCGCTCTTCCATCTCGAATAACCGAGACGCTCTCAAAATCCAGTATCTGGCTCACAGGGATGAAAGATACCGCGAGAGGTGGCCGTAAGACGATAACCTGCGCCTGTGAGCGCGCCTTCTAAATTTACTGGGTTAATCCTTGCTTCTGGCATTCTCACCGATGATCCAACAGTTCTGGTCCTCGAGGCCCTCGCCCCATTCTCTGCATCAGTCCTCTCTTCAGATTTGATGATCGTGCGTGATCGATTCATCTATTCCTTGTTGATCGAGATGAGTCCCGATCATCAAGAAGCGATTGCCCTGGATTTGGAGAAGATAACAACCGCTGGCGCTATTGATGTTGCCTATGAATTCACCGCTTTTGCCCCCGCGCCAACCGATACTTCTCGGACGCAGCATCTCGTCACATTACTGGCTAGCAAAATCTCACCCTCGCATTTATTTGACCTGCACTCCATTATCAATAAGCATGGCGCGATTGCTGACCTCTCAATACATACCTTGCAGACCTCAATTATCGCTTCGTATGTCATTGATTGCTTGCCTACTGATCTCACATCTCTGACTAACGCCATAAACGATTACTCCGCACTCCATAATATTTCCTCTTCCATCATGCCAAAAAACCAGAGGAGATCTATTCCCGATGCTCTTTTGTTAGATATGGATTCAACTTTTATCAACGAGGAAGTGATTGATATTCTCGCTGATCTTGCAGGAGTTGGATCGCTAGTCTCTGCGATTACAGAGCGGGCGATGCAGGGAGAGTTAGATTTTGCGCAAGCTCTCACAGAACGAGTCGCGCTCTTCTCAGGAAAATCGGCTTCAATTCTTGATCAAGCCCGTGCGAAAATAACACTCACACCTGGGGCGAAGGAATTAGTTGCCGCTATTAAGACTGCCGGTGGTCGTGTAGGAATAGTCTCTGGTGGCTTTCATGACGTCATCGATCAATTCCTCGCACCCCTTGATGTAGATCTCATACTTGCAAACCGCTTCGAAATCGTGGATGGCAGATTCACTGGAAAGATATCTGGTCCTATCGTTGACCGGGAGGCTAAAGCTAAGGCGCTCACCGAATTCGGTAGTGGTTCACATCGCACCATCGCAATAGGAGATGGTGCAAATGACATCGCAATGCTTGATGTAGCCGATATTGGCATTGCTTTCTGCGCTAAGCCGGCTCTTGCAAAAGTTGCAGATATAAGAATCTATGTGCGTGACCTACAAGCTGTTTTACCCTTGATCGGCTACTAATACCTCTTAGAGCCTGCAAGCGTGAATATCTGTAACGAGAATACCCCTCGCGCCTAACTTCCAGAGATCATCCATGACGCGATTTACCTCTTTACGCTTAACCATCGCACGTACTGCGCTCCATCCACTCTTCTGAAGAGGTGAGACGGTTGGCGATTCAATTCCAGGGGTCATTGCACACGCCGCATCGAGGAAATCATCCGAAACGTCGTAATCGACCAGGACATACTGACGAGCAATGACTACTCCATTAAGTCGACGAAGAACAGTTTCGACAGCATCGCTACGAGTGGCTCCCTCTCGTTCGATGAGGATCGCCTCGCTCTGCAAGAGAGGTTCACCAAAGATTGCTAGTCCTGCTTGGCGCAAGGTTCCACCTGTAGAGACCACATCCGCGATCACATCAGCTACTCCCAGGCGGATAGCACTTTCGACGGCTCCATCTAGTCGCACGACTTTCGCCGCAAGCTTCTTCTCTGATAAATACTTCTCAAGTAGACCGGGATAGGCGGTTGCAATACGAAGACCTGCCAGATCTTTCTCCTGCAATTTCTTATCAAGTGGTCCAGCGAATCTAAATGTTGATCTACCAAAATCCAAAGGCAGAATCTCTTGAGCGGTCACACCTGAATCGATCAGTAAGTCGCGGCCAGTGATCCCAAGTTCTAGCTCCCCAGATCCCACATAGATTGCGATATCGCGAGGACGGAGGTAGTAAAACTCAATCTCGTTCTCTGGGTCTAGCAGAGTGAGGTCGCGCATATCGCTGCGTTGACGATAGCCTGCTTCACGCAGCATTAACGAAGCGCTCTCTGAGAGAGATCCCTTATTGGGGACTGCAATCTTTAGCATCTTCGCTCCTAAAACTTGAAAATAGGGTCTTGGTGGATCTAGAGAACCTTGTAAATATCTTCTGGCGTTATGCCTCGCGCGATCATCAAGACTTGCAGGCGGTAAAGCAGCTGTGAAATCTCGAGTGCAAGAGCTTCATCACTCTCGTGCTCCCCTGCCAACCAAACTTCGCCCGCTTCCTCAATGATCTTCTTACCCATCGAATGAATACCTGCATCAAGAGCCGCAACGGTATCTGAGCCTTCTGGGCGCGCAATCGATCGCTCTGTAAGTTCAACGAAAAGTTGATCAAAGTTCTTCACCTGATAATTTTACTAGAGAGAGGAGGCTCCCACTGCCAATTTACGCAAGGTATCGAGCATCTCTGATGGTGATTGCGCACGATAAACAGCGCTCCCTGCGACGAAGGCATCGGCCCCTGCGCGAGCTGCAATCGCGATCGTTTCAACAGATATTCCGCCATCGACCTGAAGCCAAATATCGCGATCTACTTTCTCGATAGCCTCGCGAGCTTGCGTAACCTTTGGCATCATCTCACTCATAAAGCTCTGACCCCCGAAGCCTGGCTCGACCGTCATAATAAGCAACATATCAATGTCAGAGAGCAGATTTTCAATCTCTTGGAATGGAGTCTGCGGCTTCACCGCTAAGGCCGCTCTCGCTCCCCTTGCCTTGATCGCTTGCAGAGTCTTGAGCGGCTCTTTACTCGCCTCAAAATGAAAGGTAACACTTGCCGCACCTGCCTTTGCATAGCGCGGGGCCATCTCATCAGGATTGTTGATCATCAAATGGGCATCCACAGGGAGAGGTGATTTGGAGATGATCTCTGTCGACTCTTCAAAGGAGAATGTGAGATTTGGAACGAAAATGTTATCCATAACATCTACATGCAGAAAGTCTGAGGATCTTGCTACTCTCCCGATCTCACTCTGAAGATTATTCCGATCAGCGTTGAGGATGGAGGGACACATTCTTATTTGACGCGATCTGGTCACGTTCTTAGATTACCTCTGATCTGCGAGCAAAGAGCGCCATAAACATCGAGTCTGTTCCGTGATTATCTGACCACATTTGGATCGTCCCATCATCGAGCAGAATCCCCATAGCCCTCGCGCTTTCCGGGATGTACGGTTCAAGTGAGATAAGTGAGAATTCTTTATGGCGATAGAGGAAATCTGCAACCTGCGCGCCTGTCTCGCTTCTATGTGGAGAGCATGTCACGTAACCAATCAGACCCCCAGGATTAAGAATCTTGACACCGGCATCTAGAAGATCTCTCTGGAGCGAGACAAGATTCTGCAAATCGGTGAGGTTTTTCCGCCATCTAGATTCAGGGCGTCGGCGTAAAGCGCCCAAGCCGCTGCATGGGGCATCAATGAGAATGCGGTCATACCGCGTTGGAAGATCTACGAGATCCTCTCCCCTGTGGGAAATAACTTCATTTGCAGGGATAACATGTGAAACAAGTTCGGCACGATGTGGTGTTGGTTCATTCGCAGTGAAATTATCCTTCAATCGGTGCACCTTGAGAAGATTGGAGAGCATCGCTGCCTTACCACCAGGGCCAGCGCACATATCCAACCAGTGAAGATAGTCTGCATCATGTGCTGTATTAAAGAATATTTCACTCACAAGCTGCGAACCTAGATCCTGCACCCCTGCGCGGCGTTCATGTACTGCTTGATAGAGACCAGGCATCTTCGAAGCTCTGACTGCATAATCATTCTCGAGAAATTTCTCTCCTCCTTCTGCAAGAAGTTCCGCAGGAGTGGATTTACCAGGCCATGCGACAAGGTGAGGGGCAACTGGAGTGTTGTGGGCAGTGAGTAGTTCTACCAAGCGCTCTTCATCTTTGAGTTGGTCACGGAAGGAATCAATGATCCATTGAGGATGCGAATATTGAACTGAGAGATCTGTGAGATCTGCGAAATCAATCGGCTCTCGGAGGGCAGCCCTTAAAATGGCATTGATGAAGGATGCTTTCCCTTCGCCGCAGACAAAACGAGCGAGCTCTACCGTTGCATCTACCGCTGCGTGATCCGGTACACGCATCTCAAGGATTTGATGTAAACCGATACGTAAGATATCTACTACTGCGGCATCTAGCTCTTCGAATGGACGATCGATCTTCTTTCTAATGACATAGTCATACTTTCCCTGCATGCGCAACGTTCCATAGGAGAGTTCTGTCGCAAAGGCTCTATCACGTTCATCCAGATGTGAGTCTGCTAGAAGTGCAGGCAATCGAATATTTGCAAATGCGCCTTCTCGGTTTACTTGACTCACCAAGTTATAGGCAACAACTCTGCTCTCGTCGGGTTTCGCCTTGCGAAATACCTCTTTAGCCAACCTGGGAGAACCTATCCCCTGGTTCGATCCGAGCTCCACGCATGAAATCTCCTGCACTCATCCGCTTTTTGCCAGCTGGCGTGATATCTCCGAGCTCAAGAACCATATCTGCGCTCATGACGTAGAGAAGAGAACCATCACTCCAGATATCACCTGGTTTATGAGCATGATCTGTGATCGGTGAGAGCTTTGCTGAGTGAATGTTTACCTTCGTCTCTCTGAAAAAAGAGTATGTTCCAGGGCGTTCTGCGAGCGCGCGTAACTGGCGCAAGATTGCGACGGCAGGTTTACTCCAATCAATCGCACCCATCTCCTTCGATATCTTGGGTGCAAGTGAGATACCACTCTGACTCTGAGGCTTAGGGCGTTGCGCACTCGTAATCATGGCAACGGCATCCAAGATCCGATTCCCTCCACGCTGAGCCATAAGATCTAACAACTCCTCAGTGGACGCTTCATCTCCGATATGTATCTCTTCTTGGATATAGATGGGACCTGTATCCATTCCCTTATCCAATTTAAAAATCGTGATGCCCGAGACTTCATCACCTTCGAGAATAGCCCATTGAACGGGCGCAGCCCCTCTCCATTTCGGAAGAAGGGAGAAATGCAGGTTGAGCCAACCAAAGCGGGGGCCGTGTAAAAGCTCTGGTGGTATCAATTTCCCATAGGATGCCGTGATCACTAGCTGGGGTTGTACATCCAAGAGATGCTTATTAATTTCAGAGATATCTGCTGGTTTCGCCACTCGGATGCCTTTGCTCTCCGCCCACTCTGCCAAAGCGTTGGGAGAAACTTTCTGCCCACGACCCACCTTGCGATCTGGATGGGTTATGACAGAGGCGAGTGTGTGCTCTGAACCTAAAATTGCTTCAATAATGGGAAGACTAATCAATGATGATGAAGCAACAGATATTTGCAAAAGTTAGTTTCCTAATCCTCGGGTGTTATGCGGTGAAACCCTAATAATTGGTTGCGACCCTGATTCTGTAGCAGCGTTGAACCATTCGCTCTCACGAACTTCCTGCATTGCAGCCTTTCGAGTCAGCTTATCCATGCGATCTACGAAGAGGATTCCATTGAGATGATCTGTCTCATGTTGCAGGGCTCGAGCTAAAAATTCAGTTCCTTCGACGGTGATTGGTTCACCGTGCATCGTGAATCCCTTAGCAACGGCTCGCAATGCGCGTGGAGTCTCGTAACGTAAGCCAGGGAAAGAGAGACATCCCTCCTCGCCATCTTGAAGTTCATCACTCAAATCAAGAGTTGGATTGATCAAATGGCCGATCTCATCATCGACATCCCAGACAAATACTCGTAAAGAGACACCGATTTGAGGGGCAGCGAGACCTGCACCTGGCGCATCATGCATGGTTTCAATGAGATCTGCCACGAGAGTGCGCAGTTCCTTATCAAAATCTGTGACAGGTGATGCTGGTGTAGTTAAAACAGGATCGCCGAAGAAGCGGATTGGCTGGATTGGCATAGGCCTATTCTAGCCGCTTTCTAGACACTCTTCACGTGATGGAATAGCTATCGAATTTAAGTCCGAGGTAGTTCTGTTTCTTGCTTGCACGAATGCGTTGGACCGAACTGATCAGAGCGGCACAATCTTGACCCTCTGAGACTGCAAACTTGATGAGAAGTTTCGAACTTTTCTTCTGCGACCCTTCTATGAGAGTTGCTTCAATACCGCGCTCCCGGACAAGTTCCCCAATTGATTGGAGGTCTTCAAAAGGTGCCTCAATCAATAGAGTTCGATAATAAGGTGGCAACTTTGCGCTATAGCGCTCTTCCATCTCTCGTCTAGCAAGATCATATGGATCACTCTTTAAAACGCCTTGAGCGACCGTACTTTGGGCGGGTAATGAGAGATAGAGGATTCCTCCTTCCGTTAACTGCGAGATAAGTTTGAACCATTGCAGGCGAACCTCTTCTTGACTACGCAGATCAACTTGAGAGTAAGCACTTTCAGCATCCAAAATTAAAATAGCTGCGTACCGACCCAATGGTTCAGACCCAAGTGTGGCTACGACGATGGTGTTATCTCCCAGCACTTCTTGGAGTTGATCCTCCCCCGAGGATTGGACAACTTTCGCCCTGGGGAATGCTCGACCGAACTCTGCTGCCTTTCGTACTGCGCCTTTTGAAGTTGACCATATCTCAACTCCATTACACCAGGTGCAGTGCCAATCGAGAAAGCGAGTAGAACATATTTTGCAGAGCGGTTTGCTGGTGGAATCTGGCAGGTAGAGCCTCCCACCACAAGCGCATAGCGCCGAGTTCTTACAGGATTTACATGAGAATCCATTGATCCAGCCCGCACGCCCAACGCTAATCAAGACATTTCCTTGACGCAGCCCACGCTCTATCAGCGGGAAGATCGAATCCCCGTTCTCGGTCAGAAATGTCGTTGATCGAATCTTCTTGCTAGTGAATGTGAAAAGGGAGAGCCATCGTTCTTCAACCTGACGTACAAGTTCCACTGAAGGTGAATGGGAGAGGAAAAAGACCGAATGATCGGCGCTACGTAAGAGAGCAAGATCGCGCGAATTCCAGGTTGGAGAGCGTTGTTCATAGTGGTGGCTCTCTGCCTCATTCAGAATTACCAGTGAGTCGTCAGCTCCAAGATTCAGTAATACCCCGTTTCGGAGTGTGAGAACCAAGCCCATCTCAAGAGAATTTGCAGCAAGATAGTTGGCAAAGCGTTCACTCTTCTTCTGATGAGAGTGCACAGTGAGGTAGGAAACCCCCGCCGAATCCAGTGCGAGTGCGCAGGCTTCGAGATCTTTCAAATCTGGGAGCACCACAATTACTTTCGAGGTCAGAGCACGCACTCGTGCTACAGCTAGCAGCAGTAAGTATCCATCAGCTTGGGAAGGAAGAATCAATAGATCTCGGGAGATCTCTTTACTCTTGAGGTGTCTCAGAAGGGCGCTTGGCAGTAATTTTGCAGCGCTCTCCAAAGCATCTAAATCAGGAACTATCCCCTTTTGCGCGAATGTGAGAGATTTACGCTCACCATCTTTTGAATAGGGAGGTGCCGCACTTGATAGAAACGACCACGAATCTGCTGCATATCTATCTGCCAATGTTCTGGAGAAGGAGATCTGTTCACCCGAGAAGACTGCCTGTGTAGAGATCACCTCATGAATAAGTTTTATCTCTCCCGAGACTGACGCAGTTGCGGATCGTGAAAGAATGACTCCTTCAACGATCTGATTGCCAAAGGGAACAGAGACTAGCGCTCCAACTTTTGCATCTTCGGAACCGATTGGTAGCCCATAGGTATAGATCTCTTGCGATTGCAGGAAGGGCGTTCGAACGAGAACTTCGATATAGGGGTCAACCGCCGCGAGAGAGCGCTTGATAGCGCTTCGCTCCACGCGCAATTTGAGTGGCTTTACTTCAGCCACCTTCGATCAACCCTTTACAGCGTTCGCGAGAGCTGCAGCACGATCTGTACGCTCCCATGTGAACTCAGGAAGTTCGCGACCGAAATGACCGTACGAAGAGGTCAGCGAATAGATTGGGCGGAGCAGATCAAGATCACGGATGATCGCTGCTGGACGTAGATCAAAGACTGACTCGATCGCTGCTTCAATCTGCAAGACAGCGATCTTCTCAGTGCCGAAACACTCGACAAAGAGTCCTACAGGCTGTGCCTTACCGATTGCATAAGCTACTTGAACTTCACAGCGATCAGCTAAACCAGAGGCGACAACATTCTTAGCAACCCAACGCATGGCATAAGCCGCTGAACGGTCAACCTTCGAAGGGTCCTTACCGGAGAAAGCACCACCGCCATGACGAGCCATGCCGCCGTAGGTATCAACAATAATCTTTCGACCAGTAAGCCCTGCATCACCCATTGGGCCACCAATAACGAAGCGACCGGTTGGATTAATCAGAGTGCGAACACTTGAAATATCGATTCCTAAATCTGCGATCACTGGATCAATCACATATTTCTTGACTTCAGGAGCCAACTGCTTATCGATATCAATATCTGCAGCGTGCTGAGAGCTCACAACAACTGTGTTCAGAGCTATTGCTCGATCTTGATCGTATTCAATAGTTACTTGAGTCTTACCATCCGGGCGAAGGTAGGCGAGTTTTCCAGATTTGCGTACTTCTGATAGTTTCAATGAGAGCTTGTGTGCCAAAGCGATGGGAAGCGGCATTAATTCTGGTGTATCAGTACAGGCGTATCCGAACATGAGACCTTGATCCCCAGCGCCTTGAAGATCTAGTGGATCAACCGAAGACGTAACTCGCTTCTCAAAAGCTGAGTCGACTCCCTGTGCAATATCCTGGGATTGTTGACCAATCGAGAGTGAAACTCCACACGAGTTTCCATCAAACCCTTTATCAGATGAGTCGTAACCGATAGCTAAAACTTTATCTCTCACGATCGACATTACATCGGCGTAACCATTTGTGGTTACCTCACCAGCGACATGTACCTGACCAGTAGTGATGAGCGTTTCAACTGCGACTCGTGATTTTGAATCTTGGCTCAAAAGTGAGTCAAGGATCGCATCAGAAATCTGATCTGCCATCTTATCTGGATGGCCCTCTGTCACAGATTCTGAAGTGAATAGGCGTTTAGTCATTGGGCAAACTTAACTTATGAAAGGCCAAATCGAGAAGTTTGTGGGCCAGTGTCACTTTAGAGATATCGCTTACACTCTCTATGACCACACCATCATCGATAATTGAGCCCGTGGTCATCTCCTTGCCGAATATAGCGCCCCCTGAAACATCATTGACATAGAGGAGATCTACATTCTTTGCAGAGTACTTATCTTGCGCCTTAGCTAAGCCATCTGAGCCTGTCTGTGCAGCGAAACCAACGAGAATCTTATTGGCCTTCATCTGACCAAGTGCTTTAAGAATATCCACCGTAGGTTCCAGTGAGATCTCTGAATAGCTTGCCTTCTCAAGTTTCTCTCCGGAAACTTGCAACACCTTCGCATCTGCAACAGCAGCGCTCATGATCACGATATTTGTGGATGGAAAGGCCTTCATCACTTCTGCATGCATCTCATCTGCAGTCTTCACATGAATGGTCTCAACGCCTTCGATAGACGGTTCGACGGAATTTGCCGCTATCAATGTGACTATTGCCCCACGCATTGCTGCGGCGTATGCCACTGCATAACCTTGCTTTCCTGATGAGTGATTACCAATAAAGCGAACTGGATCAATCGGTTCTTGCGTACCTCCGGCGGTAACAAGGACTTTGATACCCATGAGATCAGCCTTTGAATCAAGAGTGAGATTAAGGGCATCGATGATCTTTGCTGAATCAGGGTAACGACCTACTCCGGTATCTGATCCGGTCATTCGACCTTCATCAGGGGCAACTACTACTACTCCCCTGGATCGCAAGAGTTCTACATTCGCTTGCGTTGCAGGATTGAGCCACATCTCTGTATGCATGGCTGGTACAAGTATGATTGGTGCTGTGGATGCAATCACGACGTTTGTTAAAAGATCATCAGCTCGTCCTGCCGCAAGTCTTGCAAGTAGGTCAGCAGTTGTTGGAGCGATAACGATTGCATCAGCTTTCTTAGCGAGTTCGATATGAGGAACGCTATGAACTTCACTCCACAGGTCATCATGAACCGGTCTACCCGAGAGTGCTGCCCACGTTGCATTCCCAATAAAATTCTGTGCTGAGCGGGTAGGAATTACAGTCACTAAGAAGCCATGGTCTTGGAGGCGGCGGATCAGATCTGCACTCTTATAAGCAGAAATTCCCCCGCCGACACCGAGGATAACTTCTCGGCCGCGAGGGAACATCTCTAAAATCTTTGAGAGAGCTACGGATTAAGCGGTAGCTTCTGGAGCCTTAGGCTCGAGGTTTTCGATAGTTAAAAGTCCTTCGTTGATCTCGCGAAGTGCGATTGACAATGGCTTCTCGTGAACATATGTCTCAACAAGCGGGCCAACGTATTCAAGGAGGCCTTCACCTAGCTGTGAGTAATAAGCATTGATCTGACGTGCACGCTTAGCTGCATAGAGAACGAGGCTATATTTTGAACCAGCCTTATCCAGGAGTTCATCGATAGGTGGGTTTGTGATTCCATCCATATTCGAGATTGAGCTCATCTGTGCCTCTTTCTTAATAATCTAACGAAGATCGAGTAACCCAGAATGTGGGTCACACTTGGTGCGAAGTCGCCAAGGATACCAGTTCTTCAATCAAGGGGCCGACCTCGTGATTTACGAGGATATGGTCGAATTCGCTCGCAGCGGCCATCTCGATCTGCGCCAAGGCTAAGCGAGCAGCTTGGCGATCTGGTGAATCAGTCCCTCTGCCAGTAAGCCTCACTTTCAGCTCCTCCCAGGACGGTGGTGCAATAAAGACAAGGATTGCCTGCGGATCAACTGCACGTACTTGACGCGCTCCTTCGATCTCAATTTCTAGAAGCACATTCTTCCCGAGATCTAACCAATGTTCGATCGGTTCCTTGGGTGTGCCATACCGAGAACCCGCGAACTCTGCCCATTCAAGGAATTGCGATCCCGCAATCATCTGGTCAAATTTTGTATCATTGTAAAAGTAATAATCGACTCCTTCTCGCTCACCTGGCCTTGGATCTCTCGTGGTAGCTGAGATCGATATCCAAAATCGAGGATCATTACGCAATTCGCGAGTGATTGTGCTCTTGCCGACTCCACCCGGACCAGACATCACAATCAGGATTCCACGCTTAGGGTCAACCTTCGACATTGCGAGTTCTCCTCTCAACTGTGAAATCTGAATCCTGCCAAGTCCCGCAACTCGCCTTGTTGGTGAAATCTTTGCGCGTTCCATAATCGCTGCGGCTCGTAGTTTACCGACTCCTGGAACAGACTCTAGCAACTCACGCACTCGCATTTTTTGTAGCGCAGTTTCGGCCGAATTGATCACATCAAAGATACTTACTTCTGAGCTGCGCAACTTCTCTTTGATGAGCGCCCGCGCGCGGCGAGCTGCAGTTGCGGCAGCCATCGCAGCCGCTCGTTCCTCTGGTGATAATTTAGGCGGAAGTGGCGTCATCGAGAATCTCTTGAGCTTTATCTCGCATAGCTGGCAAGCCATCTTTAAAAAGTGAAGTGATCGGGCGCCCGATCACCAAATATGTAGATCCTGCTGCGATCGCATCACGGGGAGTCATTACTCTCGTTTGATCTCCAGCATCAGAGCCTGCAGGGCGAACTCCAGGGGTGATGATCGCAGGAGCCTTGCCAACTCGATCACGAATGGCTGCCACCTCAAGTGGTGAAGATACGATTGCGCGCGCGCCAGCATCGACGGAGATCTGAGCAAGGTTTACAGCTGATAAGAGCGGGGATTGCGCATAGCCAATCTCCTTTAACTCCATCGCAGAGAGTGACGTCAAAATTGTTACCGCAGTAATGGCAATATCTGGAACAGCCTCAACAGCTGCCTTTACCATTGTTGGTCCACCTGAAGCATGCACGGTAAGGAATTTAGGTTTTATCTCGCTAATCGAGTGAGCCGCCTTTGCGACAGTATTGGGAATGTCGTGAAGCTTCAGATCTAAGAATAGATCAAAATCCCCTGCGCTTCGAAGTTGAGCGATTCCCGCAGCGCCGAAGGCGAGGAAGAACTCTAGGCCAGCCTTATATGTTTTAATCGAACCATTCGTAGCTTCGATCCATGAACAAGCAGTATCCACATTATCGGTATCTAAGGCGAGAATTAATGGGTTCATGCTTGAACCTCTCTGTGAGCGAAACCAATAGCATCCGACAATGAATCGAAGCCGCGCTCCTGCAAGATAGCCGAGAGCTCATCACGCACTTTGATGACCGCCGTTGGATTTCCAAAAGTAGCGGTGCCGATAGATACAGCACTCGCACCAGCAAGGATAAATTCGAATGCATCACGGCCATTGGTAATCCCACCCATTCCAAGAATCGGTAGCTGTGGAAGGGCAGCCCGAACTTGATAGACCGCTCTTACCGCCACAGGGCGAATGGCTGGACCACTTAAACCACCAGTCTTTTGTGCCAGTTTAGGAAGCATAAGATTTGTATCAATAACCATTCCGAGCAAGGTGTTAATGAGTGCAACTCCATCTGCACCCGCATTCGATACTTCTCGTGCGATCCCAAGAATATCGGTGACATCTGGTGAGAGCTTCGCAATAATCGGTAGCTCTCCTCCAATATTGCGACGTACCGCTTCGATCGCCGCGCGAGCTGTCTCTGGATGACACGAGAAGACCATGCCACGATTCTCGACATTGGGACATGAGATATTTACTTCAAGGCCAACTACCCCCGGTAAATTGCGCATTCTGCGTGCAAGAACTGCATAATCTTCAACAGTTTCCCCCGCGATGCTAACGATTGTTCGCGCCCCATTTGCAGCAAGCCACGGAATATCATTTTCAAGGAAGTAATCAACTCCTGGACCCTGTAGGCCAATGGAATTTAACATTCCGCTAGGAGTCTCTGCCATTCGTGGGGTAGCACGTCCGCTACGAGGCTTAATCATGATCGATTTTGTAACGACCGCTCCAATTTCAGAAAGCTTGAAGAATTGTGAAAGTTCTTTGCCTGATCCTGCACAGCCGCTGGCAGTCAGAATTGGATTCGGAAGTTTCGCTCCCGCCAGATCTGCAGCAAATGAAAATGTCATGCTCCGAAAGTCCCTTCGGGGATCTTTCGTTTGCTATCCCACACCACGCGAGATCCATCCATAACCGGACCATCGATACATGATCGAAGCATCCGCGTGACGCCATCATCTCCCGTCACTGGAAGCACGCAGGTCATGCAGACCCCAATGCCGCAGGCCATCGCTTCTTCAACTGCACACTGATGCATGATCTGATATCGATCAGTTACAGCAGTAATGGCTTGTAACATTCCCATTGGGCCACACGAATAGACAATCTCAATCTCATTCTCTTCAATCAACTTCGGCAGAACATCAGTGATCTGACCCGCAATCCCAGCAGTACCGTCATCGGTCGTCAGCGTCAGGCTTGAAACTGAACGTTTGCCTTCAAGAGGAGCGTAAATCTTTGCCGCAGTACTTGCACCTAAGACCATATCGACGCGGCAGCCACGGCTCTTGAGTAATTCAGCGAGACCAAAGAGAGGTGCGCTTCCATAGCCACCGCCAACTAAGAGCGCTCGAACTGGCTCGGTAGGAATACCAAAGTGCGTCCCAAGTGGAAGGACCATATCGACAACATCATGAGCCTCAAGAGAGGTTAGCCAACGACTTCCTTGACCCTGTGGGGCGACAACGAGTTCGACTAATCCGCCATTGACTCCGCGCTCTGTCGATCTATAAATTGCGAAGGCTCGTCTGAGAACCATCGAAGAAGATTCTCCCCCAACAGAGATTGCAACGAAGTTGCCTGGTTTGGCTTGTGACGCAATATCTCCAACAGAGAAGACCATATGGTGATAGGACCCAACACGCTTATTGCTGATCAACTCCGCATTGATTTGGGCTGCACGAGTACTAATCATTTAACCGACCCTTCGCGCTGCCATTCTTGCAACGACTCAATCTCAAACTCATGGCTTTGCATCTCGCGGATTCCTTCGACTGCAGCTTTGAAGCCAGCAATGGTTGTGATGATAGGAATTGACCGTTGCACCGCAGCTGTTCTGATGAGCCACCCATCATGTCGGGTTCCGCGCCCAAGAGGTGTATTAATCACGAGATCAACCGTAGATGAAGTAATAATATCTACTGCAGATAAACCATCACCGATGAGATCTGAATTCTTCCTGACTAGCTTCGATTCAACACCATGGAGGGCGAGAAAATCATGTGTGCCAGTGGTGGTGAAGATTGTGAATCCGAGCTTTGCGAGAGATTTCGCAGGTTCGAGAGCATCTGATTTATCTCGATCCGAGAGTGAGATAAAGACGGAGCCAGACATCGGTAATGGCCCAAAAGCTGCAACTTGGCTCTTGGCATATGCCTCTCCAAAGGTCGCCGCGATTCCCATAACCTCTCCGGTAGAACGCATCTCAGGCCCAAGAACAGAGTCGACGCCTACTCCATCTATACGGCGGAATCTATTCCACGGAAGCACTGCTTCTTTAACAGAGATTCCATTGGCCACTCCATCCCCCGCTGAAGGAAGAATTCCCTGTACTCGAAGATCTGAAATTGTTAACCCTGTCGAGATAAGTGCTGCAGCTTTTGCCAGTGCATTTCCTGTTGCCTTGCTGACAAAGGGCACAGTGCGAGAAGCACGTGGATTCGCTTCGATCACATAAAGAGTTCCGTCGGTAGTGATCGCAAATTGAATATTGATCAGCCCTCGAACACCAACATTTGAGGCTATCTTGAAGGTCGCATCTCTAATCTCTGCAATCTTCTCTGCCTTGAGGGTGAAGCTAGGGAGCACACAGGCTGAGTCACCAGAGTGAATACCAGCTTCTTCAATATGCTCCATTACTCCAGCTAAGAAGAGTTCATCACCATCAAAGAGTGCATCTACATCGATCTCGATCGCATCATCGAGGAATCGATCAATCAGAACTGGATGGTTAGGAGTTATATCAGTCGCCTGCTTAATGAACCCCTCAAGTGATTCATCATCATAAACAATCTCCATGCCTCGGCCGCCAAGGACGAAGGATGGTCGGACTAAAACTGGATAGACAATCTCATGAGCAATCTTCTTCGCCTCATCGAAAGAGTGGGCCATGCCAAACTTAGGAGCCTTCAATTGACTCTTCTCTAGGATCGCACCAAATTCCCCGCGGTCTTCAGCGAGATCGATCGCATGTGGAGAAGTTCCAAGAATCGTAACGCCAGCCTCCATCAACCCACGTGCTAGGCCAAGCGGTGTCTGCCCGCCAAGCTGAGCGATAACACCAAGCACAGGGCCAGCCTGCATCTCTGCGTGAATTACTTCCAAGACATCTTCAAGGGTGAGGGGTTCGAAATAGAGGCGATCAGATGTGTCATAGTCGGTAGAGACTGTCTCAGGATTGCAATTTATCATGATGGTTTCATAGCCAGCCTCGCGAAGTGCGAATGCAGCATGAACACAGGAGTAATCAAATTCAACACCTTGGCCGATACGGTTGGGACCGCTTCCTAATATGAAGACAGCTGGTTTAGTTCTTGGACGAACTTCGCTCTCTAAATCATAAGATGAATAATGGTAGGGAGTATGCGCGACGAACTCTGCAGCGCAGGTATCCACTGTTTTGTAGACTGGCCGCACGCCAACTCTCTCGCGTGTGAGCCGGATTTCTGCTTCAGAGGTGGATCGTAATTGTGCTAACTGGGAATCTGAGAATCCAAGCCCCTTCGCTTGTCGTAAGAGGACCTCATTGAAGTCACTAGCCTCTTTCACCTGCGTAGCCATCTGATTGATTAATTCAATCTGAGCGAGGAACCAAGGATCAATCTTTGTGATCGCAAAAACCTCTTCGACAGTTGCGCCCATTGCCATCACATGTTGGACTTGTTGGAGTCGATACTCTGTAGGAGTTCCAATCTGCGCAAGGAGATCTTCACGCATGGCTGGATCAAAGTCCCACGAGAAACTCATACCGCGTTTCTCAACTGATCTCAAAGCTTTCTGGAGAGCCTCTGGGAAGCTGCGACCGATCGCCATCGCCTCACCAACAGATTTCATCGTGGTAGTAAGACGCGCATCTGCCTCTGGGAATTTCTCAAAGGCGAATCGAGGAACTTTTACAACGATGTAATCAAGCGTTGGTTCAAAAGAGGCCGGCGTTGATTTCGTAATATCGTTTTGGATTTCATCGAGGGTATATCCAATGGCTAGTTTTGTAGCGATCTTCGCGATAGGAAATCCCGTCGCCTTAGATGCGAGGGCCGATGAACGTGAAACACGTGGATTCATCTCAATAACGATGATTCGTCCATCACGTGGATTTACTGCAAATTGGATATTACAACCACCAGTAGCCACTCCCACTTCTCGGATGATCTCAATCGAAAGGTCACGCAATCTCTGATATTCAACATCGGTGAGGGTCAGAGCGGGAGCAACAGTGATTGAGTCACCAGTATGCACTCCCATAGGGTCAACATTTTCGATGCTACAGACAATGACGACATTATCTTTGTGGTCACGCATGACCTCTAGTTCATACTCTTTCCAGCCAATAATTGATTCCTCGAGGAGAACTTCAGTCGTTGGGCTATGGCGTAGGCCGGCTCCAGCGATCAGTTCTAGTTCTGATTGGTTGTAAGCGATTCCAGAACCAAGTCCACCCATCGTGAAGGAGGGACGAACTACGACAGGATATTTCAGATCCCCCACCGCAGCTAAACATTCCTGCATTGTGTGGCAGATAAAAGAACGTGCCGACTCTCCCCCAACTTTGGCAACTATGCCTTTAAAGGTCTCGCGATCTTCTCCACGTCTGATCGCATCAATATTGGCTCCAATGAGTTTGGTTCCAAATTTTTCAAAGGAGTTACGTTCATGAAGAGCCATCGCCGCATTGAGAGCAGTCTGACCTCCTAGAGTTGCAAGGACTGCATCGGGGCGTTCTTTCGCCATGATCTTCTCAATAATTTCAGGCGTAATTGGTTCAATATAGGTTGCATCTGCGAATTCTGGATCGGTCATGATGGTTGCTGGATTAGAGTTAATCAAGATAACTCGGATACCTTCTTCAAGAAGAACTCTGCATGCTTGAGTACCTGAGTAATCAAATTCGCAGGCCTGTCCGATAACGATAGGGCCAGAGCCAATAACGAGAACGCTCTTGATTGATTCATCTCTAGGCATGTGAAGCGGCCACCTTAAATTTGCTCATGAGTTCTACAAAATGATCGAAGAGATAGGCGGCATCATGCGGCCCTGCAGCTGATTCAGGATGATATTGAACGCTAAATGCAGGCCGCTCCAAGAGTTCAAGACCCTCGACAACATTGTCATTGAGACAGATATGGCTCACATGCCCCGCCCCAAAGACGGTGGTGAAGTTGGAACCTAACGGAGCATCTACTGCAAAGCCATGGTTGTGTGCAGTTATCTCTACAGTTCCACTCTGTAGATTCTTCACCGGTTGATTGATTCCGCGATGACCGAATGGGAGTTTGTACGTATTGAATCCGAATGCGCGGCCAAGAATTTGATGGCCGAAACAGATACCGAAGACCGGTTTAGATTCCACAAGGAATTCTCGAACGAGCGCAACCATCTCATCCATTGTTGCGGGATCACCGGGGCCATTTGAAAGAAAGACTCCATCTGGTGAAATTGCTGAGATCTCATCGTATGTGGCAGACATTGGGAAGACGTGTACTTCGATCCCACGCTCTGACATATGTCGCGGCGTTGCAGACTTGATCCCAAGGTCAATCGCGGCAACTGTAAATTTCTTCTCAACACCAGGAGGTGGGCTCACAACATACTTCTTCTCTGTTGTTACATCCGCCGAAAGGAATGCTCCGGACATGGTTGGTACTTGGCGTACGCGGATGACCATCTCTTCACGAGTGAGTTCTGCTCCTGAAAAGATTCCCACCCTCATCGATCCACGATCTCGTAGATGACGAGTAATTGCACGAGTATCAACCCCTTGAATTCCAACAACACCTGCATCGATCAGTGCATCTTCAAGTGAGATTTCAGAACGCCAATTAGAAGTTCTTGGCGATGGATTACGCACCACAAAACCTGAGACCCAGATCTTTGAAGACTCCATATCCTGAGTATTCATCCCTGTATTTCCAATGTGGGGTGCGGTCATCACAACAATCTGGCGGTGATAACTTGGATCGGTAAGCGTCTCTTGGTATCCAGTCATGCCGGTAGAGAAGACAGCTTCTCCGAAGGTCTCACCTTCACACGCCCATGAAGATCCTTCAAAGATTGCACCATCATCGAGGACAAGAAAGGCTTTAACCATTCGAGACATTCTCTCCCCCCATCACTCTCTGATCCTTCAGGACTAGAGCGCCACGATAAATTGTATGAATAACATCTCCAGTCAGAGTACTGCCATGGAAAGGTGTATTGCTACTTCGTGAGATGAGAGCTTGCTTATCTACAGTCCACTCCTTCTTTGGGTCGACGACGGTGATGTGTGCCATCGCTCCCACTTCAAGGGGCTGCCCTTGATCACCATAACCGCCAATTCGAGCGGGATTGATCGACATCACCTCAACCAATCGTTTCCAATCCATCAACCCTGTTCTAATCATTGTGGTGACAACCACACCGAAGGCTGTCTCTAACCCAACCATGCCAAAGGCAGCAGATGCCCATTCACAATCTTTATCCTCTGCCGGATGAGGGGCGTGGTCTGTGGCGACAATATCGATAGTTCCATCAGCTAACCCGGCGCGTAGGGCTACAACATCATCATTGGTTCGTAGTGGTGGATTCACCTTATAGATCGGATCGTATCCACGAACCAACTCATCAGTGAGGATCAAATGATGGGGAGTTACTTCTGCCGTCACCGATATTCCACGAGACTTTGCCCAGCGGATAAGTTCTACTGAACCCTTCGTTGAAACGTGACAGATATGAAGGCGACTCTTCACGGTCTCAGCCAAGAGAATATCTCGAGCGATGATCGATTCCTCAGCGATCGATGGCCATCCAGTTAAACCTAACTCTGAGGCGACAACTCCCTCATTCATTTGGGCATTGATAGTTAACCGAGGTTCCTGCGCATGTTGGGCAATTACACCATCAAAGATCTTCACATATTCGAGGGCCCGACGCATAAGAAGCGGATCGCTGACGCACTTTCCATCATCACTAAAGATGCGCACCTTCGCCGCGCTATCTGCCATTGCTCCTATCTCTGCAAGATGTTCACCATTAAGTCCTGCGCTCACTGCGCCTATTGGAAATACATCACACAACCCTGCGCTCTTTCCGAGCCTCAATACTTGTTCAACAACTCCCGCTGTATCTGCGACAGGGTTTGTATTTGGCATCGCCGAGACCGCCGTGAACCCACCACGAACAGCAGAGCGCGAACCAGTCAGAACTGTTTCAGCATTCTCTTTCCCAGGCTCTCTCACATGAGTATGGAGATCGACAAAACCAGGGAGTGCCATGAGCCCCGAGCAATCTAGAACTTCACCTGTGGTCGAAAGATCTGACCCGATTGCGAAGATACGATCGCCTTTGATGTGGATATCAACCTGTGAGTTATCAGCGAGAGTGACATTCTTGAGTAAAAGTTCGCTCATGCTAAGACTCCTGTAGCTGCTTGATCTGGACCGGCTAATAGTTGATAAAGAACTGCCATACGCACAAGAACTCCATTCGAAACTTGTTCAAGCACAACCGATCGCACCGAGTCAGCACTCGCTGCGCTGATTTCTAGTCCACGATTCATGGGGCCTGGATGCATGACTATTGCATGAGCCTTCAACCGCCCAAGTCTTACTTCATCTAGACCATATCCGCGTGAGTATTCGCGACCATTTGGAAAGTAGGCCTCATTCATGCGCTCGAGCTGCACTCGCAACATCATCACAACATCGAAACTCTCTAAATCCTCATCGAGATTGAAACTATGAGCGACACCCCAACTCTCAATTCCATATGGGATAAGTGTCGGTGGCGCGATAACTGTTACATCAGCTCCTAATTTCTTAAGCAAAAGAACGTTGCTTCGAGCAACTCGAGAGTGAACGATATCCCCCACGATCGCTACCTTCAGACCGACAAAATCACTTCTTGTTGGACCAAAATGCTTGCGAATAGTGAATGCATCCAATAACGCTTGTGTTGGATGTTCATGTGTTCCATCGCCCGCGTTGATAATGCTTGCACTCACCCAACCACTCTCTGCAAGTCGCTTTGCAGCACCCGAAGCGCCGTGACGGATAACAATCGCATCAGCGCCCATTGCTTGGAGAGTCTGTGCCGTATCTTTAAGGCTCTCACCTTTACTCACGCTTGAACCCTTTGCGGCAAAATTTGTGACATCTGCAGAGAGGCGTTTCGCAGCTGCATCGAAGGAGAGTCTCGTACGAGTTGAATCTTCAAAGAATAAATTGACCACAGTACGACCACGAAGTGTCGGCAGTTTCTTTACTGTGCCAGATGTCAGATTCTGAAGTTGAGCTGCTGTATCTAGAATCGAAATCGCTTCGGCTGCCGTGATGTCGTTGATTGATAGGAGATGTTTCATCGTTCTCCACCTGTGATTTCAACGCAATCTTTGCCATCGATCTCTGAGAGAGAGACTTTTACCGTCTCTTTGATAGAAGTTGGAATGTTCTTTCCTACGTAATCCGCACGAATCGGCAATTCTCTATGGCCGCGATCAACGAGCACCGCGAGTTGCACAGATTGTGGACGTCCTAGCTCTCCCAACGCATCTAGGGCAGCGCGAATTGTTCTTCCAGAGAAGAGCACATCATCAAAAAGAACTACATGCTTGCCTTCAATTCCTGAAGCCGGCATTACAGTTTCTGCTAGCGGGCGCGGTGGGCGCAAACGCAGATCATCACGGTGCATCGTGATATCGAGATATCCATGCTCTATCGGACTCTCGATCGATGCGAGGATGGAGGCGATGCGAGCGGCTAAAAAGCTTCCGCGAGTGGGTATACCCATCAGCACTACAGAATCTGTGCCATGATTATGTTCTACGATCTCATGAGAGATTCGCTTCAATGCGCGGGTGATTTCACCGCTATCTAGGACAAGGCTCATTACTACTCCTTCGCCGCCTCACGGGACGGTTCGTTAAAGGATTTCCAGAAGGTCTGCCCTCCGGGTCTAGCAGCCGAAGGTTAGCACCTGTGGATACCTCCGCGCGAAATGGCAGGCTCTCCCCTACCGTGCCTCCATGGAAAATTTTCAACGAGATGAGCTCTCAGCAATTGGGGAATCCCTTCGAAACGTCCGGCGTCAAAGAGGTCTGACCTTGCGGGATGTAGAGCGGGAATCTCAAGGGCTCTGGAAGGCGGTCGTTGTTGGCTCTTACGAACGCGGGGATCGAGCCCTCACTCTCAAAAGAGCATCTGGGCTCGCCGCTTTCTATCACGTGCCACTTGATCAGCTTCTAGGTCTGCATCATGCACCAGGTGAGAAAACAGAACGGCTGATCTTCAATCTCAGAGAGATACGCAGAATCGGGTCAGAGCTACCAGAATCGCTCTTGCGATATTTTCAAGAGATTTGCCGATTGCGTTCGGATTGGAATGGTGAAGTGCTATCACTTCGACAAGGTGATCTCATCGCAATATCGGTGATTCTCGACTGTGATGAGAGCGCTATCTACTCATGGGCATGCCAGAGAAATATTCTCGTTCTGCATCAATAAACAGGTACATCTACATTAATTGAAATTAATCGAGGATAGAGGCCTTGATGGCAATAATTCTTCCGAGGACTCCATTTATATAAGCAGAGGATTCAGTGGTGGAAATTTCACCCGCCATCTCAACGGCTTCGTTGACCGCAATCTTGTCGTCGAGTCCGCTCTCCCACAATATTTCATAGATAGACAGTCGCAAAAGGTTTCGATCGATCGCAGGCATGCGATCCATATCCCAACCTTGGGCATAGGTATGAATCAATTCATCAATCTTGGCACTATGTTCAGTAACGCCTTGTAAAAGTGTCAGGACATACTCTTCTTGTGAGAGATCTTCAGAGGGGCGTGAATGGTAAAGATCTAAGAGGTTCGCACTACGAAGATCTGCTTCATAGAGAAAATCTAAAGCCCTCTTACGAGCCTTGCGACGTGCACTCACGAATTAGCGCGTCCGAGATATCCCCCGGTTCGTGTATCAACCAAGATCTTCTCATCTTGCTTGATAAAGAGTGGAACCTGAACGGTAATACCTGTCTCAACGGTCGCAGGCTTGTTACCACCGGACGAGCGATCTCCTTGAAGACCAGGCTCGGTGTAGGTAACAATTAACTCAACAGATGCTGGAAGTTCAACATAAAGTGGGCTGCCTTCGTGCACTGCAACAATCGCTTCACAGTTTTCGAGCATGTAATCAACGGCATCTCCTACGACCGCAGCAGAGATACTGAGCTGGTCATAATTTTTGCTATCCATGAAGACGAAATCTTCACCATCTTTGTAGAGATACTGCATATCGCGCTTCTCGAGGATAGCGATCTCAACTTTGACTCCTGCATTGAAAGTCTTCTCAACAACTTTACCTGTCAGAACCTGCTTCATCTTGGTACGTACAAAAGCTGGGCCCTTACCTGGCTTCACATGCTGGAACTCGATAACAGTCCAGAGCTGACCATCGATATCTAAGGTCATGCCATTCTTCAAATCATTTGTTGTTGCCATCAGGATTCCATTTCATAGACAGGCCCACGTGGGGTTTTACCAAAGGTTGAAGGATACCCTCTAAATCAGAGCCTTGAGCGCAATCAGGGCTAAACGATAGGAATCCGGACCGAAACCGCCGATAGTTCCATGTACAACGCCAGAGATCACCGAGGTATGGCGGAACTCTTCACGAGAAAGTGGATTACTCAGATGTACCTCAATAACGGGAGCTTTCAACATATCTACCGCATCGCGTATCGCATAGGAGTAATGGGTGAATGCAGCTGGGTTGAAAATTACGGGAGTCTTTGCATCTGCTGCCTCGTGCAACCATGAGATGAGTTGCGTTTCAGAATCTGACTGGCGCACATCGGCATCAAATCCGCTCTCTGTTGCGCTCTTTCGAATGAAATCAGCGAGGGCTGCAAAATCCATATCGCCATAAATGGCAGAGTTGCGTAGATCCAAACGGCCTAAATTCGGCCCATTGAGCACAAGTACTTTCATAGAAGAATTCTCTCATAGCTCTTCGCAGCTATTTCAGTCGGCACGCTCTCAAGCCACACAGGATTGCCTAGTGAAGAGATGCCGATAAAACGCAACTGCGCATCTCGGGCTTTCTTATCGCCCTGCATGAGCTCTAAGAGAGAGCTCCATCCAAGATCCTGCGAAGAAATTGGTAGAGAGAATTTTCTTAAAAGGGTAGAGATTCTCGTCGTAATGGTTGGATCTAATCCGCAAAGATTTTCTGAGAGATAGAGCGCATAAATCGTGCCAATAGATACACCTTCACCATGGCGTAATTGATATCCGCCCAGCTTCTCGACTGCATGTCCGAGGGTGTGGCCAAAGTTCAGGATCTCTCGGAGTTTGCCCTCTTTGAAATCTTCGCTGACAACCTTTGCTTTAACGTGAATGCTCTTCGAGATGAGTTGTGCGCTATGAGCTCGGGCGGCGGCTATATCTGCCGTCGAATCTAAGAGATCCAGGATTGAAGTATCAGCGATAATTCCAGTCTTTATGACTTCTGCTAGACCGGCAGAATAATCACGATCAGAGAGCGTCTCTAAAAAGCTGAGATCGATGAGAACAGATGCAGGTGAGTAAAAAGCTCCAACGAGATTCTTTCCAGAAGCGGTGTTGATTCCGGTCTTGCCACCTACTGAAGCATCAACCATCGCCGCGAGCGTTGTAGGAATTGCGTACCAAGTAACGCCGCGAAGCCAGGTAGCTGCAACGAAACCTGCAAGATCTGTCGTTGCCCCTCCACCAATTCCAACAATGGCATCTTTACGTCCAAGTTGCATCTCCCCTAAGCGATTCCAAATCTCGCCAACGGTAACAAGAGACTTTTGATCCTCACCATCTGGCGTGTAAAAAACATCATAAGCACCTAGATCAAGTGCCGCTTTCATCGAAGCAGGAGCAACCACCAAAATCTTCTTGTGCTTTGCCGCTATATTCGTGAGTTCAACTCGCCAGTTCGTATCAATCCAGACAGTGTAAGAGCGCTCGGAGTTAACCTCTATCTCGATCATCGGTCCACCTTGAGCGCTGCGAGAATCTCTTCGGCTACATGATGAGGTTTCTTAGAATCAGTAGAGAAGGTGAGGTCGGCAAGAGCTGCATAAATTGGTTGACGTTCTTGCATAAGCGATAACCACTTCTGCCGAGGATTTACCAAGAGCATTGGTCTCTCAGTGTTGAATCCAATGCGCGGAGCAGCTTGAGCGATGCCTACCTCGAGGTAGACCACTGTCGCACCAGATTGTGAGATCGCCAACCGTGAAGGCTCGCTCATGACAGAGCCACCGCCCAGCGCAAGGATGCCAGCTTCTTCAACTAAGGCTTGAGCAACAACATCAACTTCTAATTCACGAAAGTGCGCTTCCCCATCGTCGACAAAGATCTCAGAAATCTTCTTTCCAGCTTTCGCTTCGATGAGTGCATCAGTATCTGAAAAGGATACTTCCATTAATTTAGAGAGCGCTCTGCCTACTGTTGATTTACCAGACCCGGGAGGACCGATGAGCACGACCTTGGACATTACTGAATATCGAGATTCTCGAGGTAGCTCAGATAATTTCGACGAGTTTCAGGAACGCTATCGCCACCAAATTTTTCAAGAACTGCATCTGCTAAGACGAGAGCGACCATTGCTTCAGCCACAATCCCTGACGCTGGAACTGCGCATACATCAGAGCGCTGATTAATCGCCTTCGCTGCTTCCCCGGTCTGTGTATCGATCGTATCAAGTGCTCTAGGGACTGTAGAGATGGGTTTCATCGCCGCACGTACTCTCAGGATCTCTCCATTAGACATGCCACCTTCGGTTCCGCCGGCTCGATCAGTACGTCGAACGATCTTTCCTGCAGCATTCTTCTCAATTTCGTCGTGTGCAACAGAGCCGCGCCTGCGAGCAGTTGTGAAACCATCGCCGATCTCAACGCCCTTAATAGCTTGGATGCCCATCATCGCACCAGCAAGTCGCGCATCTAAGCGACGATCCCAGTGAGTGTGTGAACCAAGTCCGGGCGGAAGGTTAAAGACAAGTACTTCGGTAACTCCACCGAGCGTATCGCCGGCTGAATGAGCACCTTCGATCTCTGCAACCATCGCCGCACTTGTGCGCGCATCAAAGCAACGCACAGGATCTTCATCTACTTTATCGCGATCGGCATAGGTAGGTAGATCTGATCCTTCAGGTACTGCTACTGCGCCAATAGAAAGGACATGAGACATGATCTGTGCGCCAATACCCTGCTCAAGAAATGCTCGAGCGATGGCTCCTAGTGCAACTCGCGCCGCTGTCTCACGCGCACTCGCTCTCTCCAAAATTGGCCGTGCATCATCAAATCCATATTTCTGCATTCCCACTAAATCTGCATGTCCAGGACGTGGCCTTGTAAGTGGAGCGTTACGAGCGAGTTGAGCAAGCTCTTCGGGATCAACAGGATTTGCAGACATCACCTTCTCCCATTTTGGCCACTCTGAGTTCCCGACAGTGAGGGCGATCGGGCCACCTTGTGAGATGCCGTGTCGTACTCCCCCAAGAATCGTGACAAGATCGGCTTCAAAGTTTTGACGTGCACCTCTACCAACACCTAAACGCCTCCGGCGAAGATCAGCATCGATCATTGCGCTATCAATATTTACATGTGCAGGAAGACCTTCCAAGATCGCTGTCAGGGCAGGACCGTGGGACTCCCCAGCTGTTAGCCAACGTAACATTCCAATACCCAATTCCTGATAGAGCTAGAGAGATTCCCTAGATTCACAGGCTAATTCTTGCAGATCCAAGCTCTAACTCGCTCCACAAATCCCTCTTTCTACTCCCTTTCAATGCCCTTTCAATGCCGTTTCAATGCCGTTTCAACTCTTCATCAACGGTCTATTAAAGAGATAAGAAGGCTGCTCCAATAAGAGCCGGTGCGAATGCAATGGATCTGGGGATGCTCTTAAGGCGAATTCCCTCGATCGTAAGATGGAGAAGGCCGAAGAGTGAGGCGAGAATAAGCATCGAAAGTATATGAGAACCACGGCCCAATAAAAGTGCCAGTGCGATGATCAATTTAATATCGCCACCACCTAATCCCTTGTGACGTAGTAAGGAGATAGGAAAGAGAAGGATCGCGAAGAGAATTGCACACGCTGTTGCGGCTAAGAATTCTGACGGTTTGAGGATGTAGACCGCCGCAGAAGCGACCGTGAAGAGGGCAATCCCCTGATTGGGAATTCTGCGACTTCGCAGATCACTCCATGCAAGAAAGATGCCAAAACTACCCAGAACGACCGCACGAGCAATTGAAAGTGAAGTTGTCATACCTGAGATTAAAAGATTTGTAGAGAGAAGATCATCGAGCCCTTACATCTGGGGATTGAGCTCCGATAGTGCCACACGAAGTAACTCCGAGCGCATCTCTGAGTAATCGAATTCCACCATACAGATCAGAGCGATCGCATCCAGTGCTTGTTCGACGAGCAGATCTGCCCCCGTGAGGACCTTGCCACCTAGTTCTTTCCAGGTGAAAGAGAGCTCTGTCGGCCAAGGTTTGTATAAGGATTCAAAGAGCAGGCCATCGACGTTCTCTACTCTTTGCGATAAGTGGTCCGCGACGCCTGCAGGTGATGTATTAATAACAAGGTCATATCCGCTCAAGGAGCTATCCATTGGGATCACATTCACGTTGGCAGTCGGTGCGATCTCTTTGATGATCACAGCTCGATCAGGTGTTCGCAGAAGTAGATCGATCTTCTCTACCCGTGCAGCGATCGCTCCAACAGCGGCTCTGGCAGTCCCACCACCACCGATGATCGCCACTTTCGAAACGTCATAGGGGGCTAGCAATCTTTCAAATGCGCTCATATCTGTCGACGTCGCTCTATAGCGACTCTTCTCACGAACCAATGTATTGGCACTCTTAATTGCCTGCGACATACGATCAAAATCACATAGTGGTGAAGAGAAGATGCTCTCTTTCAATGGCATCGTCAGGTTAAAGCCGTTCCACTCATCTTGAATTCCTCGAGCTAAAACCTCAGCGAGATTGAGATCGGTTGTCTCGATCGCGGTGTACTCCCCCGAAATCCCGAGAATTTCATATGCTCTGCTGTGCAAGGCAGGAGAGAGCGAGTGGGATATCGGTGAACCTAAGACCGCCGCCTTAATCATTTAAAGGCTCCATTCGCAAGGTTGTTGTTATAGAGAGTAACCCAGCTTTGGAACTCCGCGAAGCTTTTAGTGAAACGTGTGTCATGTGGCTTCACCGTGATGAAATAGAGCCAATCCCCCGCTACCGGATGAAGAGCGGCCGTAATTGCGCTCGCCCCAGGATTGGAGATAGGTGTTGGCGGAAGCCCGGTGTGGAGATAGGTGTTGTACGGAGATGCAATCGTGGTGGCTTTGCGCGAAAGAGCAATGCGTCCTCGAGTGTTATTCGCATATTGAATCGTCGAATTTAACTGCAACGGCATATTGATAGCGAGGCGGTTATAAATAACTCGAGCGGCTTTAGCAAAATCAGCGGTATCAGCCTCTATTTGAATGAGTGATGCAATAGTTAACACTTGATAGGCGTTGTATCGTTCAAAGCCCTTTGAAAGATCGAGTTTATTCGATTGCTCTGTAAACTTCTCTAACATCGATGCCACGCCACCTGACGCGGTTGCATCTTCAGGGAATGCATAAGTAGCCGGAAAGAGCAGTCCTTCAAGTGAGGTATGACCCTTTGCAAGATTTGGAATGAGTTGCTTCCCAACTTTTCCTACAATCTTTGCCTTCTGTAACGCCTTAATAACATCAGAGTAGGTCGATCCTTCTGTCACTTGAACTAGCCCTGAGTTACGAGTTGGATCTAATAGCTCTTCCAGAGCCCGGAGACTAGTTATGTGAGTTTGGATCTTGTGGAGTCCCGGACTAATCGAGAGCGCTCTGGAATCTTTGAGAGCAAGCTCTAGAAAAGTTTTACTCATAAGAATAACCCCACCAGTTTGGAGATCATTCGCAATCGAAGCACCAGTCTCTCCTGCTGAAACGGAGATTGCTACTTCTGGGCCTGCAGCACCATCAGGGAAATCTGTTGGTTTGCTTGTCAGAAGTAATAAACCGGTACCACCTAAGAGAATCACTACAAGAATCACTGAAACAATCTTGACCGTTGATTTCTTCATGACCCATCACCCTCAAATCGCACTTTGTTCAGAGCCGATTCCAAAATTTCAGCTGCTGCAGCCGAATCAATGAGGCCTTTACTCGTACGCCCATCCTTTCCAGTTGCGCGCAACTTAGCTGCTGCACTCACCGTTGATAGGCGTTCATCAATTAACGTGACATCTGTATCGGTAATTCCTGCGATCAGCGCAACGAAATCTGCGACCGCGGTCATCTTTGCGCTCTCTACTCCGGAGAGATGTTTTGGTTCCCCTACATAGATCGCGATTGGCTCATACTCAGTAAAGAGGTTGAGCAGTTTTCCGTGAAGATCTTCTCCATTGATAAGTGGCGCTACAGGGGTAACGAGTATCGAATCCATATCCGAGACTGCAACTCCGATGCGTACATCGCCATAATCAAAGGCGATACGCCGGCCCCGCTCCATTACTTCACCAGAGTGGCTGAAAGCGCGACTCTCATCTCCTTGATTGCATCATCAATTTTTGCAGAATCCACTCCGCCTCCTTGGGCGAAATCATCTTTACCCCCACCGCCACCACCTAGGACGGTTGAACCAATCTTGACAAGTGCACCCGCTTTAACTCCAGACGCGCGTGCATCATCAGAGACTGCAACTGCAAGCGTCACTCGATCTCCATTAACTGAAAGGAGAGCAACAACAGAGTGAGCGTTACGATTTCGCAGATCGAGCGCGATAGTTCGCAGATCATCGCCGGAAATTCCATCAGGCAAGCCGGCAAAGATTGCTGAAGTTGCCCCAATTTTCTCGATATTGCCTAGTAGTGATGACGCGGCAGCGAGTGCTTGAGAAGACTTTATCGTCGCCAACTCTTTCTCAATGCTTCGCATCTTCTCTAAGAGATCTGAGATTCTCTCGGGGAGTTCTTCTACGCGCGAACCCTTGATGAGATCGGTCAAAGAGTTCAAGAGAATATGCTCGCGAGCGAGGAAGTTGAAGGCATCTGCACCGACAAGCGCTTCGACGCGACGCACTCCAGCCCCAATAGATGTTTCGCTCAGCATTTTGACAAGCCCAAGTTGAGATGAAGAGGAGACGTGAGTTCCGCCGCAGAGCTCGCGGGCCCAATCACCTACAGATACAACACGTACTCGATCGCCATACTTCTCCCCAAAGAGTGCCATCGCACCAATTGCCTTCGCTTCAGGTTGTGACATCTCCTGGGCAGTAACGGCGAGATCTTCAAGCAAGAGCGAGTTGACGCGGGATTCAACATCATGGAGAACTGAGACAGGTACTGCGCCAGTTGATGGGAAATCAAATCGGAAGCGTCCAGGAGAGTTCTCAGAACCCGCTTGTGTTGCGCTCTCCCCCAGAGCCTCTCTAAAGGCCTTGTGCACCATATGTGTCGCTGTATGAGCTCGTGAAATAGCCATTCTTCGTTCATTATCAATTCGAGCGAAGACGTTCTGATCTACTTCGATCGAACCTTCAGAGATACGACCACGGTGAATGTAGAGACCAGGTACTGGGCTTTGAACATCATCGATCTCGATGCTCGCTCCATTGGAGAGAGTGATCAGACCCCCATCAGAGAGCTGCCCGCCTGCCTCTGAGTAGAACGGAGTTCTATCAAGTACCAGTTCAACTTCAGCGCCAACAGATGCTTCACGAACTTCTTTTCCATCAACAAGGATAGAGCGCAGTGCGCTCTCAGATTCTTGTTGGGTGTATCCAATAAATGAGGTCGCACCAACGCGATCAATGATCTTGCGGTACTCGCTTAGATCGGTATGGCCTGATTTCTTTGCACGAGCATCAGCCTTTGCACGATCTTTCTGCTCCTTCATAAGACGTCTGAAACCAGTCTCATCGATCTGTAGACCTTGTTCAGTAGCCATCTCTAGAGTGAGATCAAATGGGAATCCATATGTATCGTGCAATTTAAAGACCGTGTCACCAGTCAAAAGCGGTGTCGCAGTGCTCTTCACTTCATCAACAGCGAGATCAAAGATCGAAGTTCCGCTCTTGAGTGTAGAGAGGAATGACTCTTCTTCAGCCTGTGAAACGGCGAGAATTCGACTCCGTCCTTCAACTAACTCTGGATACTGTGGTCCCATCGCGCCGATAGAAGCTGTGATGAGCTCTGCCAAGTTATGATCTGGCGCACCAAGAATGCGCATATTGCGGATCGTTCTACGCATCATGCGGCGCAGAACATAACCACGGCCTTCATTGCCGGGTAGAACTCCATCACCAATAAGCATCATCGCTGTCCGAGCGTGATCTGCTACAACTCGAAGTGCTACATCTGATTTCTGATCCACTCCATACTTTGCACCAGAGATCTCGGATGCGCGATTGAGGATCTGCATCGTTGTATCGATCTCATAGATATTCTCAACACCTTGAAGCAAGGCAGCCATACGTTCAAGCCCGAGTCCTGTATCAATATTCTTTGCAGGCAGTTCACCAAGGATTGGGTAGCTATCTTTGCCGCCACCTTCGCCGCGAATGTTCTGCATGAAGACAAGGTTCCAGACTTCAAGATAACGATTCTCATCAGCGATCGGTCCACCTTCGGATCCATAGGCTGGCCCACGATCATAATAAATTTCGGAGCAAGGTCCGCATGGTCCGGGTACACCCATCGACCAGAAGTTATCGGCCATATCGCGACGTTGAATGCGTTCGCGTGGAACACCTATCTTCTTATGCCAGATATCGGCAGCTTCATCATCATCGAGATAGACGGTGACCCAGAGTTTCTCTTCGGGGAAACCGTAGCCCCCTTCAGATATCGGTTTTGTTAGAAGCTCCCACGCCATTGCAATGGCACCCTCTTTGAAGTAATCGCCAAAAGAGAAGTTGCCGCACATCTGAAAGAAAGAGGCGTGCCTGGTTGTTTTACCAACCTCATCGATATCGAGGGTTCGTACACATTTCTGTACAGAGGTTGCGCGCGCGTAAGGAGCTTTCACTTCGCCCAAGAAGAAAGGCTTAAAGGGGACCATTCCAGCGTTCACTAAGAGAAGATTTGGATCATCAGCAATCAGTGAGGCTGAAGGGACGACAGTGTGCTTTAAGCCCTGGCTATTTCCAGATTCGAAGAAGCGCAACCATCGCGCTCTAATTTCAGCGGAATCCACGGATTAATCGTGATCCTTTGTAGATGAACGCTTGCGTCCCATGAAGGAGGATGCAGCACCGGTTAGTAATTTGAGAATATTTGTATTCTTATCAACGAGAGTCTCTAGCGCTTGATTGATCTTCTCTGTCGCCTTCTCAGCCGACGTAGTGATCCGATTGACGCTACGAACAGTTTTCTGGACCTCATCAATTAAGCGAGCGACTCTAAAGACGGCATAGGCGATGGCCCCTGCGATTAATAGCAGGGATGCTGAGGCGATAATCGTTGCAATGCCACCTGGACCCATACCTAAATCCTACTAGATAGCTAGAAGCGAGGGATCTCGATATCGGGTTTGAGGTGACCTTTATGCGCTTTTAGGGCAGCCTCGTGATATTTCTCGATCGCCTCTCGGTTGTGATGATCCTTATACGGACGCCCATCAACTAATGGCCCAACTCCACCCTGCATCACCGCATCGACATCTTCGCCAGAGATTGTCTTGTGGATCTCTAGCGCATGGGCCAAAGCGAGAACATCTTCTCGGTTCTTTCGGAGAATATCTTCGGCCTTCGCGAGCAGTCCACCAAGATTCTCTTCAATGCGATCTGCGAGAGCCATTCTCAATTCACGGACGCCATCATCTTTACCCTTGCCGCCGCCCGGTGCCCCAATATCGTTACGACGATTGGATGCATGTGAACTGACTGTCGAGCCCATGCCCCAATGGCCTTCCATAAAGCTTGCAATAGTTGTGGCACTCTCAAGATCTCCTGACACTCCCGATGAATTATCTCCATCGAAGAAGATTCTCTCCCCTGCCAATGATGCGAGTGAGACCAAAATATCTGCCTCATACTCCGTTCTCCAACGAGTGAATTGATCATCTGGTGGAATTGAGGCAACCATTCCCAGGTAATCTGAACCCTTCTCAATCGTTGCGAGATCGATAGCCATATGGTGGCGAACAAGATATGCCATCGTTCCATGACAGGCCTCGTGAACCGCAACTGCATGGCGTTCACGTTCAATATATTCAACATCTTCGGCCGGGCCAAGATCTTTCAATTGCTTCGCTTTAATAACATCAGCCCAAGTTATTGAGGTGCGCCCGTTTCTGATTGCCATGATTAAAGCTTCGTTGATCGTATCTTTTATCGATGCGCCTGTTGCATAAGGCGTAATCGTCGCCAATTTTTCAATCTCTTCTTGGGTTAAAGAATGCGAAACCTTCTCTAAATAACCCTCGTAGGTGCGGATGCGCCCCGCTTTACTTGGGTATCCGACGCGATACATACGATCAATACGGCCTGGGCGAAGTAACGCTTCGTCGAGGGCTTCTGGCAGATTTGTCGCCATGACAACAAGAATTCGATACTTAGGTGGATTTTTAGGTCTCATCCCCAGAGTTCTGCGCAGTACACGATTGAAGAAACCACGAGGTTTCTTTAAGCCAGAGAGTTCTGTAAGTAGTGCTTGTAAAGTTCCCATGCCACCACCTCCGCCACCACCCATGGCAGTTCCTGCGACAAATTGATCTTGGAAGACAATATTTGCCCCCGCTTGGGAGAGATAATTTCCTCCATGGCATTGCGAACCAAATATTGCATTATCTGTTGCGCGCGCACCTGTTGTTGTGATGCCACGATTTCCTAGAGAGTCAGCTTCGTCGAAGAAGACAACGACTCCTCCATAACGTAGAGCTAACTTACGTAATTTGCGGAAGAGTGACTTGACTTTAAGTACTCCAACACCGAAGAACATATTGTTAAAAGCACCTGGGTCTACGAAGACGAATGGCTTACCAGTCTCACCGGCCATCGATTCAGCCATAAGAGTCTTACCGGTGCCTGGAGGCCCCCAGAGCAAGATACCTCCGGGTACATAGCCGCCGTGTTCCTCAATTGCTTCAGGAGATTCAAGGAACATGAGATTTTCACGGATGCGATTGAGCACATGATCTTGCCCCCACACATCAGTAAAACGAGTCCGAATATCATCTGGGAAATATGTATCAATTCCGCCACGGCTTAGGAACCAAAACATCGCGAAGAATTGAATGACGATGAAGACAACTGCAAAGGCGAGTTGACCAAGCATTGGTAGGGCGCTCCAGAGAGCTTGCGGTGCAAGGAAGAGAGCTTTAACAGGAGTCTCTTTATAAATCGCACCCAATACCACGGCAAGCAGAGCGACCATAAGGAGCGCCTTTATAGCGCGAGAGAGTCGATATCTATTCCAATCGCTGATTCGATGGATCGTCTTATCAACGAAGGCGAAGTATCGCTGCCATATGCTGTGGTAACCAGCGGCCTTCTCAGCAAAGAAAAAATGGATCTGTCTAATAACTTCAACTCCAGCAAGGACGATAATCCAGAACCGTGCATTGAACTCTGTAATTGCGGCATCGCTCAATGAGAGCAATGGATCACTCGCCATTGCAGCCCAGACCAAGATCAGGAAGACGAGGCCGAAGAGGAGAAGAAATTTGGCACGATCAAAGAGTGAGAGATGCACTCTCGTCCTGCGGTCAGAATCCCGTGGACGGCTCTCTAATTGACTCATTTTGGACCTCTCACGGTAAAGGATTTCATTATCTTTGCGATCTCTTTGCTATGTTTTGTGAAACAGGTAGAAGAACATCGAGCGATCATGATGTACATCGTTGAATGATCATTAGACATCAGGGCTGCTTGATCGATTGTTTGAACCTTCCCATCAGAAGCTTTAAAGGTGAATTGTGTCTGAACGCCTCGCCCACCCTTTTCTACGATCTCAGCATCATCAGCGATAGATAATGCTGGAGCTGTTGGGTCGTTTCCAGAGGCCCACGTCGTGATTGGTACAACGAGATTACGTAAACTGTTATATGAAACCGAGTTAATCTCATCCGGTAAGAGTGAACGCACCCTCACATAAACAACGGGCTGTTCTGGAGTATTCAAACTCAATACTTGTTCTGCTTTCAACGCTTTATCCAAGGTGTAAGCAACTTGCCAATGCACGGCTGCCAATCGGTCTGCAGCGCCTGCCGAAGTTGACTTAGCTTCGACCGAATTAATCGCAAGAGTCGAGATCTTCGTCCAACCTAGCGGAACTGTGAAGTAGACCCCATCTGCCTTATCTGTCGCATATTGCTGAGAAGGCTTCCCGCATGCAGAGAGAGCGATTGCGAGTGCAATCATTTCAATCACAATCAGGGCCTGCCTAGACCTCACTGGGAGTTTCACAGCGCCGATTCTGCCGTAGATCCTTCAATCTGTCTCGAGAATTATTTCTCGGGGACGAAATCGACGCCAGCCTCTTTACGTTGTGGCGCGGTAATAGGGGTTGGCGCTCCAGTAAGAGGATCTCCCCCGCTAGCGGTCTTGGGAAAGGCGATGACTTCGCGAATTGATTCGGCCCCAGCTAAGAGAGCACACAATCGATCCATACCCAATGCAATTCCGCCATGAGGAGGTGGGCCGTAGTTAAATGCCTCGAGTAGGAATCCGAATTTGCTCTCGGCTTCAGCAGGAGTAAGTCCGATCGTATTGAAAACTCTCTGCTGCACTTTGCGATCATGAATACGGATTGAACCACCACCGATTTCATTGCCATTGAGCACGATGTCATAGGCGTAAGCCAGCGCATTGCCTGGATCGCTATCAAATGAACTTTCAAACTCAGGTTTTGGTCCAGTAAATGGATGATGAACAGCAGTCCAACCACTCGCTGGGTTCTCAGGATCGTTCATCTCAAACATTGGTGCATCGACGACCCAGAGGAATTTCCACTCACCAGGTGCGATCAACTTACAACGATCGCCAATTTCTAAGCGCACTGCGCCAAGAAGGTTTTGTGATGAGGTTTTATTTCCGGCTGCGAAGAAGATCGCATCTCCGGGATGCGCGCCTGCTGCCTTCACTATGCCTGAGCTCTCACTCTCTGAAAGATTCTTTGCTACAGGGCCACCGAGTGTTCCATCGGCTTCAACCAAGATATATGCAAGACCCTTCGCTCCGCGGGCCTTTGCCCAATCCTGCCAAGCATCGAGTTCGCGGCGGGCAGATGAAGCTCCGCCTGGCATAACAACAGCTCCGACATACTCTGTTTGGAATACACGGAAGGTAGTCTCTTTGAAAAATGCAGTCAGATCGGTTAGTTCGAGACCAAACCGAAGATCTGGCTTATCAGAACCATAACGTCGCATACATTCTGCATAGGTGAGGCGAGGAATCGGCATCGGAATCTGGTAGTTGAGAACCTTTTTAAAGGCCGTTGTTAAAACGTTCTCTGCAACCTTGAGAACATCCTCTTGATCTACAAAGGACATCTCGATATCGAGTTGGGTGAACTCAGGTTGTCGATCAGCGCGAAAATCCTCATCACGGAAACACCGTGCGATTTGGTAGTAGCGCTCCATGCCGGCAACCATCAAGAGCTGCTTGAAGAGTTGTGGTGATTGCGGGAGGGCATACCAAGAACCCGGCTGCAGACGTACCGGAACTAAAAAGTCACGAGCGCCTTCTGGTGTAGAACGAGTTAAATATGGGGTCTCGATCTCTAAGAAGTTCAGGTTATCCATCACAGTACGGATCGCTGATGTCACTTGTGAGCGAAGACGCAGATTGTGTGCAGGGCCTTCACGTCGCAGATCGAGATAGCGATACTTCAAACGAATCTCTTCAGAGATGTTTGAGGTATCTCCGCTATCAACTGGGAAAGGTAGAGCCGCCGCTTCACTGAGCACTTCGAGCTTTAAGCAATCAATCTCTATCTCACCTGTCGGAATGTTGGTGTTCTCATTACCCGCCGGACGAGCCATAACTTTTCCAGTGATAAGTACGCACCACTCCGCACGCAGAGCTCCGGCAATTTCATCTTTGATAACTACTTGAACCGAGCCCGAGGAGTCACGTAGGTCGATAAATGCAACACCGCCATGATCGCGACGACGGGCTACCCATCCAGCAAGAGTTACCTCAGAACCAGCGTCTGCCTTACGTAAGGTTCCAGCATCATGGGTGCGTAGCATCAACGATCTCCAATAGTCTCCGGGAAGTAATCCCTCAATTTTTCGTGCAAGGTAGATATCTTAATGGAGCTTCCATCGCCCGTTTTCATATTTTTCAGCGTAGCTAGATCACTCGCTAACTCATCTTCGCCGATGACGATGCTAAAGCGCGCACCACTCTTATCAGCAGCTTTCATCCCACCTTTGAGGGAACGATCCCCGTAAGCGATATCAACTTTGAGGCCGCTCTCGCGTAATCTCTCTGCTAGAAGTAAGGACTGCGCCTTCGTCTGGATACTCATCGGAACAATAAAGAGATCCAATGTGAATGTAGAAGGTAGCGATATGCCTTCAGATTCGCAGGCGAGAACACAACGATCTACGCCGATTCCAAATCCAATACCAGAGAGTTCTGCGCCCCCAAGTTCTGCCATCAGCCCGTCGTAACGACCACCGCCACCGATACCAGATTGTGCTCCTAATCCGTGGTGGACAAATTCAAAGGCGGTACCGGTGTAATAATCTAAACCACGAACCATTCTCTTATTGACCTCGTAGTTGATTCCGAGGGCTGTGAGGAGAGTTTTCACACGTTCAAAACTCTCTCTACTTTCGGGGGTGAGGTAATCCATCAAAGTTGGCGCAGCTTGCATCGCCGCTTTAACTTCCTCCCGCTTATCGTCAAATAATCTCAGGGGATTAATCGCGGCGCGCTGGGCGGTCTCATCATCGAGTGAGAGCTTTGCAATATATTCACGCAAGACCTTTGTATAGGCATCGCGGCTCGCCTTATCGCCAAGAGAGGTAATCTCTAGAGAGTAATTCTTCAGACCTAAAGCGCGAAAGGCGCGATCGGCAACTGCGATTACTTCGACATCGATCTCGGGATCATCAAGGCCTATCGCTTCGATACCTACTTGATAGAACTGTCGATAGCGACCGGCCTGAGGGCGTTCTGCTCTAAAAAATTGTCCTGAGTACCAGACTTTTACGGGCAACTGACCACGATCTAAATTATGTTCGATAACAGAGCGCATCACTCCAGCGGTTCCTTCAGGGCGCAGCGTAATGGAGCGGCCTCCACGATCTTCAAAGGTGTACATCTCTTTGGAGACAACATCTGTTGATTCACCGACGCCGCGTTTAAAGAGTTCGGTATCTTCAAAGACAGGAAGCTCAATGAGTTGGTAACCAGAGTTCTTTGCAGACTCAATCAGGCAATCGCGCACATATTCAAAGGTATTGGAGCGGTCAGGAAAGTATTCGCTGACACCTTTAGGGGCTTGCAGTTGTTGACCTTTAGCCACGCTTGCTCCCCTTTCTCATTCCCTCTAAGTACTCTGATGTTAAATATGGACTCTGCTTACGTTCACGGCCAATTGTAGTTACTGGGCCATGGCCAGGCAGGACATTTAACGCGTCATCCAACGTCAGAATCTTCTCCTGCAAAGTCGTGACCATGGCCTGATGCGAACCGGTAGGCAGATCAGTTCGCCCGATCCCATTATGAAAGAGCACATCACCAGATATTAAGTACTCCCCATTCACGACAAAGATGGCCGAACCAGCTGTATGGCCAGGCGCATGGATCGTTTCGATAGTAAAGCCCGCAAGAGTGAAGCTCTCCCCTCCAGCGAATTCACGAAGATCAGCAGGCTCAGAAAATCCAGAGACCCCTAACTGCTTCATCATCGATTGCGTATCCCCTTGTGGATCTAAGGCGAGAAGCGGATTGGCGAGTAACTTGCGATCGCGGCTCTGAATGTAGGTAGGAACTCCATACTCTTGCGAGAAGGGCAGCACAGAGAATGTGTGATCAAGATGGCCATGCGTGATGAGGGTGGCAATTGGCTTCAGGTTAAATTTGCGGAAAATAGCAGCGAGCCCTGGGACCATCGAAGGCAAGGTGATTCCCGGATCGACGATAAAGCACTCGGAGTTCTTACTGGGGGCAAATATCCAGCAGTTCGTCCCGTAAGCATCGGCAGGCAGAACCTCTAAAATCACGCTCGGCTCCCCCTGTTGAACTCGTTCTCACACGACTGCGAGGGGTGAGAGATGAGGTCAAATCTCACGCTTTCGTCCTCTAGAGGTTTAAGGGTACCTTTAACTCCGCAAGAATCTCTCTACCTCAGCACCCGTTAACGAAAGGTCCCACAAGGGACTTACGCGCACGACTAAAGGAGTCACCATGGATACCCCACAACCTGCTACATCGCCCGCATCAGCTCTCGTTGGAGACCCGGCAGCATTTGGCCGCGTTGCAGAAGATGGAACAGTTTATGTTCGTACATCTTCCGGCGAGAAAGCAGTTGGTTCCTATCCTGGAAAGAGTCCCGAAGAGGCGCTCGCATATTTCGTCCGCAAATTTGAAGCCTTAGCATCTGAAGTCGTTCTACTCGCTGCACGCATTAAAAGTGGTGCGATGGTTCCCGATGATGCGCTCGCTGCAGTCTCTAAACTTCGCGAATCGATCGCAAACCTCAATGGCGTCGGAGATCTTGAGACACTCGCACAATCAGTTGAGCAGATTCCAGATCTTATCGAAGGCCATAAGGCGGCTTACGAAGAGAAGCAAGCAATTGATGCAGCCATCAAAGCAGCGAAGAGAGTCCTCTCTGTCGAAGCTAAAGAGAAGCTCGTGGTTGAAGCAGAATCTCTCGCTCTCTCTGAAAATTGGAAAGCTACATCTGAGCGCCTGAAAGTACTTCTCGACGAGTGGAAAGCCGCTCCACGTCTCGATAAGAAGACCGACAGCGATCTATGGAAGCGCTTCTCCTCTTCGCGTAATAAATTTGATAAGCGCCGTCGTACTCACTTTGCACAACTAGAAGCAACCACTGCAGTAGTTGTCGCACGCAAGCAAGCAATTATCGATGAAGCTCTCAAGCTTGCTACCTCCCGCGAATGGCTACCTACTGCAAATCGTTTCAAATCTCTTATGACTGAGTGGAAAGCAGCCGGTCGCGGCAAGCGCAACGTAGATACGAAGATGTGGGAGCAATTTAAAGCTGCCCAGGATCAATTCTTCGTTGCCAAGAACGCTGACCTAGAGAAGCGCCAAGGAACGATGGCTGAGAATCTCGCAAAGCGCGAAGAGCTCATCGTTGCCATCGAGGCACTCTTACCGGTCACTGATCTGAACTCAGCACGAAAGAATTTCCGCGAACTCTCTGAGAAGTGGTTCAAAATCGGCATGACCGAGCGCAGCAAAAGAGCAGCCTTTGATGCTCGCTTTGAAAAGGTTGAATCAGAGATTGCCGAACTCCAAGCAACACATGATCGACGCACAGATCCAACGGCGATCGCACACGCAAATACCGTTGTCACTGGCCTACAGGATGCGATTGCAAACTACGAGAAGCAGGCCGCCAAGGCTGAAGCAGCTGGTGATTCCAAGAAAGCTCTTATCGCCCGCGAAGCAGCAGAAGCGCGTCGCGCATGGCTAGCCGAAGCTCAAAAGGGATTGTCAGAGTTCAGTAAGTAATCTCTATCAATTATTTGTGATGCGATAAACGTCGTAGACACCTTCGACGTTTCGGACCGCGCTCAACACTGAATCCAGGTGTGAAGCATCTGCCATTTCAAAGGTGAAGCGTGAGATGGCGACTCGATCACGGCTCGTGCTGACTGCCGCATTGAGAATATTGACGTGTTGATCTGAGAGTGTGCGGGTGATGTCAGATAAAAGTCTGGCGCGATCTAACGCCTCAACTTGAATATTCACAAGGAAGAGCGTCTTTTCCCCAGCATTCCATTTTACTTCAACAAGACGGTCACCTTGATGCGCTTGTAGATCAACAATGTTGATGCAATCAGCGCGATGTACAGAGACTCCACTTCCGCGCGTCACGAAACCGGTGATGGCATCGCCTGGCACAGGCGTACAGCATCGTGCTAACTTCACAAGGAGATCTTCTACTCCCGCTACATCCACGCCTGATGTACTGCGCTTTGACGACGTGTCATGTGCAATATAAATGTCATCATTAGGATCCTGAGCAAGCTCTTCATTCTCCCCTATTGCCGTTGTTAGTTTCTCGATGATTGAGGCAGCAGAGACATGTCCATTTCCAACCGCAGCATAGAGAGATTCAATATCGGAATAATGAAGTTCATGTGCAAGTTCAAGGAGAGCGTGCCCTGCAAGAATCTTCTGGAGCGGAAGACCTGCTTTACGCATCTGCCTTGCAATCGACTCTTGCCCTGCCTCAATCGCCTCTTCGCGGCGCTCCTTGGAGAACCACGCTTTGATCTTAGAGCGAGCCCTCGGAGATTGAACGAAGTTAATCCAATCCCGGCTCGGCGCAGCGTTTGGATTCTTATTAGTCACTACTTCGACCACATCACCATTTGAAAGATGTGATTCCAAAGGAACGAGTTTTCCATTGACCTTGGCACCCACACACTTGTAACCAACTTCAGTATGTACAGCAAAGGCAAAATCGACAGGAGTTGATCCGGCAGGCAGGGCAATGACAGATCCCTTAGGTGTGAAGACAAAAACTTCAGGCGTCTGTAAGTCATAACGGAGCGTGTCGAGGAACTCCCCTACATCTTCTGTCTCTTGTTGCCACTCATGAAGTTGTTTTAACCAAAGCATCTCAGGGCCTTCAGTCGGACCATTGCTCTTACTCTTATATTTCCAATGAGCAGCGATACCGTATTCAGCCCGAGTATGCATATCAGTCGTTCGAATCTGAATCTCAACAGCTTTACCATTTGGTCCGATGACCGTCGTATGCAGCGACTGATAAAGGTTGAACTTAGGCATTGCGATGTAATCCTTAAATCGACCTGGGATTGGATTCCACCGTGCGTGAATAGAACCGAGAACTGCATAACAGTCACGAACATTGTCTACGAGGACTCGAATGCCTACTAGGTCGTAGATATCATTAAATTCACGACCACGCAGAACCATCTTCTGATACACGCTATAAAAATGCTTCTGTCGGCCGCTCACCTTTGCAGCGATATTTTCCTTCAGTAAATCCTCATTTACGGCTGCAATCACTTCCAGAGTGAGTGCATCTCTCGAAGGAGACCTTTCCGCTACAAGTCTCTCGATCTCTTCAAATTTCTTAGGCTCAAGACATGCAAATGAGAGATCTTCCAGCTCCCACTTGATCGCATTCATTCCAAGTCGATGGGCAAGCGGAGCATAGATATCTAGCGTCTCCCGAGCCTTGCGTTCTGCTGATTCAGTAGAAACAAACTTCCATGTACGAGCATTATGCAGGCGATCAGCTAATTTGATAACGAGAACCCGCACATCCTTAGACATCGCGATGACCATCTTCCGCAGCGTCTCAGCCTCAGCGGTTGGCCCATAGATCAACTTGTCTAACTTGGTCACTCCATCAACGAGGCTTGCAACTTCTGGACCAAATAATTTACGGAGGTCATCAAGTGGATAGCCCGTATCTTCGACTGTATCGTGCAAGAGAGCTGCAATGATTGTTGGCTGATCCAGACCCAATTCAGCCAAAATTTCAGCGACTGCCACTGGATGGGTTATGTATGGATCCCCAGATTTACGAAACTGCCCAAGATGCCGCTTCGAAGCCAAATCGAAAGCACCAACCAGTTCTTCAAGTGAAGATTCTCGATGGTGCTGTAAGAGTTTTTCAGCAAGCGGTCTTAGTAGTGGATCCAATTCGGAGTTCACATGAGCCGCAGGCATAATTAACCTCGCTCTAAATTAGCGGCGACGTGACTTTCGCTTTGGTTGGTTGCGTGGCCCACGCTCATTGATCTCGCGAGTGTGAGTAGATGTGATTACTCCAGCTGAATTCTTATCGACAGTACTTTCAGGGGCTCCGCCACGTACTGCAACACGCTTAGCCAGCGCCTGCATCGCAGGCTCGCGCTCACGAAGAGATGCAAGAAGAGGCGTTGCGATGAAGATTGAAGAGTATGTACCGGTAGCGAGACCGATAAAGAGCGCGAGGGAGAGATCCTTCAACGTTCCAGCACCGAGGAGACCAGCGCCAACAAAGAGAATCGATGCGACTGGAAGAAGTGCAATAAGTGAAGTGTTAAATGAGCGAACCAAAGTTTGGTTAACCGCAAGGTTTGCAGCCTGTGAATAGCTCAGTTTCGCGGTCGATGTAATGCCCTTTGTATTCTCACGTACCTTGTCGAATACAACCACGGTGTCGTAAAGGGAGTAACCCAAGATTGTTAAGAATCCAATCACCGTTGCAGGAGTGACTTCAAAGCCAACGAGCGCGTAGATACCAACAGTAATGAATACGTCATGGATCACAGCGATAATTGCAGAGATCGCCATCTTCGGCTCAAATGCCATAGCGAGATAGAGCATCACAACGAGTAAGAATCCAAAGAGTCCGTAGATCGCCTTATGAGTGATCTCTTTGCCCCATGATGGTCCAACTGTCTGAACATCGATATCGGATGCACTGACAGCAAATTTAGCTGAGAGGGCATTACGTGCCGCAGAGACTGTTGATTGTGGAAGGTCAGTTGTTTGTAGACGCAACTTTTCTGCACCGATCTTTTGAATGATCGACTCAGTTGTAATACCGGACGCCTTGAGGGCCGCCTGTCCATCAGCAACATTTACTGAAGCTGATTTAACAGTGAAGACCGATCCACCCTTAAATTCAATACCTAGCTTGAGCCCTTGAGTACCAAGTGCGACTGCAGAGATGATGATGAGCAAACCAGAGAAGGCGTACCAGCGCCTCTTCTTTGCAATGAAATCAATAGAGGTTTCTCCGCGATAGAGGCGGCCACCAATTCCAGAAAGAGCCATTAGAGGTCATCCTTTCCAACGATAGTAAGAACACCCAAACTTTTAGCGGACAATCCTGAGAGAGGTCGACCTTGTGAATAGAAGGCAACTCGGGAAAGGACTGTGACAAATGGCTTAGTAAAGAAGAAGACGACGATGAGGTCCACAAAGGTTGTTAGCCCAAGTGTGAATGCAAAACCTCGTACGCCACCGACAGCGAAGAAGTAGAGAAGTGCAGCAGCGATCAGCGATACAAAGTCCGCTACAAGAATTGTTCGGCGTGCTCTCTGCCAACCGGTTTCAACCGCCGTGCGAAGAGATCTTCCATCACGAACCTCGTCACGAAGACGTTCAAAGTAAACAATGAATGAGTCTGCGGTAATACCGATCGAGACGATCGCACCTGCGATACCCGCCAAGGTCAATGTGAATCCAATCCACTTACCAAGAAGCAAGAAGGAGAGGTAAGTAATCGAACCAGCAACAACAAGTGACCCTACAGAGACAAGTCCAAGTCCACGGTAGTACATGAGAGAGTAAAGAACCACGAGGATCAATCCAATCAAGCCTGCGAGAAGTCCTGCATGCAGTTGATCTGCTCCCAATGTTGGTGAAATTTGATTGATCTCTTGCACGGATAGTGCGAGAGGAAGAGCGCCGTACTTCAACTTATTTGAAAGATCGGTCGCATCAGTCTGGGTGAAGTTTCCAGTGATCTGGGCTGAACCAGAGTTGATTGCTTCGTTGATACGAGGTGCGCTCACGACAAGTCCATCAAGAACAATCGCGGCCTGGTTTTGTGGTGATGCAAGTGAAGTCACTCGCGTTGTTAGCTTTCCAAAAGCGTTGGTACCGGCACCGTTAAAACTTAGGAGCACGGTCCATCCATTGCCATTGGTGTTATCAAGAACTGCATTCGCCTTTGCAACTTGATTTCCTTCTACTTCTGCTGGAGCCAAGATGTACTTGGAAGATCCATCACGCGAACAAGAGATGAGTGGCGCCGCTGGGTCATCAATGGTTCCACCCTGACGATTAGCTGGGACTGTGCAATCCAAATTCTTAAATGCTGCATCTAATTGAGCATTTACACCAGATGGGAAGGATGCAGATGCAGGAGATGCTACTTTTTTCCCAGACTTAGAAGTCGTTGTTGTAGTCGCACTTGATGTTGAAGAACTGGTCGCATTGCCAGCACCGACTGCGAGCACCTGACGGAATCGCAACTGTGCAGTCGCGCCAACGAGATCAACAACACGACTACTTGAATTGCCTGGAACAGAGACGATGATGTCTCCATTGCTCTGTGATGAAACTTCGCTCTCGGCCACACCGAGTGAGTTAACACGCTGACGAATAATCGCTACAGCCTGATCAACTGCTGACTTATCCACCTTTGCACCATTTGCAACCTTTGGCGCGAGCGTGACGCTTGTTCCCCCGCGTAGATCAAGACCTAGCTTGAGCTTTGTATCACCCTGGAAGATCGCAAGCGCCGCAAAGGCGATCAATACGACCATGAGTGCAGCGATGGTCCGGCCGGCTTTGGCGGGCTTCTTAGTGGCTTTCGAAATATTTGCAGACATAGGAGCGAAGTCTAGGCATCAAAGGCTGGTGTGTCGAAAAGGTTTGGATTTTGAGCGGCGGCGCTCACGGGTGGGGTCAGGCCTAGATGTTGCCACCCTGCAGCAGTCGCTACTCGACCTCGGGGGGTTCGGGCTACAAATCCAGCCCTCACTAAGAATGGCTCAGCAAGAGTCTCTACAGTCTCAACTTCTTCGCCAATCGACATCGCTAGGGTCGAAATCCCGACAGGGCCTCCTGAAAATCTCTTAATTAAGATCTCGAGGAAGGCACGATCCAGCCGATCGAGGCCAATCTCATCGACCTCATACATTGCAAGAGCAGCCATCGCATCACCGATCGTGATGGATCCATCTCCGTGTACTTGAGAATAATCCCGCACTCGTCGGAGAAGTCGATTCGCTATTCGGGGGGTTCCGCGCGACCTTGAACCGATCTCATCTACCGCTTCAGTGCTTATTCCAATACCAAGTAATTCGGCGCTTCTTTCAACGATGCGCGAGAGCTCTGCACTCTCGTAATAATCAAGTTGCGCTGTAAACCCGAAGCGATCTCGCAATGGGCTCGGTAATAATCCAGCGCGGGTTGTTGCTCCGATAAGAGTGAAGTGAGGCAACATCAATGGGATCGCCGTTGCTCCTGCGCCTTTTCCAACAATGACATCCACTCGGAAATCTTCCATCGCAAGATAGAGCATCTCCTCGGCAGGCCGTGACATCCGATGAATCTCATCGAGAAAGAGGATCTCACCTTCAGAGAGTGAAGAGAGAATTGCTGCCAAATCTCCCGCATGCTGAATCGCAGGTCCACTCGTTACGCGAATAGGAGCTTGCATCTCTGCGGCGATAATCATCGCAAGTGTTGTCTTTCCTAAACCAGGAGGGCCAGATAGAAGAACATGATCTGCTGCAGCACCGCGTGCACGCGCTGCCTTGAGAAGAAGATCAATTTGATCCGCAACTCTCTTCTGCCCAACAAACTCACCAAGATCCTTCGGTCGAAGCGCTAACTCTTGAGAGCGCTCTTCATCATCTGATCCAGCCGCCGCAATACTCATGACCTACGACCCCGCATCTGAAGGGCTTGCTTTAATAGCGTTTCACGTGAAAGTGAATCTGCATCTGGGTTCTCCGAAGCCACGCCATCAACAACATCTGCTGATTCTTTTGCAGAAAAACCAAGGGTAACTAACGCATCAATTAATTCATCTTTCCACGACGAACGAGGGCGAGAGTTTGAAGAATGTGTTGGAACAACTTTCTCTTTCAACTCTAGAATCAAGCGCTGCGCACCCTTTTTTCCTAGTCCCGGGATCTTCTCGAGGATTGATGCATCTGCATTGAAGATAGCGCTAATAAGTTGGGGGCTCTCATAGATATTGAGCGCCGATTGTGCGACCTTGGGGCCAATACCTGTCACAGTCTGGAGAAGATCGAAGAGAACGCGCTCGTCTACGCTCTCGAAACCATAGAGAGTGAGCGCATCTTCGCGAACAAGAAGAGTTGTAAAGAGCGATGCACTTTTCCCGATCTGCATCGTGGCGGCATGACGGGGTGAAACCTGTATAAGCATCCCTACGCCACCTACCTCGATAACAACAGATGATGGTGAAATAGCTTTAACAACTCCACTGAGTGAGGCGATCATCGAGCAAGCACCTTCAATCGCTGCTTCTCTTTCTTAACAGCTTCTTGCAGACGTGCATCACCGCTCCCCCGCCAGATATGACAGATCGCAAGAGCGAGAGCATCAGTGCTATCTACAGGCTTAGGAATTGATTCCAGTTTTAAAATATTTTGAACCATGGTTGCAACCTGTTTCTTATCTGCGCGACCCGAACCAGTCACCGCAGCTTTCACTTCGGTTGGCGTATGCATGGCAATAGGGATCCCTTTGCGCGCTGCCACGAGGAGTGCAACACCTGCTGCCTGGGCGGTAGACATCGCAGTTTTGACGTTGAGTTGTGAAAAGACGCGCTCGACAGCAATGACATCAGGCTGATGCTCGTCAATCCACAGTATTAACTGCGTCTCTAATTCAAGTAGTCGTAACTCAAGGGTGAGCTCTGGTGACGTCTTGATGACGCCAACGCCAAGCATCTCTAAATTTTGATGCGACCGACGGAGCACAATGCCAAGGCCACAACGGGTGAGACCTGGGTCGACTCCTAGAACTTTCACCTTGATAGCCTAGCGATGAGCAGACTTAGTCAGGCTTCTTTTATCCAAGGCTCGCCATGACCTCATCGGATACATCGAAGTTGCCGTAGACATTCTGGACGTCATCAAGCTCTTCGATCGCATCGATCAAGTCAAAAACCTTCTGGGCTGTTTCTGCATCGAGAGGGATCATCAGCGATGGCAGGAATGATGAATCGGCAGATTCGTAATCCATACCCGCTTCTTGAAGTGCTGTACGTACCGATACTAGATCTGAGGCCTCACAAACAACCTGCCAGTTATCACCAAAGTCATTCACTTCTTCGACACCATGCTCGATCACGGCTTCCAAAACGGCATCTTCAGTGACTTTTCCATCGCCTTTTGAGAGCAGAACAGTTCCCTTCCGGTTAAAGAGATAGGCAACAGAACCTGGATCAGCCATATTTCCGCCATTGCGTGTTACGGCTACGCGAACTTCAGATGCAGCGCGATTGCGATTATCTGAAAGACACTCGATCATCAGGGCAACTCCACCAGGTCCATAACCTTCGTACATGATGGTCTGGTAATCAGCGCCACCAGATTCAAGTCCAGCACCGCGTTTAATTGCGCGATCAATATTGTCTGCAGGAACCGAACTCTTCTTCGCCTTTGTTACAGCATCATAGAGAGTTGGATTTCCGACCATGTCGGCGCCGCCGTTACGAGCCGCAACTTCAATTCCTTTGATTAGCTTTGCAAAATTCTTAGCACGACGCGAATCAATGATCGCTTTCTTGTGCTTGGTTGTCGCCCATTTGGAATGGCCTGACATGGAACACCCGCCCTTTAATCGATTGAGTTTGCCTGAAATATGTTCAGAAGTTTACCTCTTAGTTGCTGTGCTTTTTGCGGCGATCTCATCGAGGAAGAACGAGTGCACGCGGAAATCATCGGTTATCTCTGGGTGAAATGAGGTCGCTAGGAGATTGCCTTGGCGAACGGCCACCGGATGGATCCCCGACTCTGAAGCTACCGTTGCAAGAACTTCAACACCGCCACCAAGACTCTCAACCCAAGGGGCTCGGATAAAGACGCCTCTGATCGCCGGTCCTGCGACTGCCCGAAATTCGATATCGCTTTCAAAGGAATCAACCTGCCGACCGAAGGCATTGCGACGGACTTTCATATCTATTCCGCCAAAACTCTCTTGTCCAAGGGCTGCACCTTCGATCTCATCAGCGAGAAGAATCATCCCTGCGCAAGATCCATAAACAGGTAGACCCGCCTTGATAGCGCTCTGAATCGGTTCAAAGAGTCCGAAACTTCTTGCGAGTTTTGCAATCGTTGTCGACTCACCACCAGGAAGTATCAACGCATCAATTGCTTGAAGTTCTTCTGCTCGATTCAAGCCAAAAGCTTCATGGCCACAAAGTTCAACGCTACGAATGTGCTCTCTGAAATCACCTTGAAGTGAGAGAACGCCAACCTTTAAGCGAGGCAATTACCAACCGCGCTCAGCAAGTCGATGAGGTTGAGGAATATCTGCGACGTTGATGCCAACCATTGCTTCACCGAGACCGCGTGAAACATCGGCAACAATCTTTGCATCGTTGTAGTAAGTAGTTGCCTTCACACATGCTGCTGCACGTTGTGCTGGGTTTCCAGATTTAAAGATTCCAGAACCGACAAAGACTCCATCGGCACCCAACTGCATCATCATCGCTGCATCGGCTGGAGTTGCGATTCCACCTGCAGTGAAGAGAACAACGGGAAGTTTGCCTGTTTGAGCAACCTCTTTAACAAGCTCATATGGCGCAGCCATCTCTTTTGCTGCAACATAAATCTCATCTTCGCGCATTGACGATAAGCGGCGAATCTCGCGGAACATTGTCCGAATATGTGTAGTCGCATTGGAAACATCCCCGGTACCAGCTTCACCCTTTGAGCGAATCATCGCTGCGCCTTCATTGATACGACGAAGTGCTTCACCAAGATTTGTTGCTCCGCAGACAAATGGCACTGTGAAATTCCACTTATCAATATGGTTCTCATAGTCAGCTGGAGTGAGAACTTCAGACTCGTCGATGTAATCCACACCGAGTGATTGCAATATTTGCGCTTCAACGAAGTGGCCAATGCGCGCCTTCGCCATGACGGGAATAGATACAGCAGCCTGAATAGCTTCGATCATATCCGGATCAGACATACGTGAGACTCCGCCTTGCGCACGAATATCTGCAGGGACGCGTTCAAGCGCCATCACTGCTACCGCGCCAGCATCTTCAGCGATCTTCGCTTGCTCAACATTGACGACATCCATGATGACGCCACCTTTAAGCATCTCGGCCATGCCACGCTTAACGCGTCCTGAACCGGTGACCTTCGAAGTCGAATCGCTCATTCTCATCTCCATACAATCGTCGTCGAGTATTTCTATTCACTTACTTATCTATTACCTCTATTAGGGTCGAACAGGATTCAAGTCTACTTCTTGCTAGACGGGCTCGCAGCCGCTACCGGATAGGTGAAGCTCGGATCGGTATCCGTGAGCGCAATCCAGATCTGACCGGTAGCGAAGTGAGCGGGAGTTCCATCTTTGAGCGTCCATGAGGTCGCAACTTCAGGGCTGCTTCGATTCCAGAATATAGGAATCGCGCGGCCATCTCGCATCAGATAAGCCGTCCCTGAGCCAACAGTCTGGCTAAAGGGAGTTACTCCCCCTTCGCGATCGTGATAGATAGAAGGAGTAATCACGACTTTCTGGATGATCAACGTCGGAGAACCTAATTGCAGGCCATTTGCAGCAAGATCAGGTTTACCGTCGTAATTCATGAGCCATCTTTTTTCCACGGCTGACCATGTTGCGGAGTATCGAGATGCCGGCCATTTGATAGCGACAGAGCTGACTGCCTTTCCTCCCACCGGCGCACTTCCAAAGGTCCACCCTGGATCATTCGGTAGATCAATACTTCGCTTCTCAACATCAATTGTCTTCGTTAAAAGCAATTTCGGATGAACAATCAAATCGGTTGGTGCAGATCGAAGTGGATCCCTCGAGTAAATCGAAGCGGGTTCACGGTCTGCGCTGATATTCTCTAGATTCGCCTCTCGAATCTTTGGGTAGAAGAGAGTCTGTGCTCCACTAAAGATAAATCCAACGTGGCCGTATTGCGCGAGAATATCTAGATCACTGATGCGTGCCGAGCGGACCGGCCCGACTTCATCAGGAAGAGTCTTTGGATTTGAAAAGATCGAAGCGATGCGCGTAAGTCCGCCCTCGACTTGTTCGATATAAATGACATCTGCTTTATCAAGATTCAACTGTGGGTGAGCTGGTGCAGTGTCATCGATCTTGATTGCAAGGATTGGACCGTTACCTCCGGAAAGATTCGTATATCTGTTAGGGGTGCCAGGATCGGTCGCAGGCTTACCACTCTTACTCCCAGCTCCACCGCATCCAGCAAGCACAATGATGCTTGCGCATGCAGTTATTGCCAGAATTCTACTTCTTAAAGTCATAGCTGATCATCCTCAAAGGAATAGTGGAATGGAAGTTTCGCACGTCCTGCCAAATGGAAGAGCTTGAAGACAAGCTTTGATCTCACATTCTCTACCGCAGAGACAGACTCAAGATGGATAGAGATAGCGATACGAATCTTCTCCGTGATATCTGTGAGTCGATCCAAAAGGCCAACTTTGATATGAATCTCTCCAGCAATCGCTGATTCACGCAGGACCTTCAGTGATTCAGATAAGAGGGACTCAGCTTCGTTGCGATCTGTCATTGGTGCTTCGCGGCTCTCATACGCCGAAGCAGTAAGGAGCATATCAAGTGATGGATCCAATTCACTTTGGTGAGCGATCTCAAGTGCAAGTGCGGCTCTTCGTTGAAGAAGAGCGTCGAGGTGTTCCCATGAAGTTTCAACTCGGTGGTGGAGTCGATCTAGACGAGACGCAGAGAATGATAAGTACCAAGCAAAAAGAAGAAATACAAGAAGAATTACTAGGAACTTACTCATTAGATCTAAACCTCTTCCATGGTCGATTCTCTGAAGCTAAAGAGACTCCCTTGCCTGATGCGAGTGCGAGTTCGTAGACATCGGCTATTTCAGTTGCAACGCTCTGCCACCCATATCTTTGTGCTGCCTGTAATGCCAGACCGCTCTTTACATCTCTCTCTTGCTTGCCCTGAATGACATCAATAACTGCTCTCGCTAACGAGGTCGGATCGCCCGTAGTAAACAATTTTCCGAACTCTCCATGAGAGAGCACTTCTCCAAATGCCGGAATATCACTTGCAACGATCGCAGCACCAGCAGCCATCGCCTCTGTCAAGATTATTCCAAAGGATTCACCTCCGGTGTTCGGAGCGACATAGACACTCACAGACCGCAGGAAATCCGCCTTTTCACTCTCCGATAACCGGCCTAAGAAAGTTATGCGTGCGCGGTACTGCTGCGGAACGGATTTAAGAATTCCATCAGGATCACCAGGCCCTGCAACAAAGAGTTGGAACTTGGGAAGGGCCTTTGCAATCACCGGTAGCGCTGCCAGAATAACTTCCAATCCTTTGCGAGGTTCTTCAAATCGGCCGAGAAATCCAATGCTCTGTTCTGATGACCATTCTTCCCTGCTCTTTGCTCCAGAATATTTACTCAGATCAATTCCATTGGGAATTACTACAGCATCAGTTTGAAAATGTTCGCGCAAGGTGGTTCTCGCCATCTCAGAGACGGCGATACGGGCCGTCAGTTTTTCAATAATGGGTTCGAGAATTGGACCGGCTGCAGCAAGAGTTCTCTGCTTGGGTGATGCGGTATGAAAAGTTCCGACCATCGGTCCTTCGGCAGCCCAACAAGCGATGAGAGATAGAGAAGGCACTTCAGGTTGATGTAGGTGCAACAGATCAAATTTGTTACTGGCAATCCACTGACGAACTCTCGACGTTGCAACCGGACCGAAGGCCACTCGTGCAACTGATCCATTAAAAGGAACGGAGAGAGGTCGTCCAGCCGAAACTAACCATGGTTCAAGAACTACGTTCTCATCACTGACCGGAGCGATGACAGATACATCATGTCCACGCCCAATGAAATATTCCGCTAACTCCTTGATATGGATCTGCACCCCACCAGGTGTATCCCAACCATAGGGGCAGACCATTCCAATCTTCGAGCGAGCGATAGTCACTATGCACGCTCCACAAAATCGCCATCGATCCAAATTCTCTGCAACATATGCCAATCTTCTGTATGCAATCTGATGAGTCTTCCAAAACGATCGGCACAACTCTGGGTCATTGCAGCGATCTTTGATGATTGATCACCCTCATCAGGGATAGGAATCTCTCCTTCAAAGATGATCCTGATACCTGAGGTTTCATATTTAACAAATGCAGTTATTAATGGAGAACCTGTCTGAATAGAGAGAAGAGCGGGTCCAACCGGCATGCGAGATGGCCCGCCTAGGAAATTAACCTCGACACCACTTCGAGATAGATCTCTGTCGGCGACCAGTGCAATCAGGCGATTTGAGCGCAAACGCTGTGCCAAGGTGGCAAGTGCGCGAGTGTTTGCATCGAGAACTTCCATACCGATTGATTCACGATATGCCAAGAATTTCCGAAAGAGCTTCTCTGGTTTTAAATGTTCAGCAACAGTTACAAGGGGTGCTCCGCTTGCACAAAAATATGCACCTGCATGGTCCCAGTTACCGGCGTGTGGCAATGAGACGATGACTCCACGCCCGGCAAGTAGCGGATCACGAAGGAAATGTTCATTCTCGACGACAACGCTCTTCATCGTCGACTCGCGGCTCCACGAAGGCAATCTGAAAGTGTCACACCAATATCGCATATAGGAACGCACGCCTTGTTGAACGAGTGCTTCCAATTCTCTTTCATCCAGTTCTGGTCGAACTCGAGCAAAATTGCTTCGCATTCTTTTCACTGGAGAGGGATTGCGCCGGTAAACCTTCTCGCCTATCCAACCAAAAAACGCATAGGCAGTTCGGGCAGGAAGGGCGCGCGTAATACGCCATGCACTCGAATATGCCCAATACGAGAGAAGCTCACTCATCGTGAACCCTTATAGACAATCTGCATCCGCTGAAAGACGGTTATAACCGACAGGACCAAGAGAAGCCAAAGACCAATTGAGAATATATATGGAATTCCAAGACCGCTTAGACCTGCAGTCAGCAAAATGATGATGAGTCGTTCGGTGCGTTCGGCAATCCCGCCATCGCATTCAATATCTAGAGCCTCAGCTCGCGCTTTGATATATGAGATGAGCGAACCGAGAATGAGAACTGAGAGGATCAATGGAACGTTGCGATCACTCGAGTGTGAAAACCAATATGCCATCGCACCCAAGATAGAAGCATCCGAGATTCGATCGAGTGTGGAATCGAGAAGCGCTCCCCATCGTGAGGTTGATCCTGAGATTCTTGCCATCGTTCCATCAAGAAGATCGAAGAGAACAAATGAGGTCGTCACAATTGTGCCTGCCAGGAAGTGCCCACTTCCAAAGAGAAAAATTGCGGCGACCGAGGATCCAAGCCCACCGATAGCGCTCATTACATTGGGTGTGATTCCAGCCCGAAGTAACCCGCTACATAATGGCGTGATCGCTCGGGTGACAGGCGCCTTAATTGATCGTTGAAGCATTGATCACATCGTAGAGTTCGGGACTATGGCAGACCTAATTTCACACGGGCTCAACGTCCACCTAGTGGGCCAAGGGGCTATGGAGCTAGCCGTCGCGCTTGGCGTTACCAGCGCTGAGTTGGAATCTGCAGATGTAGCGGTTTTTCTCGTGAGCGCGAAAGATGGCATCGTCCGAGCCGACTCAGATAAATGGCTCGTTGCGCGAGATCTATATATTCCATCGATCGTGGTTATTACAGATCTATCTGCCACAAATGAAACTGACTTTGAAGATATGGCGGCAATCGCTGGCAGAATCTTGGATCCAGTAGTCACTCCATATCTCGTGCTTCATCAAGAGGATGGCTCACCCATCGCGCTCATTGATCTGCTCACGCAGAATATTCGTGACTACAGCACTGGAGTCCTTGTCCATGGCGATAGCGAACACGAGCATCAAGACGTTGTCTCTGAATTTAGAGATGAGTATCAAGAATTAATCGAAGCCACCGGTGAGGAAGCTTTTGAGAATGGATTGCTCTACCCAGCGATTCCTTGGATTCAAGGTGGAGCGATGGGGTTATTAGAAATTGCTGACTATCTAAATCGAATTCCAATTACTCGCTAGATCATCTCGCGTCTGTGAAAGAAGCTGCGGAAGAACTTTTGTCTGACCAATGATCGGCATAAAGTTTGCATCACCTGACCACCGCGGCACGACATGGTTGTGAATATGCTCAGCCACTCCAGCACCGGATAACGCACCTTGGTTCATCCCAAGATTAAAGCCCTTCGCATTCGAAACCTTGCGTAGAACCTTCATCGCGTGAGAGGTCAGAGAGAAAATCTCATTACGTTCTTCCTCATCAAGATCAGTCAGATCTGCAACGTGACGATAGGCGCAGATTAAAAGATGGCCAGCGTTATAGGGATAGAGATTCATCACCACATAAGCCTTCACTCCACGATGCACGATTAAACCTTCACGGTCATCCAACTTTGGGACACCGCAGAATGGACATTCAATATCGTTCTCAGGAAGTGGACGATTCTCCCCGGCTAGATAACTCATCCGATGTGGGGCCCACAATCTTGACCAGGAGTCTGGGATACCTGCTCCCCCCGTGAAGGACTCTTCGCTCATAGTTAAACCTGAGTGCGTTCGGTGACGACCTTCAGTACTTCTGCAATCGCTTCATCGATAGGAATTCCATTGCGCTGTTCTCCATCGCGATAGCGGAATGAGACAGATCCTGCGTTTTGATCCTCTTCCCCGGCAATCATCATGAAGGGAATCTTCTCAAGCTGTGCATTACGGATCTTCTTCTGCATACGATCATCTGAAGTATCAGCATCAACGCGAATGCCAGCCTTACGCATCTTCGCTGCAACTTCTTGTAGGTACGGAAGGAATGTATCCGCTACTGGGATTGCGCGAACTTGAACTGGTGCAAGCCACGGAGGGAATGCTCCTGCGTAATGCTCAGTGAGAACTCCGAAGAATCGCTCGATCGAGCCAAAGAGTGCTCTGTGAATCATCACAGGTTGTTGACGAGATCCATCACTTGCCTGGTACTCAAGATTAAATCGCTGTGGAAGTTGGAAATCAACTTGGATCGTAGACATCTGCCACGTACGACCGATGGCATCTTTTGCTTGAACAGAAATTTTTGGACCATAGAAAGCAGCACCTTCTGGGTCATCAACGAGTTGGAGATTTCTCTTCTCAGCAACTACCCGTAGCGCATCCGTCGCTGCTGCCCAATCCTCATCGGAGCCAACAGATTTCGCTGGGTTACGGGTGGAGAGTTCGAGATAGAAATCTTCAAGGCCGTAGTCGCGAAGCAAGTTGAGCACGAAGGTGAGCAATGAATCCAGTTCGCCTTGCATCTGCTCTTTTGTGCAATAGATATGTGCATCATCTTGTGTAAAGCCTCGAGCACGAGTGATCCCATGAATTACGCCAGATTTTTCATAACGATAGACAGTTCCAAATTCAAAGAGTCGCAAGGGTAGGTCACGGTATGAACGAGGATTAGATTTGTAGATCAAGTTATGAAACGGGCAATTCATCGGCTTCATGTAGTACTTCTGGCCGGCCTTCTTTACAGTGCCGTCAGCGTGGTACTCCTCATCCATCACCATCGGTGGATACATACCTTCTGAGTACCAATCTAAGTGGCCTGACGTCTCAAAGAGGGCAGCCTTAGTGAGATGTGGTGAGTAAACGAATTGGTAGTTCTCTTCTTCGTGGCGCTTTCGCGAATAATCTTCCATCGCCCTACGAATAATTCCACCCTTCGGATGGAAGACAGCTAGACCGCTTCCAATCTCTTCAGGAAATGAGAAGAGGTCGAGTTCTGCGCCTAGTCGGCGATGGTCTCGCTTCTCCGCTTCTGCAAGGAGATGAAGGTAGGTATCTAACTCTTCTTGTGATGGCCATGCAGTTCCATAAATACGTTGCAGCATTGGATTCTTCTCAGAACCGCGCCAGTAAGCACCAGCTGAACGCATTAATTTAAATGCTGGAATATGTTTTGTTGAAGGCAGATGTGGACCACGGCATAAATCTGACCAGACTGGTTCGCCATCTCGGCCTAGGTTGTCGTAGATGGTGAGCTCTGCTCCCCCAACTTCAACACTTGACTCATCATCGTGGCCAGATTTCAGGCCAATCAATTCACATTTGTAGGGCTCGCTCTTTAACTCAACGAGGGCATCTGCTTCGGTAGTAATGCGCCGACGAAATCTCTGGCCCGCTTTGACAATTTTGCGCATCGCAGATTCAAGTTTGATTAAATCATCTGGAGTAAAAGGCTTCTCGGGATCAAAGTCATAATAAAAACCATCAGTGATTGGAGGCCCTATTCCAAGTTTTGTCTCAGGGAAAACTTCCTGCACTGCTTGCGCTAATACGTGAGCGGTCGAGTGACGCAGAACAGCAAGTCCATCAGCAGATTCAATGGTGATTGATTCAACGAGATCGCCATCAGCGAGCTCTGTCCAGAGATCTCGAATCTGCCCATTGATACGAGCCACTACGACAGAACTTTGGTCGGCGAAGAGATGGGTTGGACGTTGGTCGGGTGCAATCTCCCGGAGGCCACCATCGACGGTGACTGTGATAGTTGCACTCATGTGCGCAGGTTATCAACAACTCCATCTCGATCGATTCAACTGCCTTTCCACTGCGGCGCTCATACGGCGCTCATACGGCGCTCATACGGTTGGCGCAGGCTGGGGTCTGTACGCTAGATTTGCCCCTCTGACTTACTGGGTAACCAGAAAATCAGTACGCGGACGTAGCGCAGTTGGTAGCGCGGAACCTTGCCAAGGTTCAGGTCGCCGGTTCGAACCCGGTCGTCCGCTCGCAGGAAAAATGGTCGGATGGCCGAGAGGCGAGGCTCAGGACTGCAAATCCTGCCACACGGGTTCAAATCCCGTTCCGACCTCCATTCTGCTCATTCAGTAAAATGAATGAAGTGAATAGAGGTAAGAAGTACCACCGTTCTGCTTCTACTAGAAATAGTAAGAAGTGAGAAGAAGTTGCAAGGATCGTTGGCTCAGCGGTAGAGCACCACATTGACATTGTGGGGGTCACTGGTTCGATCCCAGTACGGTCCACTTGATTGACTAGTTATGAATAACTCGTGAACTCACTTAAGAAAATCTAGTGAAACTCTGACTGAGCCATTGCCCATTCACAGACTTTTTTAAGGGTTCGCCTCCTCTCAATCTGATCTTCAATCCATATACTGAAAATTGCATCGTCCGGTTTCTGGATTGGAGACACTTGTTGAATAGGTTCACTAGAAAGAGCTCTCTCCTGGCTTGCATCATCGGGCTCTGCCTCATCTCTCCACTTTCTTCTTCGGCAAATGCGGCAGATCTATCCCAAGTAACTGTGATGAGCTCAGCGTCTGTGAGCGTTGAGAACACCCCATCTCTTTCTAAGATGTATCTCAACTCATTCAAGCCAAATGAGACTATCTTCTTTCGAATCAACCTCAACAACAGTGCTCCAGTCACTATCTACGACGGCAACTCCCCTTTAGCAATGCAAGCGCAAGCTTCTTTCCAATTCTCTTTAAAGTCGGGCTCAATTCTTGCAAAGAGTGCGATCGGATCACCGATCAAAACCTATAACGATGCAAACGGGAAACCGCTCATTCAGATATTCCCGACCCCTGCAGACTTTCCTCTTATAACTCTGAAAGGCGATACATCACTTATTGCCAAGAGCGATATCTTCTCGACCCCTGTCGTTAAAGATGGAACGTATGCGATCGACTCAGTCGGAACTGGAATAAAATTTTTCACAAAGTCACCCAACAACCTCATTGGATTCCGCAAACTGAGCGATGCTCCTATCCAACCTGGAGCAGGCGGTCAGGGCGTCTATGCCTATCTCGAGCAGAAGGATCTCAGTGTCACAGCCACATCTCCTGGTGCATGGAGAATTTTAGATTCTCATTTCAATACGGTCCAAAGGATCGAGAAAGTTCAGACTCAATTCGGAAGCTACTACTCCGAAGGGCATGGCATGACCGTCTCCCCTCAAGGAAATCCGGTCGTCATCGTTACTGTGCCAAGAAAAGTAGATAGTTCTTGGTTGAAACGCAGTTTCCTCTTACCTATATTGGATTGCGATATTGCTGAGATTCACAATGGTAAAGCAATTGCGGAATTTAGCTTCTGGGACTGGGCAGTGAAAAATAAAACGATTGCACAGCCATTGCTCGATGCGATGCCTCTCTTTAACGATCCTCAAGATCCAAAGACCTCTCCTATCGATACTTGTCACGCCAACTCCATGCAGTACTCGCAACAGAACCACGCATACCTGATCAGTCTGCGAAGTGCCTCAATTCTCTTGGTTTTGAGCGCTGATTTGAAGACCGTGAAGAGCATCATCCCGACCAACGATTCATTGCAACACTTTGCGCGTTTTCTCTCTCCCACAGAGATCACTGCTCTTGGCAATTACAGCCTAGGAAAGGTTTCAAAGTTTCTGGATTTCACTCTTGTCAATGGGAAATGGTCGTTAAAGGAGACTCCCTTCCCGGTGCACGTTGTGTATTGTGGCAATACCCAAAAAATTGATGCTACTCATATCTGGCTTGGTGGGGGTTGCGGTGCTTACACCCCAGGAATCCTCGGCACGATCTACAGCATCAAGTCCGGAACGATGACCGAAGTTGGTTCAGTTGCCATGGAGAATTTTAACTACTCCTACAGGGCCGATCTCGTTAAATCCTAAATACTTCCATTCGATAAAAAGATAGATACGCTGACCTCATGAAAGCAATCGTTATTAATGAGTTCGGCGGCCCTGAGAAGATGCAATACGTAGATCTTCCTGATCTGGTAGCTGGAGCTGACCAAGTACTGCTTAAGGTTCTTGCAGCTGGTATCAATTATGCCGACACTCACCAAATTGAAAATTCATATCTCTCCCCACAAAAACTACCTCTGACCCCAGGGATCGAAGTTGTTGCTCTGACGCCAGATGGTAAGCGTGTGCTTGCTCCCGTTGGATCAGGTGGATATGCCGAACTCGCGATAGCTAATCCTGCATCACTCTTTCCTATCCCTGATGAAATCAGCGATGGTGAAGCACTTGCCATGATGGTGCAAGGAACAACTGCATTCCATACATTAAAGACGATGGGCCATCTCAGAAAAGGTGAAACGGTTTTAATTCACGCACCTGTTGGCGGAGTCGGCGTAATCGCCATCCAACTAGCGAAGCTATGGGGTGCGACTGTTATCGCATCAACCTCATCTGATGAGAAGAAGAAACTCGCTCTCGATCTTGGCGCAGATCTCGTTATCGATTCTCAAAGCCCAGATCTCAAGGCTGAGATCATGAAGGCTACACATGGACGCGGCGTAGATCTTGTACTCGAGATGGTTGGCGGAACCACTTTCGGGGCCTCTCTCGATGCCCTTGCACCTTTTGGTCGAATGATCACCTACGGAAATGCCTCGCGTTCGGCTGCCCGAGAAGTTACCGGCGGCGAATTGATGCGTGGTTCAAAGACTGTGAGTGGATTCTGGCTATCAGATTGTTTTGCTCACCCTGCAATGCTTCGTGATGTGATTATCGAACTCTTCGGATTAATTAAATCAAAGAAGATCAAGGTTCTCGTTGGAAAAACCTATGCCTTATCGGATGCGGCACAAGCACACTCAGATCTTCGCTTACGTTCGACCTTTGGAAAGCTCGTCCTCAAGCCCTAGCTCACCCCCAGTCAGGCACGATTCTCTTTAAAGTTGCTGGTTTAGCTCTCCCCTGCCAAAATTGGCCCACGTTGTTCCGGGGTCGGTGTAATTCCGAACCGGCAGTTAAAGTCTGCGACCCGTTCACATCCAGTGACCGGTGGATTTGGTGAAATTCCAGAACCGACGGTTAAAGTCCGGATGAGAGGAACACGTGAAGAACTCTCACGTGGTTTTCTGTATAAATTTCCTAGAAATTTGCAGATGATCGCGGCGATTGGGCTTTGTGTGGGCACCCCGGATTAAGCGGATTACTAATCGCTAATAAGGGGGAACAACTTATGTCAGTACTTCACTGGCTCTTTAATGCACAACTCCATTTTGGATCGAAGGCGATCTATTGGAAAGAGATCATCGGCAATGTCTTTGGTCTAGCAAGCGCCGTCTTTGGAATGCGTCGGAAGATGTGGACATGGCCCGTTGGAATAATCGGCAATGTACTTCTCTTCACGCTATTCATTGGTGGGCTCACCGATCCGAATCAGCAGACAAAGGTCATGCTCGGCCAAGCTGGTCGACAAGTCCTCTTCGTTCTGGTCAGCCTTTACGGATGGCAGAAGTGGGTTCGTAATCGCGGTGAAGGCAATAAGCCAGTCCAGATTCGCTGGACCACAACGAAAGAGAAGCTTGTGATCATTCCTGTCACGATTGCTTTCTATTTCGTCTCTTACTTCATCATCAAGGCCCTTGGATCATGGGCACCTCGTCCAGATACCTGGATCTTTACAGGATCAGCACTTGCAACGTATGGCTTAGCTCGTGGGTATGTTGAGTTCTGGCTTGTTTGGATCGCGGTAGATGCAGTTGGAACTCCACTACTTATCAAGGGTGGTTACTACCCATCAGCTGCGCTCTACTTAATCTATGGAGCCTTCGTTGTGTGGGGATTCTTCAACTGGCTAATCGTGGCTAAGAAGGAGAAGGCTGAGTTGGCAGCAGCCTAAAAATCTAGCTATGTGCCTCTATGAACGCCAGGGATTGGGAAAAAATCTCTGGCGCGTCATAGTCCATCGTTGAAACGTGATAGCTATTGGAAAGTTCGACGCGACTCTTCTCTTGAGATCCAACTTCGCTCATAATGATCTCGGTATTAGAAACCGGGAGAACATGATCGTCGGTGGAATGAAAGAGCAAGAGAGGTGCTTTTACATTTTTAAGGGCTGCGCGAGTAGCTTTTAATAACTTATTGAGCTGCAAGACACCTTTTGTAGGAAGTACGTCGTAACCCCACTCCGTAACACCAGGCTTCTTAATATCATCACCGACTGAAGCTCTCCCTGGCTGAATCATTGCAATCAATGGCGCGAACTTAATCAGCACACCAGGTATGTGAATCATTGGGTTTGCCAAGATAATCCCGTCGACCTCATTCTTGCTTGCAACATTAAGGGTAGTTCCACCGCCCATGGATAAGCCACAGATAAATACTTTTTTACACATGCTCTTTAAAGCAGCGAGTTCTTTCTCAGCTTTTGCTGGCCAGGACTCCCAACTCACGGTATTGAGATCTTGCCACTTGGTTCCATGTCCCGGAAGTTGTGGAACTCGAACCGTGTAGCCCTTCTCAGAGAAGTAATGTGCCCATGGTCGCATGGATGCCGGTGAGCCGGTGAAACCGTGCACGAGAAGAATTCCAATATCTTTTCGCGTAGTTCCGACTTGCGAATAATCCTCTAACCAACCAGCGGGTGCATTATCTGTTGCCATATCCGCAATCTATTACCCGGCTGAGATAAGAGCAACGCCTACCGCCGCAAAAAATACTCCCAGATATTGAATCCTCTGCAGGCGTTCGTGTAGAAATTTATATGCAAGAAGCATCGTAACCACCGGAAATAGCGAGCCTAAGACCATGGCCACTGAGACAAGCCCTTTGGTCGTTGCTACTCCGAGAGTGAAATTCGCGAGAAAATCGGCGACGCCGATCGCGATCAACATAGGGATGGTGCTCAAGGTGAATCCCCCAATGCTGCGTGAAAAGAGAGCGATGAGGATGCAGATTCCAACGGTAAGAAATCGCATCGAGGTCATGGTCATCAATGCACTCACCTGGGATCCGCGAGCCATAAATATTAAAGCAACTCCAAACATCACCGAGGTGAGAAGACCAAGCGCAATCGGTTTTGCACTTACTCCACTTTTTAATTCAGGGCCAGAGGCGAAGAAGCAGCCGAGCAAAGCAACGACCATTCCAGCAATTTGAAATTGGGATGGCCTCTCTCCTTGAAGTAATCCATAGATCAATGGAATAACTGCACTCAATGAGGTGATCGGGGCAATGACACCCATCTTGCCGGTAGAGAGTCCGGCGTAATAACTAACTAGACCTACAAATCCCGCGATCCCTGCAAGAACCCCGTTGAAGAGATACCCGTGCATGGTGAAATCAGGATGTAACCAACCAGAAGAGGCGGTGAGCATCGTGATGCCAGTGAGCAATCCGATAGATTGTGAAACGCCAGTGACCGCGAGGGATGGGAAACGCTTTGCGAGTTTGCCACCCAAGAAATCGGCACCGCCCCACATCAGGCTTGAGAGCAGCGCGAGTCCAGTGAACATTGTTCAAGTATGTCAGCCTGAACTAGTACTTTTGTGGAATGACTGGTGGCAGCAAGGACTCACTCCTATCGCAGACCACCTTTGTCGTCGTCGATCTTGAGACAACAGGTGGCTCGCCGAAGAATGGCTGCGCCATCACAGAGATAGGTGCGGTAAAGATTCGTGGAGGTGAACTCCTTGGTGAATTCCAAAGCTTCGTCAATCCATTAGCGCATATCCCTGAATATATAACAGAGCTCACTGGCATCACCGATCTCATGGTCGCCACTGCCCCCATCATCGATGATCTTCTCCCCACTTTTTTGGAATTTACTGGCGCATCGAGCGAGAGCGTTCTCGTCGCCCACAATGCACCATTCGATATTGGATTTCTGATGGCTGCATCTGCAGAGTGCGATATTGATTGGCCCGACTTCACCGTGATAGATACCGCTCGGCTTGCGCGAGTTTTGCTTGGGCCCGATGAAGTTCCCAATTGCAAGCTCGGTACTCTTGCAATCTTCTTCGATACGCCAGTGAAACCAACCCATCGAGCTCTCGATGATGCGCAGACAACTGTCGATGTTCTCTACGGACTCTTTGAACGTTCTGGGTCGGCTGGCGTGACGACCTTGCAAGGGCTTCTAGATATCAGCCATGCAAAGCAGAAGCGAAGAGCAAAAGTTGAGTACGGCGTTCACTGGCAGATCAAAGAAGAGTTCTCTGAGTGGGAAGTTAGGCAGAGCGAGTAGAAGCGATCTCCTGTGTCATCTTCGCCCAATTATTGAGAAGCGTAGTTGCCCTGCCTGAATCGATTGCCTGCGCTGCCAAGACGAGTCCATTCGCAAACTGTTGCTCAACGCTCAAAGAGAAATCACCTTTAAAAGCTGCGATACCAGCGGCTGCATTCAGTAGAACTGCATCCCGAGGGGCGCCACGCTCTCCGGCAAAGATGCGACGGCTGACCTCTGCATTGAACTGGGCATCGCCTCCCACCAATTCAGAGATCGGTGAAGAATCAATATTGAGGTTACGTGGATCAAATTTCTCTTCACGGATCTTTCCATCGTGGATTTGTAAGACAGTGGTCATAGTTTCCAGTGAGATCTCATCCAGTCCATCGTCACCTCTAAAGACGAAGCCTTCACAACCTCGGTCAAGAAGCACCTTTGCCATCACCGACATCATCTTCGGATTAGCTACACCGAGTGCGATCGCTTGAGGTTGAGCTGGGTTCGCAAGCGGCCCCAAAATATTGAACATCGTCGGCACGGTGATCTCCTTGCGAGCAGGAGCTGCAAAGCGAAGAGCTGCGTGAAATTTCTGAGCGAAGCAGAAACCGATACCTAATTTGTATACGGTCTGCTCGACTTCCTTGCCATCCAAATCAATTCTCACTCCAAGAGCCTCTAAGCAATCGGCCGCACCGGATTTTGAGGTAGCCGCACGTGATCCATGTTTGACGGTGCGAGCACCTGCTGCGGTAGTGACGATCGCGGCGGTCGTTGAGATATTAAAAGTGTGTGCACCATCTCCCCCGGTTCCGACAATATCGACGGACCTCTCGGAAATGGAGATTGGCAAGGAAAATTTCATCATCTCGGAAATTGCCGCTTCAACTTCTCGTGGCGCTTCACCCTTCGCATGCATCGCCAGTAAGAAATCTTTCAGTGATTGAAGCGGAGCCTTATCAGTTAAGAGTTGATGCATCGCCCATTGCATCTGATCCGGGCGAAGATCTAGATGATCGTTGAGATCCTTATTGATCAGCTCCCACGAAAATTCTGACATTGGTTAAGCAATAACTACATCTGCTTGCAGCGCAGGGCGCAGTAAGTCTGCCACTTTGCCCGCTATCGTGAATGGATCGATGGGATGAACAACCATTGCATCTGCCATGGACCACGAAGCGAGCCAAGCATCTTGAGCGCGGCCGGTGATAACAAGTGTTGGCGGGCAATTGTGAATCTCATCCTTCAACTGGCGAGCGATACCCATTCCCCCTTCAGGAGTTGCTTCCCCATCTAAAATAAAGAGATCGATCTTCCCCTTCTGATCTAGAAAGAGGCGAAGCGCAGGCCCAGTCGCAAATTCAATAACCTTGTGTGGAGCTAGATCGGTCGCAAGTTGCGTCCCGAGGGCCCCAATCAGGGTCTGGCGGACAATCTGGTTATCGGAGTAGATCGCGATGACTGGCGTTCTCATAAGTAAAAGTCTACCTATCTAGCCTGGAAAAACGAGGGTGATCAGTCTCACCAGCGACCTCTGTTATCCACCAGAGTCTTGGTCAGCATTTACCCTCAAATCAGGAATAATCAACCCGTGAGCACAACTACCCATAAGGCCCCGAGCCGCCCGAACTTGGTGGCAGTCGGAACGATCGTCTGGCTATCGAGTGAGTTGATGTTCTTCGCAGCCCTCTTTGCCATGTACTTCACTACACGTGCCGTCCAAGGTCCAAAGCTCTGGCTCGAATCAACTGGGATGCTCAACGTTAAATTTGCAGCGGTTAACACAACCGTTCTTGTTCTCTCATCGGTCACCTGCCAATTCGGCGTCTTCGCTGCAGAACGATTCCAAGCTAGACGAACATCGACCCTCTGGAGATTCTCTAAGTGGGGAATGCGCGAATGGTTTGCTCTGACATTTTTGATGGGCGCATTCTTTATCGGCGGCCAAGTTTATGAGTACGCGAGCCTTGTTCACGAAGGTCTCTCATTCTCATCTCGTGCATATGGTTCAGTCTTCTATCTGACAACTGGATTCCACGGCCTTCACGTAACCGGTGGGTTGATTGCATTCCTTATCGTGATGGTCCGAGTCTTCAAGGCTCAAAAGTTTGGTCACTCGCAAGCGACCACTGCAATCGTTGTTTCTTATTACTGGCACTTCGTCGACATCGTGTGGATCGCGCTCTTCTCTGCGATCTACCTTATTAAGTAGAGAGCAGATCGTTGATGCGAATTAAGCAGTTGCGTAGGCATAAGTTTGCTGGTCCAGTCTTGGTCGTAGCAGCACTGCTCACAATCGGCTCTGCATTCTCGATTGCCTCAGCCCTACCAAGTGCTCAGCGAAGTGAAGTCTCCGCGCAATCAACACTCGTTGATGAAGGTAAGCAGATTTTCCTCAAGGGTTGCTCCTCCTGCCATGGATTAAATGCCGAAGGTGGCGCAATTGCTCCTTCTCTTATTGGTGTTGGCGCAGCTGCAGTTGATTTCCAAGTTGGTACAGGTCGCATGCCTATGGCCGATATGAGCCAACAAGCGATGCGCAAGAAGCCTCTCTACGATGCAGCGCAGACCGCCGCACTTGCAGCGTATGTTGCATCTCTCGCCCCTGGGCCAGCCACTGTTGACCCTGCATCGCTCACATGGGAACGCGATGGCAATGTCGCACAAGGTGGTGAACTCTTCCGCACTAACTGCGCCATGTGCCATAACTTCGCTGCTCAAGGCGGAGCGCTTACCAATGGAAAGTACGCCCCTTCACTCATGGGTGTAGAAACTCAACATATTTATGAAGCGATGATTACAGGTCCTCAATCAATGCCTAAGTTCTCTGATAAGACCATCACCCCTGCTGAGAAGCTTTCAATTATTAAGTGGATCAAATCTGCCGAAGCTGAACCTGCGATCGGCGGAGCTTCCCTTGGCCGCGTTGGACCGGTAACAGAAGGTCTTCTTGTATGGACACTCGGTCTTGGATTATTAATTGGCGTAGCCGTATGGCTTGCAACGAAGGCGAGATAAATTCATGAGCAACGAGATCAAACCCTTTCAAGATCCAGGTCTTCCAGAGCACGCGCATCGAAAGGCCGATGTTGATGCAATCGCTGCAAACCGTGCCGAGCGACAGGTTGCAATTCTCTTCCTCTTATCTGCGGTTGGAACTATCGGAACCATCGCCTCCTATATCTTCATTGACTCCAAGAAATTTATCTTCCTTCCACTTCTGGGTGATACCAATGCTCAACAATTAGCACTCGGAACTGGTCTTGCTGCATCACTCTTCTTCATCGGAGTCGCGGCGGTCCATTGGGCCAAGACCTTGATGCCAGATAATGAAGTCATTGCAGAACGTCATGAATTTCGTTCATCCGATGCAGATCGTGAAGATTTTGTAGCGACTGTTAAGGATCGCGCTGGTGCAGCTGGTCTTGGTCGCCGTTCTCTTATTAAGCGTTCTATGGGAGTGGCTCTTGGATTGATTGGCCTCTCACCCATCGTCTTACTTCGTGATCTTGGTCCTCTACCAAAGAACGACTTTGCAACGACAAATTGGGCAGCTGGAGTCAGATTAGTAACGGATCCTGGCGATCGTCCTATAAAGCCATCAGATCTTGAGATCGGCGCTGTTGCTCAAGTACTACCTGCGCTACCTGAAGGCACCGAGCGAACACTTGAAAATATCGGAAAGGATGCAGTCCTTCTCATCCGTATCCGCCCAGAAGAGTTCAATCTCAATGCAGAACGCCTTTCATGGACCCACGATGGAATAATCGCCTTCTCCAAGATCTGCACACATATGGGTTGTGCAGTAGCGCTTTACGAGCAACAGACAAAGCACCTGCTCTGTCCTTGCCACCAATCAACTTTCGATGTGACACGAGCTGCAAAGGTGATCTTTGGACCAGCTGCAAGGCCGCTACCTCAACTCGCTTTAACACTTGATGCAGATGGATATCTTGTTGCAAAGCAAGGCTTTACCGAACCTGTTGGACCTAGCTTCTGGGAGCGAAACTCATCATGAAGAAAAGCGAACGCGTAGCAGGAAATGTTGCAAGCTATATCGATGACCGTACTGGCGCCGCGGGATGGGCGAAGAAGAACCTCACAAAGGTCTTCCCGGATCACTGGTCCTTTATGCTCGGTGAGATCGCTCTCTACTCATTCATTATTCTTCTCTTGTCAGGAACATTCCTAACTTTCTGGTTTGATCCATCTCAACAAGAGGTTATCTATAACGGTTCCTACGCGCCTCTCTCTCATGTCTCGATGTCAGCTTCTTATGCGTCTACCCTTCATATCTCCTTTGATGTGCGTGGTGGTCTCTTGATGCGTCAGATTCACCACTGGGCAGCCTTGATCTTTATGGCTGCAATTGTCGTCCACCTCCTACGCGTCTTCTTCACCGGGGCTTTCCGCAAGCCACGTGAAGCGAATTGGTTGATCGGAATTGGATTGCTCACACTTGGTATCGTGGAAGGTTTCTTGGGTTACTCACTGCCCGATGATCTGCTTTCTGGAACTGGAATTCGTATCGCTGAGGCGATCATTCAAGCATTTCCTGTCGTGGGTTCATATCTCTCCTACTTTGCATTTGGCGGGGCATTCCCTGGCCACGTCTTCATTCCGCGTATCTACATCGTTCACGTCTTACTCTTGCCCGGCATCTTCCTTGCACTCATCACTGTGCATCTGATGCTCGTCTGGTACCAGAAGCACACGCAATATCCAGGTCCTGGCCGCACAGAGAAAAATGTGGTCGGTTACCCACTTATGCCTGTTTATATGGCAAAAGCTGGCGGCTTCTTCTTCATCGTCTTTGGCGTTACAGCTTTCCTTGGCGCCGTTGCATCGATCAACCCAATCTGGCTCTACGGGCCTTATACGCCGGGACAAATCTCGGCCGGGTCGCAACCTGACTGGTACATGGGTTGGCTCGATGGGCTTGTTCGTATGGCTCCCCCACTTGAGACACACGCATTCGGCCACACAATCTCCTGGAACATTTTGATTCCAGGTCTCATCCTTCCTGGAATTCTCTTTACAGGAATGGCGCTCTATCCATTTATTGAATCCTGGATAAGCGGAGATACTCGCGAACACCATCTACTAGACCGTCCACGTAACGTTCCTAACCGCACTGCTCTTGGTGCTATGTCCCTGAGCTTCATGATCATTGCCTTAGCCAACGGTGGTAACGACGTCATCGCGACGCATTTCCACCTCACCATTAATGGAATTATGTGGTTCACGCGTATTGGCCTCTTCGTAGTTCCACCTATCGTCTTCGTTATTACTAAGAGAATCTGTCTCTCCTTGCAACGTGCAGATCGAGAAATCGTGCTCCATGGCCGTGAAACAGGTCGTTTAGTGATGACACCATCTGGTGAATTCCTTGAAGTGCATGAAGAACTCACACCAGAGAAGAAGTGGACTCTTACTCAACACGAACAACCAGCTGCCCTTGCAGCACCAACAGAAGATGCACACGGCACCCGTCCAAAAGCTACTTTAAAGGGCAAGCTTCGTGCACGTATGAGTGAAGCTAATGCCGAGCAAGTTCCTGCTCCAACCTCCAGTGGGGCTCATGAGCTCGAAAGTGGCCATCACTAATAGACTCACCTCATGAAGATTCGTAGCGCTGGTCCCGGTGACGTTCAGATAATTCTGGATTTAATCCGGGACCTCGCTATTTATGAGAAGGAAGAAGATCAGGCAAAGGCGACTGCTGATCAAATTCACGAAGCCCTCTTTGCCACAGATCCAACCGCTTACTGTGAACTCGTCGAGCTCGAGGATGGTTCAATCGCCGGCTTTGCCCTCTGGTTTAAAAATTACTCAACATGGACTGGAACTGCAGGAATTTATCTCGAAGATCTCTTCATTCGCCCGCAGTATCGAGGTGAGGGATATGGAAAAGCGCTCCTCATCTATCTTGCAAAGAAATGCATCGACAACGGATGGAAGAGATTCCAATGGTGGGTCTTAGATTGGAACGAGCCTTCAATCGCCTTCTACAAATCTCTTGGAGCGGTCCCTATGGATGAATGGACTGTATTTAGAGTCAGCGGCGACGCCTTAGAACGATTGGCAAAAAGCTCACTTCATTAGTGAGCTGATGCTGAAGGCTTCTCGTATTCGAGAGCGAAGCCAAAGACTGAGATAAAGAGCGCACCAAGAGCAATCGTCGTGAGCCACCATCCAACGAGAAGACCAAGTCCTGCTGCACATGCTGAGAGCGCTACCGGTAAAGGCCACCATGAATGTGGTGAATAGAATCCGAGCTCTCCAGCTCCATCTGCAATCTCAGCCGTCACGTTATCTTGCGGAAGAAGTCCTAAACGGTTGTTGTTAAACCAGACATAGAACCCAACAATCGCAGCTAATCCTGAGCTCAATGAGATACAGGTGATACCTACAGCCTCACCGCCAACGAGATAGTAGATAACCGCCATCACTGCATAGAAGAGTGAGAGCCCAACAAAGAGACGATAGCTAGCTTTCATTAGTGCTCACCTTCCAGGTTTGCTGCTTCTGGGTGATGCAGATCAAATGCTGGGCGCTCTGAACGAATACGTGGCATTGATAAGAAATTGTGACGAGGTGGAGGACACGATGTCGCCCACTCTAGAGATGCCCCGTAACCCCAAGGATCATCAACTCCGACCATCGGAGATTTACGAGTAATCCAGACGTTGATAAAGAATGGAATCATTGAGAGAGCGAGAAGGAATGCTCCGACGGTAGAGACCTCATTCATGAAGGTGAAACCATCTGTTGAAAGATAGTCAGCGTATCGACGTGGCATTCCCTTAATTCCTAGCCAATGCTGGATGAGAAATGTGAGGTGGAAGCCGAAGAAGAGGGTCCAGAAGTGAATCTTCCCAAGGCGCTCGTTGAGCATCTTTCCAGTCATCTTTGGCCACCAGAAATAGAAACCTCCGAACATCGCAAAGACCACAGTTCCAAAGAGAACGTAATGGAAGTGGGCTACGACAAAGTATGAGGCTGAAACTGCGAAGTCCATCGGAGGACTAGCAAGAATAATTCCGGTCAGGCCACCGAAGAGGAATGTAATAAGGAAGCCGAGGATAAAGAGCATCGGGGTCTCAAAGGTGAGCGAGCCCTTCCACATTGTTCCAATCCAGTTGAAGAACTTAACACCTGTCGGTACTCCAATGAGGAATGTCATGAATGAGAAGAATGGAAGAAGCACTTGTCCACTTGCAAACATGTGGTGAGCCCAGACAGAGACTGAAAGCGCGGAAATACCGATGGTTGCAGCAACTAAGCCTTTATATCCAAAGACTGGCTTACGACTGAAGACTGGCAAGATCTCTGTTGCGATTCCAAAGAATGGAAGCGCAAGGATATAAACCTCTGGGTGTCCGAAGAACCAGAACAAGTGTTGCCACAACATAGCTCCGCCATTTGCAGGATCGAAGATATGCGAGCCAAAGAGTCTGTCAGCTTCAAGAGCTAAGAAGGCGGCAGCTAATGGTGGGAATGCGAGTAGTACGAGAATCGACGTTAAGAGAACGTTCCACGAGAAGATCGACATGCGGAACATCGTCATTCCAGGTGCACGCATAGTAAAGATCGTCGTAATGAAGTTGACACCACCAAGGATTGTTCCAAGTCCACCAATGGCCAGCCCAATTACCCAAAGATCTCCACCAATACCCGGTGAGTACTGCGAATTAGAAAGTGGCGCGTATGCAGTCCACCCAAAGGATGCCGCTCCCCCAGGTGAAAGGAAACCACCGAAGGCCATAGTTCCACCGAAGAGGTAGAGCCAATACGAGAGCATGTTGAGGCGAGGAAAAGCCACATCTGCAGCACCGATTTGCAAAGGCATGATGACATTTGCGAATCCAACGAAGAGTGGTGTTGCAAACATCAACAACATAATCGTTCCGTGCATAGTGAAAATTTGGTTGTACTGCTCTGTGCTTAAAAATTGCAAGCCTGGGCGAGCTAATTCAGCGCGGAGAAAGAGCGCGAGAATTCCTGCAATGAGGAACCATGCAAATGAGGTGATCAGGTAGAGATAGCCGATCGTCTTGTGATCGGTTGATGTAATCCATTTGACGAAGAGGCGGCCCTTCGACGCCTTTACCGGCGATGAGATGGTGCCGGCCGGCGCTGTGCGCTGGGCATACGTTGTCATATTAAGCCGCCTTCAGTGTCGAGAGGTAGGTCTGATATTCAGCTGGTGTCACAACTTTTACAGTGAAGAGCATTTGTGAATGGTTGCGTCCACAGAGGATGTTGCAGCGACCTGGGAATGTGCCAAGTTTCTGTGCTGCGAACTGCAGATGATTCTCAACGCCGGGAAGAGTCTGCATCTGAATCATGAAGGCAGGAATCCAGAAGCCATGATCAACATCATTCGATGTAAGAGTGAAGCGAACTTTCTCACCAAGTGGCAATACCAGGGTTGGTGGCTGAGCAGGGGTTCCGGTAACAGTCGTTGACGGTCCGGTACCCGCATCGTTGTAAGTAAATTGCCACGACCACTGGATGCCCTTGACTTCAATATTGTGTTGAGCTGCTGCTGCAGAGTCAACATGCGTAATCTTTGATTCTGCTCGCGCGGTGAATCCAAATAGGACTAAGACGATGATGAATGCAATCGCTGTAAGTGAAATCTCCACCTTGTTGTTATGTCGGAACTGGCGTGGGAGTTCATCACTCTTCTGACGGTTAAAGAGGATTGGATAGAAGATTGCGAGAGCTGTTAATACGCCAACAACTCCGGCGGCAATCCATGCACCTTGCCATAGTGGAAGGGTTGTGTCGTTGACTGATGAGAGACCTTTGTCGTAACCCAGACCCGAAATATTTTTTGATTGGCATCCGGTGAGCAGAAGAATGAGGCCAGAGCCCACGGTGACGAGGGCAGCCTTCTTGGCTCCAGATGGGCTCATATGCATGAGGGAAGTTTATCGGGGGAACTCGCGCTTGCCTGCCGACGAGAGTAGCGTTCGAACTATGGGTTCAGTCACAGGCGTATTTACAAGTGAAAACCGCCTCCATCCAGCCGCCAGGCAACTCCTCAACGATGCCATCGATAAAGGGTGGGCCAGCCCAAGTAAAATTCATCACTCCTCACGAGAGCTCTCCCTACTCCTCGAGGAGTCTCGAGCGATCTTCGCCTCTCACCTTAAAGTTCCAGCTTCATCACTGCACTTCCTCGGCGAGCCAGGGCTCGGATTTCATCTCGGTGCAAATGGCCTCCTTGGAAATGGGCAGCTATCCCTGCCTGCAACCTCCAGACAAGAACTCTTAGCGATCGCTCAAGGGCACAGCAGATCGGCAGTCCTTCCTGTTGACCTTGAAGGATCGTGGCAGCTTCCCGATGGAGAGCCTGATGACCTACTCGTTTGGGCAACAGCGAATCTAGAGACAGGTGCCCATTCCCCTAACCCTTCAGATTTTGCGGGCCAGATCTTCGTTGATGCAACAGCAGATTATTCGATCCCTCTGCCAGCTCGATGGTCTGGCGCCCTATGGGATTCTAAGAGTTGGTCCGGACCGTTAGGTCTTGGAATTCTCGCTATCTCCGAAACTGCACTCTGGAAGAACCCCCTCCCACATATTGATCAGAGAGTGGTTCCAGGAGATTTCAATCCCGCCCTAGTGATCGCCAGCGCGATCGCGCTGCAAGCCAATGAAGTTGAGCGAGTTGCAACCATCACAGCACTACAAGAGATAAATTCAACTATCCGCAACTTTGTTGTAACGCAGATTGGTGATGTTGATATCGCCTCCCCTATCTCTGGGTCTGCTCATCTTCTCTCTTTCTCATTCCTCTATCTCCATGCTGAACAATTGGTAGAGAAGATGGATGCCCGAGGATTTTCACTCGATTCAGGATCTGCCTGTATTAGCGCAAACTTGGAGCCAAGTCATGTACTGGCGGCGATGGGTCGTTTGACTCATGGCAATGTTCGGTTGCATCTCTATCCAAACAATTCTCTTGCTGAAGTCGAGAAGATGCTCGTAGCTCTCAAGGAAGTTGTTACAGAATTACGCGCAAACAAATGATTACCGTGGATTCTTTAGGCTCGCTCTGCCCTCAGCCGATCATCGATATCTCTGAGCAGATCGTAAAAAATCCTCATGAATCTAAATTTGAACTTTTCAGTGATGACCCTGCCACATGGCCAGATCTACAAGCCTGGGGGCGCATGACAGGCAGAAAAGTAAGTCAGCTTGGAGAGACGAAATTTCTCATTTGCACTTCCTGATAACTCACTACTTTCCCACCCGCCACTGCTCTATCCGACGACGCGAGGCCTAATCTTTGTGGCGACCCGTGCTGCTGCATCATTGCCAAAACTCTCAGTGAATCTCGACATGAATTCGGCCTCATCAAATCGATACTCCTGGGTTCCGATCGTCTCAAGACAATAGGTTGCAAGCATCGCTCCGAGTTGTGCGCTGAGTTCATGATCAAAACCCCACGAAATGCCGGCGAGGAATCCTGAACGGAATGCATCCCCCACACCTGTTGGATCAATCTTTGAACGCTCAATTGCGCAACCAATTTTGATCGTCGGTTTTCCATGCTCCTCAATTCGAGCCCCTTGCGAACCTAAAGTGATTACACGAATTTCGACTTGATCAAATAGTTCGCGATCACTCCATCCGGTCTTCTGCAATGTAAGTGCGAGTTCGTACTCATTCATCAATAGATACTTCGCCCCACGAATCAAGTTCTTTACTTCTTCACCCTCCATGCGGGCTAACTGCTGTGAAGGGTCGGCTGCGAATGGAATTCCTAGATCTCTGGCAGCTTGTGAATGGCGAAGCATCGCTTCGGGATCATCAGGAGATATCACTAAGAGATCTAATCCACCTACAGAATCGGCGATGGGGCCGATCTCAATCTCGCGTGCCTCACTCATCGCCCCTGGAAAGAAGGATGCAATTTGATTGAGCGAGCGATCAGTTGTCACCATAAAGCTCGCGGTATGGAGAGTCTTTGATACCTTGGCGTGCGCTGTATTCACACCATGGCGAGTAAGCCACGCATCGTAATCTGCCCAATCTTTTCCAACAGCGGCGATCAGAATTGGATCTAGACCTAGAACGCCCATTCCAAATGCAATATTTCCAGCAACTCCGCCTCGGCGAATATCGAGAGAATCAACAAGAAAGGAGAGAGAAACTTTGGCGAGGGAACCTTCAACGAGTGAGTCAGTGAAATCACCCGGGAATGTCATTAAGTGGTCGCGACCAATCGACCCTGCTACTCCAATTTTCATGGATGAAAGGTAATCGGATTAACGACTAGAGGGTGCGATTAGTTAAAGGAATCGCCGCAGGCACAAGAGCCTTGCGCATTTGGGTTATCAATGGTGAAGCCTTGCCTCTCAATTGTGTCCAAAAAATCAATAGAAGCACCCATAAGATAAGGAGTGCTCATCTTGTCAGTGACAACTTTTACTTCCCCAAAACTTGAAACGGTATCGCCTTCGAGTGCGCGATCATCGAAATAGAGCTGGTAACGAAGGCCAGAACATCCACCAGGTTGCACAGCTACGCGCAATGAAAGATCGGTCCGACCCTCTTGCATAAGAAGTGCTTGCACCTTTTCTGCCGCTACATCAGTCAGGAGAATCCCTGTGGCAGTGCTCTGGATACTGGTATCTGTCGTTGTCTCTGTGCTCATAGGCAAACTTTAGCCTAAGATCGGTATATGGCTTCTTCACTCACCGACCTCTTGCTCATGGGTCGAGAGAGCGACCTCACAAGCGAACGCGGGGTCTCCTGCGACGGAGAACTTCCTGCAGCTAGCGACCCTGGTCTGGTTGAGCGAGCAAGGATCGCCCGAGCAGCCTTGGGGTCACGGGCAATCATCCTGGGTCATCACTACCAACGTGATGAGGTAATCCAATTCGCAGATATCACCGGCGATTCATTTAAATTAGCCCAAGCCGCAGCTTCAAACCCTGAGGCAGAACTCGTCATCTTCTGTGGCGTTCACTTCATGGCTGAGAGCGCAGATGTCTTAACGACTGCGGATCAGAAAGTAATCCTTCCAGATCTCGCAGCAGGTTGTTCTATGGCTGATATGGCGGCATCAAACCAAGTACATGCCGCATGGGAAGTCTTTGAACGAGTTGGCATTGCATCGAAAACGATTCCTGTCACCTATATGAACTCGACTGCCGCAATCAAAGCCTTTACCGGTGAACATGGTGGCACCATCTGCACATCATCGAATGCTGAACGAGCAATGCGTTGGGCCTTCGAAAAAGGCGAGAAGATCTTCTTCCTTCCTGATCAACACCTTGGGCGAAATACTGCTGTCCTCAAACTTGGACTCTCACTTGGCAATTGCGTTCTCTGGAATCCATGGAAGCCAAATGGTGGATTAACAGATCAAGAGATCATTGATGCAAAGGTTATTTTGTGGCGTGGCCATTGCTCAGTTCATGGTCGATTTACTGTAGATAACATCAACGAAGTGCGAGCACGAGTTCCTGGTGTGAAAGTCCTTGTTCACCCAGAGTGCCAACATGAAGTTGTATCGCATGCTGATGTTGTCGGAAGCACTGAATTCATTATTAAGACCATTGAAGAATCCGCTCCCGGCTCACAATGGTCGATCGGAACTGAGCTCAACCTCGTCCAACGTTTAGCCAACCGCTTCACCGATCGAGAGATCCTCTTCTTAGATAAGACCGTCTGCTACTGCTCCACTATGAACCGAATCGACCTCCCCCATCTGGTTTGGGCCATGGAGACGCTCGCTTCAGGGCGCATCGTCAACCAGATCAGCGTCGACCCCCATATTGCACACTTCTCACGAGTTGCACTCGATCGAATGCTGGCTCTACCGTAACCTCATGAGCGAGAACACAGAAGATCAGGCAGCCGGTAAAAAGGGCAAAGCAACTCCAAAGCGTAAAGATGCTGAGGCAAAGCTCAAGGTCAACTCCTTAGCGCCTTCAACGAGCAAGGCAGCGAAGAATCGTGATCGCACCTTCGATAAAGCTCGTCGCGCAGAAGCAAGAGCAGCCTTTATGCGAGGAGAAGAGAGTGCACTCCCCGCTCGCGATAAGGGACCAGCCAAGAAGTGGGTTCGCAACTACATTGATTCCCGTCGCACCATCGGCGAATATTTCTTGCCGACCATTATGGTCGTATTAGTTCTTACTGCTATTCCTGTTAAGGCAGTTCAGTTACTTGCGATTCTCTTTATGTACGCAGCGATGCTCTACTCGCTCTTTTCAGCTTTCTTCATTGGTCGAAAGATCAAGAAATTAGTCGCAGAGAAGTTCCCGAATGAGCCACTGAAGGGAATCGGAATCTATGGATGGCTCCGTTCGACCCAGATGCGACGCATGCGCGCACCATCACCCCAAGTAAAGCGCGGAGAAAGTTTTTAAAACTATCTCTTTGGCGATTTAAGAGCGTGGGTTTGGACTGACATTCTTTGAAGGATCGCGTTCTGGAAGTGATCCAAGAGCTTGATCAATAGCTTTCATCGTTGCAGCATCAAGTTTTACCCCTGAGGCCTTCACATTGTCTTTAACTTGAGAAGGCTTGGTGGCTCCCATAATTACTGATGAGACATTTTTATTGGCAAGTGCCCAAGCAAGTGCCATCTGGCCCATTGTGAGATCTATCGACTCAGCAATAGGTTTCAACTTCTGAACAGTTGTAAGAACTTCTTCACGCAACCAGCGAGAGATCATTCCTGATCCACCCTTGTCATGAGCGCGAGAGCCAGCAGGAGCCTTCTTTCCTGGCAGATATTTGCCAGTGAGAACACCTTGAGCCATGGGAGACCAGACAATCTGCCCGATGCCTTCTCGCTCACAGAGGGGAACAACTTCTTTCTCTATCACTCGCCATAACATCGAGTACTGGGGCTGACTTGATACAAAGCGATCCAAGTTATTTTCTTTCTGGTAGCGCAGCGCTGCAGAAATCTGTGAAGAGTCCCATTCGGAGAAGCCAATGTAATTGACCTTGCCTTGGCGAATCAGATCATCAAAGGCGCGAAGTGTTTCATCCAATGGCGTCTCAACATCGAATCGATGTGCTTGATACAGATCGATGTGGTCGGTACCTAAGCGCTTCAGTGATGCTTCGACCGATTCCATGATGTGCTTACGCGATAGGCCACGATCATTTTTTCCAGTGCCTGTTGGGAAGTAGACCTTGGTGAAGAGCTCGTACGACTCTCTCTTGACGCCCTTAAGGGCTTTACCCAGCACAACCTCAGCTTTTGTGCCAGCATAGACATCGGCGGTATCGAAGGTAGTAATACCCTCATCCAGCGCTGCACGTACGCAGCTAATTGCTGCGGTTTGCTCTACCTGGCTTCCGTGGGTGATCCAATTTCCATAAGAAATCTCTGACACATACATTCCGGTTCTACCAAGGCGACGATATTCCATACGAGAGAGAGTACCCTGCAGATATGAAGTTAGCATCTAGAACTGGCCCAAAAATTGGAGCCCTTCTCGCCGTGATCGCTTCACCAGTTTTCGCCCTTGCAGCTTTTGCCGAGGATAACGGGGCTGGCCCACGTATCGAAGAAGAGCGCCACAGCCTTGAAAGGCTACCCATTGTGATTGTTATTAGCGCCTTGATCATTGCAGTCGGACTCGCCTATGGAATTGGGCGACGTTCCCGCAAATAACCACCACTGCGCCCAACAAGGGTGCTAAGTTTTGCCCGCTAGCAATCTCTTAGATTGCAGGTGTTATTGGTTAGAGCGAAGTCCGGTGAAATCCCGGCGCTGTCCCGCAACTGTAGAAAAGTTACTCGTAACTTTTGAGCCAGGTCGCCTCTTCCATATAGCGAAGTATCCGACCTCGGAGGAAGGTCGGGCCTTTAAGAGCTCACCTTTGGGTAGATCTCTGAAGTCCCTACATTTCCTCCCTCAACTCTTGAGGGAGTTTTTTAATGCGCAAGAGAAGTTCTGTAGTTCTCATAACTATCACCGCGATTGGTGCAGCGCTCACCCCATCCATATCTCACGCTGCCACAACTTCGCCAAGACGGATCATCTCCCTTTCACCGAGTGCGACTGAAGATCTCTTCGCCATTGGTGCAGGTAAGCAAGTAGTAGCCGTCGACAGCCTCTCTAATTATCCAGCCAATGCCCCTATAACCAAGCTCGATGCTTTTACTCCGAATGTAGAAGCTATTGCAAAATACAAGCCAGATTTGGTGGTCCTGCAAAGTTCAGCAACGAAAGCCGTAGCAGTTAAAGCAGCACTAGAAAAAATGAAGATCAAAGTCTTCTTCGAAATAACCCCTTCCGATATCAGCGGTGCCTATACCGAAATTCAAGCTCTCGGAACTGCCACTGGAAAGGGAGCTCAAGCAACGAAGGTGATCACCGCAATGAAGAGTGCAATCGCTAAAGCGATAGCTTCTGGGAAACGATCGAATCCGACAGCAATTTTTCACGAGGTAGATAGCACTCTCTATTCAGCGACATCTAAGACATTTATTGGACATGTCTACTCAGATTTCAACACTCTTAACATCGCAGATGCTGCCGATACAGCCGACTCCTTTGGTTATCCTCAATTGACTAACGAGTATCTCTTAAAGGCCAATCCTCGGGTGATCTTTATCGGCGATGAGCAAACGAGCGCGCAGGTCGCCTCTCGTGCAGGATGGAGCAGAATCGAAGCTGTCGCAAAAGAGCAGATCTTCGCTCTGCCTGCAGATATCCCATCCAGATGGGGTCCACGCCTCGTCGATTTCTATCAGTTCGTCGCCAAGTGTTTGACGTCAATTAAGTAGATTGAACCCATGAAAGGCGAGAAGCGAGAGAGCAGCGCGCGGATCCAGGGGATCTCTCCGATTTGGAATTGGAGAACGACCTTTATCTGCGCTGCGCTCTTACTTCTAGTTGGATTATTGGCAATAAGTTTTGGTCCAATTCATCTGCGCTTTGGAGAGATCATCAAAACCCTGCTTGGTATGGATGGCGGCCTATCTGGTCAAGATAGAACTGTTCTCATCGATCTTCGTTTGCCGCGGGCACTTCTCGCAGCTCTCGTCGGAGCTGCACTTGCTACAAGTGGCGCGGTCTATCAGAGTGTCTTTAGAAATCCTCTCGCCGATCCTTATCTCTTAGGTGCTGCAAGTGGCGCAGGACTTGGAGCAACAATTGCCATCACCAATGCTCACGGTGATGTCTACAGTCTGCTGCCAATCTTCTCCTTCATCGGAGGAACTTTGGCAGTTCTTACCTCCTTCTTCATCTCGGGAAAATTCTTTGCAGAGCCACAATCACTCCTCTTGAGTGGAATTGCTGTGGGATCTTTTGCAACGGCGATTCAGACATATCTGCAGCAACGGCATAGTTCATCACTTCGGCCTGTTTACTCCTGGATTTTGGGTGAACTCACAGTTGCCAATTGGCAGATCGTTACATGGTCCTCGATTTATATTCTGATCTCACTGGGAGTTCTGATCTCCATCTCAAAACAGCTAGATGGACTCATGCTCAGCGATGAAGAATCTTTCTCGCTAGGTATCAACCCAAACCGTTTACGCATGATCGCAGTTGCTGCCGCAACCCTTGCAACTGCAACCGCTGTCTCAGCCTCTGGCCTCATTGGTTTTGTTGGAATCGTCGTTCCGCATCTAGTTCGCGGCATAACTCATCGTGTTACCAATAGAAATCTCCTCACCGTCGCGCTAGCTGGCGCCGCATTCTTAGTACTTGCAGATCTTGGAGCAAGGACACTTCTCTCCCCTGCCGAACTTCCTATCGGTGTGATTACCGCCTTTGTTGGTGCCCCATTCTTCCTAGTAGTCCTGCGTCGAAGGAGAACCCTCTGATGATGATTAGCGTTCGAAATCTAGATCTCACGATCAACGGAAAAACGATCCTGAATGATATTTCTCTCGATATCCAACCAGGTCTCTGGAGTTGTTTGGTTGGGCCAAATGGGGCTGGAAAAACTACATTCCTCAAAGTGCTCCTTGGTAGCGCTCGTTACTCAGGAAGCGTGAAGAGTGATGGTGTTGAAGTATTTAGAAACCATAAACGCAATGTTGCATTCGTTCCTCAACAACCACAAATCCCACAAGGAATCTCGGTGAGTGAGTATGTTGCCCTCGGTCGATCAAAGCGAGATGGCTGGGGCAATGAAAGTTCGCAGAGTAGAGAATTTATTGCCAAGGTCTTAGAACAGACCAATCTTTATGGAATGCAACGACAACAGATCTCTCAATTATCAGGCGGTGAGATGCAGCGAACTCTTATTGCACGAGCACTTGCACAAGAGCCCGATCTGATTCTCTTAGATGAGCCAACAAGCGCTCTCGATCTACACCATCAGATTGAAGTGCTCAATAATCTGCAATTTCTTCAGAAGCAGGGTGTAACAATCATCTCAACCATGCATGACATCACTCTGGCTGCGATGTATGCAGATCGCATCATCGTCATGCAAGAGGGTCGCGTACTTGCAGATGGGGCTTCCAGCGAGATTATTCACTCACCTGAATTGCGAACTGCCTTTGATAACCGCATCAATGTTTACACATTGGACTCTGGTCGCCCTGTTGTTATTGCACGCAAAGATGAGAAGGATGAGAGATAGTTTTAACGAACGTGTGAAGGGACAAACGGAGCCTTCACGACTTCAACTTCGCTGACTCTGCCGCGAATATCTAACTGAAGGCGATCTCCAACTTTCACAGTAGGCGGAACTAGCGCAAGTCCAATTCCAACTTTCAGTGTTGGGGAGAAGGTGCCGCTCGTGACGACGCCAATTGCTTGCCCATCACGAAGGACGGTCATCTCCCCGCGCGGGATTCCACGATCGAGAGATTTGATCGCACGCAGTGTTCGCTTTAAACCACTCTCTTTTAATGCAAGCAGTGCATCTCTACCTGCAAATTTCTCCTTGCCAAGAACAACTGCCCATGATGCTCCGGCTTCTAGCGCAGAAGTTTCTAATGAGAGCTCGTGGCCATGAAGTGGGTAGCCCATCTCAGTTCTTAAGGTATCTCGCGATCCGAGGCCGCAAACGCGTCCAGCTACCTGTGCTATCGCATCGACGAGAATCTCCCACAAGGCCTGTGTCTGATTCCAAGCAGGTACAAGCTCGAAGCCATATTCACCCGTATAGCCAGTGCGACAGATAATCACTGAGCCTAGTTTTTCATGCCCCGGAATGACTCCCTCAGTGAAAGCCATGTAGTCGAAGTCGATCGTTAAACCAAGGGATGAAATTACTTGTTGTGAAAGTGGTCCTTGTAAAGCGAGAACCCCATAACTCTGATGAGCACCGACGATTGTGAGATCCGAAGGCGCGCCACTCTGCAGTACGGATAGAACGGCAGCACAATTTGAAGCATTAGGAATTAAGAAGAGATCATCGGGAGAGCGGCGATAGACAATGAGGTCATCGATAACTCCACCCTCGGCATTACAGATCAGGTTGTACTGCGCACTGCCATCTTCGATCTTTGTCAGATCGTTGGTGAGAACCGAGTTGATGTAATCAAGAGCGCCAGGACCGCGTACTTCAATCTTTCCTAAATGCGAGACATCGAAGAGACCTACCCGCTCTCGGACAGCTGTGTGTTCGGCGATGACGCCACCTGGCTGACCCGCTCTCGTACCCTGGGGGTACTCAATTGGCATATCCCATCCACCAAAATCGGCGAGTTTGGCTCCGGCATTAAGGTGCCAGTCGTATAACGGGGATTTCAGCTCACTCATCAGGCAAACCTAGCAAAGTCGGAGAGATTTCTCCCAAATAGATTGAAATAAATGGAAAGGAGAGGGAGCAAAAAGAGCCAAGCAGTGCTTAGATATCGCAATGACTACTATTAAAAGTTCGGTAAAGGGCAGTGCAGATATTGTGGTTGTTGGTCTTGCGACGCGAGATGGAAAATTGGTTGTTGAACCAGGCGCTTCCTCTCTTAACGTTAAATCTTTCATTGGAGCTCTTGAAGATCTAGGAGCTACTGGTCGCGCTGATGAGGTCATCAAGATCACTCAGAGCAGCGCTCCTCATCTCATTCTCTTCACAGGCTTAGGCGAAGTTTCTACTGATTACCATCACGAGACTCTACGTCGCGCTGCAGGAGCCGCATCACGTGCCCTCGCAGGCAAGAAGAGCGCAGATTTCGCACTCCCACATAAGAGTTCTGCAGGCTTAGCCGCGATCGCTGAAGGCATAGGTCTTGGTGCTTATTCATTTACCGACCACCGCGGAGCATCTAAAGCCGATCAAAAAGCCCCACTTCCCTCTGCAACTCTCATCTCAAAGATTGGCGATACAGCTGAGAGCAAAGCTGCATTGAAACGTGCTTCGATTCTTACTAAGTATGTCCACCTCGTTCGCGACTTGGTTAATACTCCAGCTAACCATCTATCCCCTGCGGTCTTTGTCGCAAAGATGAAGGCGCAAATCACACTCAATAAATTAGGTGTGAAGGTCGAAGTCCTCGATGAGAAAGCGCTTAAGTCAAAGGGCTACGGCGGTATCTATTCTGTTGGACAAGGATCTGCCACACCGCCTCGACTTCTTCATGTTTCCTATGCTCCTGCAAACTCTAAAAAAGTAAAGCATCTTGCATTCGTTGGAAAGGGAATCACCTTCGATACTGGCGGCTATGCGCTCAAGCCTGCGGCTGGCATGGAAGCAATGAAGACCGATATGGCTGGTGCTGCTTCAGTCATCGCAGCAACTTTCGCAATCGCAGAGTTGAAATTACCTATTGCAGTCAACGCTTATGCATGCATGGCAGAGAATATGATCAGTGGAAATGCAACTCGTCCTGGCGATGTGATTACAACACTCAGTGGCATAACTGTTGAAGTGCTCAATCCTGATGCAGAAGGTCGCCTCGTTATGGCAGATGGACTCACTCGTGCAATCGCCGATGGAAAGAAAGTCGGTGGACTCGATGGTCTTGTCGATGTCGCGACGCTGACGGGCGCGCAGGTCATTGCACTTGGAATTCGCACGGCTGGCCTTATGGGAAATAATAAGAAATTTACTGAGGAGTTCCTCGCGGTTACCGAAAAGAGTGGGGAGCAATTCTGGCCAATGCCTCTTCCTGAAGAGCTTCGCGCAACCTTGGACACTCCAGTTGCAGATATCGCCAATATCGGTGATCGCAGCGGTGGAATGCTCGTTGCCGGAGTCTTCCTCAAGGAGTTCGTCTCCGATGATGTCCCTTGGCTGCATTTGGATATTGCTGGTCCCTCCTATGTCGAGAAGGGTCCACACGGATACAACCCAGTCGGAGCTACCGGTATCACAGTGAGATCCCTCGTCGGGCTCGCAGAGTCGGCTGGATCACACTCTTAAGAGGGCAGACTCCCCCTGGAAATCCTCCGCATAAATCGTGGCAGGATTAGCCTCTACACGTAAATAGCATTTACCGAAAGGTTGGGTTGTGTCGGATTTTGATCTGGTAATTCTTGGCGGCGGCTCTGGTGGCTATGCGGCTGCGCTACGTGGCGCTCAACTAGGGCTCTCAGTTGCGCTGATCGAAAAAGATAAGCTCGGTGGAACGTGTCTGCACCGTGGCTGTATTCCAACTAAAGCGCTCTTGCATGCTGGTGAAATTGCAGATAACTCACGACATGCATCCGACTTCGGAGTGAATGCGCAATTCATTTCTATGGATATGGCCGCAGTCAATGCTTACAAAGATGGCGTTGTCTCTAAACTCCACAAGGGATTGCAAGGACTCGTTAAGTCTCGCAACATCACTTATGTTGAAGGCACTGGTCGTCTCGTCTCTCCTAATTCCGTTGAGGTAAATGGAACTAAGTACACAGGCAAGAACGTGATCCTTGCGACTGGTTCCTATCCACGCACACTCCCCGGCCTTGAGATAGATGGCACACAGATTGTTACATCCGAAGAGGCAATGAAATTTGATTACGTCCCAAAAAGCGTCATTGTTCTTGGTGGCGGAGTTATCGGTTGTGAATTTGCATCTGTATGGAATTCCTTTGGTTCAGAGGTAACAATCGTTGAGGGTCTACCTCGCTTGGTTGCACTCGAAGATGAATCTTCAAGCAAGCTACTTGAGCGCGCCTTCCGTAAGCGCAAGATCAACTTAGTTACTGGAGTGAAATTTGCTTCGGCAGTTAAATCTAAATCTGGCGTCACTATCACTCTCGAAGATGGCACGACCCATACAGCAGATGTATTGCTCGTTGCTGTCGGCCGTGGACCTGTTACCTCAGGGATCGGATATGAAGAACAAGGCATTGCCATGGATCGCGGGTACATCACCGTGGACGAGAAGTGCCGCACAAATATTCCTGGAATCTGGGCTGTTGGAGATATCATCCCAACGCTGCAGCTAGCCCACGTTGGTTTCGCCGAAGGAATCATGGTCGCTGAAGAGATCGCTGGGCTCAATCCCCGAGCAATTAACTATGACGGAGTTCCAAAAGTCACCTACTCTGAACCTGAAGTAGCCTCAGTTGGCCTCTCTACCGCAGTAGCCAAAGAGCGCGGTTATGACGTGGTTGAGATCAGCTATGACCTTGCCGGTAATGGAAAAGCGAATATTCTTAAGACTGCTGGCTCTATCAAGCTAGTTGCTCAGAAGAATGGGCCAATCCTAGGAGTGCACATGGTCGGTTCTCGTGTCGGAGAACTTCTCGCTGAAGCACAATTGATCTTCAACTGGGAAGCCGATGCTTCTGATGTTGCTCAACATATTCATGCTCATCCAACGCTTTCCGAAGCAATGGGCGAGGCGCATATGGCACTTGCAGGCAAACCACTACACGCACACGGTTAATAGGAGCAGAACGACATGACCTTTTCAGTAACGATGCCAGCACTTGGCGAATCAGTCACAGAAGGAACAGTTACTCGTTGGCTCAAGAACGAGGGCGATATGGTGGCGATGGATGAGCCACTTCTCGAAGTATCTACCGACAAAGTTGATACAGAGATCCCATCCCCCGTTGCCGGAATATTGCAACGCATCGTTGTGCATGTCGATTCAACTGTCGCAGTAGGTGCAGAACTTGCAGTGATTGCAACCGATGCATCGGCGCCTGTCCAAGCTGTCGTCACTCCGCAGAAGGCAGAGGTTCTTGCTCAACCAGTAGTACATGCCAACGCCTTGCCTGAAAACCCAGCCCCTGCAACCCCAGCCGCGTCTCCCTCAAATTCCGCTGGCGTCGTTGTCACCATGCCTGCTCTTGGCGAATCAGTTACCGAAGGAACCGTTACACGTTGGCTGAAGAACGTTGGAGATAGCGTTGCTGTTGATGAAGCACTGCTAGAAGTCTCAACAGATAAAGTTGATACAGAGATCCCATCTCCTGCAGCCGGAACTATTCTTGCAATTGATGTACAAGTAGATTCAACGGTCGCAGTCGGTGCCCGTCTTGCATTGATCGGTGTTCAATCTGCTGCTCCCGTCCAAGCCCAAGAAAAGATCAATGTGGCAGCGGTTCCAGCTCCAGCTGCGACAATCGTACAAACCTTGCCTGTAACCCCAGCCCCTGTAACCCCAGCGCCTGTAACCCCAGCGCCTGTAACCCCAGCCCCTGTAGCTAATACCGACGCTTACGTCACCCCCATCGTTCGCAAGCTTGCAGCCGAAAATGGCGTTGATCTATCTCGCGTGCAAGGCACAGGTGTAGGTGGACGTATTCGTAAAGAAGATATCTTGGCTGCAAAACCAGCTCCTGTAGCTGCGTATGCCGCACCAGCTTCTGCGTCATCTGCTGCGCCTGCAACTAAGCCCGCTCCAGTTGCTGTTTCGCCATTGCGTGGAACTACGGTCACTATGTCTCGCCTGCGCAAAGTTATTGCAGAGCGAATGGTCGAATCACTTCAGACTGCTGCACAACTCACAACCGTTGTTGAAGTAGATGTAACAAAGATCGATCGCCTTCGCCAAGCCGCAAAGGGAACTTTTGAATCACGTGAAGGTGTAAAGCTCACATTCCTTCCATTCTTTGCTGTTGCAGTCTGTGAAGCACTCAAACAACATCCTGTTTTGAATTGCTCAATCAGCGGAGATCAGATTACGTATCATGGCGCTGAGCACTTAGGTATCGCTGTCGATACAGAACGCGGTTTGCTCGTTCCTGTTATTCGTGATGCTGGTGACCTTAATATGGGTGGCGTCGCGCGCAGAATCTCTGATGTTGCTGCTCGTACTCGCGATAACAAGATCACACCTGATGAACTTGGTGGCGGTACATTTACAATTACCAACACAGGTAGCCGTGGCGCACTCTTTGATACACCGATCATCAATCAACCACAGGTCGCAATTTTAGGTCTTGGCGCCGTAGTTAAGCGTCCGATGGTGATGAAGGGAACTGATGGTGGAGAAACCATCGCTATCCGCTCTATGGTCTATCTCGCACTCTCCTACGATCATCGCATCGTTGATGGTGCAGATGCTGCTCGCTTCTTAGTGACACTCAAAGAGCGCCTAGAAGGCGGAGCATTCGAATCAGATCTTGGTCTCTAAAGGAGATTTAATGCCTGCATCATTGCAACGTATTGCAGTAACTGGCTCTACCGGTCTTATTGGTAGCGCACTCGTGGGCCATCTTCGAAGTGAAGGTCATACTGTTCAACGTCTTGTAAGACGCAAAGCTCTTGCTCCAGATGAGATTGAATGGGATCCAAAGGCAGGAACTATTGATCTCGCAGCTCTAGAAGGTGTGGATGCTGTTGTCCATCTTGCAGGCGCAAGTGTTGGTGATCATCGTTGGACAAAGAAATACCGTGCAGAGATTCTCAACTCCCGCCTACTTGGCACTACAACGATTGCTCACGCAGTAAGTTCAGTAAAGCCAAAGGTCTTTATCTCTGGCAGCGCTATTGGTTATTACGGTGAAACAGGAAACCGCGCTGTCACAGAAACAGACCGTGGCGGAGATGATTTCCTTTCAGCTGTATGCCGTGAATGGGAAGCTGCTGCAGATTTAGCAGGCGATACTCGTACCGTAAAGATTCGTACTGGTCTTGTTTTAGAACCTACAGGTGGAGCGCTCGGCAAGATGCTCCCACTCTTCCGATTTGGTTTAGGTGGAAAACTTGGTTCAGGAAAGCAATGGTGGTCATGGATCACACTCCATGATGAGATTCGCGCGATCTGTCATATCCTGGAATCCAAAGTTTCTGGTCCAGTAAATCTCACCTCACCTAATCCAGTCACCAATCAAGAATTCACTGCGGCTCTCGCGCGTGCACTTCACCGACCTGCTCTATTCCCAGTCCCCGGTATTGCGCTAAAAACTGTTCTCGGTGGTTTTGCATCTGAAATTCTGGGATCGAAGAAGGTTCTTCCTTCAGTACTTCTGGATTCTGGATTTACCTTTGATTATCCACATGTCACTAGCGCCTTGGATGAACTCGCTCAATAATTGATCGAGCAGCACGTTTTCCACTCTCCATCGCACCTTGTTGAGATGGATATCCCCGATGATCGCCCGCAACATAAAGTGCATCCTTAATCTGAACCGTTGAATAGAGTGACTTTCCTAGCGGATGCTCAGGCAGGCTCTTTTTGATCTCATATCGTGCGACAAACTCCCAGGTGGATGTATCTCCCTTCCAGATGCGTGCAAGTTCGCGGCGGACCTCACTCTCTGAAATTGGTAGAAGTGAGGTCGAAGAAAAGAGCTGTTTACCAGCTGGTGCGTAAGATTCCACGACATCTGAAATAGCGATGGAGTTGATCAAAGAACCAGATTTGCTCACTGCAAACCTGTCTGCTCCGGCAATCTGGTTATCAGTGCTGTGGTACCACGTGGTTGAAGAGTGCATACGAACCACACCAACCTCGGGAGTGAGTTGTGTCGCCGTCACTGGATCGGTTGCGATCATGATGAACCGAGCCTGGTAACTGCCGTGATCTGTAATCACGTTCTGATCTTCAATACGGTGGACGGTCTCTCCGTAATGAATATCGGTAACTGGGTACGCAAGCGCGCTTGAAAAAGCCGATGCCCCACCATCAACCAATCCCGGTCTGCCTTGTAAGAAACTCTTGTAAATCTCAACCCGAACTCTTGGGCTTACGCGGGAGGGTTCGGTCAGAAACACTCCCCGCAGAAATGGGGCCATCAGATCGCCTGGCTTGGTAATTGTCTCAACAAGTCGAAATGGGATGAGGCCGTGAACAATGGGTGTGAACTGTAAAGAGTCCATCACTCCCGAATTACGAATGTTGGGATATTTCGGGTTAATAACTTGAAAGCCATGATCGAGTGTGAACCCATCGATAAGATCACTCTTTACGCGACCACCGGGACGATCGCTTGATTCAATAACAAGAGTCTCAATACCGGCACTCTGTAAATAGCGGGCAGCAGTAAGCCCGGCTAGCCCAGCACCAATAACGATGCAATCGAAGTTGTCCACGCGAACTACTTTAGTTGGATAGCGTCGATTCATCCTGCAACTTAGATGGCCACCAAATCTTCGATCCAAATTGATGCACGAGCGCGGGCACCAAGATCGACCGAACAAGCAAGGTATCGAGCAGTACGCCAAAGGCGACAGAGAAGCCAATCTCAGCTAAGAATACGAGCGGCAAGATGCCAAGGACTGTAAAGGTTGCAGCAAGCACAACTCCAGCAGAAGTGATTACTCCCCCAGTGACCGTAACGCCCTTTGTCATTCCTACTCGTGTACCGAACTTCTTCGCCTCTTCGCGAACACGTGTCATCAAGAAGATGTTGTAGTCGATACCAAGTGCAACCAAGAAAATGAAGGCAAAGAGTGGGAACCCAGTATCTTCACCCGCAAAGTGGAAGATGTGATGGAAGACGATCGCACAAACACCGAGCGTGGCTAGGTAAGAAAGCACAACCGTCGTCAAAAGCATCAATGATGCAAAGACACTTCGGAGCAAGAGACCCAAAATAATTGCAATCACGAGGAGCACAACCGGAATGATCACTTTTTGATCACGAGTTGCAGCTTTTCCAGTATCGTAATAAACCGCCGATGTTCCGCCGACCAGACTTGCAGGATCAATTGCGTGAACCGCAGCACGAATTCCAGGGATCATATTCTTCGCTTCATTAGAATCTGGAGTCGCACTTAATGTTGCATTAAGAATTACATGCCCATCGACAACCTTTGGAGTTGTGCTCATAGGTCCATCTGTAGAAGGGGTCACTGACGCGACGCCTGGAATTGACGTGAGCTTTGCAGAGATTGCTGCAGCATTTGCTTCTGTCGTCCACACTTGTGTCGGCTGACCTTCGCCGCCAGAGAAATACTTCAGAGCTAAGTTCTGAGCCTTCACAGAATCCGGAGTCTTGGTGAAACTCTGTGCAGTTGAAATTCCATTTGGATGCAACGTAGTGACAAATGCAGCAAGCACTACTAACAAAAGTCCGGTTGCAGCCCAATATTGACGTGGCTTACGTGCAGTTGCATTGGCAATCTTTGACCACAGCCCAGCCAGTTTGTCATCTTCGGAACCAAAATGAGGAATACTTGGCCAGAAGACCCATCGACCAAAGAGAACGAGAACTGCTGGCAATAGCGTCATAATCGTAATAACCGCACAGGCGATACCAATTGCACCAACTGGTCCAAGTCCACGATTATTAGAAAGACTTGCAAGCAAGAGCAAGAGGAGTGAAATCGCTACCGTAGAACCAGAGGCAACGATCGGTTCCACAACGCCCTTCCAAGCATTCTTCATCGCGTCAAAGCGCGACTCCTCGTGATGCAATTCTTCACGATAACGAGCAATAAGAAGTAGTGCGTAGTCAGTTGCTGCACCCAACACCAACACCGAGAGAATGCCTTGGGATGCGCCATCTAAGGCGATCACGTTGTGCTTGGCTAACTCATAGACAACCGATCCCGCAAATGTCAGTGCAATGCCAGCCGAGAAGAGTGGCAAGATCCATAAAACTGGCGAGCGATAAACAATAATAAGAATGACTGCAACAACAAGACCGGTAGTTAGTAGCAAACTTGAGTCTAGTGAGCCAAAGGCTCCAAAGAGGTCAGAGAGAATTGCGGCAATCCCTGTCACATGCGATGCGAAACCACTTGTCTTTGCAAATTCTGCAGAGTAGAAACGGATTGAATCAGTGACAGCAGGTAGAGCAGGTTTCTTATTTGCGAGATTTACCCCTGTCTGATCTGCATTGAATGGAACGCTTGCCAAGATCGCCTTGCCATCCTTTGACGGAAAGGCCACGAGAGGGCTATTCGGATCTAAGAAGTCACTCAGTTTCGCGGAGACCTTCGGGATTGCCATGCCGTTCTTATCGACGAGTGGCTTAGCAGGAAGTGTTTGGAGAAAGGCATTTGTCGCCGCAACCTTTGCTGGCGTCGCATCACCTATAAACAAGACCAACTCAGGAAGAGACTTGTTTGCGCCTGAACTAAATGCAGCCGCTGCAGCATTGAACTTCTCAGTCTCAGCAGAGCTGGGCAAGAACTTGGAGTTATCATTCTTCTGAACAGTTGAAAGTTGGCCAAAGAGGGGTCCGGTGATTCCCGAAACCATGAACCATCCAAGAACGAGAACGATCGCGATCCAAAGTGGCTTGCGGTGCTTGTGAGCAGTGGTTGAAGACATGCAGGAGTCCATTCGTAAGATGTTTGGTGAATGGCCCAAGTTTAATCCCCTCAGCAGTTGATTTCCTTGTGAACCACCTCTTTGCCAGCCTGTTTAGCCAATATTCACTCTGGCAATTAGGCTAAAGCCGTGACTGTTTCCTTGAAGACCGCGTCAGGGCTTGCTCTCGAGGGCCTTGGGCTTGTGGCCTATGCCGATGCGCTTACGATCCAACGTGAGATGCATGCAGATGTCGTCGCAGGTAACCGTCCAAATACCCTCATTCTCTTAGAACATCCACCGGTATATACCGCAGGTCGTCGCACCACTCTTGAAGAACGTCCTATCGATGGAACGCCAGTAATTGATGTTGATCGCGGTGGGAAAATTACATTTCATGGACCAGGTCAATTAGTTGGCTACCCAATCGTGCGACTTACTAATGGCAGCGATGTCGTCGGATTTGTTCGAGAGATTGAAATCGCCTTGATAGATGTCTGTAAAGAGTTTGGTATCCATGCGGAACGGTATTGCGAACGTTCTGGAGTCTGGCTTCGAGATGAACAAGGTGACCGCAAGATTGCCGCAATCGGAATCCGCGTTGCAAAGGGCGTGACGATGCATGGATTCGCTCTCAATATTTCAACTGATCTCTCTGCATTTGATCGAATCGTTCCTTGCGGATTTACAGATACAGGTGTTACCTCGATGAAAGCCGAACTTAATCGTCAGATTTCGATGGATGAAGTTATCCCAGTTGTTGATCGTCATCTCTCTGCAGCGTTAGAACGGGTGAGCTCATGACTATTGCTCCTGAAGGAAGAAAGCTCCTCCGAATTGAGGCGAGAAATGCCGCCGTACCTATTGAGAAGAAGCCAGAGTGGATCAAGACTCGAGCAAAGATGGGTCCTGAATACACGGCTCTTCGCTCACTCGTAGTGCGTGAGGGTCTTCATACTGTCTGCCAAGAAGCTGCATGTCCCAATATCTTTGAATGTTGGGAAGATAAAGAAGCGACATTCCTTATTGGCGGAGAGCGATGCACTCGTCGCTGCGATTTCTGCAATATCGATACCGGCAAACCTCTCCCAGTAGACCGCGACGAACCTCGCAGAGTCGGCGAATCTGTTAAGACCATGGGGCTTCGCTATGCAACGATCACCGGAGTGACTCGCGATGATCTCGAAGATGAGGGCGCTTGGTTATATGCCGAGACCATTCGCGTTGTCCATGAGATGAATCCTGGCGTTGGCGTGGAGATGCTCGCCCCTGACTTCAGTGGAAATCCAGAGCTTCTCAACCAGGTCTTCGCTACAAAACCTGAAGTCTTCGCTCACAATCTAGAGACCGTTCCACGTATCTTTAAAGAGATCCGTCCAGCCTTTACATACGACCGTTCCCTCGATGTTATCTCGCAAGCTCGTGCGTATGGCCTGATCACAAAATCAAATTTGATTCTTGGAATGGGCGAAACCCGCGAAGAGATCTCGCAAGCCCTGAAAGATCTTCATTCGGCTGGCTGCGATCTCATTACTATCACCCAATATTTGCGACCAACTCCTCTGCACCATCCAGTCATTCGTTGGGTAAAGCCAGAAGAGTTCGTCGAGTTATCTCACGAAGCGCAAGAGATTGGTTTCTTGGGGAACATGAGTGGACCGATGGTTCGCTCTTCATACCGGGCTGGTCGCCTCTACAAGCAAGCCCTTGAAAAGCGAGCACTCTTACGTGGCTGATTTTGTCTATCCCCCAGTAATCGTTGTGGTGAAAACCTTATGGCGATATCTTGGTCTGAAATTTGATTTCACGGGGCAAGAGAATCTGCCCCATTCAGGTAAGAGCGGCGGCGCAGTCTTAGCTATTAATCACATCGGCTATTTAGATTTCGCATTAGCTGGTACGGCAGCGCTTCCCATGAAACGGTATATACGTTTTATGGCGAAGAAAGAGATCTTCGATCATAAAATTGCTGGCCCTCTCATGCGCGGAATGCATCACATAAGTGTTGATCGATCTTCCGGTTCTGCTGCACTAGCCGCCTCACTTCGCGCTCTACGTAGCGGTGAGATCATTGGTATTTTCCCAGAAGGAACAATCTCTCGAAGTTTTGAAATTGCAGAAATAAAATCTGGCGCGGTCCGACTTGCTCAGGGTGCTGGAGTCCCAGTAATTCCTGTTGCTGTCTGGGGAAGTCAACGAATTGTGACAAAGAAGCGCAAGCCAGATTTTGGACGTAACAAGTATCCAATCTCGGTAACTTTTGGCAAGCCAATATTCATCGCTAAGGGCGCTGATATCGCAGCCGAAGAGGCGAATCTCAAAATTGTCATGAACGAACTCCTGCATTCAATTCAGAGCAGATATCCTGATGATCCTCGCGGTCAATGGTGGGGACCGGTCCGTCTTGGCGGAACTGCACCTACACTTGAGCAAGTTGAACGAGAACGTTTAGAGCACGTAGAAGAGATCCAAAGAGAGAAGAAGGAGCAAGGCGATGGCGCGTAAAGACCGCAAAGAGAAGTCCACTCAAAATAATGGTGCCCCGGAGAAACAATCCCAGTTGGCGGTGCTCAAGGATGCCTTCCGCTTAGTTAAGACCCACAAGCCACTCGCGTTGGTCTGGTGTCTCATCGGTCTTGTAGCTGCAGAAGCGCTTGCGATCCTCGCCGGAAATTCACTCCATCATCCGGTCTACTTTGGAATTCTTGGATTGCCACTCGGAATTCTCGTTGCATTCTTTATCTTTACTCGCTTCGCTAATACAGCTGCATTTGCATCAATCCAAGATCAGCTTGGGGCTGCAGCAAGTGTCTTGATGAGTATTCGTCGTGGTTTCACGACTACACCTGCTGTTAACGTCTCCCGCAACCAAGATATGGTCCACCGCACTGTAGGTCGCTGCGGAATTGTTCTCGTTGCCGAAGGAAGTCCTGCAGTTCGTGCGCTCCTCATCGATGAGAAGAAGAAGATGGAGCGATTCGTTCCTGGAGTTCCTATTGTTGAAATCATCGCAGGCGATGCAGATGGTCAGGTCGCTCTGAAGAAGTTACAGAAGAAGATTAAGAAATTACCAAAGAAACTTTCAAATAATCAGATGCGTGAAGTTCGTGCGCGTCTTAAGGCTGTTGGTGGTTTAGCAATGCCAATTCCTCAGGGCCCATTGCCTAAGGGCGCAAGGATGCCTAAACGGTAATAACTGGCTAACGTCTGACAACTTTTGTATTGCACATCGAATCGTGATACGCGACGCCATCTTTTTTAAAGAGCGCCGGTAGCACTAAGAGAATCAGGCCAGTGCGGATAAAAGCTCGCATTGGTGGAACCGCTCCCCCGGTTGTTGCATCAATAACTTTCAGCCCACATATCCTTTGGCCAGCCGATGCTCCCATGAGAGCAGTAAGTACGAAGACTTCTGCAAAGAAGAGTCCAAGTCGTTGAAGTTGATAGCCATAGCTTTGGCGCGAAGCACCGCTAATGATCAGACCTGCCGCCACCCAATCAAGGGTGATCGCCAGGAATCGGATACCCATCCCAGCCGGCACTGGCGAATTTTTCTGCTCTGAACTCACCTTCCCAGCCTAATCCTTGGAACCTTCAAGCGTAGGTTGAGATGACGAAACATATTTGTAACACTTGGGTTATGCCTTTTTCACGGGCGAGCCTTACATTTCCACCATAGCAAGCGAACCCCGGTGATGCGGTTCCTTGAATACCACAACGAACTAGTACGGAGAAGCATGTTTAAGAACTCAGCTGAAATCTTCGATTTCATCAAGAAGAACGATGTCAAACTTGTTGACGTTCGCTTTATTGATCTTCCAGGTATTCAACAGCACTTCAATGTTCCGGTTGAATCTTTCGACGAAGCAGTCTTCACAGATGGATTGATGTTCGATGGTTCATCCATTCGCGGATTCCAAGCGATCCACGAATCAGATATGAAGTTGCTCCCTATCCCTTCAAGCGCATTCATCGATCCATTCCGCGCCGAGAAGACACTCGTCATCAACTTCTCAGTGCATAACCCAATCGATAACACTCCCTACTCACGTGATCCTCGCGGAGTCGTTGCAAAGGCTGTTGAGTATTTGAAGTCAACAGGTATTGCAGATACTGCATTCTTCGCACCAGAAGCAGAGTTCTATCTCTTTGATGAAGTGAACTTCAGTACTTCACAGAATGCATCACACCACTTCATCGATTCCATCGAAGGTGCATGGAACACAGGTGCTTCACTTGAAGCTGATGGAACTCCAAACCGTGGTTACAAGACTCGCTTCAAGGGCGGCTACTTCCCAGTCTCACCTACCGATCAACTCGCAGATATCCGCGATGAGATGGTTATGGAACTCGGTCGTGCTGGTCTTCTCGTCGAGCGTTCACACCATGAGGTTGGAACTGCTGGCCAGATGGAGATTAACTATCGCTTCTCAGATATTCTCACAGCCGGTGACGATGTTATGAAGTTCAAATACATCATCAAGAACGTTGCTTGGAAGAATGGCAAGACTGCAACCTTCATGCCAAAGCCACTCTTTGGTGATAACGGTTCAGGTATGCACGTTCACCAATCACTCTGGAAAGATGGCAAGCCACTCTTCTTCGGCGATGGTTACGGCGATCTCTCTGATATGGCTCGTTGGTATATCGGCGGACTCTTGAAGCATGCTCCATCACTTCTTGCATTCACCAACCCAACCGTCAACTCTTATCACCGCTTAGTCCCAGGCTATGAAGCACCAGTAAACCTCGTTTACTCAGCTCGTAACCGTTCCGCATGTATCCGTATCCCAATCACCGGTTCAAATCCAAAGGCGAAGCGCATCGAGTTCCGTTGCCCGGATCCATCAGCTAATCCATATCTCGCATTCGCTGCGATGTTGATGGCTGGTATCGATGGAATTCAGAACAAGATCGAGCCTCTTGCTCCAGTAGACAAGGATCTCTACGAGCTCGAAGGCGCAGATGCTGCAGCGATTCCTCAAGTTCCAGGTTCACTTCCTGAGGTGCTGGATGAGCTTGAGAAGAACCACGATTACCTCACCAAGGGTGGAGTATTCACACCAGATCTCATCGAGACTTGGATCAACTACAAGCGCACTGCCGAAGTTGATTATGTCCGCTTACGTCCGCATCCAGCAGAGTTTGAGCTCTACTACGACATCTAAGTCATATCCCAAGAGCTTCCCCGTCACCAGGCTCTAGATCCGAATAAGGCCCTTGAAATCTCATAGAGATTGAGGGCCTTCTTCATTTCAGTCTTGTTCAACTCGCAGCGATTACCCCCTTCAGGTAAAGTTGCTCTTGCAAAGAGTTTGCACGTAGATATCACGACGATATTTAGCACTAACTAGGGGCGTCAGCCATTGAAGAAGAATGAATAACCCAACCACCACACCACTCAGCGGTTCCACCGCCAAGGGCCTCTCACGCGATGAGCGCAGACGTCTCGGCGCTATGTTCGGTGTGATCTTCTTCTTGCTCATTGGCGGAACTCTTTTAATGTGGGCGGCTACATCAGGCCACTATAAATTAGCTGATGGCACTCTCTTCGGTTGGGGAACTGGCTTCCTCGCGCTCACTCTAGGAATGCGCCATGCATTCGATGCTGACCATATCTCTGCGATTGATAACACAACACGTAAGTTGATGTCAGAAGGAAAGCGCCCTATGGGTGTTGGCTTCTTCTTCTCGCTCGGCCACTCATCTGTAGTTACAGCGCTCGCAATCATTTTGAACTTTGGAATTAAATCACTCGGTGTACAGATCAAGGATGATAAATCCTCTCTCCACCACTACACAAGCCTTATCGGCACATCTGTCAGTGGCGCCTTTCTCATGATCATCGCACTTCTGAATCTGGTTGTTCTGCTCTCGGTCATCAAAGTATTTAAGGCGATGCGAGCAGGTCTCTACGATGAGGAAGAGTTAGAGAAGCACCTTAACTCGCGTGGATTTATGATGCGCTTCTTTGGGCCGATTGCTCGTCGTATCGATGCCAGCTGGAAGATGTATCCACTTGGAATTCTCTTCGGTCTCGGTTTCGATACAGCGACTGAAGTTGCACTCTTGGTGCTTGCTGGATCCTCTGTTATTGCAGGCCTGCCATGGTGGGCAATTTTAAGTTTACCTATGCTCTTTGCTGGCGGCATGAGTCTTCTCGACACAATCGATGGTTCATTTATGAACTTTGCTTACGGATGGGCCTTCTCTCGTCCTGTTCGCAAGGTCTACTACAACATCGTCATCACAGGGTTATCCGTTATTGTCGCGATCTACATCGGGGGCTTAGAAGTTGCACAAGTCTTTGCTAATCAACTCAATCTCACTGGCGGCTTCTGGAACTATGCCCGCGATTTCAATATTAATAAAGCCGGTTTTATTATTGTAGGAATGTTCGTTGGAGTGTGGGCTTTTGCTCTCCTACTCTGGCGCTTTGGAAAGATCGAAGAGCGTTGGCATAACCGTGCTCATCAGTCACAACTAGCTCGCGGAGAAAATACGGATCACGTAGCTGCAGGCATTGAATTAGGCGCGATCAAGGATGGCTTCACTATCGATTAGAGAGACTAGAGTGAGGCCATGAACAATCTCGGGTCACTCACTGCGGTTGCATTCGGGCTTCAAGCATTTGTCACTCTTCTTGTTATTTTAGATCCACCGGGTGCTACTCCATTCTTCTTGGCACTGGTCGGGGATCGAACCCCTCGCGAACGGATCAAACTTGCTTGGCAAGCGGCATCGGTCTCTCTCTTTGTCATAGTGCTCTTTGCGCTCTTTGGAAAATTTGTACTTAACTATCTGCACGTCTCTATCTTTGGACTTCAAGGTGCTGGCGGCTTATTGATGTTGCTCATCTCCCTTGAATTGCTCACCGGAAAAGGAAATCCCGAGCCAGGCAGTAATAAGGGAAATATTGCGCTGGTTCCGCTCGGAACTCCCCTGCTCGCCGGTCCTGGAGCAATTGTCACAACAATGCTCTATACAAATTATGCAGATGGCGCTGCAAAGCAAGGCGCTCTGCTGATCGCAATCATCGCAACCCATGTGATTATTGGATTAACTCTGATGTTCTCAACAAAAATTCTCGGACTCATCAAAGAGTCGGGAGTCACACTCTTTGCTCGCATTGCAGGCTTACTTCTTGCTGCTATCGCCGTTGAGATGATTGTCGCCTCTATCAAGGGTTTCTTTAATCTCTAACCTCTGTGAGAGACTGCCTTAGTGATTTCTACCCAGAGTGTTGAGCTTCGTGCTGCTGCTCGCCTCTTAGTCAAAGATGTGACCGTCCGCATCAACCATGGAGATCGAATCGGCTTCGTTGGACGTAACGGTGCTGGCAAATCTACCCTCGCCAAAGTCCTCGCAGGCGAAACACTCCCCGCAGGCGGACAAGTTATCCGCACCGGATCAATCGGTTATCTCCCACAAGATCCACGAACTGGTGATCAAGGTGAGTTAGTCCTCAATCGCATTCTCTCCGCACGTGGCCTCGATCAGATCGCTATCCGTATGGCAAAAGTTGAAGAAGAGATGGCTAACGCCTCCCCCGAAGATTTAGAGAAGGTTTTAGATCGATATACCCGAGTGAGCGCTGAATTTGATTCAGCAGGTGGCTATGCAGCTCAAGCCGAAGCGGAATCGATTGCAACAAATTTGGGACTTCCAGAAAGAGTCTTTACCAACACTCTCGATGGTCTCTCGGGTGGTCAGCGTCGCCGTATTGAGCTCGCACGTCTTCTCTTTAGCGGCTCTGAAACTCTCATTCTTGATGAACCGACAAACCACTTGGATGCAGATTCGATCATCTGGCTCCGTGAATACCTCATTAAATACTCTGGCGGATTGGTCATCATCTCTCACGATGTAAACCTCATTGAAACAGTTGTGAATAAAGTCTTCTACATCGATGGAAACCGAAACGTGATCGATGTCTACAACATGGGCTGGAAGAAATATCTTCAGCAACGCGAAGATGATGAACACCGCCGCAAAAAAGAGCGTGCAAATGCGGAGAAGAAAGCCGCAATCCTTGCCAAGCAAGGTGAGAAGATGCGCGCAAAGGCTTCTAAGGCTGTAGCTGCGCAAAATATGTTGAAGCGCTCCGAACGATTGCTCTCAGGACTTGAAGCAGTGCGTGTGAGTGACAAAGTCGCGAAACTTCGCTTCCCTACTCCAGCTCCTTGTGGCAAGACTCCTCTGATGGCAGAAGGACTCTCCAAATCTTATGGATCCCTTGAAATTTTCACCGATGTTTCACTTGCCATTGATCGTTCTTCTCGCGTTGTTATCCTGGGCCTCAATGGCGCTGGAAAGACAACGCTTCTCAAGATCCTCGGTAGTGCACTCGAGTCAGATACCGGTGAAATCCTTCCTGGCCATGGTTTAAAGATCGGTTACTACGCCCAAGAACATGAGACCCTCGATTTCGAGAGAACTGTCCTTGAAAACATGCTCTCTTCCGGTGAGAAGATCACAGAGCAACAAGCTCGTCAGGTTCTGGGCTCCTTCCTCTTTGTGGGAGACGATGTTCAAAAATTGGTCAAGGTACTCAGCGGTGGAGAGAGAACTCGCCTGGCACTTGCAACTCTCGTTGTTGGATCAGCAAATGTCCTGCTCCTCGATGAGCCTACAAATAACTTAGATCCTGCCTCTCGCGATGAAATCCTCGCTGCGCTCGGTGAATATCAAGGTGCGGTCGTAATGGTGAGCCACGATGAAGGCGCCGTTCGAGCGCTCAAACCAGAGAGAGTCTTACTTCTTCCTGATGGCGATGAAGATTTGTGGAACGACGAGTACTACGACCTCATCGCTCTGGAATAACCCGCCTGTAGAGTTACGGCATGTTCCACTCGCTCAGCGGTAACGATATTGCTCTCTTTATCTCAGTCTTCCTTGCCTGCGCCGTTGAGGCGGTAGAGGCAGTCACTATCGTTCTAGCCGCCGGCACATCACGTGATTGGCGCTCGAGTTTTCAAGGTGTTATCTCCGCTTTAGTAGTACTTGCAACGTTGATTGTTGTGCTTGGGCCAAGTATTGAAAAACTTCCAAAATCAACCTTGCGACTCACAGTTGGTGGCTTACTACTTGTATTTGGAATGCAATGGCTTCGCAAAGCAATTCTTCGCGCGAGTGGATTCAAGGCACTTCATGATGAAGAGAAGATCTTCAAAGATGAAGTTGCAGAAGCTGAAAAACAAGTAAAGGTATCTCGCCTTGCAGTCTCTGATTGGTATGCATTCACGCTTTCATTTAAAGGTGTTCTCCTTGAAGGGCTAGAGGTTGTCTTTATTGTTGTCACCTTTGGAATCATTCAGAAAGGTTCTAATCCTCAAGCGTTCGCTCTTGCAATATGGGCCGCAGCCATTGCAGTAATTATCGTGACGATCGCGGGCTTTGCGATCCACAAACCTCTCTCTCGTGTCCCAGAGAACACTATGAAATTCATCGTCGGAACCCTCCTGACTTCTTTTGGAATCTTCTGGGGGGCCGAGGGCGCTGGAGCAGAGTGGCCCCACAAGGACCTCTCACTGCTTGCAATCATTCCATTCGTCTTACTCGTTTGTCTTGGGCTTATTCAAATTCTCAAAGTTCGTAAGGCAAAGAATCAACCAGTTCGCAAGCTCAACCTTCCAACATTCAATGAACCATCAAAAGATTCAGCAGTACTTATTCGTTGGATCGGCGGCTTTCTCTTCTTCTGGTATGACTTCATCATAGGAGATGATTGGCGGGTAGCCGCAGGAGTAGTTCTTGGCTTCATTGCAACCCATGCTGCAGGAATATCTGGCTGGTGGATTATGCCGGCGATCGTTGCAGCGATGCTTGGATATACCTTGCATGAAGCAACAAGAGCCGTTAAAGCCAACGCTTCATTACTTTAAGCGCGGAGTGCTACTGCGATCTCGCGGAAATCTTCAACCAAGATATCGATCTCTTTTTGAGTATGAGCAAGACTTATCAGCCACTGCTCATCGAGTCCTGGAGGCGTAATGATCCCACGGTTGAGTGACCAGAGCCAGGAGAGTTCTGCCACTTCAAAGTCCGAAGCCTTGTAATCACGATAGTTACGAACGCGATCGATAGACCATGTAATGCAACCCTTCACACCAAATCCAATTGTGTGAGCAGGAAGTTCGTACTCATTAATAATGTCAGTAATACGATCGAGTGCGTTGTGATTGAGACGCTCAGCTTCAGCTAGCGCTTCAGGGGTAGCAACCATATCCACGCCACGAATTCCTGCCATCGCAAGTGGATTGCCGTTAAATGTTCCGAAGTGAGGCATCCGGTTATCAGTCACCGCATCCATATATTGCTTCTTGCCACCGAACGCCGCAACGGGCATTCCGCCACCAATTGATTTCGCGAGAGTTATGAGATCTGGTTGAACTCCAAGACGTACAGCAGCTCCATGAGGGCCAGCAGTGAGTCCAGTTTTAACTTCATCAAAGATCAGAACAATCCCGTATTGATCGCAGAGAGCACGGACGCCTTCGAGGTAGCCATCATCGGGCAGAACGATTGCTAAGTTCTCAAGAACTGGCTCTACGATGAAGCAGGCAATTGAATCGTGATCGCGAGCGAAGAGCTTCTCAAGCGCAGGTAAATTATTGAATGGAACGACAAAGACGACCCCAGGTGATGTGCCATCTTGGACGACGGCGTTTGGAGTCTCAGCTGGGCCGGCTTCTGTGAGTGAAGGCTTTCCAGAGACCGTCAAGGTATCTGAACTACCGTGGTAGCCACCTTCGACCTTAACAACTGCGGGCTTGCCGGTGTAGGACTTTGCGATACGAACTGCGTACATGGTCGCTTCAGTTCCAGAATTGGCAAAGCGAACTTGATCAATATTGAAGCGCCTGCAGAGACGCTCCCCTGCATCGCGAGAGATCGGCGAAGGTGTAACAAAGAGCATTCCTGAATCGAGTGCCTTCTTACCTTCAGCAACTACGGTTGGATTCAAATGGCCTGCAAGCATCGCTCCAAATCCCATGGAGAGATCAAGCAGTTCACGGCCATCAACATCTTTCATATATGCACCCTTTGCAGATGCAATCGCAATTGGATATGGATCCCAATGTTGGAAGCTGGAGACAACGCCAAGAGGCATACTCATCTTCGCAGCTTCAAATTCTGTACGTGATGCACCGGTGTCGCGAGTGAAACGCTCCCACTCAGATGCCATTAACTTTGCTACAACGCTCTTATCGACTGGACGTGTTGTTACCGCAGTGCGCACATATTTATTGGGATTCAGTGAATTTTTCATTTGTGCCAAGGTATCAGGTTCGCTTAAAAGAGTCATATTTCACAGACTTCATGCGTGTTGTTCTTAGACTTTTACTCAAAATTTTTCAAATAGCAAGTTATTATTCGTGGTCTTAGACTTAATCCATACAATCAAAGTGCAATCAAAAGGGGATATCTGTGTCGAAAAAAGTTACTGAAGATGGTCTAGATCCAAACCGTTGGAGAGCCCTAGCGGTTATTGCAATGGCATCTCTCATGGTTGTGCTTGATAGTTCAATCGTCAATATCGCTATCCCAAGCGCGCAAAGAGATCTCCACATTTCAGCAGCGAATCGTCAATGGGTAGTCACTGCATACACTCTTGCATTTGGTTCACTCCTTCTTCTCGGAGGGCGCATCGCCGATCTCGTCGGGCGTAAGAAAATTTTTATCACAGGACTCCTTGGTTTTGCTGGAGCTTCCGCCCTGGGCGGAATAGCAAGCACTCAAGCTATGCTCTTTGGTGCTCGTGCTCTACAAGGTGTATTCGGGGCACTGCTTGCGCCAGCCGCGCTCTCTCTGATTAACGTTACTTTCACACTTCCAAAAGAGCGTGCGAAGGCTTTTGGTGTGTACGGAGCTATCTCTGGTGGTGGCGCAGCAATTGGTTTAATCCTTGGTGGGACGCTTACTGAGTATGCAAACTGGCGCTGGTGTTTAGGAGTGAATGTTCCGATCGCCCTTATCACTGTAGCCATGGCTCTTCCTTGGCTCCACGAATCTCATGCAGAGGGCGATCACAAATACGATATTCCTGGCGCGGTGACCGTTTCACTCGGCTTGCTCTCCCTCGTCTATGGTTTTAGCCAGGCAGCAACCCATGGGTGGGCAAAGAGTTCTACATACCAATATTTCATCATCGCAGCGGTCTTACTCGTAGCCTTCTTTATTATTGAGTCCAAAGTTGAGGGACCATTACTTCCAATAAGAGTTCTCGCTGAGAAGAACCGCGCAGGTTCATACCTTGCAACTATTCTCATTGGCGCTGGATTATTCACGATGTTCTTATTCCTCAGTATCTATTTCCAAAATATTCATGGGTATAGCGCGCTTCGATCAGGCTTTGCATTCTTGCCATTCTCTGGTGGAGTAATTCTCTTCGCCGGAGTAGCAGCAACACTGATGCCCAAAGTTGGCGCACGTCCGTTGATGCTCACCGGGTTATTGATGGCAACGATCGGTCTCTTCTACTTATCCCGCTTTACTCCTACTTCCTCATACACAACAGCAATCCTGCCTGCAATGCTGATCATGAGTACTGGACTTGCACTTGTCTTTATTCCAAGTGCGACAACAGGTCTACATGGTGTTGGTGGTAGGGACTCTGGAGTTGCATCGGCAATGATCAATACAAGTCAGCAGATTGGTGGATCACTGGGCGCTGCTTTGCTCAATACTGTCGCGGTCACGGCTTCAACAGCCTATGCGACAGCACATTCATCAATGGGTAAGAACGTTCAAGCCTTCGCGATGGTCCATGGTTTCTCCGTGGCATTTCGAGTAGGCGCTGGGTTCTTAGCTATTGCTGCAGTAATCATTGCTCTCACCATCACTGTTGGTAAGCATGCAGCGGATTCAGCTGAAGGAGTTGTACTTCACTAACCTCTACTTTCGTCGGTAGATAAAGATCCCGAAGAGCAGACCAAAGACGATCAAGATTGTCGATGTGGCGATGAGGGCGAAGTTCTTGGTACTTCCATGGTGCGGTTGTTGCGTCGTATACGGCGTAGCACTCGCACCATTCTTGTAATTGAAAGAGAACTCTCCATCGAGAACGTGGCCATCGGCTGCCGCTATCCGGTAGTTCACGAGCACTGGTCCATCGACACTATTAGGTGAGACCGCAACTGTCAGCACGGCTCCATCGACCTTGGTGGCGCCCTCAAGTGACTGAGCGTTGGCATTAGTGACGCTCACCTTATTGATCTCTGCTCCAGCTAAGACTTGCAGCGGCTCACCAAAGGTCAGGGTGATGTGATCTGGCCAGCTCTGAATCGTTGTGTCGTGGATCGGATCACTCGAGATTAACGTTGTGTGAGCCTGAGCGATTTGTGGCGCGGCTAGAAAGACCAAAGAAATACATGCAGCGAGAACCTTCTTCATATTGCGATCTTAGTCGAGGAAGAAGTCGAGCAAGAAATCTGTTGTCCCAGGCTTCACTGAGTACTTCTCTAAATCAGTGATTCCCTCAGAGGCTAAGACTTCATCATCGACAAAGAAGTTCCCTGTTGTCGTCTTCGCATCACGGGTAAGGATGATGTAGGCAGAGTCTGAGAGGATCTCAGGGATGCGACAGAAATCAGTATCGACTCCAGGGATCATCGCCAGCGCTGCGGTATCGATCGCCGTCCGGGGCCAGAGCGCATTGACGCCAATGCCATCTCGTTTGAACTCTTCAGAGAGTCCAAGAACGCACATACTCATTCCATACTTTGCCATTGTGTAAGCCAGATGCGGCTTAAACCACTTTGCCTTCATAGAGAGTGGCGGTGATAGCGTCAGAATATGAGGATTACGTCCGGCTGCAGCCGATGCCTTGAGATGAGGAAGTGCGGCTTGAGAAGTGAGAAAAGTGCCGCGAACGTTGACATCAAACATGAGATCGAAGCGCTTTGCTGGGGTTGAGAGTGTTGGAGTCAGATTGATCGCGCTCGCATTATTGATCAAAATATCGATGCCGCCAAAGGTTTCAACGGTTTGCGCAATTGCCGATGCGATCTGGTTCTCATCACGAATATCACACTGGATAGCGAGGCCTTCCCCGCCCGCTGCATTAATCTCTTCAACCGAGGTGTAGATAGTTCCTGGGAGTGTTGGGTGTGGCTCTGTTGTCTTTGCTGCAATGGCTACCTTCGCCCCATCGCGTGCGGCTCGGAGTGCAATGGCAAGTCCGATACCTCGAGATCCTCCGGTAATAAAGATGCGCTTCCCTTCAAGTGACATTGTTAATCCTTCTTCCGTGAGGTCATGAACTTCATAAATGCACCTTGAGTCTCATCTGATTGCAGAGCGATTCTAAACATTTCACCTTCTGCAAGCATCACATTTTCAACCGCTATATGTGAGCCGCTCTTTAAGAGCGCTTTAGTATTGAGAACGGCATTGGGTGGTTGCTGGGCGATCATTTCTGCAATCGCTAAGGCTTTCTCAACGGGCTTATCTTCAACGCTGTTAATCAATCTCATCTCAAGAGCTTCATCTCCCCCGAAGTTTCTGCCTGTTAGGAAAATTTCTGATGCCTTTGCATGACCCACCAAACGTGGGAAGAGAAGGCTTGAGCCTGCCTCAGGCACTAAACCAAGAGTGACGAAGGGCATGGAGAAAATTGTGTCAGGGGCTGCGAAGACAAGATCACAGTGCATTAACATTGTTGTGCCGATACCAACAGCATTTCCCTGCACTGCAGCTATCAAAGGCTTGGGAAAGTCATGGATAGCTTTCAGGAAGTGAAAGACTGGTGAATCCAAAGTGGTCTCTTCATTCATGAAATCCATAATGTCGTTACCTGCGGTGAAGGCCTTGCCATTTCCAGAGATGACGACGCTTCGGATCCCAAAATCCCCCGCAGCACTATTGAGGTTGCTTGCCAGGGTCGCGTACATCGCTTGAGAAATTGCATTCTTCTTCTCTGGGCGGTTGAGCGTCAGGTGCAGAACCTGGCCCACTTGCTCAATCAGAATCTCAGACATCTACCTAGGTTACTGATGAGTAAAGAAAGTATCTACCTGCGTGTTGGGCGTCACAAAGCGGGGGCAGCCCCTTACCGTTTATTTTCAGCACCTTCTTTGGGAGGAGCTCCCCTCCCGCCAACGGGGGCGCGATGGGGCTGATAGATAGGCATCTACCTAATGTCACTCTTCTCATGGACTGAGAACAAATCAGGAGGCGTCGTAGCACCACACGAGCGTCTGAGCTGGCCAATGACCGTCGGAACCGGTCTCCAACATATCGCAGCAATGTTCGGTGCAACTTTCCTCGTTCCAATCATCACGCACCTACCTCCAACCACCACAATCTTCTTCTCTGGCGTTGGAACACTTCTTTTCCTGATCATCACTCAAAATAAGGTCCCAAGCTATCTCGGATCTTCATTCGCCTTCTTGGCTCCAATCGCTGCTGCGGTTAGCAAGGGCGGAATGGCTCAAGCACTCGGCGGAGTTGTCGCAACCGGCGTAGTACTCGCAATCGTTGGACTTATTGTCCGCGGTGCGGGCATCGGTTGGATCAACTGGCTACTCCCTCCAGTCGTAACAGGAACGATCGTTATGGTGATCGGACTCAACCTTGCTGGAGCTGCAAAGAATAACTTTGTAACAAAGCCACTTCTATCAATCGTTACTCTCGCAGCTATCGCGATCGTCGCTGTTGCTGGCAAAGGCTTTATCTCTCGCATCTCGATCTTCGTCGGAATTCTCGTTGGATATATCGTTGCGATCATTACTGGCGATGTTAATTCCGATGGAATCAAGGCAGCAAAGTGGCTTGCAATGCCAACCTTTACACATCCATCATTCAAGATGAGCGCAATCGTTCTCTTCTTGCCAGTTGTACTCGTACTCATCGCTGAGAACGTTGGACACGTCAAAGCAGTTGCTGCGATGACAAACTCAAACCTCGATGGTCAAATGGGTAACGCCCTGATGGCTGACGGAGTTTCAACTGTCCTTGCCGGAATGGGTGGCGGTTCAGGAACAACTACTTATGCAGAAAATATTGGCGTCATGGCTGCTACAAAGGTCTATTCGACAGCAGCGTATTGGGTTGCAGGAATTGGCGCGATCGTTCTCTCACTCTGCCCTAAGTTCGGTGCAGTATTGAGCGCAACTCCAGCCGGTGTTCTTGGCGGCGCAGGCGTTGCTCTCTACGGAATGATCGGAATTCTCGGTGCACGTATCTGGATCGAGTCCCATGTTGATTTTAACAAGCCAAAGAATCTCATTGTTGCTGCTTCTGCAGTAATCATCGGAATCTCTGATCTCTCATGGACACGTGGAAGCTACACATTCAACGGAATCATCAATGCAACATTGGTTGCAGTCGTTGGGTATCACGTACTGAATTCCCTAGCTAAAGATTAATGGATTAATTTAATCTAATCCTTGTTAGAGAGGGCGGGCTCATATCGAGCCCGCCCTCTATACTTTCTCTATGCAGATTGTGATCCCTTCCCATCTCTGGGAGTACTGCATCGCAGCATTTCTTATTATTCTGGCGCCAGGTCCAAGTGTTCTCTTCACGATCGCACGTGCCATCGCTTGGGGACGAGCAACAGCTCTCCTGACAGTCCTGGGTAACGTCTTGGGCATGTACACCATGTCAGTCTTCGTCTGCTTTGGCCTTGGCCCGATCCTCTCCAGATCGCATCTCATCTTTAATCTCGTGCAATGGGGCGGCGGTTTCTATCTCATCTACCTCGGGTACTCTGCAATTAAAGATAGCCCAAAGGATGCTGATGAGATGCGCCAAGTTGTTGATGAGAAGCCGTCACCACTTCAGACGGTTCGCCAAGGTTTTGCTGTGGGCGCTCTCAATCCCAAGGGAATGGTCTTCTTCGCAGCGATCGTTCCGCAATTCGTAGATCGCGAAAAAGGTTCTGTGACATTTCAAATGCTTGTCATGGCAACAATATTTGCTGCGATTGCACTCTGCTCCGATGGGAGCTGGGGTCTACTCGCCGGAACGATTCGTGAATGGTTTGCCCGAGATGTTAAGCGCCTGATTCGAATGCGTGTCACCGGTGGCGGGGTCATGATCCTTCTAGGCGTGCTCACTATCGGCCAATCTCTGATCCACAAGTAGGAATTTCGTGGCGTTCCACGCTGATGTCAGTCGCTGCCTGTTAAATTGAGCTACATCAAAAAATAGGAGCGACGTTTATGGGTGAGAGAAGAGTTAATTTAAGTCCTAGTGATCTAACGTTTTCATGGGATGGGTGCCACCGCGAGTTGTGGCTCTATTACAACCATCAAGTGAAAGCTCCCATGTTCATGCCGACCGTTGCTGAACTAGCTGAGTCACAAGAGAGTTACTTCATGAATAAGAGCGCTCCACTGAGCACATCTGCCATGCATCCAGATATTCCTGAGGGAAAAATCGTCGATCATGGTGGATGGGTCCTCTCAAAGCCAATTCAGATCGATGGCAAAGATTCTCACTTATCGATTCGCGGAAAATATGATCTACTCGTTGAATTTCCCGATGCAACTTATGGCATCATCGATTGCAAGATGCAGGCTCGAACTTCAGATAAAAGTGGCTTCTACTCCCCTCAACTCGAGGCTTATGCCTATGCCCTTGAAAATCCTGCAAAGGGTGAAGCGAAGAAGATCTCCATGATTGGAATCTACTCATGGTCGGTTCCTCAAGCCTGGGGTAATGTCAAAGCAGGCTTTGGTTATCGCGTTAACTCCAATTGGTATCCAGCAGAGAGAAACCCACAGGCGTTACAGGATCGATTTAACGAATTCATCACCATGATCAACGGTGAATGTCCCCCATCGAAAGATGGATGCGATCATTGTAAATATCTTGGTGAGCGTGAAGCGATCCTGAAGAAGAGTTAACTACTCGTTATCTTGCAGGTAGTTACGATTCTTCATCATCTCGGCCTTCGCCTCTGAGGCATACATCTCGACATACTCTTGTCCTGAGAGCGTCTGGATAGCTTTCATGATCACATCGGTGGCATCACGCAAGACCTGCAGATCACGAGAGTCGCCAGTAAAGAAGAGTGGCTCTCCAAAGACCATCTCAACGCGGCGGACCTTTGGAACGACTTGACCAGTCGGTTGAATTTCAGCGGTGTTAAACATTGCTACCGGAACAATCGGGCAACCAGATTCAATCGCCATGCGTGCAATTCCAGTACGTCCCTTGTAGAGACGGCCATCAGGTGAACGCGTACCTTCGGGATAGATCCCGATGCAATCCCCAGCCTTGAGTAGATCAAGACCTGTGAGAATGGCAGCTTCGCTGCGACGCCCACCGGCTCGATCGATCGGAACTTGTCCGAGAGCGATAAAGGTAAGTTTTTTGATAAAGCCTTTTATCCCTGGCGAGGTGAAATACTCGCTCTTCGCTAAGAAGGTGACCTTGCGAGGGACGACGAGCGGCATAAAGATTGAGTCGCTAAAGGAGAGGTGATTCGACGCGATGATGACGCCACCGTTGGTTGGAACATGACGCAGCCCCGTCACTTTAGGACGGAAGAGCAGCATCAAGAGCGGAGTCAGAAATGACTTGAGGAAGGTGTACGCCACAGGAGTAATTTAGGGGTTAGCAGCCCTTGTGTGACACCATCTGAGCGTGGGCGATATAGAAAATTCCGAATCTTTCCTCATTCCTGGGGGAAAAGTTGGCATTGTGATGATTCATGGATTCACAGGATCCCCCGCAACAATCGCTCCGTGGGCTAACGCTCTTGCGCGAGAGGGATATACCGTGAGCGTTCCGCGTCTTGCAGGCCATGGCACTCGTTGGGAAGATCTCAATCAGACAACGTGGAGTGATTGGTATGAGAGCGCTGAGAGCGCATTTTTAGAACTGCAAAAGAGTTGCGAGAGAGTTTTCCTCGCTGGCTTCAGTGTTGGCGGAGCGCTTGCACTCAAACTCGCGCAAATTCGCGGAAGTGAAATCGAAGGAGTTATTCTTCTTAATCCATCGATCTTTGATGAGAGAAAGATTTATCATCTATTGCCACTTGTAAAGCATCTCGTGCCATCACTCAAGAGTGGCGCCATGGATGTCAATAAACCAAATGCTATTCGACATAGTTATGGGCGATTACCACTGAGAGCTCTTGACTCTCTGCGGGGCTTATGGAGATCGGTCGAAGATGAACTCTATTTAGTAACCACTCCTCTGATGGTTGCCTACTCCGTTCACGATCACGTTGTAGATCCTCGCAACTCTGAGACGATCATCGACAATGTCTATAGCGCTGATATCCGCGAAGTCATTTTTGAAAAATCATTCCATAATGTTGCACTCGACTACGAAGCAGATATCTTGTTTGAAGAGAGTTTGGAATTTATACAGGATGTACTGACGGGTGAAATAGCTCGTACAGAAGAGTCCGATGAGCGCGATCTCATCGATGCAGAATTTGACGCGATTATTTCGGGGCTCTCACTCGATGAATCCTCTCCCACGACATACCTAGATGAACTAGGTCGCCCCCAGGCCGATGATTTTCATCTTCCAAACCCCGTACTTCCAAAACTCTATGAATCCAATCAATCATCTCTGTGGGTTTTAGGTGGCGGTGCAGTTCTTGTCTTGTTATACATCTTCATTGGATTTGATCTCTTTGGAACCGGAGCATGGCCAGGTGTAGTGGCAATGATCGTTGGGCTTGGAAGAATTATCTGGAATACGGCAAGGCGGCTAGATGATGGTGAAGATGGAGCAATCCTCTAGCTTCTCGCTAGATCTGCTGCTCCCACCAAACCTGCATCATTGCCAAGTGTTGCTGCAACAACTTTCGGGATTGGGCGTCTGCCGCTAAAAGGGATAAGACGTTCGAGCGCCGCGCGAGTTGGAGCAAGCAGGATCTCGCCCGCTTCAATGACTCCGCCGCCAATCACGACACAAGCTGGATCAAAGAGAGCGCTCAGTGAAGCAATACCTGCACCTAACCATTGAGCTGTCGTATTAAAACCGGCGAGTGCGATCGGATCGCCGTCACCTGCGGCTTGAGTTATGTGATGGCCAGTAAGCCCTTCGATTGTTCCATCTCCGCGTGCAAGGAGGTTGTAAGCAGCATCTGGGGATGCGCTAATCGCCTCTCGAACGTGGCGCATCAAAGCGTTGCCCGATGCATACTGCTCGAGACAGCCACGCGCCCCACAACTGCAGAGCTGGCCTTCTGGAACTACACGTATATGACCAAACTCAGCAGAGATTCCGTGAGCACCGCGCAAGAGCTTGCCATCGATAATCGCTCCGCCACCAACACCTGTTCCGATAGTCAAGATGAGCATGTGATCTTCACCGACACCAGCGCCATAGCGAGACTCACCCCACGCAGCAGAATTTGCATCATTCTCAATAAATATTGGGAGATCTACAAATTTATTCAACTCTTCTTTGAGGTTGACGCCATTCCACCCAGAGATATTTCCAGTTGCAAGAATCGTCTCTCTATCCGAACTAATCAAACCTGCGGCGGAGACTCCAAGTGCAACCACATCATGATCTTTCAATAAATGATTTGCAACATCAGCGATTGTTTTTGTTAAGGCAGCTCCACCCTCTTTGGGGGTTGGAACGCGTTGCGTCGCAAGAATTTTTCCATTCTCATCGACAACACCACCAAGTACCTTGGTCCCACCAATATCAATGCCAATAGTAAGTGTCATAAATTACGCTTCCAGCTTTTCCTTTAACTCTTTGAGCGCAAGCTCAATAGTGTCGCGTTCAGCCTTTGTCCGCATCATTGCTGGAACAGGCATAGAGAGCGCTACAGTCAATTCGTATGTGACGGTCGTTGTCTCATCACCGTTATCGAGAAGCGTGTAAGCACCTGTCATCTCGGTCAACATGTCAGCATCATCGAGGGTGAAGCTCAGGTGAGTTGGAGCTTCACTCCAGTCGTAATCTAAAATCACTCGATCTTTTACCTGGCCAGCTTTGATAACCATCTCAACCTTTGTTGCTCGTCCTTCACCATCTTTGGCTTGAACTGATGCGCTCTTAATGGCGCTCGACCACTCGGGGTAACCCGCTGGGTCAAAGAGCAGGCTCTGGATGTCGGCAATAGGGGCATCGATCGTGATGGAGCTCTTGGAAGTATCAGACATGCGCATAGGTTACTGCCCCGAACCTCTAGCGGTGAGCGCAATTCCCCCACTACCGTTGTGACATGAACGAATTCTCAACTCCGGCCATAGTTCCCGCAGCGACTGCTGGAAATCTCACCAATCTCGTTGCTGAACGCGCCTGGTTCGAACCAGAACGCATCATGCTCTCCCGCCCCTTGGGCGATGGCTGGCAACCTGTCACGGCTCGAGAGTTCGAAGCAGAAGTCCGCACTGCAGCCAAGGGTCTTATTGCAGCTGGAGTTAATATCGGAGATCGCGTCGCAATCATGGCAAAGACTCGTTACGAGTGGACCATCTTAGATTTTGCAATCTGGTTTGCAGGTGCAGTCACAGTGCCGATCTACGAAACATCCAGCGCCGAACAAGTGCAGTGGATCTTAGAAGATTCAGGTTCGGTTGCGCTGATTGTTGAAACACCCGCGCTCGCCGAACTTGCACAATCAGTACTTGGCAACAAGTGCAAGAAGGTCTGGACCATCACCGATGATGCGATGTCAGAACTTGCACGACTCGGGCACGACGTCAGTGATGATGAAATCAATAATCGACGTAACGCTACAACACCAGATTCACTTGCAACCTTGATTTACACATCTGGAACGACTGGAAAACCTAAAGGTGTACAACTAACACATGGTAATTTCCTTGCTGAATGTGGAAATGTTGTGCAAGGTGCAGCTGATTTATTCTTGAAGCCAGGTGGTTCGACACTTCTCTTCCTGCCAGTTGCTCACGTCTTTGGTCGCATGGTGCAGATTGGTGCTGTAACTTCAGGACTTCATCTAGCGCACTGCGGTGATATAAATCGCCTCCCCCAAGATCTCGCCTCTTTTAAACCAACATTTGTACTCGCAGTGCCACGTATCTTCGAGAAGATATATAACGGTGCAGAAGCTCGAGCTGAAGCTGGTGGTAAGGGAAATATTTTCCGCAAGGCATCAGATACAGCCATCAAGTATTCAGAAGGCATGGACTCAGGTCACATCAGCTTGGTACTGCGCTTAAAACATAGAGTCTTTGACAAACTTGTTTACGCCAAGATCCGTGCTGGTATGGGCGGCGCAGTGGAAGCTGCAATTTCAGGCGGCGCACCACTAGGTGCAAGGTTGGGTCACTTCTACCGCGGTGCTGGAGTCAGAGTTCTTGAAGGCTATGGACTTACTGAAACAACAGCTGGTGCAACTCTTAACCTCACACAAGCCCAGAAGGTTGGCTCGGTTGGAAAGCCACTTCCCAGCACAACAGTGAAGATTGCCGACGATGGCGAAATCCTTCTCAAGGGTCCCATTGTTATGCGCGGCTACTGGCAGAACGATGCAGCCAATAAAGAAGTATTTACCGATGATGGTTATTTCCGTTCAGGTGATCTTGGCGCTCTCGATAGCGAAGGATTCTTAACGATCACTGGCCGCAAGAAGGAACTGATCGTTACAGCAGGTGGCAAAAATGTTGCACCTGCAGTTCTAGAGGATCGGGTTCGAGCACATCCTCTTGTTAGCCAATGCATGGTTGTCGGCGACAACAAACCATTTATCGCAGCTCTCGTCACTCTCGATGCAGAAGCGATCAAGGGTTGGTCGGCTACAAATAAGAAGGCCGGTACCTCAATTCCCGATCTGGCAAAAGATCCTGATTTGATCGCAGTGATCCAAACAGCAATCGATGATGCCAATAAGGCGGTAAGCCGTGCAGAGTCAATTCGAAAATTCACAATCCTGCCGATCGATTTCACGATCGCTGATGGTCAATTGACTGCAAAGATGTCGGTAAAGCGTCACGTCGTTGCCAACCAATTTGCTCGAGAGATCAACGAACTCTTTCTGTAGAGAACGGTGAAGTGATGACTAGCGAGCACAAGAATGGCGCGCTCAAAACTATTCATCGCGACCTGGGCGCGATTGGTCTCTCAGTCGATGAAACGATTGGGAGAAATGCCACCAATCAACATACTCGTACATCGCTTCGCGATATCCGCGATGCAATAGATTCCTTACAAGCGAAAATTACTGATATGAGTACTAGCGCCTCCACGCTCACCAAGCGGGAAGAAGAGATCTTAAAAGCTCTTTCTACAGGTAAGACCGCTTTAGCAATTGCCAACAATCTTTCAATCTCTGAACCAACTGTGAAGACACATATGATGGCTATCTACCGAAAATTAAATGTGAACAATAAGACGAGCGCGCTCGCAGAAGCGATGCGACGAGGATTACTTTCCAAATAGAACTGCAGAAAAGCGCTCACCCCAGAGTTTCCAACTCCAATTTTCAACTGCCCACTCGCGCCCACGTCGACCCATTGCTGCGCTCTTCTCGGGATTCTTCAGCAACGCAATAGCTGCTTGTGCAATCGCTGCAGGATCTCTTCCATCCACTACTAAACCCGTCTCTCCATCGAGAACTGCATCGGGCGCTCCCCCAGATGCGCCACCAATGACGGGTAATCCAGCAGCACTTGCTTCAAGGTAGACAATTCCAAGGCCTTCAACTTCAAGACCAAAAAAGCGCGACCGTGATGGCATCGCAAAGATATCTCCAAGTCGCAGATATGCAGGAAGCTCGGCATACCGAACTCGTCCAACGAAACGAACACTCTCACTGACTCTGTGTTTTTTAATCAACTCTTCGAGAGCTTTCCTGCGAGGACCTTCGCCGACTAAGAGCAATGTGGCATCTGGAACTTCTCGAAGTACCTCTGGAAGTGCTTCGATAAGCCGGTCTTGGCCCTTGCGATGCACCAATCTGCCCACGCAGACAATGACTTTCTTTCCACGTACGTTGAGTTGGTCCAATAGCTCTTCAGATTTATTGCCGGGAGTGAAGTGATCGATAGAAATTCCTGGTGCGATTCTTACTGCCCGCACTCGTGAGTTGAGAATCGGTTTCAGTGCAGTGTGAGTGAACTCCCCTAGGTAGGTAATCACATCGAGATTCTTCGCGACCGCTCTCATGAGTGCAGAGAATGGGAAGATCTTTGACCACCAAACTTCATGACCGTGTGTGAGTGAGATCTGACGGAGTGCACCTTGCCTGTGAAGGTATCCAGACATCCATCCCAACGGCGCAGCAGCGCCATACCAAATAGTTGTCGACGAATACTCCCGCATTACACGGGCGACGGCGCGATTTACCCGAGGAGTTGGCAGCAATACCTTTGACTTATCGCGATGCACTACAACGCCATATCTCTTGGAGAGTTCTTCGTCGAAGGAGATATCTCCCTCTTGAGATGATGTAAAGATGACGATCTGATTTCCATCGAGTTCGCCCAAGAGACCCAAGATAAAACTTTCGATACCGCCGGCTCTTGGTCCTAAATCATTAGTCACCAAGAGAACTGGACGAGAATTCACATCTGAAGGCTATCGTTCTCTTATGCCAATCATCGCCAATCTCATACTTGGGCGCGATGGCGGCACATCTATTCGAGGGCGTTCAGCGCCACTGAGTAGCTCCTCAGACCGTAAACGTTTTCACGAGCTCCGTGCCATGTCGGATGCAATCGTCATTGGCGGAGAGACTGCTAGGTGCGAGCCATATGGCAAAACTCCTGTGCCTCTCATCGTTGTGACCAGATCACAAGAAGTTCCAGGCGCGGCGCATGCAAACCCATTGGCACAGATCAGCAATGAAGATATTCCAGAGACTCTGCGAAGTGCCCGCAATCAATTTCATACAGTGCTGATCGAAGCTGGCGCGAACTTCGTTGCAGATGCTCTCGCGGCAGATCTGATCGATGACCTGTACATCACGCAGGTGCAAACTCCCGCGGACGGTCCCTACTTTGATTATGCCTGGCTGAACACTGCCTTCACTCTCATCGCGCCAGATGGTCTAGAAAATCTAGAGGGCAGCAAAGAGGAAGTATTCCTTCACTATGCGCGCCTTCCCCAGAACGGCTGACTTTAAAAATACCCTTAACCAGTGGGCGTACTTAATAAACCAGTGGTTAAATCCTGGGATCAGATAGTCGCCGAAATTCGCAGCATAACTTTTCGTAACGAGATTGAGATTGCAGAAGTACCTGCTCCCCAAAAACTCGCTCCTCATGCCTTAGCTCTTACTGCTGATGTTGATATCGATGTTGCAACAGGACGCTTTGTCTTACTCCATGATCCCGCTGGTCAAGAGGGTTGGTCTGGGGAGTATCGATGTGTGACATTTGCGAGAGCGGCCATTGAGTTAGAACTCGCTAATGATCCCTCTCTCTGTGATGTCAGTTGGTCATGGCTCCTTGAGGCGCTTGCTCATCAAGGCGCAGAGTATGCGCACCCAAGTGGAACCGTCACTCGCGTAGCGAGCTCTTCTTATGGTGAGCTAGATGGCCGCGATGAAGATTCTGAAGTTGAAGTACGCGCTTCGTGGACACCAGTAGATGGTGGATCAATCTCCACCCATGTACTTGCTTGGATCCAACTCTTAGAGAAGATTTCTGGGTTAGAGCCTCTCCCTGAAGGTGTCACCCAACTACCTCTCAACAGATAAATCAGCAGATAGCATTGCTTTCGTTATGACCGAACCTCTCTTACTCCCTCGCGCTGGAGTTCCCGATCTCATTGAAGATGATGGCGCGCTGCGACGCGCAATTGATCACCTTGCTTTAGGTGACGGACCGATAGCGGTCGACGCTGAGCGAGCATCGGGTTTTCGATATAGCCAACGCGCCTACCTCATTCAATTATTTAGACGCGGTGGCGGTATTCATCTCATCGATCCCATCGCTGCAAATAACCCAGAAACATGGGCCCTCATGGATGCGACCTTTAAAGAGTGCGAATGGATTATTCATGCCAGCACTCAGGACCTTCCTTGTTTAAGAGAGCTTGGAATACACCCTACAAAGCTCTTTGATACCGAGCTCGGCGGACGTATCGCAGGATGTGAAAGAGTTGGCCTTGGCGCTCTTGCAGAATCACTCTTAGAACTACAACTAGCGAAAGAACATAGCGCTGTTGATTGGTCGATACGACCATTGAAAGAGGAGTGGCTCGTCTATGCAGCGCTCGATGTTGATGTCTTGATTGACCTACGCGATGCGATGGAGGAGTTACTTCGTAGCCGCGGTTATCTTGAATATGCCCGTGAAGATTTTGCAGCAATCTTGGCTGGATCTTCAACTCCATCCCCATCAAAACGTGATCCATGGCGAAAGACTTCTGGGATGCACAAAGTCCGTGATCGCATGACACTCGCAATTATTCGAGATTTGTGGGCTGCCCGCGATGCATATGCTCGCAAGATTGATACAGCTCCTGGTCGAATCTTCAATGATGAAGCGCTTGTAGAAATTGCAACGAAGCGTCCACTCACATTTGATCTCTTTAAGAAGATAGTTACTCGTCGATCTCGAGCAAGTGATCAACCAATTGCCGAATGGTTTGATCTCTATCGAAAGACGCTTGAGCTAGATCGTGAATCACTTCCAGAGTTGCGATTGCCTGCAGTTGGATTGCCTCCACAAAAACTTTGGCGTGATCGAAATCCGCAAGGTTATGCACGCCTTACACATGCACGTGCAGCTGTTATAGAGCGAGCGCATGAACTTGGCATGCCTGCAGAGAATCTCATCTCCCCTGAAGCAGTAAGACAAGCGATGTGGCGTAATCCAGAACCCGATGATGGGCTCGCCTTTATTGAAGAGAAACTTCAAGCAGCTGGTGCGCGCAGTTGGCAGATCGCCCTCGTCGCCCAATCATTAGTACGCCCTCTCCACGAGATTGAACCGCTCCCACCTCCCGCCCCTGAGTCCACTGAGGGGCCCACTGTAGGGTCCACTGAAGAGCCACCTGCAGAGCCCGCCTCGGAGTGAGGAGAATTACGCAACATTCGAGTTGCGTAATTAAAGGTAAGAGCCTTAGGCTTGCAGGGTGTTAAGCACCTTTCTCATCGCGCTACGCGAAGGCCTCGAGGCATCTCTGATCGTCTCGATCCTGATCGCCTATCTCGCGCGCACCGGAAATGCAGCCTTTGCCCGCTATATATGGCTAGGCGTAAGTGGCGCTGTCGGGCTTAGCTTTGGATTAGGCGCCTTTCTCTCATTCACATCCACAAACCTCTCTCCTCGGGGCGAGGCTCTCTTCGCTGGAATTACATCGGTCGCCTCTGTCGCATTTGTGACGATCATGGTCTTCTGGATGAAGCGAACCGCACGTGGTCTTGGGCGAGAGCTACAGAACCGTGTTGATGGCGCACTTCCACTGGGTGCATTTGCCCTGATCTCTACCGCTTTCTTCGCTGTAGCCCGCGAGGGCCTAGAGACTGCGCTCTTTATCTACGCAAACTTTCGTACCGTCCGCTCCAATACAGCCCCATCGATCGGCCTCTTCCTGGGATTGGCAACTGCAATCACCCTTGGCGCTTTGATCTATCGCAAGACGGTCAAGATCAATCTCGGTAAATTCTTTAGCATCACCGGCTATGGCCTCATTATTGTCGCGGCAGGAGTGCTCTCACACGCTGTATCTGAGTTCCAGAGCCGCGGAAACCTTCCTGGTGGATCTGCATTTGCATGGAACGTCGCTAACGGCTCAGGGCCGTTCTGGTCGATCATCGATGGAAGCCTTGGAATTGGTTCGGCTATGACCTGGCTACAACTTGTGGTCTGGGCAATCTATATCGGAACTGTCGCCTCCCTCTATCGTCGCCCGCTCAAGGTCTCCCAACCTCTTGAACCAGCACGGGCGAGCTAGCACTAGCCACGTAGTTCACATTTAACCTACTGACGAGTAACCTCGTACACGTATATCTCCCTCTCCCATATCTGTGGGTGATGCATGAGATTGCAGTAAAGGGTTGGTAGAACTGTGAGCGTGAATCGGGTTGTACTTGTCGATGCAGTGAGATCCCCATTTGGAAAAGCTGGAAGCCTCTACACAGGCACTCGCGCCGATGACATCGTCGTTCGCGTAATGCGTGGGCTCTTTGAACGCAATCCAAAGCTGCCACTTGATCAGATCGATGATGTAGCGATCGCCGCAGCAACACAGACCGGTGACCAAGGAATGAATATTGGTCGCAGCGCATCACTCCTTGCCGGAATTCCTCATACCGTTCCTGGTTACTCTGTTGATCGTTGGTGTGCAGGTGCACTAACGGCAGTAACAACACTTGCCGGCGCAATCTCAATGGGTTCATACGACATAGCTATTGCAGGTGGCGTTGAACATATGGGCAACCACCCAATGGGCGAACTCATGGATCCTAACCCTCGATACTTAGCAGAGAAGCTCGTTGAATCAGATGCACTTGCTATGGGTAACACAGCAGAGCGATTGCATGACAAGTTCCCGCATCTAACAAAGCAGCGCGCCGATGCATATGCGCTAGCCTCACAGCAAAAAACTGCAGAAGCCTATGCGGTTGGTGAAATTCAACGCGATCTCATTCCTGTAGCAATACGCAATCCTGAATTGGGTTACAGCATTGCAACAGTTGATGAGCCACCTCGCCCTGGTACAACAATGGAGGCGCTCGCCGGATTAAAGACTCCCTTTAGAGCAGCTGGTCGCGTTACTCCTGGTAATGCTGCTGGATTAAATGATGGCGCTACCGCTGCCATTCTCGCTAGCGAAGCGAAGGCGAAAGAGCTTGGCCTTCCCGTGAAAGCGATCTTGGTCAACTTTGCCTTTGCAGGAGTCGAGCCAGAGATTATGGGTTATGGCCCAGTCCCATCAACGATTAAGGCGCTCGCAAAAGCTGGCCTTACTATCGAAGATATTGGCCTCTTTGAAGTTAATGAAGCTTTTGCAATTCAAGTACTCGCCTTCTTAGATCATTTCGGAATCGCCGATGATGATCCTCGGGTCAATATCCACGGTGGTGCAATCGCAGTTGGTCACCCTCTCGCATCATCAGGAATTCGCCTCATGCTCAACCTCGCTCGTGGCTTTGAGAAGCACCCAGAGGTTCGTTATGGCATCACAACAATGTGTATTGGCCTAGGTATGGGTGGAACAGTTATCTGGGAGAACCCACACTTCACTGGCGATACCTCAAAAAATGGGAAGGCAAAGTAATGAGTATTGATACAAATATCGCTCTCCCTGAAGGTGCACCTGAAGAGGTTGTGACTCACTCACTTCTACGAGAGGTAGATCTACGAGCCTTCGGTTTTGAAGGAACTCTCGCTTTGATCACTCTCGATAATGGATTGGATCACAACCGTCCTAATACATTTGGTGCAAAGACTCTCCTTGAACTCAATGAGCGGATTACTGAAGCCTTAGCAAGCTCTGCCTCTGCAATCGCGATCACAGGTAAGCCATTTATCTTCGCGGCAGGCGCCGATCTCTCAGCGCTCTCATTCCTTACAAGTACCGAACAAGCGATCGCAATCGGAAAGCTCGGCCACGATGTCTTCAGACGTCTCCACGAAGAGAAGAAGCCGACCTTTGCATTCATCAATGGTTTAGCACTTGGGGGCGGACTTGAAATCGGATTACACAGTGATTACCGCACGATTTCTGCAACTGCTTTCACTGCGCTTCCTGAAGTATTCCTCGGACTTATTCCAGGATGGGGTGGAGCAACAATTCTTCCTCAACTCATTGGCCCTGAAAAAGCAGTCCAAGTCATTATGGTCAATGCTCTCAATAACAACACGATGTTGAAGGCGAAAGAAGCAGCTGCACTTGGAATTGTTGATGCAATCTTTGAACCATCTGATTTCCTTGAAAAATCTGTGCAATTTGCTGCAGATATTTTAAGTGGAAAGAAGAAGATCGAGAGAGTTGACCACACCGGCGATCAAGCGGCATGGGATAACGCACTTGCCACAGGACGAGCCGCAATGAATAAGAAATATGGTGGTGCACAGATTGCCGCCCCACTCGCAGCTCTTGAACTCATCGCTGGCTCTCGCACTGCATCCCGAGGTGAGGGCTTCGCTGCCGAAGGCGCTCTGATGAAGGATCTCGTTATGTCAGATCCACTGCGTGCATCTCTCTACGCATTTAATCTCATTCAAAAGAAGCGTAAAAAAGTCGAAGGTGCTCCAAAGGCTGCCCTTGCTCGCAAGGTCAAAAAGGTCGGCGTCGTTGGGGCCGGTCTGATGGCTTCGCAATTAGCACTCATCATTCTTCGCAATCTTAAAGTCCCTGTTGTCATCACCGATCTTGATCAAGAGCGCGTGGATAAGGGCCTTACCTATATTCGCGGTGAACTCGCCAAACTCGTTGAAAAACGCAGAATGTCTCCAGAGACTGCGACACGACTTTCAGCACTGATTACTGGCTCAACGGAGAAATCTATCTATGCTGGTTGCGACTTCATCATTGAAGCAATATTTGAAGAGCTGTCGCTCAAGCAGAAACTCTTTAATGAACTTGAGGGCATCATCTCTCCTGAATGTATCCTCGCAACAAATACTTCATCCCTCTCTGTCACAAAGATGTCTGAAGGTTTGAAGAATCCCGAGCGCGTTATTGGTTTCCACTTCTTCAATCCTGTTGCGATCATGCCGCTACTTGAAATTGCACGCACTGCTGCGACCGATGATCCAACTACTGCTACAGCAGTTGCAATCGGTAAAGAGTTGAAGAAGACCATGGTGATCGTCAATGATTCACCTGCATTTGTCGTTAACCGACTTCTTACTCGATTCATGGGTGAGATCACCGATGCGATCGATGAAGGCACTCCCCCAGATGTCGCAGATAGCGCGATGCTCCCGCTTGGACTTCCCATGTCTTCGCTGCAATTACTCGGCCTTGTTGGCCCTGGTGTAGCGCTGCACGTTGCAGAAACTCTCCATGAAGCACTCGGTGAGCGATACAAGATCTCACCTACTATGCAGGCTTTTGTTGAGAAGGGTATCCGCACTTTCTATATCAAGGGAGCTGATGGAAGTCATAGCGTCAATCCAGATGCACTGGCATTGATCAAGGCTGGTAATTCACCATCAACTACTGAAGCTGTTCGCCTCCGGGCATTGAATGCACTTGCGCAAGAGGCGAAGATGATGCTCGATGAGGGCGTCGTTGCAACCCCGGCTGAGATCGATCTCTGCATGCTCTTGGGTTGCGGATGGCCGATTCATCTCGGCGGGATCTTGCCTTATCTAGATCGCGAAGGAATTAGCGAGAGCGTAACTGGTTCGAGGTTCCATCCTGCGGGAGTTGCGTCTCTTCCTCGATAGAAGCTGCACCAGAGTTCGTTGAGCTCCACCCGACGAGTGAGCGAGTAATGCTCTGCACTGTGATGCCGATTTCGTTGAAAATTTCAGCGCGCTTTGCATGCTCGAAGAATTCAAGTGGCACACCAATAGAGTGAACTGGGATCTCTAACTCATGCTCTCTGAAGAGTTCTGAGATAGTGCTCGCGATTCCTCCGTGCTCAATACCATCTTCAAGTACAACAACGCTCTTGTAGCGCCTTGCCATTGTTACAAGTGCTTGATTGAGCGGCTTCACCCAGCGTGGATCGATGACTGTAACTCCGACTCCTTCGCGATAAGCCTGAGCAGCTGCCTCAACTGCAATCTGAGCAAGGGCTCCCACGCTGACAAAGAGAATATCTGCACTCTCCCCACGATAGAGGACATCGATTCCATCGCGACGTTCAAAGGCCGGAATATCTGCAACGACGGCGCCTTTAGGAAAACGAAGAAGTGATGGGCCATCATTAATGGCAACTGCTTCGCGCAAGAGTTCGCGCAATCTCGCACCATCGCGAGGAGCGGCAACTGCAAGTCCTGGAACAATTCCTGAGAGGGCCAGATCCCAAATACCGTTGTGAGATGGACCGTCATCACCGGTTACACCAGCACGATCAAGTACAAAGGTCACGCCAGCTTTGTGAAGCGCAACGTCTAAGAGAAGTTGATCAAATGCGCGATTAAGGAATGTTGAATAGACCGCGACAACTGGATGCAATCCAGCGAAGGCCATACCTGCCGCAGATGCTGCTGCGTGTTGTTCGGCGATGCCGACATCGAAGGTGCGAGTAGGAAATTGCCTTTGGAACTTATCCAATCCTGTAGGGCCAAGCATCGCGGCAGTAATCGCAACCAGATCCTCACGCTCGCCACCCAGTGCAACAAGCTCCTCGGAGAAGATTGAAGTCCATGAAGTGCCTGATTTCGCTAGCGGTTCGCCTGTTTCTGCATCGACGATGCCAACAGCATGGAACTTCTCTGCCTCATCTTGGACTGCAGGTGCGTGGCCGCGGCCCTTCTCTGTAATCACATGGACAAGCACCGGGGCGCCGTAATTTTTAGCAAGGCGAAGTGAATCTTCAATGGCAGCAATATTGTGACCATCAACAGGGCCAATGTATTTCAACCCAAGATCTTCAAACATGCCTTGTGGCGCGACGATATCTTTAATTCCCTTTTTAACACCGTGAAGAGTCTCATAAATAGGTTGACCTACTACAGGAGTCTTTTCGAGAACTCCCTTACCCCAGTCAAGGAATCGTTCATATCCGCTTGTTGCGCGCAGAGTAGAGAGATAGGTCGCGAGACCACCAATCGTTGGGGAATAACTGCGCTCGTTATCATTGACGATAATCACTAACGGAAGTTCATCATTGGCAGCAATATTGTTGAGAGCTTCCCATGCCATACCACCGGTCAGTGCGCCATCTCCGACCAGGGCTACAACTTTGCGATCTGCAATCTTCTGGATCTTAAATGCTGAGGCGATTCCATGAGCCCACGAGAGCGCTCCCGATGCATGTGAATTCTCGATAACGTCATGTGCGGACTCGCGGCGATTGGGATAGCCAGAGATTCCACCTTTTTGACGGAGCTGATCAAAATCTTTTCCGCGGCCCGTAAGAATCTTATGGACGTAACTCTGATGACCTGTATCAAAGAGCATGACATCTTTCGGTGAGTCAAAGATTCGATGCATTGCAATCGTGAGTTCTACGACGCCAAGGTTTGGCCCAAGGTGTCCCCCGGTGCGCGAGACTTTCTCTATGAGAAAAGATCGAATCTCCCCAGCGAGCTGATCGAGCTCTGGGTAAGTTCTGCCCTGCAAGTTGGCAGGGGTATTGATCTCTTCAAGCATGCGATAAGTCTAAACGGTGAAGCGCTCTCGTGCTTGCGCAGAGTCGAATTATTTGAGTAGTGAACGTAGGACGTACTGCATGATGCCGCCATGGCGGTAGTAGTCCGCCTCGCCTGGAGTATCGATACGTACGAGCGCTTCAAAACTCTTGCCGCCGGCGCTCACTTTTACCATCTTTGGCGTTGAACCGTTGTTGAGTTCGGTTACGCCTGTGATGTCGAAGGACTCTTCACCGGTGAGGCCAAGAGTTGATGCGTTTTGGCCAGGCAAATATTGAAGTGGTAGCACTCCCATGCCGATCAAGTTGGAGCGATGGATTCGTTCAAATGATTCAGCGATAACCGCCTTCACACCTAATAACGCAGTTCCTTTGGCAGCCCAATCTCGTGAAGAGCCAGAGCCATATTCTTTGCCAGAGAGAATAACGAGCGGAATTCCAGCTGATTGGTATTCCATGGATGCATCATAAATTGTTGACTGCTCACCGTTACGCAAGAAGTTGCGAGTGAAGCCGCCAGAGACATCATTGAGCAAGAGATTCTTCAAACGAATATTTGCAAATGTTCCACGAATCATTACTTCATGGTTTCCACGGCGTGAGCCATAAGAGTTGAAATCGATACGTTCGATCCCATGCTCTGCAAGGTATTTTCCAGCAGGTGAATCTGCCTTGATATTTCCTGCAGGAGAGATGTGATCTGTAGTGATCGAATCACCAAGAACAGCTAAGACGCGAGCTCCAGAGATATCGGTGACAGGCTTTGGCTCGCGAGGCATGCCCTCAAAGTAAGGGGGCTTGCGAACATAGGTTGATTTCTCATCCCATTCGAAGGTCTTTCCCGTTGGAGTTGCTAGTGACTTCCAGCGATGATCGCCATCAAAGACAGTTGAATAATCCTTCTTAAACATATCTGAAGAGATAACAGAGTCGATGACTGCTTGAATCTCTGACTGTGATGGCCAGATATCTTTGAGATAGACAGCGACGCCACTCTGATCAGTGCCAATGGGATCGCTCTCAAAATCATGATCCATGGTGCCAGTGAGGGCGTATGCAACAACAAGTGGTGGTGAAGCGAGATAGTTCATCTTCACATCAGGGCTGATGCGACCTTCAAAGTTACGGTTTCCAGAGAGGACCGCTGTAACAGCGAGGTCGTTCTCATTGATGGTCTTACTGATCTCAATAGGAAGTGGCCCAGAGTTACCGATACAGGTAACGCAGCCATAGCCAACAAGATTGAAACCTAGACCTTCTAGATAAGGGGTAAGGCCCGACTTATCGAAGTAATTGGTAACGACCTTTGATCCCGGAGCGAGAGAGGTCTTTACCCAAGGCTTTGAGGTCAACCCCTTCTCAACAGCTTTCTTAGCTAAGAGAGCTGCGCCGATCATGACCGAGGGATTTGAAGTATTCGTGCAGGAAGTAATCGATGCGATAACAACTGCGCCATTTTTAAGCTCTGCACTCTTGCCATCCTGAGTGTATGGAACGGCTGTCGTTGTTGTTTTTTCGGTGATGTAGGAGGGAACTATCTTCTCGAATGAGACCTTTGCATCGCGGAGCGAGATGCGATCTTGTGGCCGCTTTGGTCCAGAGATCGAAGGAACGATGGTTGCAAGATCGAGTTCGACTGTCTGTGAATAACGAGGTGAGATCGCTGGGTTATGCCAGAGACCATTGACCTTTGCATATTTTTCAACGAGTTCAAGTTGTTCATCACTGCGACCGGTGAGACGTAAGTAGTTAAGAGTCTCGTTATCGATTGGGAAGATCGCACACGTTGATCCATATTCAGGTGCCATATTTCCGATAGCAGTTCGAGTCGCCATTGAAAGCGCCGTAACGCCTTCACCATAGAACTCTACAAATTTTCCAACTACGCCAACCTTGCGCATGATCTCTGTGATTGTGAGAACAAGATCTGTCGCAGTGGTGCCTGTTGGGAGATCGCCTGTTAATTTGAACCCAACTACGCGAGGAATGAGCATGGAGACTGGCTGACCAAGAAGCGCCGCTTCTGCTTCAATTCCGCCGACTCCCCAACCAAGAACTCCAAGGCCATTAACCATTGTGGTGTGTGAGTCAGTTCCGACGAGGGTATCTGGATATGCACGAAGTTCGCCATCAACAGTGCGGGTCATAACGACGCGTGCAAGAAATTCAATATTTACTTGGTGAATGATTCCAGTCCCAGGCGGAACTACCTTGAACTCATCAAAGGCAGTCTGGCCCCAACGCAAGAAGCGATAACGCTCTTGATTGCGGATATATTCAATATCAGTGTTCTGCTCAAAAGATTGTTGTGTTCCAAAATTATCAGCAACAACGGAGTGATCGATCACTAGTTCCGCAGGTGCAAGTGGATTGACCTTAGATGGGTCTCCCCCGAGATCGGCGATCGCCTCACGCATAGTTGCAAGATCAACGATGCAAGGAACTCCAGTGAAATCCTGCATGATCACACGCGCAGGGGTGAATTGAATTTCAGTATCTGGCTCAGTAGCAGGATCCCATGATGCAAGAGCTTTGATGTGCTCAGCTGTGATATTTGCGCCATCTTCGGTACGTAACAAATTTTCGAGAAGAACCTTGAGGCTATATGGCAGATCAGTCGCACCCTCTAAAGCGGTGATATCAAAGATCTCATAGCTTTTGCCTGCAACAGATAGTGGCTTCTTGGCGCTAAAGGAGTTCTTGCTCATGCCTCTATCTTAGTGAAAGAGTTACTTCAGATTAAATCTGACGACCGTTTCAATGTGCTGAGTCATAGGAAAGAGATCAAAAGCCACGATCGAATCCATCGTGTAGCCACCATCTGTGATCCATTTCGCATCCCTAGCCAGCGATGCAGGGTCACAGGAGACGTAGACGATCGTGGTTGGGCGCAACTTCAGAAGGCTGAGAATCACGACTTCACCGGCGCCAGTCCGTGGAGGATCAAGGAGAACTAAATCTGCCTTCTCAATCTTAGGGAGCAGTTGCTCAACCATTCCTGAATGGATCTGCACATTCGCATAACCCTTAAAGATCGATGCTGCATCTGAGAGTGCACGTCGATCAGATTCAATTAAATGCACTTTTCCCTTTTGTCCTACAGCTTGTGCAAGTGCTCCAGTAAAGAGTCCAACGCCGCCATAGAGATCGCAGACAGTATCTCCAGGACGAACATCGAGAAGATCCATTGCGTGTCCGACCAAAGTAGATGGTGCGTTCTTATGTGCCTGCCAGAATGAGACTGGCGAGATTGTGTATGTCATCCCTTCGACAACTTCATGGAGTTGAGTTGGGCCGGAGAGGCTTCGCCCGCCGCGAGAAACATTTGTCTCCCCCGAACTCGAAGTTGCTACCTCGACGCGAGCATCACCATTCCACTTCTTTGCGGCAAGTGCTGGGACATTCATCTCTTCAACTGCAATCACGCAGTCATCAATCTCTTGGACGTCTTTGCTGCGGTTCTTGTAGAAGCCAATCTTTCCAAAATCTGAGATGGCAAAGTCCATACGTGTTCGCCAATGCAGACCTTCTGCCGGATCAACGGCGCGCACTTCACACGTCAGCCCGAGTTCGGCAAGGTTGAGCTTTCCAAGACGTTCAAATTGTTCGGTAACAATTGCAGCTTTGAGATCCCTCTGATGGGTGATCGCTATATGTTGGAAGTCGCAGCCTCCGCAGCCATCAGCTCGTGCAAATGTGCAAGGAGCTTCGACGCGGAATGGGGATGCTTCCAAAACTTCAACAACATCGGCGCGGGTGACCTTTGAAACGACAGATGTAACTTCGACAACTACCTTTTCACCTGGGATTGCATGGCGAACAAAGAGAACCTGTCCTTCGTGGCGGGCGATGAAGTGGCCACCATGTGCCGGAGCGAGAATTTCGACAGTTACGCGCTCGCCAACTTCAAGGCGGGGGCGATCGGCCGGCGCGACGTGCTGCAAACTCTCGTTTTCCATCTGCCAACCCTAATGGAGTAATAGGTGTAAGTTTTACTCCGTGCATGTAGTCATTATGGGTTGTGGACGCGTCGGATCTGGCTTAGCTCTCGAACTCGAGGCCGCTGGACATACAGTTGCTGTTGTCGATCAAAATCGCGAATCTTTCCGCAGACTTGGACCTGATTTCAATGGTCGAACAGTCGCGGGAGTCGGTTTTGACCGCGATACCTTGCTCGAAGCTGGAATCGCTGAAGCAAATGCCTTCGCTGCTGTATCCAATGGTGATAACTCAAATATTCTCGCAGCTCGCGTAGCTCGTGAAACTTATGGCGTAGAGAACGTTGTCGCCAGGATTTACGATGCTGGTCGCGCTGAGATCTACCAACGCCTTGGAATTCCAACAGTTGCCACAGTTCTGTGGACTACTGATCAAATTATGCGTCGTCTCGTCCCTGCAGGTTCTCGTTCTGAGTGGCGCGATGCCAGCGGATTAGTTCAACTCTGCGAAGTTCATGTTGATAGCAGCTGGTACGGACGTCCAGCAACACTGGTCGAGAAACTTACTCCTGCGCGTCTTGCATTTATCACTCGCCTTGGTGAGGGCCTCATCCCAGATGAAAATACAGTTCTTCAAGAGGGCGACCTCGTGCATGTGATGGTCACTGAGAAAGATCTTCCACAAGTAGATTCCATCCTCTCCAAAACACCTGAGGAGCACTAATGCGCATTGCCATTGCTGGAGCCGGAAATGTGGGTCGTGCTATCGCGCGCGAACTCCTTGAAAATGGCCACCATGTTCTTCTCATCGACCGCGATCCAAAAGCGCTCAAGATGGACTCTGTCCCGACAGCTGAGTGGCTCCTTGCAGATGCCTGCGAAATTGCATCACTAGATAATGCAAAGCTTGATGGCTGCCAAGTTCTCGTCGCAGCAACCGGTGATGACAAAGTAAACCTCGTCTGCTCACTGCTCGCTAAGACTGAATATGGCGTCCCGCGCGTAGTTGCTCGCGTTAATCACCCAAAGAATGAGTGGCTCTTTGACTCTTCATGGGGCGTCGATGTCGCGGTGTCTACACCTCGCATTATCAGCGCACTTGTTGAAGAAGCTGTATCCGTAGGCGATGTCGTCCGCCTCTTCTCACTTCGCGCGGGTGAAGCCAACCTTGTTGAAATTACTCTGCCTGATAATGCCCTTTGCTGCGGCAAAACAATTGGTGAAATCGAGTTCCCTGATAATTCATCTCTCGCTGCGATTGTCCGTGATGGTCGCGTTATCAATCCTGAACCACACATGATGCTTGCAAGCGGAGATGAACTTCTCTTTGTCGCTACAGCGACAGCTGAAAAAGAGTTAAAGAACGCACTTCTCGGGGCTTAAGACTTCAACTTTCGTAAATTTCACTCAAGTGATCTAGGAATTCACTCCTAACTTAAGCTCTGCGGCAATTGCAGCAGAAATGTACGGAACTGCATCCGAGTAAGAAATCCCAAATTCTTTTTGGAAGGCTTGAATGAAGGTATCTCCCAATCCAACGTCTGCATAAAGTTTCATGACCGCAGTGGGCCCTTTTAGGCAGGTGAGGATCTCGATTGCTAATGCACCGATGTCATAAATTCGATAATTTGGGAACTGGGTCCAATAGGCCCAGTTATCTGCATTCTCAAGCAGGATTGGATTTGGATTTAGAAATTTAGAAATCCATTCAGTCGAATAACTTGGACTCATTGTTGCTAACTCTGGATAATCAATTTTTCGCAGCGCGAGGTAATCTACATAAGAAGAAGCAACACTTACCTGAGCTGCCCACATCGCTTGTCCTTCCTGTAGCCATGGAGGTAAGAGCGCATACCGAAAGAGATTCTGTGGCATTCGAGAATTTAAAATTTGAATTGTATGGACATATTCGTGAGCAATTTGCGTGCCATTGAACTGGCCGGGGTTTTGATTGGCTGCATCCGAAGGGTTCATCGCCGAATTGATTCCAATTAAAATTATTGCATCGCCTTGGTTATTCAATTCAGCACTAGCATTTTGACAAGTAATGCTGGGACACTGTGAGCGGGCCTTAGTTAAGTAATCACTTCTCCAGGTTTGATCTTGGAATGTTTGGTACTCAGCCTGGCCCCAAGTTATGTCTTGGTTGTTGAATTCGATAATATAGATATTTTTAACCTGAGCGAAGGAACCAAATAATCTAGAAGCCAGATTTAAACCTCGAAATAGGTCGGGATCTGAAGGAATCGAATTCGGCCCGACCAAGATCTTCGTATTCCCAACCACTGAAATTGAAGAATCTATAATTTCTCGCGATTTGGACCAGGCCTGGTACTTAATCCCATCAATGCGCGCAATCAAGTCCTGGAAATTTGTCGGAGCAATAGGTGGAACGAAAATCGGAAGAGCTGGAGTTGGACTCGGTGTGGGAGTTGGACTCGGTGTGGGAGTTGGACTCGGTGTGGGAGTTGGACTCGGTGTGGGAGTTGGA